>CAVUBA010000010.1:0-47436 GCA_963739595.1 uncultured Thermoleophilia bacterium
CGCCGAGCCAGCGGTCGATGCGGCCGGAGGCCTCGGTGAGCGTGTGCCAGATCTGCGCGCTCTGGTCGACGACGATGACCACGGCAGCCCACGCGAGCGCGACGAGCACGAGGACGACGAGGAGGCTGACGATGATGGCGCCGACGATCCGCGGCACGCGATGCCGCTCCATCCAGCCGACGACGGGGCTCAGCGTCGTCGCCAGCACGATGCCGACGAGCGACGGCAGGATGAAGCTCCCGAACCGCTGGAGAAGGTAGAACGCCACGGCGATGAGCAGGACGAGGCCGAGCGCCCACCAGCTGGCCTTGCCGAAGCGCTCGAGTCGCTCGTACGGCGCCACCCTGTCGTCCTCTACTCCGCCATGACCCCACCTCGCCCTCCAGAGACGGTCGCGAGTGTCGTACCCGCGCCGCGGGCGCCTCACTCCCCGCGGCCGCGGCGCGAACGATCGGCCGCCTCCCGGACGAAGGGCTGGGGTAGGCTGTGGCCAGCAGTCGGGCCGGGGAGGACGCGGTGGAGAAGCAGCCGGGGGCGGGTGCGCGGGCGTGGCGCGAGGTGGTCGCGATCGTCGGCGCCGTGTTCTCGCACGAGCTCACCCAGCTCGCCGCCGCCCTCACCTACTACACGGTGCTCTCGCTGCTCCCGGCGCTCATCGTCGTCGTCTCCCTGCTCGGCCTCGTCGGCCTCTCCCCCGACGCCGTGCACTCGCTGCTGAAGACGCTCGGGGAGCTCGGCGCGCCCTGGGCGGCGCAGGCCGTCTCCGCCGTGCTCGACTCCGTCCTCACGTCGCAGCGGTCCGGCCTGGTCCTGATCGGGAGCCTGGTCCTCTCGCTCTGGGCGGCCTCGGCGTACGTCGGCTCGACCATGGCCGCCTCGGACAGGATCTACGAGATCACGCTCCGGCGGCCGTTCTGGAAGAGCCTGCCGCTGCGCGTCGGCCTCGCGCTGCTGCTCCTCGTGCTGCTGTCGCTGACGGCGGCCGCCGTCGCGCTCGTCGGACCCTTCGGCCGCTGGGTCATGGACGTCAGCAGCATCGGCTCGGGGCCGCTCCACCTCTGGACGTGGATCAAGTGGCCGCTCCTCATCGTGCTCGGGCTGCTGCTCTTCACGCTGCTGTACAAGTTCACCCCGAGCCGGCGCCAGCCGGCGCTCTGGTGGCTGCTCCCCGGCGCGGCCGTGGGCGTCGCCCTGTGGATCGCCGCCTCCGCCGGCTTCAGCCTCTACCTGGACCACTTCAGCTCCTACAACCGCGTGTACGGCACGCTGGGCGCGGCGGTCGCGTTCCTCGTGTGGGCCTGGCTGCTGAACCTCGCGCTTCTGGTCGGCGTGGAGGTCAACCGCGACGTCGAGCGGCGGCGAGAGCGGGACCCGTGGGGCGGCCGCGCTCCCCGGGGATGCCGCGAGCGTATAATCGGGCTTCACGCCAACCGGCGAGGGTGAGCCGCCCGCGCCAACGACCTTCGGTGACCCCATGCCCGACTTCGCCGCGCTCCAGCAGGAACTCCGCCGCCTCGCCGCCGAGCGGGACGTCGTGATCCTCGCCCACAACTACCAGCGCCCCGAGGTGCAGGACGCCGCCGACTTCACGGGCGACTCCCTCGAGCTCTCGCGCATCGCGCAGAAGGACCCGCACCAGACGATCCTGTTCTGCGGCGTGCACTTCATGGCCGAGACGGCCTACATCCTCTCGCCCCAGAAGACGGTGCTCATGCCCGACAAGCGCGCCGGCTGCCCCATGGCCGACATGGTCACGGTCGCCGGCCTGCGCAAGCTCAAGGCCGAGCATCCGGACGCCGTCGTGGTCGCCTACGTGAACACGTCGGCGGACATCAAGGCCGAGACCGACGTGTGCTGCACGAGCGCCAACGCGGTGCAGATCGTCGACCGCTTCCCCAAGGACCAGCAGATCATCTTCGTGCCCGACAGGAACCTCGGCGACTACGTCGCCCGCCAGACCGGCCGCGAGGAGACGATGATCCTCTGGCAGGGCTGGTGCCACGTGCACGACGACTTCCGCGCGGCCGAGATCGATGAGATCCGCGCCGCCAACCCGGGCAGCGTCCTCATGGCCCACCCGGAGAGCCGGCGCGAGGTGCTGGAGATCGCCGACGTCGTCACCAGCACCTCCGGCATGCTCCGCTACCCCGGCACGAGCGACGCGCGGACGTTCGTCGTCGCCACCGAGACGGGGCTGCTGTACCGGCTCGGCGCGCTGTACCCCGACAAGAAGTTCATCCCGGCCTCGAACAAGGCCGTCTGCCCGAACATGAAGCTCACCACGCTCGACAAGTGCGTGGCGACGCTGGGCGACGAGTGGGACGACGTGCTCGAGCACGAGGTGACGGTGCCGGAGCAGACGCGCGTCAAGGCGCTCCAGGCAGTGGAGCGGATGCTGGCGTGACGGACGAGCCGTGGAGCCCAGACTCCTGGCGCGCCCTTCCGGCGGACCAGCAGCCCGACTGGCCTGATCCCGCCGCGGTCGACGCGACCCTCGCGGAACTGCGCGCGCTGCCGCCGCTCGTGTTCGCGGGTGAGGCGCGGCAGCTGCGCCGGGCGCTGGCCGGCGTCGCCGCGGGGCAGGGCTTCCTGCTCCACGTGGGCGACTGCGCGGAGTCGTTCCGGGACCTCTCCGCTCCGCACATCCGCGACAACCTGAAGATCATGCTGCAGATGGCGACGGTGCTCACCTACGGCGCCGCGCTGCCGGTGGTCAAGCTTGCCCGCGCGGCCGGGCAGTTCGCCAAGCCGCGCTCGAGCCCCACCGAGTTCGTCGACGGCGTCGAGCTGCCGTCGTTCCGCGGCCACCTGGTCAACGACGACATCCCCGACGCCGAGCGCGCGCGTACCCGACCCGGCGCGGATGCTGCAGGCCTACCACCAGTCCACCGCGCGGCTCAACCTCCTGCGCGCCTTCACCAAGGGCGGCTTCGCCGACCTCACGCAGGTCCACATCTGGAACCAGGAGTTCGTCGCCCGCTCCGCCGAGGGACGCCGCTACGAGCGGATCGCGCGCGGCATCGACGACGCCCTGCGCTTCATGTCCGCCTGCGGCATCGACCTCGATCGCGAGCACCAGCTGCACGAGGTCGACCTGTACACGAGCCACGAGGGCCTCGTCCTGCCCTACGAAGAGTCCCTCTGCCGGCGCGACAGCCTGACCGGCGACTGGTACGACTGCTCGGCCCACCTCCTGTGGATCGGCGAGCGCACGAGGGACCCGGCACGCGCGCACGTCGAGTTCTTCACCGGCGTCCAGAACCCCGTGGCCTGCAAGGTCGGGCCCGGCATCAGCGCCGACGAGCTCGTCGCGCTCTGCGACCGGCTCGACCCCGAGCGCGACCCCGGCCGGCTGACGCTCATCGCGCGCCTCGGCGCCGACCAGGTCGAGACGCTGCTGCCGCCGCTCCTCCGCGCGGTCCGGGACGCGGGGCACCCCGTGGTCTGGGCCTGCGACCCGATGCACGGCAACGGCATGGTGACGACCGGCGGGATCAAGACTCGCCGCTTCGACGACATCATGGGCGAACTGCGCGGGTTCTTCGCCGCCTGCCGCGCCGAGGACGTGTGGCCGGGCGGCGTCCACCTCGAGTTCACCGGCGACGACGTCACCGAGTGCGTCGGCGGCGCGGAGCCGGTGGCCGAGAGCGATCTGGGCATCCACTACTCGTCGCTCGTCGACCCGCGCCTCAACGCGAGGCAGTCGCTCGACGTCGCCTTCCAGGTCGCGGAACTGCTCAGGCCCAGAAGCTCGCGGCGGCTAGCCGACCCTGCTCCGGCGAAGTCGCTGGATCGACCGCCCGACCTCCCGGCAGGTGCCGCCCGACATGCGAGCCCTCGCCGGGCTGGGCCACGCGGCGGAGCACGCTCGCTCACGACAGTCCACCGTCGATGCCGCTGCAACTTCCCGCACATCTGAGCGAGTACACGGCTCGGGCGGCCGCCCCGGACGACGCGTCCGGGGCGGCCGCCTGCGTCAGCGCCGCGTACCGAGCACTACGTCGAGCGCAACGGCAAGGTGCCGGGGCCGATGCGCGACGACTACGACGCCCTCATCGCCGAGCACGATGTGACGGTCGCTGAGGACGGGGGAGTCATTGTCGCAGTGCTCGTGCTCGAAGAGGCTTCGGAGGGCTTCCTCCTCGACAACATCGCCGTGGCGCCGGCCCAGCAGGGCACGGGCCTGGGCCGCTATCTGCTCGGGCTGGCGGAGGAGAAGGCGCTCGCACGCGGGGCACGACTCCATCTACCTGTACACCCAGGAGATCATGGTCGAGAACCAGGCGCTCTACGAGCGCGTCGGCTACGTCGAGTACGCACGACGGCACGAGCTCGGCCTGGACCGCGATCTACATGCGCAAGCAGCTCGCTCGGGGCGGCAGCCCGCGACCCGGTCCCCGGTCTGACCAGACCCTGAGGCGACGACGCCGCTCGTCATGGCCCAGGGCGCCTGCGGCCGCCCGGACTTCGCCGATCACGCGGCCGATGGATTGCACGCGTCCCTGCTCAGACGGTGGTCGTCTCCGCCGGCTCGGGCTCGGCGAACAGGACCGTCGAGAGGTAGCGCTCGCCGGTGTCGCACATCACGGTGACGATGAGCTTGCCCTTGTTCTCGGGACGGCTGCCGACGAGGTACGCCGCGTAGGCGTTGGCGCCGGCGGAGATGCCGACGAGGATGCCCTCGGAAGCCAGCTCGCGTGCCGCCTCGAACGCCTGCTCGTTGGTCACCTGGACGACCTCGTCGTAGACGTGCGTGTTCAGCACCTTGGGGATGAACCCGGCGCCCATGCCCTGGATCTTGTGCGGGCCGGGCTGGCCGCCGCTGAGCACCGGCGAGTCCGTGGGCTCCACGGCGACGATCCGCACGTCGGGCTTGCGCTCCTTGAGCACCTCGCCGACGCCGGTCACGGTGCCGCCGGTGCCGACGCCGGCCACGAAGACGTCCACCTTGCCGTCGGTGTCGTTCCAGACCTCCTCGGCGGTGGTGCGGCGGTGCACCTCGGGGTTGGCCGGGTTCTCGAACTGCTGCGGCACGAAGGCGCCCTCGATCTCCTGCCTGAGCTCCTCGGCCCGGGCGATCGCGCCCTTCATGCCTGCCGGGCCCGGCGTGAGGACGAGCTCGGCGCCGTACGCGCGCAGCAGGTTACGGCGCTCCACGCTCATGGTCTCCGGCATGGTCAGCACCACGCGGTAGCCGCGCCCGGCGGCCACCATGGCAAGGGCGATGCCGGTGTTGCCGCTCGTCGGCTCGACGATGGTCGTCTTGTCCGGCGAGATCAGCCCGGCCTGCTCGGCCGCGTCGATCATCGAGAGGCCGATGCGGTCCTTGACGCTGCCGCCCGGGTTGAAGGACTCGAGCTTGCCGACGATGGTCGCGCCGGACCGCTCCGAGATGCCGCGCAGCTTGACGAGCGGCGTGCCGCCGATCAGGGCGGTGATGTCGTCTGCGATCTTCACTGGTCTGCTCCTTGTCGTTGTCGTCAGATCTCGTACATGGGTCCGCCGGCGCCCTGCAGGCGCTCGCGCTCGGCGAGATCGCTCACGGTCGTGCGGGCGAGCACGCCCTGGTAGGCCTCGCCGGCCGCGCGCCAGACGGCGCCGGCCGCGGCGCGCTCCTCGACGTCCCAGTCCCCCAGAGCCCCAGTCTGCGTCCAGGGCTCCGTCCAGCGCCTCCACGACGTCCAGGACGGTCAGCTGGTCGGGACGCCGCGCGAAGGTGAACCCACCGCCGACGCCGCGGTGACCCGCCAGCAGGCCGGCGCGGCGAAGGCCGGCGAAGAGCTGCTCGAGGAACTGCTCGGGGATCCCGCGCTCGTGGGCGAGGTCGGTGAGACGCACGGGCTTGCCGGTGCCCCGCGTGCGCAGGTCGAGCTCGACCAGCGCCATGAGGGCGTATCTGCTCTTCGACGAGACCTTCATCTCACTCCCCGCGACCGGGACCCCAAGGACCACCTGCTGAATCTCCTTATTCCCGATAAGTTTTATCGAGAATCATTCTGCGCGGCTGCGAGGCGTCGTCAAGCCGCGGGGCGTCAGCATGCGAGATCGTGATGAGAAGCCCGGCGGACATACGTGGGATAATCTGGCCGACGCCACCACTACGACGGGAGGACCCCGTGCCCGCGATCACCGTCGGCCTGCCGGCCGCGCTCACCTCGCCGCAGCCCCCGCGCGACATCGCCTGCGAGGCGTCCACCGTCGTCGAGGCTCTCGCGCGCGGTGGTCGAGCAGGCGCCGCACTACGAGCAGCGCATCTTCTACGGCGACCGCCTGCTGGTCGTCGTCACGCTTGAACGGACGCCACCTGCCGCCGAGCCAGGTCAAGGAGACCGGCCTGGCCGCCGGCGACCGCCTCGACATCCTGCTGCCGGTCGCCGGCGGCTGAGGCGCCGGTCCGGGGCCGCCGCGCCGGCGTCATCGGCGCGGCGCGTCGCGCACAGGCCGACGGGGTACGCTGCCGTGTGACGACCGAGGAGGGCTCGCGTGAAGCTGTGGGCGACGCGCGAGACGCGCGTCGAGTTGATGATGGCGTTCCTGCGCGTGGTCATGGGCGTCATCTTCCTCTCCGTCTGGTCGTACAACCTCAGCAAGGGCTTCTACTCCCCGAGCGGCTGGGCCCACTTCGTGCAGCACTACGCCGACACGACCAAGGTGAGCCTCTACGCCGACCTGCTGAACAAGGTGATGATCCCGCACTCGACCGTCTTCGCGTACGGGCAGTTCTCGATCGAGTTCGTGGTCTTCGGCCTGTTCCTGGTGCTGGGTGCGTTCACGCCCGTCTCGGCTCTGCTGGCGGCGCTCTTCCAGCTGAACCTGCTGGTGGCGACGTCGGGGACCACGGACTGGCCCGGCACGTACATCGTCATGGCCGCGCTGCTGCTGGCCGTCAGCCTCTCGCAGGCGGGCCGGACGCTCGGGCTGGACGCGCTGCTGGCGCGCCGGAACGCGCACCCGCGACTGCCGGTCTACTGACCTTCGGCCCGGGCGGCGGCGTCCCGCCGGCCGGGCCTGAACCCCAGCAGGCCCAGCCGCAGCAGGCACCAGAAGATGTCGCGCACGGCGAGCGCGGAGCCGCGCCACGTGCCGGCGATCTTGGACGCGCCGGCGCGCGAGCGGTAGCGCGTGTCGCGGAGCGCGATGCGCGCGCCCGCGAGACGCGCCTTCACCGCCATCTCGGTGGGGAACGCATAGGCGCGCTCCTCCAGCCGCAGCGTCTCGAGCAGGTCGGTGCGGACGGCCCGGAAGGGCCCGTCGTCGCTCAGACGCAGGCCGAAGAAGAGCCACAGGTTGAACGCCAGCCAGTCGTTGCCGAGCCGCTGATGCAGCGGCATGCGGCCGGTCGAGGCGCCGCGCACGGCGCGGCGCCGCGACCCGATGACGAGGTCGGCGACGCCGGCCAGCACCGGCCCGACGAGGTGCCTGGTCTGGGCCGGGTCGTCGGTGCCGTCCGCCTCCATGAAGACGACGGCGCGGGCGCCCGCGGCCGCGGCGGCGCGGGCGCCCGTCAGGCACGGGTAGCCGTAGCCGCGGCGCGGCTCGCGCAGCAGCGCCGCGCCGGCGGCGCGGACCAGCTCCGGCCCGCCGTCGATGGAGCCGTTGTCGACGAAGACCGTGCGCCGCAGCAGGCCGAGGCCGCGGAGCTCCGCCAGGAGCGCGGGCAGGGCCTCGGCCTCGTCGAGCACGGGCACGACGATGCAGTAGTCTGGCGCGGATGAAGTTGCTGAAGACTCCAACGGTGCGCGCCTACCTCGGCCTCGCCATCCTCGCCGCCGGACTGGTCGGGCTCGCGCTCTCCGGCGACCTGCTCGTCCACTCGCTGCGCTTCGCCTCATTCTACGTACTGGCCGGCGCCGGGTTCGCGCTGCTGGCGACGGCGGCGACGAGCCTCCCGCTGCGCGGCGCCATCGTCGCCGCCGTGGTCCTCCGCCTGGTCTTCCTGCCGGTGATGCCGAGCCTGACCACCGACTACCACCGCTACGTGTGGGACGGGCGCGTGCAGCTGGCCGGCATCAATCCCTACAGGTACCGGCCCTACGAGCACCCGCTCGACCGCGTCCGCTACGCCGGCCGCGGCCTCATCAACCACGACGAGCTGAAGACGGTCTATCCGCCGCTCACCGAGGCGGTGTTCCTCGGCGTCGCCGCCGTGACCCACGCGGCCGGCTGGAGCACGCGGTGACGCCACGCGCCGAAGTGATCCTCTTCAAGCTGGTCTTCGGCGCGTTCGACCTCGCCACCGCGGCGGCGGTGTGGTTCCTCGCCGCGCGCAAGTTCCGGCTCCGCGCCACGGTGCTCTACCTGCTCTGCCCCGCCGTCATCCTGCAGACGTGGGCGTCGGCGCACGCGGAGGCGGCGGCGGTCTTCTTCTGCGTGCTCGCCGCCGCCCTGCTCGTGCGCCGCCGCGACGGCTGGGCCGGCGTCGCGCTCGGCCTCGCCGCGGCGCTCAAGGTCACGCCGCTCGGGCTGCTCGTGCCGGCGCTGCTGGGCGGGCGAGCCTCGCCCGCCCGCTTCCTCGCCGGCTTCGTCCCGGCGTTCCTCATCCCGTACGTCCCGTACCTCCTCACCGGCGGCGCGTTCGGCTCGCTGTTCGAGAGCGGGACGAACTGGACCGGCGGCTCGCTCGTCTTCACCGTGCTCGCGCTGTTCACGACTCCCGAGATCGCCCGCTGGCTCGCGCTGGCCCTCTTCGTCGGCGGCGCTCTGTGGATCGCCGGCAGCTTCCGCGGCCGCGAGGACACCGCCGAGGCCTTCGCCTGGACCTTCACGCTGCTCATCCTCTGCCTGCCCGTGGTCCACGCCTGGTACTGGCTCACGCCGCTGGCGCTCGGACTCGCCGCCGGCCTGTGGCTGCCGCTGCTGCTGGCGATGTTCTCGCCCCTCCCCGAGTCGCTGCCGCTGGCGGACTGGCTGGCGCGCGCACGGCAGCTGGCGACGGCCGTGGCGGCGTGAGGACCGGCCTCGTGTTGTCGCTCCGCCGGACGCTCGCCATACTGAAGCGATGAGCAGGCGCGACCGACGCATGAGCGACCGGACGATCGTGGTGATGGCGCGCCCGCTGGTGCGGGCGACGTCAAGACGCGCCTCGCGCGAGCGCTCGGCGAGGACGGCGCCCTGGCCGTGTACGAGCGCCTGCTGCGCGGGACGCTGGAGAGCGCCGAGCGCGTGCCCGGCGCGGCGCTGGTCCTGGCGGAGGCGCCGGCCAGCGACACGGATGGCGCGGCGGCTGCGACCGCCGCCCGCGATCAGCGCATCCCCTCCGTCGACCTGCTCGCCGGCCGCGCCGGCCGCTGGAGCAGGCTGGAGCAGCGCGGCGAGGGCCTTGGCGAGCGGCTCGCCGCCGTCTTCGCAGGATCGCTTCGCCGGCGGGTCCGCAGCGGTGGTCGTCGTCAACAGCGACAGCCCCGCGCTCCCCTCGGAGTACCTGGAGCAGGCGTTCGCTGAGCTCGCGGCGGCGGACTGGTCCTCGGCCCTGCCGCCGACGGTGGTTACTACCTCATCGGCGCCGGCCGGGAGACCTGGGACGCCGGCGCCGGGGCGCTAGCGGAGCTGCTCATCGCTTCACCGATGAGCAGCTCCACGGCTCCTCGGATCACACGCTGCGCGCGGCGCAGCCGCAGGCCTGCGGGTCGCGCAGCTCCCGCTCTGGGTGGACGTCGACGAGCCCGCCGACCTCGGCGTCCTCGACCGCCTCGTGGGCGGACTCGCCGCTGCGTGGCGAGCCCCTGGGCGGACTGCGCGAGGTGTACCTCCACGTCACGCACCGCTGCGGCCGCGCCTGCCGGCACTGCTACGACGGCGCAGCGGAGGCCGACGACGAGCTGACCACCGCGGAGTGGCGCGACGCGATCGACCAGTGCGCTGCGCTCGGCGCGGACAGCTTCGTGTTCATCGGCGGCGACCCGCTGGTCCGCGACGACTTCGTCGACCTGGTCGACCACATCACCGGAACGCACGAGGCCCGGGTGCGCTTCTTCTTCAACAGCCTGATCGACGACGACGCTCGCCGGACGAGCTCAGCCGCGGCTGGCGCGGGCTGCTCACGCCGCTCGTCAGCATCGACGGGCCGCGCGCGGTCAACGACGCCCTGCGCGGCCGGGCAGCTACGACGACGCGATGAGCCTCGGTCGCGAGCCTCCTGGCGGTCGGCCTGGAGCCGGTCGGCGAACACCGTGCTCGTGCGGCCGGCGCTGCCCGGCCTCACGCAGCTCGCGCGCGAGCTGCACGCCGTCGGGGTCGCGCCGGCTCCACCTCATCCTGCCGCACCAGCGCGGGATGACCTGGGCGCATGCGGACGGACCGGCAGGCGACCCGTCCGCGAGCGGCCTCGCGTCCGCGTCCGACCTGGTGCCCACCGGCGACGAGCTGCTGGCCGCCGTGCGCGAGCTTCTCGCGGTGAGCGCCGAGCTCGGCCTCACCATCGACAACCTGTCGAGCTGGCGCCGGCGGCTCGGCAAGCGCAACGACCTGTGCGCCGCGGGCTGCCGCGACGTCTCCATCGACCCGGCCGGCCGCGTGCACGCCTGCGTCATCACGGCCGGCGACCCGGCGTTCGTGGCCGGCTCGCTGCGCGAGCAGCCGCTCGAGGAGATCTGGCGCACGTCCAGCAGCCTGCGGCTGCTGCGCGCGGCGCGCGCCCGCGACCGGGCTGAGTGCCTCGCCTGCCCGGTCGCCGACGCCTGCGGCGGCGAGTGCTGGGTGCAGGCGCACTACGCGGCGCGGGCGCGCGGAGAGGCCGCCGGCTACGCCGCACCGTTCCCCTACTGCGACCTGGTGCGGCCGATGCTCGAGGAACTCGCGGCAGAGGCCAGGGCCACCGGCCCGGCGCCAGCCACCGCCACCCCGGCCGCAGACGACTGCGGCGCCGTCGGCGCCTGCGGCGGCCAATCCGCAGCCGGCGCCGACGACTACGCTCTCTTCGACTGCATATGAGGATACTGACGGCGCGGGCGTGACCCACGCGAGACCGGTTTCGCACCTCACGGACGACTGGAGCAGCCCATGACGCCATCGGACAGGCTTCCCGCCGGCCCTGCCCTGCCCGGCGGCGTCACCGTCGCCTTCGGCGACGCCGCAGCTATCGAGCTCCTGCGCCCGTTCTGGCTCGCACTGCATCGGATCCACCAGGAGGCGGACCCGGAGCTCGCGCCCCACGTGAGCGACGAGACCTCGTGGAGCCGCCGCCGCACACTGTATGAGCACTGCCTCGAGAGCCCGGACGCCTTCCTGCTGCTCGTCCGCCGTGACGGCGACCTGGTCGGCTACGCCATGGTCGCCGTGGAACCGGACGGCGACGTCCTCTGGAGCGACACCTGGGAGGTCGGCGACAAGGTGGCGGAGCTGGAGACCATGTACCTGGTCCCGGAGGAGCGCGGCCGCGGTCTGGGAGGCCTCCTGCTGGACACGGTCGAGGCCGAGCTCGAGTCGCGCGGGATCAGGGACCTTGCCATCGGCGCCGTGCCCGGCAACGCCGGCGCGCTGCGCTTCTACGAGCGCCGGGGCTATCGCCCGACCTGGACGATCGTCACGCGGTTCGCGGCGCGAGGCTGACGCGGAGGCGGCGCGAGCTCGGCGGCTGCGTCAGCCCTCGGCGACCCTGAGCACCGCCGAGCCGCGCACCCGGTCCTCCTTGAGGTCGAGCAGCGCCTCGTTGGCCTGCTCGAGCCCGTACTCCTGCACGCGGCTCACGATGGGGATGGCGGCCGCGTCGCGCAGCAGCTCGCGCGCGTCCTGACGAGTCGAGTTGGCGACACTGCGCACCAGCGCGCTCGTGGTAGATCCACGGGTACTCGATGGGCGGGATGGGCGACGAGTAGATGCCACCGAGGGCGACGATGCCGCCCCTGTCGAGGCGCTTGAGGGCGTCGACGGCGAGCTCGCCGGCCGGCGCGAAGACGATGGCGGCGTCGTAGAGCACGCCGGGATCGTCGCTGCTCTCGCCGGCCCACACAGCGCCGAGCTCCAGCGCCATCGCCCGGTGCTCTTCGTCGCGGGCGATGCCGTAGACCTCCCAGCCGCGCCAGATCGCGACCTGCGTGCAGAGAGACGCGGCCGAGCCGAAGCCGTAGATGGCGAGTCGCTTCGGCGCCGGCGGGTCCGGTGGAGCGTCGGCGACGCCGCCCGGCAGCCCGGCGTCGTCGCCGACGATCCCGACCAGCCGCAGGCAGCGGTAGCCGATGATGCCGGCGCAGAGCAGCGGAGCTGCCGCCATCGCCGTCATGCCGGCCGGAAGACGGTAGACGAACCCGGCCGGCGCGACCGTGTACTCGGCGAAGCCGCCGTCCACGTCCCAGCCGGTGAAGAGCGCGTGCTCGCAGAGGTTCTCCTGCCCGCGCCGGCAGAACCGGCAGGTCTCGTCGGTCCGGTGCAGCCAGGGGACGCCGACGCGGTCTCCCGTGGTGAGCGGCCGTGCGCCCCTCTCGCCACCCGGCGCGACGAGCTCGGCACCGGGCCCGAGCGCCACGACCTCGCCCACGATCTGATGGCCGGGGACGACGGGCGAGCGGTGCGGCGGCAGCTCGCCCTCGAGGATGTGCAGGTCGGTGCGGCAGACGCCGCAGGCCAGCACCCGCAGGAGGACCTGGCCCGGACCCGGCTCGGGCACCGGAAGCTCGACCAGCCGGAGCGGCGCCTCCGCCACAGGAGCGGGCGCCGCCAGCTGCATCGCGCGCATCATCGTGGGTCTGGCCGCGTCTTCGATGTGCCTCACCGTCCTCCGTCCTAGGAAAGCACGTCCTTGCGCCGGAAGACCAGGTACGCGGCGAACGTCAGCACACTGCTCCACAGCGCGAACACGCCGAGCCCCTTCAGGATCGGCCGCCAGTAGATCGGGTCGCGGAAGAAGTTCGTGAACTCCTGCAGGTAGTTCGGAAACACCCACGGCCGCAGCCAGTCGAAGTAGCTGAACTGGATCAGGACCGTGATGACGATGTAGATGACGATCGTCCCGATGAGCGCCGTGAGGCTGGAGTCCGTGAGCGTGCTGAAGAAGAGCGACATGGAGACGATGCACGCCATCGCCGCCAGGCCGTAGAGCATGGACAGCGAGATGAGGACCAGGCCGTGCGAGACGCTCACGGTGGTCCCGGAGAACGTCACCATGGGATGCAGGCCGAAGAAGATGCCGCCGAACAGCAGGCCGGACGCGAACATCAGCAGGAAGCCGACGCCGAGGTACGCCATGGCGATCGTCCACTTGGCAAGGACGAACGAGCCGCGCCGGACGGGGCGAAGCAGGATGATGCGCAGCGTGCCCAGTTCGGCCTCGCCGGCGACCATGTAGCCGGCGACCATGGCCGCCGCCAGGGGCAGCAGGAAGCCGATGAGGAAGAACAGGGCGGCCAGGGTGACGAACATGCCGTTGCTCGTGATCCGCTCGACGAAAGGCGGACCGCCGCCGCCACTCTCGGGGTTGTTGCGGGCGAGGTAGAAGGCGAGCGCGATCAGGAACGGGATGGCGAACGCGCCGCCCCAGATGAGATAGCTGCGGCGCTGGAACAGGAGCTTGATCCACTCGCGGCGCAGGGCGCCCCACCGGTGGCCGCGCATGCCGCCCGAGGTGCTGCCGTGGGCGTGGGCAGGTGGCCCGGCCGGCACCTGAGCCGCCTCCGGAGCGACGCCGTGCGCCTGGTCGGGCGTCGCGCTCATCGCCGGCCTCCGTGCAGGAGCCGGGCCAGGCCGGCGCGGCGTTTACGACGCGCCGGCTCGCCGGCGTCGTAGGTCAGCTCGAGGAAGAAGTCCTCGAGCCCCTGCTCCGACGCCGGCACCACGGCGCGCACCTCGACGCCGTCGGCGACCAGGCGCCGGACCATCTCGGGCACGGCGTCCTCATCGGCCTCGACGACGAGGAAGCCCTCGTCCTCCTTGACGCCGGCGGCGCCGAACTGGCCGCGCAGCACCTCGCCGGCGCGGCCCTGGTCGCCGGTCAGCACCTTGATCGCGTCGGTCTGCGGCCGCAGCTCGCTGACCGGGCCCTGCACCACGACGCGCCCCTTGTTGATGATCACCGCACGCGTGCACACCTGCTCCACCTCGTGCAGCAGGTGCGAGCTGAGGAACACCGTCGTTCCAGCCGCCCCCAGCTCGCGGATCAGCTCGCGCACGTCCTTCATGCCGCGCGGGTCGAGACCGCTCGTGGGTTCGTCGAGCACGATGAGCTCCGGGCTGTGCAGCAGCGCCTGGGCGATGCCGAGGCGTTGTTTCATGCCGTGGCTGAAGCCGCCGACGCGGTCGTCGGCCCGGTCGTCGAGCGCGACGATCTCGAGCACTTCATCGATGCGCTCCTCGCTCACCGGGCCGGTCATGCTGCCGAGCAGACGCAGGTTCCGGCGCGCGCTCATCAGGGGGTAGAACGTCGGGTCGTCGACGAAGCCGCCGACGTGGCGGAGCGCGCCCTGCAGCTCGCCGGGCACTCGGTGGCCGCAGACCTCGGCGTAGCCGCTCGTGGGGTGGATCAGCCCCAGGACAAGGCGGATGACCGTCGTCTTGCCGGCGCCGTTCGGTCCCAGGAACCCGAACACGTCGCCCTTGCAGACCTCTATCTCCAGACCGTCGACCGCGCGCAGGCCGCCGAACTGCTTGCTGAGCGCGTGGGTGCTCAAGATGGGGGCGCGACCGTCGCAGCCGTGCTGCCCGGACCGCGCCCCCTCCGGTTCACTCAGGCTCTGCGCTTCCGCGACGTCGCGCGTCTCGCCGGATTCCACGTCAGCGAACGGAACTTGCGAACGCCTCCAGATCGCTCATGGGCACCATGCCGCCGGCGACGAGCGTGGTTCCGCCCTGCTGCCACACGACGATACCGCCGAGAGGCGTGCCGACGACCTGCGCCTTCACGTTGCCGACCGTGGTTGTGCCGAGGATCTGCGAGGTCTTCTGCAGCGTCTGGAGCTGCTTCGCGAGGTCGGGGGTGGTCTTCGTCTGGGCCAGGCGATGGTGCCGAAGCCCTGGCCGTAGAGCAGCACGCTACTCGGGCCCATGGTCGCCGTCTTCGACCCCGACGGCAGCGACGGCTGCTGTCCCATTCCCAGGCCCATGCCGGTCGCGGCGCCGAGCGCCTTCATCAGCGGCGTCCCGGAGGACGTCAGCGGGCCGCCCTTGCCGAACGCGTAGCCCCACTGGAACGGCCGGGCGGTGTAGCCGCGCGCCCAGGCGAGCTTGTACGGGACGAGCTTGGCGACCTGGCCGCGGGTGAGCAGTGCGCGCTGCACCTGCTGCATCGCCTGCGCCTTCTGCGCCGTGGTGGGCGCGGCCTTGCCGGCGTGCGCCTTCTGCGCCTGCTGCATCTTCGCCTTCATGACGTTGGCGTCGATCGCCTTGGTCGTCACCTTGGCGCCGGCGGGCGGCGCGAAGGCGAACGTCGCCGGGTCGATGGAGCCGTAGCTGACGGTGTCGAAACCGAAGCGAATGACGGGCGCCGTGCCGCCCTTCGCGAACACCTCGACCTGCAGCGGCACCATGGTCTTGCCGTCGATGGCCGCCTGGACGTAGCCGAGGGCACTGTCCTTGGCCACCGGGGTCATGCGGAGCAGGTAGGCGTCCTGGCCGGCGACGCTGGCCTGCCCGGCCACCTCGACGGTGGCGAAGCGGGCGACCTGCTGAAGGTACAGAGTGATCGCCGCGGGGGTCATGAACGTGGCGGAGGGCGCCGGAGACGCTGTCTCCGCCGGCGCCTTGCCCGTCACGACGACCTTCTTGACCGTGTTCTGCGCGTAGTCGTACACCCAGGCGGTGCGCGCGGCCTTGTTCGACGACGACCACCTGGTCGCCGCCGGAGCCCTGCGACTCGACCTTGGCGCCGGCGTCGCTCACCCAGATGCGGCCGGAGCCGTCGCTCGTGAGCGGCGACTGCGCCGGAGCCTGCGCCATGCCGCTCCCGGCCACCGAACCAAGGTCGCCGAAGAGGCCGTTGTGCCACGAGACGTCCCCGCTGACGGCGGTCACGTCCTTGGTCTGCGCCATCTTCGCCAGCAGGTCCGGAGCCGAGATGGCCGGCAGCGGATCGGGCTGGCCGGCGCCCGCGACGGCGACGCCGACGACCAGGGCGACGGCCGCCAGGACGACGAGAGATACGAGGATCAGGACTCTGGACCGCATGGGGTCTCCTTCCGCAGTGGTGACGCTACGTAGGGTGTACCCCCCAGCGGCGGGGGCCGCAACCTTACGGAGGTACGCACGACAGGACCGGTACGTCCAGCCGCGGGCCGGGATCAGCTGCCGGTGCATCCTGCGTGCCAGCGTGTGGTGCGCCGCGGCGTCGTCACCTCACCGAATCCGTCGTCTGACGCGCGCTCCCTACGGGAGCGTCTGCACGAAGGCCGTCCAGCCCGTGCGCAGTTCGTCCCAGCTCACGCCCACGCTCCGGCGCGACGCCTGGTCGAGCCCCTCGGCCGTCAGGTCGGAATCGCTGACGGCCGTGACGAAGCTCCTCAGGCCGCGCAGGCCCCAGCGGTCCATCACGTAGAGGACGAGCGAAGCACCCTCCAGGTACGCGAGCCGGACCTTGTCGATGCGGTTGCCCTTCCAGAGGCTCTTCGCGCGCAGAGCCTTCTCCAGCGGGAACGCCGAACGACTCGGCGGCCAGGTCGTCGCGCAGCGGCTGGAACGTGCGGCCGCCCTCGACAGCCGTCGCCAGGCCCTCCGCGAGCAGCGTCGGCGCGTGCTTGGTCCCCTGGAACCAGCGCGTGGTGTAGGCGTGCGTCAGCTCGTGCGCCAGCATCTGCGGCGTCCAGGACTCCTTGCCGGCGAGCGCAGGGGCGAGCACGCCGATGTCCCGCGTCCAGCTCGGAGCGTCGCCCAGGTGGGCCGGCGGGTGAGAGAAGAAGCGGATGCGCGGCTCGTCCGGGTCTTCGCCGAGGGAGCGGACCAGCTCGGCCCGCGAGGAGTAGTAGTAGACCACGACCGGCCTGCGCGAGGCGATGCCGAGCAGCGTCAGGCGCTCGCGCGCCGGACCACCCGCCCGTGCCAGCTCCTCGGCGCCGGACTGCTCGCTCTTGTCGGCGATCACGATGAGCCCGTTGCGCCGCACCGCCACAGGGCGCCGAAAGGCCATGATCTCCTGTCCGCGGACGTCGCGCGGCGTCACGTCGTGCAGCAGGACCAGACCGCCGCCGCGCAGTGAGACGTCGAAGACGCGGCGGGCCATGATGCGGTCGGCGGGGTCGGCTCCGCCGAGCTCGCCGACCGCGCCGACGTAGAAGCGCCCGGGATGGCCGCGCACCGGCTCGGCGACGAGGCGCACGCTCGTCCACGGCAGCCGCACCAGGTGGCGGTACAGGGCGTCGACCGCGCGACGGGCGTCGCCGCCCTCCGCGGGAAGCGCCGCCTCCCATGCGGCAGGGTCGCGCGCGCCGAGCGCCTGCGTCGCGCGCGTCATCGCGGCGTCGACGTCGGCGGCCGTCACCGTCCGGGCGGCCGGGCGCGTCTCGGCCTTGTCCTCCGTGAGCGCCGGCAGCAGCGCGCCGAAGGCCACGAGCGCCGTCACGGCGACGGCGAGGGCCGCACCGGCGAGGAGGAGGAGCGGACTGGTCCTTCGGGAGGCGGGAGTCATCGGTCGATTGTACGGCCGGATCCGGGCCGCGGCTCCCCGGCCGGCTCCGGGCCTCACCCTCGCCGCTCCCCGCGGCGGGCGCGCCGTCCGGCCCTCAGCCTCCGGCGAGCACGAAGCGGCGCCAGCCGGCGTAGAACTGGCCCCACGTCACGCCGAGCGCGCCGCCGAGCGCCTCGTCCATGCCGGCCTCCGTCGGCTCGCCGGCCGCGACCGCCTGGACGAACGGGCGCAGCTTGCCGGCGCCCCAGTGCGAGACGACGTAGGAGACGAGCGAGCCGCCGACCTCGTAGCCCAGACCGACCTCCTCCGAGCCCGCGTTCTCCCACACATCGGCCGAGGCGAACGACTCGGGCAGCGGCCACAACTGGTCGCCGGTGGCGACCTCGTCACGCAGCGAGGAAGCCTCCGGGAGGCCCTCGGCCGCCTCGGCGATCCCCTCGATGAGCAGGGACGGCGGGTGCTCGACCCCCGCGAACCAGCGCACCGTGTAGGCGTGGGCCAGCTCGTGCGTGAGGACGTCGTCCATGGACATGCCGAGGTCACGAAGCCAGGGGCCCATGACGCCGACGTCGTACGTGGGCCAGTCCTCGTCGGCGACACGCAGCGACGGGTGAGAGAAGAAGACGAGGCGCGAGCTGTCGGCGCTGAAGCCCAGCGCGTCGCGCACGTCCTCGACCGAGCCGTAGACGGTGACGAGCACGGTGGGGCGCGCGCCGACACCGAGGGCGGCGAGCCGCGGCCGCGCGCGCACGGCCGCGGCCATCACCTCGCCGGCGCGGTCGCGCGCCCAGCGGTCGGCGAGCACGATCAGGCCGGGGCGCTGCAGCACGACGGGGTCGTGCAGCGCCATCAGATAGCGCCGGCGCAGGTCTTCCGGCGTCACGTCGCCGGTGACCACGGCCGCGTCGGTCGACGGGCTCAGCTTCAGATAGCGGACGACCGCCAGCCGGTCCGGCGGCCCTGCAGCCCCCAGCTGCCCCGAACCGACGACGCGGTAGACCCCGGGCTCGCGCGTCGACGGGCGTGACCTTGAACCCGAACGAGCGCCACGGCAGGCGCGAAAGCGTGTCGAAGACGGCGGCGAGCCCGTCCTGCGCCTTGACCGCCGCCGGGCTTCCATCGACGGGCAGCCACTGGAAGAAGGCGTCCCGATCGCCCGCGCGCAGCGCGTCGGCCGCCTCCGCGAACTGGTGACCGGCAAGGTCGAGAGTCCGCGGCCGGTCCGCGGCCTTGTCGGCGGTGGCGTGGAGGCTGCACGCCGGCAAGACGAGGGCAAGCGCGACGACGAGGCACAGCGACGCCACCGCGATGGTGACGGCCAGGATGCTGCTGATGCGCCGCGCTGCGGGCACGCTGCCCCCCTGCAAGACGACCCCCGGTCATCTTATCGCCCGGCGGGTCCGGTCTCCTGAAGCGGTAGCCGGACGAGGCCGGCGGCGGGCGGCGGCGAACGCGCCGGCCGGGTCGCGCGTGTACTATTGGATGCCGATGAGCACGCCGCCCAGACACGACAGGCCGTACACGGTGTATCGCGCCGGAGACGCCCCGCCCGCCGGCGGTCTCGGCCCCGCCGCAGGGCGGCGAACAGGCCGCCTCGAGACAGCCGCGGCGGCGGTCGCCGCCGCAGGCGCAGAGGCGGCGGCCTGCTCGTCGCTCCTCATCGTGCTCGGCCCTCATCGTGGCCGCGGCCGCCGGCGTGGCCGCCGCGGCCGGCTGGGGTCCCTTCGGCAGCGGCGACAAGACGGCGGATGGCGGCGCCCCGGCCGCGACCGTCGCGGCCACGCCGGCTCCTGCCGCTTCAGCATCCGCCGCCGAGACGTCGCCGACGCCCTCACCGAGCCCGACGCCCAGCGCCGCCCCGACCTTCTCGGTCACCGCCGGCGGCGACACCATGGGCGGCTTCGGCGTCAGCGGGGTGGTCGCCAGCATGGGCAGCAGCCTCTTCAAGAGCATCGCGCCGACCTTCGAGAAGAGCGACTTCGGCTTCGTGAACCTGGAGAGCCCGCTCACCACCGGCGGCGACCCCCAGGGCTGGAAGGACGTCGTCATCAAGGGCAATCCGGACCTCGCGCCGGCGATGGCCAAGAGCGGCATCAATGTCGTCACCATGGCCAACAACCACGCCGGCGACATGGGCGACAGCGGCCTCCTCGACAGCATCAGGTACTGCAAGCAGAACGACATCACCGTGGTGGGCGCCGGCAAGGACCTCAAGCAGGCCATGGGCGGCTCCGTGCTCAAGACCAAGGATGGCGCCAAGGTCGCCTTCCTCGGCTTCTCCGACGTGCTGCCGGTGGGCTACCCGGCGACGTCGACGAGCCCGGGCACGGCGCCGGGCCGCGCGGACATCGGCGCCGTCAAGGCGGCGATCAAGGCGGCCAAGAAGAAGGCCGACTACGTGATCGTCGGCTGGCACTGGAACTTCGAGTACAAGCGCGCCCCGACGTACCTCGAGGAGAGCGAGGGCAAGGCGGCGATCGACGCGGGGGCGGACATCGTGTTCGCGCACCACCCGCACCTGCTCGACGGCGTCGAGGCCTACCACGGCGGCCTCATCTTCTACAGCCTGGGCAACCTCGTGTTCAGCGGCTTCAGCGGCGAGACCGCCGAGACCATGCTCGTGCGCGCCAAGGTCTCGGAGGACGGCATCGACGCACAGCTCGTCCCGGTGGTCGGCGGCGGGTCCGGCGTGCCCTCTCTGGCCACGGGCTCCGAGGCCGACAGCATCCTGCAGCGCGTGCAGGGCTTCTCGGCGGCGCTCGACACGAAGGTGAAGATCTCCGACGGCAAAGGGTACGTGCACGTCAAGCGCTGAGGCGCTCCTCAAGCTCGCCGGCCCGGGAGGGTCATGACCCTCGTCATCTGCCCCAATCTCGCCATCGACCGCATGCTCGCCGCCGAGCGCGTGCGGCCCGGCGGCACGACGCGCTGCCGGGCGCTGCGCACGCAGGCGGGCGGCAAGGGAGCGAACGTCGCCCGCGCCACCAGGGCCCTGGGCGGAGAAGCGCTGCTCACCGGCTTCGCCGGCGGCCGCGGCGGGCGGCTCATCGCCGAGCTGGCGCAGGACGAGGGACTGGAGCTCGAGGTGGTCGTGACGGACGGAGAGGCGCGCGTCTCGACCGTCGTCCTCGGGGACGACGGCTCCGTCACGCGCCTGTACGAGTTCGGCCCGGAGGTCTCGCCCGCCGACGAGCGGGCGCTGCTGGAGCTCGCCGGCGCCCGGCCGGCCGGACCCGGCGAGTGGGCCGTGGTCACCGGGGCGGCGCCCCCGGGCGTCTCGCCCGGCTTCTACGCCGCCCTCGTCGGCGCCGCCCAGGCCGCGGGCTACAGGACGCTGGTCGACGCCGCCGACGAGCAGCTCGCCGGCGCGCTCGCCCAGCGCCCCGACCTCGTCAAGGTGAACCTGGCGGAGGCGTGCTCCGCCGTCGGCGCCCCGGAGCTGCACTGCGACGACGAGAAGACGGCGGCGACGGACGAGCTCGTGGCCGAGGGCCTCGCGCTCTGCCGGCGGCTCGTCGCGGCAGGAGCCGCCGGCGCCGTGCTCACGCTGGGCGCCGCCGGCGCCGTGGCCCTCCTGGACGGCGCCGAATGGCGCACCTCCACGCGGCCGGTCAGAGCGGTGAACCCCGTCGGGCTCCGGCGACTGCTTCGCCGCCGGCCTGACGCTCGCGCTGCAGCGCGGGAAAGGCGCGGCCGCGGCGCTGCGCCTGGCCGCGGGCGCCGGCGCCGCCAACGCCGTCTCGCCGTACAACGGCGACGTGGACCCGGCGCTGGCGAGAGGAGCTGGCGGGCGGCGCGTACGCCGGCCCGCCCGCCTGATCCACGAGCCTCAGCGAGCCCGTCTGGTGGCCGCGCCCGAGCGGGAAGACCTAGACTGACGACCCATGCGCCCCATCCTCTTCCAGATCGGCGACTTCCGCTTCTACAGCTTCGGCCTCATGGCCGCGCTGGCGCTCATCGTGCCCGGCCTCACCATCGTGCGGCCGCTGGTGCGCCGCCGCGGCGTGCCGGAGGAGTTCGCCTACGAGCTCATCATCGCCGCCGGCGTCGGCGGCTTCGTCTTCGCGCGCATCTACTACCTCATCGAGAACTACGCCGCGATCAAGGCGGAGTTCTGGCAGGTCGCCTTCAGCGGCGCCGGGTTCGTCTGGTACGGCGGCCTCATCGGCGGGTTCCTCGGCGTCGTCGGCTGGACGCTCGTGCGGCGTCACCCGCTGGACATCATCGCCAACGCCGTGGCGCCGGCCGTCGCGATGGGCTACGCCATCGGCCGCATCGGCTGCCAGCTCGCCGGCGACGGCGACTACGGCAAGGTGAGCACGCTGCCGTGGGCGATGGGCTACCCGCACGGCACCGTCCCCACCCCGCCCGGCGTGCGCGTCCAGCCCACGCCCCATCTACGAGATCATCGCCATGAGCTTCGTCGTCTGGATCCTCTGGCGACTGGCGACGCGCTACGACAAGTCCGGCTGGTGGACGTTCGGCTGGTTCCTCGTCCTCTCCGGCGTCGAGCGCATCCTGGTGGAGTTCGTGCGCCGCAACCCCATCTGGTTCTGGCACCTCACGCAGCCGCAGTGGGTGAGCATCGTGAGCGTCATCATCGGCGTCGTGCTCATCGCGGTCTACGGCAAGAAGGCGGCGGTGCTGACGGGCGACGCGGCAAAGCCGAGCCGGCCGGAGGCCAGGCGGGCGGCGCGAGCCACCTAGGCGCGCCGCTCCGCCGCCGGCGCCGTCCTGGACGCCGGCTCACACGGCGTCGGGCGCCGGAACGTCGCTGGGCACGAGGAGGAGCGGGCAGGGCGCCGTGTTCAGAAGCTCCTTGATCACGGCGCCGTGGCCGCTCTCGAAGCTCCCGCTCCACGACAGCACGATGAGCTCGGCGCCGTTCTTGCCGGCCTCCTCGGCGATGATGCCGGCAGGCTCGCCGACGCGCACGGCCACGCGGTGGCGGCCGCCTTCAGGACAGGTCGAGAAGCGCATCGTGAACTCGTCCTGCCAGGCGCTCCACTCGTAGTGCTCCTGGTCCGTCATGCGCGGCGCCGGCAGGCTGCCGATCTCCGCCGGCGTGTCGCCGGTGACCACGTGCAGCATGACGATCTCGCGGCCGCGTGCGCACAGGGCGTCGTCTGCGGCCCGCATCGCCGCCGAGGTGGACGGGCTGCCCTCGAGCGGCACGTACAGGCGCTTGAGGGTGGAGACCGGGCGCATGCCCGGGCGGACCAGCAGCACCGGGGCGACGTGGCCGTTGAGCAGCGCCTCGGCGACGTGGCCCATCCCCGGCGCCGCACCGGGGCCGCACGAGCAGCTCAGGCCGAACGCGAAGGCGTCGACCGCGGCGCCGCCGACGAGCCTGGTGAGCGCCTCGACGGGGTCGCCGTCGATGGCCGTGAGCTCGAGGCCCTCGAGATCGGCGCTCCCGGGCTCCGGGAGGCCGGGCTCGCGCACGTGCACGCCGCGCACCTCCCAGCGAGCGGCCGCCGCGAGCGCTCTTGCCGACGCGACCAGTTCCTGGTCCGCGGCTGCGTCTGCGACTGCGACGAGAAGCGTCATCCGGCGTCCACCTGCCAAGGTCGTCCGTCGCGCCGCCGCAGCTTGTGACGGCCGGGCTGGAGCTCGCGCTCCTCCCCGTCCAGCTGCAAGGTGACCGGCGCCTTCTCGACGGTTATACCCACGTCGACGCCGCCCTTTCTGGCGCGAAGGTCCAGCTGCAGGTGCGCGCCGCGGAACCGCAGGGGCAGGCGGACCCGCTCCCAGGCCTCCGGCAGCTGCGGGTCCAGGCGCAGCGCCTCGCCGCGGCGCATCACGCCGCAGAAGCCCATGACGGCCGCCTGCCACAGGCCACCCATGGTGGCCATGTGCAGGCCGGCGGCCGCGTTGCCCATGTTGTCGGCGAGGTCGATCGCCGCCGCCATCTTGAAGTACGTCGGTCGCCTCGGGGACGTCGTGCAGCCTCGCCGCCACGGCGGCGTGGATGCCCGGGCTGAGCGAACTGCCGTGGCAGGTGATGGGCTCGTAGTAGTCGTAGTTGGCGCGCGTCGTCTTCTCGTCGATCTCGTCGGCGAGCACGTGACAGAGCATCACGACGTCCGCCTGCTTGACCACCTTGCTGATGAGGGTGACGTCGCGGCCGAGCAGGAGGTCCGCGGCCATCGGCCGCGGCCGAAGCTTCTCGATCGGCACGTCGTCCATGTCGTAGAACCCGGCGAACTGCTCGTAGAGCAGCGTCTCCGGGTCGTAGCCGTCCACGTAGCCGTCGATGACCTTGCGCCAGCCGAAGAGCTCGGTGACCGTGAGCTCGAGGCGCTTCTTGAGCTCGTCCGCGTAGGCGTCGTCCACCGTCTCCAGCCAGGCGAGCGCCTCGATGGCGCGCTTGATGTTCCAGCGCGCCAGGACGTTGGTGTAGGCGTTGTCGTCCACGCCCTCGTGGTACTCGTCCGGGCCCACGACGACGCGCACGTGATAGCGGCCCTCGCGGTCGCGCGCCGCGCGCGAGACCCAGAACCGCGCCGTCTCCAGCATGATCTCGACGCCCATGCCGGCCATGAACGCGTCGTCGCCGGTCGCCTTCCAGTACTCCCACGTCCCCCAGGCCACGTCCGCCGAGATGTGGTGCTCCATGAGGCCGGAGAGGATGGGGACCTGCTCGCCGCTGGGGCCGTAGCCGTAGGGCGGCGTCGTCTCGACGCCCTTGTCCGCCGACTCCCAGGGGTACAGCGCACCGCGGAACCCCATCTGCGCGGCCTTCTGCCGCGCCCCCGGCAGGTTGCGGTACCGGTACTTGAGCAGCGTGCGCGCCGTCTCCGGCTGGGTGTAGATGAAGAACGGCAGCACGAAGATCTCGGTGTCCCAGAAGACGTGCAGGAAGTAGGACATGCCGCCCAGCCCGCGGGCGCCGATCGAGACGGTGTCCTTGGTGGGGTGCGCCGTGCTGATCATGTGGTAGATGGCGAAGCGGAGCGCGTGCTGGTCGCCGGCGTCGCCGTCGATGCGCACGTCGGCGGCGTCCCAGGCGGCGTCCCACGCGGCGCGATGCCGCCGCAGCAGCTCGTCGTAGCCGAGGTCGCGCGCGCGCTGGAGGGCTCGCCGCGCGACCTCCGGCGACGGCACCTTGGTGCGCGCGGAGGCGATCGCGGCGAGCCGGTCGACGGTGGCCGGATCGCCCGGCTCGAGGCGCCCGCCGATGACGTCGCGCGCCTGCTGCGGGGTGCGCGTGACGGGCGACCCGGGCGCCGGGTTGGTCGTCACCGCGAGCACGTGCCCGCCGCCGTTGCGGCCGCGGGTGCTCGCGATCAGACCCGGCGGGTCGTCGAGCACGTCGAACCGCGTCTCCTTGGTCGGCCCGCCGGCGTGCGACACGCCGATGGCGCTCTGCCAGACGATGGAGCCGGAGAAGTCCTCGGGCGTGGCCTCCGCACGCGCGGCCATCACCTGGCGATCGTCCAGCGAGGCGAAGCGTGCCGTGCGGACGCGGACGGTGCGTCCGCTGCGCAGCCGCTGCCGCCACGAGCGGAACACGATGCCGTGGCGCATGTCCAGCACGCGCTCGTGGTCGATGATCTCGCCGTTGGAGAGGCTCATCGCGCTGCCGGCCACCATGAGCCGAAGGCCGGTCCAGTCCGGCGCCGGGACCGGCTGGCGGAAGGGCGGGTCGTCGGTCCCGTCGCCGTAGACGCCGGCGACGAAGGTGGCCGGCGTCGAGATCGCCGAGCCCTCCTCGAGCGCTCCGCGCGTGCCGGTCTCGCCGTTGGCGACCGTGAGCCACGTCTCGACCTCGCGCTCGCGGAAGGGGTCGAAGCCCTTGACCTCGAACCGCCACGCCGGGTCGGTCGTCGGCTCCGGGAAGCTCTCGCTGGGCGACGATCTCGCGCATGGCCAGCTGATCGTGCAGGATGTCGAGGAAGGAGGTCGGGCCGCCGCCGGCGTGCAGCACCTGCGGCGGCACGCCGGCCGGCTCCTGGCCGACGCTGACGTACACGGCACGGCGCAGCTCCGGGATGAGCATGGCCGAGTCCGTACCTTGCCCGTCGGCGACGGGGCCGAAGGTATCGCCGAGCACCAGCAGGTCCTGCGGCCGGCGACCGCGCCCCGTCACGAGCCCGCGCGACACCGCGTGCATCGCGTCGCTCTTGCCGGTGAGGCCGATGTCGATGTGCCTGACATCGCTCGTGATGGCGGGGTACGCGAGGCCGGCCTCACGGCCCAGCTCGCGCGCCAGCTCCATGCATTCGTGCAGGCCGTCGCGGTAGCCGGCGGCGCGCAGGCGCGCGTCGACCTCCCGCTGCAGGTCGCCGACCGCCGTCCCCGGCGGTTCCGTCCAGGCGGGGTACAGGTCGATGGACAGCCGGTTGAGGTGCTTCTGCACGAGGGCGACGTCGAGGCCCGCCGCCGTCAGCCGCTCGCGGAGGGCCTCGGCCGTGGCGGCCAGCTGGTCCTCCTCGAGTGAGCTGGCCTCGCGGCGCTCGAGGAGGCGCGGCCCGGCCGGGCCGACGACGTAGACCTCGGAGCCGCGCGAAAGATAGAGGAAGAGGCGGCCCTCGACGCCGGGCCGCGCGCGCAGCTGCTCGTCCACGTCGGCGACGTCGGCGCTGCTGACGACGGCGATGTCCACGCCCAGGGCCGCGAGCCGCTCCACGCGGCTGCGCACCGCCGAGGCGTCAGTGTCCCGGCGCGGCACGGCGGTACCGTCCCACGCGAAGCAGATGACGGGGAACTCGCGGTCGAGCGCGCGCTCCAGTCTCCTGTCGCGCGCGCTGTCGGCCTCTCTCATCGTTGCATTGTCGCCGCTCGTCGGCATCGTCCTACCATCCTGCCCCGCGCGCGCCTTTCCTGCACCGGGACGGTACACTTGTGTCCCTGCCACGATCGGCCCGAGGTGAGCTCATGTCCGCGTTCGACGTCGCCTATGTCCGCAGCCAGTTCCCCGCGCTCAGGCGGACGGTCGACGGCCAGCCCGCAGCCTACCTCGACGGCCCCGGGGGCACGCAAACGCCGCAGCGCGTGCTGGACGCGGTGCTCGACTACCTCACCAACCACAACTGCAACATCCACGGCGCCTTCGTCACCTCGGAGGAGACGGACGCCGTCATCCAGGCCGCACAGGAGGCGGGCGCCGACCTCCTCGGCTGCGCCTGGGACGAGGTCGCCTACGGCGCCAACATGACGACGCTCGCCTTCCTGCTCAGCGACGCGATCGCGCGCGACATCCGCCCCGGCGACGAGGTGGTGATCACGGAGCTCGACCACGAGGCCAACCGCGGCCCGTGGATGCGGCTGGCCGAGCGCGGCGCAGTCGTCCGCGAGGTGCCCGTGGACCTCGCGACCTGCACCCTCGACTGGGACGCCTTCGAGCGGCTCGTCGTGCCGGGCAAGACCAAGGTCGTCGCCGTCGGCTACGCCTCCAACGCCGTCGGCACCGTGAACGACGTCGCGCGCGCGGCTGCGCTGGCGCGCGACATCGGGGCGCTTTCGCGTCATCGACGCGGTGCACTACGCGCTGCACGGGCCGATCGACGTCGAGGCCGTCGGCTGCGACTTCCTGCTCTGCTCGGCCTACAAGTTCTTCGGCCCCCACGTCGGCCTCATGTACGCGCGCCGCGAGACGACGGAGCTGCTCGAGCCGGTCCGCCTCTCCACGCAGGACCTCGACCCGCCGTTCGTGTGGCAGACGGGCACGCTGAACCACGAGGGCATGGCCGGCACCACCGCGGCAGTCGACTTCATCGCCGACCTCGGCGAGCGGCACCTCAAGATGGTGGAAGACCGCCTCCCCGCCGGCCTGCAGGGCCGGCGCAAGGCGGTCGTCGCCGGAATGCTGGCCGGGGAGGCCTACGAGCAGCCGCTGGCGAAGCGGCTGCGCGAGCAGCTCGCCGGCGTCCCCGGCCTCACGATCTACGGGCCGCCGGAGGGCAGCCCGCGCACGTCGACCGTGTCGTTCACGCTCGACGGCTTCCAGGCCGGAGAGGTGTGCCGCGCGCTCGGAGCGCGCGGCCTCTTCACCTGGGACGGCGACTTCTACGCCCAGCGCCTCGTCGAGAAGCTCGGTCTGCAGGACCGCGGCGGCCTCGTGCGCGTCGGGCTCGCCCCGTACACCACCGAGGGCGAGCTCGAGCGGCTCGTCGCGGCCGTCGGCGACCTCTCGCGCTCGGTGCGATGACGGCCGGCCCCGCTGGTCCTCGACATCCGAGCCTGTCCCCGGGCTCGGTGCCGGCCGGCGCCCCACGGGACGTCAGCATCTCGCTGTCCGGCTTCGACGACGAACCGGCTCCCCTGAGCGGTCCGCGCGAGGTCAAGCTCTGCCTGCTCGGCTTCGGCAGCGTCGCGCGCGCGCTCTGCGAGCTGCTGGCCGCACAGGAGCGGGTGCTCGCCGAGAGGCACGGGCTGCGCGTGCTGGTCGCTGCGGCCGGCACGCGGCACGGCAGCCTGCTCGACCCCGCCGGCCTGACGCCGGCGGAGGTGCTCGCGGCGGTCGGCGACGGGCCGGCCCCGCCGCAGGCGGCCCGGCCGGCCCACGAGCTGCTCGCCGCCTCCAAGGCGGACGTGCTCGTCGAGCTCACCGTGATGGGCGACCTCTCGAGCGTGGCCGCCGGCGCCACGTCGTACACGCCGGCCGCGACGGACCACGTCCTCGAGGCGTTCCGCCTCGGCATGGACGTGGTCACGGCCAACAAGGGGCCCATCGCCTGGAGCTGGCCGGAGGTCGCGGCGGCCGCCGCTGCGGCCGGCCGCCGCATCCGCTTCGAGAGCACCGTCATGGACGGCCTGCCCGTGTTCAGCCTCCTCGAGTACGCGCTGCCCGACTGCACGCTGCTCGGCTTCGACGCCGTGTTCAACGCCACGACCAACTTCATCATCGACGCCATGGGAACGGGACGGAGCTACGAAGACGCCCTCGCGCAGGTACAGGCCGAGGGCTACGCCGAGGCCGACCCGAGCAACGACGTGGACGGCTGGGACGCGGCCAGCAAGGCCGCCGCGCTCGCCAACGTCGCCATGGGCGCGGGCATCACGCCGGCCGACGTCGAGCGCGAGAGCCTGGCGGACGTGCCGCTCGAGCGCATCGTGCGGGCGCGCGAGCAGGGCCGGCGCCTGCGGCTCGTCTCCAGCGTCTGGCGGGAAGCCGCCGGGCCGGGAGAGGCGTCGCCGCCCGGCCCGGGTGGCCCCGTCCCCGCCGGCCCGGTCCGCGCCCGGCTGCGGGCCGAGGAACTCGACATCGAGCACCCGCTGGCGGCCGTGAGCGGAGAGTCGCTCGGCGCGCTGCTCCACACCGACCTCATGGCCGACGTCCTCGTGAGCGAGCGGCATGCGCTCGTGCCGCAGACGGCCTACGGCGTCTACGCGGACCTGCTGCACCTGTGCCGGACGAGCTGACCAGCCGGCCGGGACCGGCGGACGGCGCGCGCACGCCGGCGCCGCCCATCGCGCCTCCGGCGGCGCCGGCGATGGCCGCGGCGCCCGCGGAGGGGGACGGCTCACGCCCGCCGCGCCGGCCCTCCTGGCTGCGCGCGGCGATCATCTCGCTGGTCATCATCTTCGCCGGGGGCGCCCTCGGGGCCGCCGGCTACCGCCTCGAGCGCACCTACTCCGTCCAGCCGCCGGCGATCGAGAAGACGGCCGACGGCTGGACCATCACCGGCCAGCCCGGCCGCGTGTTCAGCGGCGTGGCGCTCAACGGCCCGCGCCTCATCTGGCAGGACGGGGCCTCTATCGAATACGTCCAGCTCGGCGAAGGCACCGTCCGCCTGCTGGGCCCCGGCCCCGGGATGCGCACCACCTGGGACCCCGCGATCGGCGAGCGCTACGCGATCTGGTTCGAGGCCGAGCGGCAGGAGAGCCTTGCCGCGCAGGCCGTCGCCTACGACACCCAGAGCGGCCGCCGCTGGACGCTGGGCGACGTCGGCTCCGTCTACTCCAACCCGGCGATCTCCGGGGACCTCGCCGTGTGGTGTTCGGCCAGCCGGCTCGGCGAGCCGGCCATCTGGGGCGCGCGGATCTACGGCGAGTGGGGCTTCCCGATCGCCTCCCAGCGCGGCGCGCCGGTGGTCTCCGGTGGTCTCGTCGTCTGGGCGCACAGCTGGACCGGACCCTTCACGGCCGAGGAGCTCGCCAGTGGCACGAGCTGGGCCGTGACGGCCGATCTGACCGGCGACCGGCTCTCGAGCATCGCCCTGGCCGGACGCACGCTCGTCTGGGGCCAGGGCTCGGACACGCCGGGCGCCGGCGTGGTCGCCGCCGTCAGCGTGGACGGCGGCGGGACGACGAAGCTCGCCACCGGCCTGTCCGGCCTCGCCGGGCCCGCCTACGACGGGAAGACGGTCGTCTGGGGCGAGAAGACGGCGATCGGCTCCCGCGTCATGGGTCGCCGCCTGGGCGGCGCCGCCTTCCTCATCGCGACCGTCGACGGCGACGTCAAGGAGGTCGCCGTCAGCGGCGACGGCGTCGCCTGGATCGTCTCGTCCGGCGGCGTGTACAGCATCGTGACGTCGAGGCTGGCGCGATGAGCTTCCCGCGGCGGCACAGGACGCTGGCCTACCCGAGCGAGTCGCGAGACCGGCTGCTCCTGCTCCTCCTCATCGAGCTCTGGGCGCTCAACGTCGCGGACCTCGCCCTGACGCGGTACTCCCTGTGGCTGGGGTTCGCCACCGAGTCCAACGGGGTGATGGACTACTTCCTCCGCGCCGGCACGGTGCCGGCCCTCGCCTTCAAGGTGGGCATCGTCACGGTCGGCGCGCTCCTGCTCTGGCGCCTGCGCGTGTACCGCGTCGCGACCGTCGCGGCGGCGCTGCTGGCGGGCGTGCTCGCCGCCGTGGTCGCCTATCAGGCGTTCTGGGTGCTCAGCCTGCGCTGACCCGTCGTCGCCGTGACGACCGCCCGCGGCCGCGCCGGCACCGAAGCGCCCGGCAGCGCGGAGGGTGGCCGGCAGCGCGGAGGGCGCGGGGCGCGGCCGTCCCGGGAACGCCGAGGGGCGCCCGGCCGCCGCTGACGGCCGCCGGGCGCCCCTCGTGCGCACGAAGCGTGTGTGCGGCTCAGACCCCTTCGGGCAGCGTGCTGAGCCGCGTCTTGACGATCTTCGTCGCCTCGGCGATCACCTCGAGGCTGCGGTCGACCTCGGACTTGGTGTGCGCCGTGCTCGCGAAGAAGCGCTCGAAGTTGAAGTTGTGGAAGTACACGCCGCGCATCTGGCACTCGGTCTGCAGATGCTCGAAGAAGCGCGTGTCGCTGGCGCGCGCCTGACGGTACTTCGTCACCGGCTCCTCGTGGCCGAAGAACACCTGCCACATCGGGCCGACCTGGCTGATGTACGCAGGCACGCCGTTCTCGGCGAAGATGCCGCGCATGCCCTGCACCATCGCGTTGGCGATCGTGTTGAGGTGCCCGTAGACGCGCTCGCGGTCGTTGATCAGGATGTCGAGCGCGGCGTTCATGCCGGCCAGCGTCAGCGGGTTGCCGCTGTAGGTGCCGCCGTGCAGCACGGTGCCGTCGGCCTCGAGCTCCATGATCTCCTTCTTGCCGCCGAACGCGGCGGCGCCCGGCGTGCCGCCGCCGACGGCCTTGGCGATGCAGGTGATGTCCGGCGTCACCCCGTACAGCTCCTGGGCGCCGCCCAGCGAGACGCGGAAGCCGGTGATGATCTCGTCGAAGATCAGCACCACGTCGTTCTCGTCGCAGATGCGGCGCAGGCCCTCGAGGAACCCCGGCACCGGCGGGATGATGCCGGCGTCGCCGAGGATCGGCTCGGCCAGCACGCAGGCCAGCTGGTCGCGGTGGCGCTTGATGAGCACCTCGACCGCGTCGATGTCGTTGAACGGGGCGATGACCATGGTCTCTTCCATGGCCTTGGGGATGCCTGCCCCCGAGGGCAGCGTGCGCGGGAACTTCTCGGTGCCGGCGGCCCCCAGCGCCGGCACGTGCGAGTAGGCGTGGCAGTCGAGGAAGCCGTTGTAGCTCCCCTCCCACTTCATGACCTTGTCCTTGCCGGTGTAGGCGCGCGCGAGGCGGATGGCGGCCTGCGTGGCCTCGGAGCCGGAGTTGGCGAAGCGCAGCTGCTCGATGCCGGGCACCGCCTGGACGATCTTGCGCCCGACCTCGTAGTCGAGCTCGTGCGGGAACGTGTACAGCATGCCGCCCTGCGTGATCTGGGCGACGATCGCGTCGAGGATGGGCTTGGGCCGGTGGCCGAAGATCATGGGCCCGTAGCCGATGCACCAGTCGATGTACGAGTTGCCGTCGACGTCGAAGAAGTAGGCGCCCTCGCCGCGCTCCATGACGATCGGCCGCGTGCCGATGAGGCGCGCGTAGCTGGACTCGCCGCCGGAGATGACCTCCTGGCACTTGGCGAACATCTCCTGGGTCTTCTTGAGTCGACTGTCGTCGATGAGGTTGTCTGCCATCGGCTCGGATCTCCTTGACGAACGGCCGGGCTCGGCACGGCTTGCCCGCGGGTGCGGGGCCGGGTCCCCGGAGGGTCGGCCAAGTCTACCGGATGCCGAACGCCGGGTTAACGTGTGCTTGCCGCATGGGCGGCGGGAGGAGCGCCGCAGGCGCCCGCCGCCTCACACCACCACCGCCAGCAGGCTCACGCCGACGATCGCGCAGACGATGCCGACCCACTGGTTCGGCTTGGGGCGCTCGTGAAGGAGCACGAAACCGAGGATCACGGCGAAGGTGCCGAACTGCGTCGTGGTCACTCCGGCGACCGTCGGCGGGCCAAGCGCGAACGTGATCGTGAGCAGGAGGACGCCGGACAACTCGAGGATGGCCGCTCCCACGGCGCGGACACGCAACTCGCGCGGCACCGCGACGCTGCCGGTGAGCAAGCGCGACGGGGAGAGTGATCAGCAGGGACACCGAGCGCGAGATAGCCACCTGCGAGAGCCAGGAGATGTCGCCGTAGGCGTAGCACAACATGGCGCCGGCGAAGAGGGCGCCGGCCGCGAGCGCCCACGGCGCACCTCGCGCCGACCGGGCGCGGCCCTCGAACGAGGTGAACACCGCCCCGAAGGCGCAGAGGCCGAGGGCGACCGCCAGCGGCACGGTGACAGGGGCGCCCAGCAGGATCACCGCCACCGCCACGTACGCCCCCTGCAGTGCGGTGAGCGCAGAGACGAGGCCAAGGTCGCCGACCTGGAGTCCATGCAGCAGGCAGAAGAAGGCGCCGAAGTAGAGAGCACCGGCGAGCGCCGCCAATCCGGCGCCGCGCCACTCGTCGCCCTGCGGGAGCCCATCTACGAGGAGCGCCACCGGCACGATGATCACCGCGCCCGTGACGAGCACCCAGACCATCTGCGTGAGTGGCCGCGTGCCGCGGGCGACGCGCTGCGAGAACATGTCGCTGGTCGCGTAGGAGAGGGAAGTCAGCAGGCCTGTGAAGACGGTGAGCACGCGGCTCAGTCTATCCGAGCGCCCCGTTGTGGAGCGGCGCGCGCAGGCGGCATCCGTGAGGCTGGACGGCTTCTTCGAGCCCCGGCGCGGCGCTCGACGAGCGGCGGTTGCATCTCTCCGCGCCCGCCGGAGAGGATGACGTCATGGATGCCGCGCCCCAGCTCCCCGTCGCCGCCGACTGGTTCAGCCTCACGTGGGTGACCGGCCGGACGGCCGTGCTCACGGAGCCGCACATGGACGAGCTCCTGCGCGCCGGCCTCTGGTACCTGCGCGGGCGCGACCGCGACCTGCTCGTCGACACCGGCAACGGGGTAGGAGCGCTGGCGCCCGTGCTCGCGCGTCTCGCGCGCGGCGGGCGCCCCCGGGAGATCGTCTGCCTGTGCACGCACGCTCACATCGACCACATCGGCGGCTTCCACGAGTTCGAGCGGCGTCTGCTGCACCCGGCCGAGGGGCAGACGCTGGCGCGCAAGTCCGGGAAGGGCGCCGCTGGCTCTACGGCGACCTGGCCGGACGGAGCTCCTCGAGCGGCTGGCGGACAGCGGCTTCATTCCGGCGCCCGATCCTCGTCGACGCGATCCCCTATCCCGGGCTTCGACCCCGCGACCTACCGGGTCGTGCACGCGCCTCCGACGCACTTCGTGCAGGGCGGCGATGAGGTCGACCTCGGCGACCGGCGCTTCACGGTGGTCGACCTTCCGGGACACACGCCGGGCAGCATCGGGCTCATCGACCACGAGGAGCGCGCCCTCATCTCGGGAGACGCGATCTACGACGGCGGGCTGATCGACACGCTGCCCGAGTCCGACGTCGAGACCTACCTCGGGACGATGGAAGTGCTGCGCCGGCTGGACGTCGACGTCGTGTACCCCGGGCACGGGTGGCCGTTCGACCGGGCGCGGCTGCGGGAGATCGCGGGGGACTACCTCCGCGAACGCGGCGCCTGAGGCCCCGGGCTGGAGCCCCACGCAGAGGCCGCCTAGCCGATCGCGAGCAGCGTGCAGGCCACGCAGGTGCAGGCCACGCCCACGTACTGCAGCCGCGACAGCCGCTCGTGCAGCACGAGGTAGCCGAGCAGGACCGCCATCGTCCCGCCCTGGGCGATGACCACCGAGGCGACCGCCAGCGGCCCGATCGCGATCGCCGCGGCGAAGAGGATGAATCCCGCGGCGTCGAACACGCCGGCGATCCCGCAGCGCCCGGCCAGCCGGCGCGGAAGGCGGAGCCCGCCGAGCAGCAGGGCCACCGGGAGCAGCACCACCATGGTGCCCAGCACGGCCGATAGGCGGCGATGGCCACGGGATGCAGGGCGCCGGCCTGCGCCAGCAGCAGGATGACCACCGCGAACAGCGCCGACGAGAGCAATGCCCAGCCGGCTCCCGACGTGCCGCGAGCGCGCCGAACCGGAGCGGCGGACTCCGCGCCCGCGACGGCAGACGGCGCTCCCGAGGCGACGGCGCCGGCGGCGCCGTCGATCGCGCTCCGGTCCGTCCAGACCGAACACCTCCTCGGCGGGCGCCTTCTCGACGGAGGCGAGCAGGCCGCCGGCCACGGCCAGCGGCAGGCCGATCATCGCCGGCGTGGAGAGCGCTTCGCCGCCGATGACGGCGATCACGGCGACGATGCCGCCGGCCAGCGACGCCAGCGGCGTGACGATCGAGAGGTTGCCGGTGACGAGGCCGCGGAGCAGACACGCCAGGGCCGCGGCCTCGCACAGTCCACCGGCCATGGCGAAGCCGACGGCCCGCCACTCGGCGTCTCCGGCGGGCGGGCCGTACAGCACCAGGGCGAGCGGCAGCAGGATGACGAGCCCCACGGCCATGGACCAGGACATGGCGGTCCAGAGGGCCACGGCGCGCACGACCTTGACCATGAGGAAGTCGTGGAGCGCGTAGCCGAGAGCCGAGCCCAGGCCGAGGACGACGGTGAGCATGCGCGTACTCTACTCGACCCGCTTTCGCGCGGAGGAGCGTGAGCCCCGCGGACAAGGCGCCGGGGCCGCACCAGCTCGCACGCACGAGGAGCGCGCCCGGTCGACAGACCCGGCGCGCCCCGTCAGCTCGTCGTCAGTCGTCCGTGCGGCAGACGTTGAGGTCGGCGAAGTTGCGCGGCGCCAGCCCCTGGTGCTTCTCGGCGATGGCGTCGGCGAGCACGTCCAGGCGCGCGTAGTCCTCGGCGCGCGGCATGCCCTTGGCCAGCACCGGCTCGAGGAACTCGACCTTGAGCTTGCCCATCATGCCGACGAGCGTCTCGACGGTCTTGCCGGCCCAGCCGTAGCTGCCGATCACGGTGGCGTACTTGGTGCGCGGCTTGAGCGCGTTCGCGAGCACGGCCGCGTACATCGCCAGCGGATGCGGCCCGGTGAGCACCGTCGGCGTGCCGAGGACGATGGTGCCGGCGTGCACCAGCGAGCTGGCGAGCTCGCCGGCGTCCAGCGTCGTGAGGTCGAAGCGCTCGACCGCGACGCCGCGGTTCGTGAGCGCCGCGGTGAGGTGGTCGACCATCTTGAGCGTGCTGTCGTGCATGCTGACGAACGGCAGGCAGACGATGTTCTGCGGCTCGCCGCCGGCCCAATCGCGGTAGGCCTCGATGATGAACCCGGGGTCGTCGTAGACGGGTCCGTGACTCGGCCCGATGAACTTGATCGGGTACTGCGTCACCTTCTCGATGTTCTTCAGCACCTGGCCACCGAACGGCATCATGATCTCCGCGTAGTAGCGCTTGGCGCCATCGTAGACCTCGTGCTTGTCGGCGAAGACGTCGTTGGTGGCGTAGTGCGAGCCGAAGAAGTCGCAGCTGAAGAGGATCTGGTCCTCGTCGAGCCAGGTGCTCATCGTCTCGGGCCAGTGCACCCACGGCGTGAACACGAACGTGAGCGTCTTGTCACCGAGGCTCAGCGTGTCGCCGTCGGCCACGACCTGGAAGCGCGCGTCGTCCACGTGCAGGTGGTCGATCAGCATCGCCCGCGCCTTCTCGTTGCAGACGATCGTCAGGTCGGGGTAGCGCTGCAGGAGCTGCGGCGTGCAGCCCGAGTGGTCCTGCTCGACGTGGTTGATCACCAGGTAGTCCGGCGCCGGCAGCTCGTCGAGCTGCTCCATGAGCGTCGAACACCGGGCCGGGTCGCAGGTGTCGACCATCACGTTCTTCTCGCTGCCCACGACGAAGTACGCGTTGTAGCTCGTGCCGTGCGGCAGGGGAATGAGCGCGTCGAAGAGGCGGCGGTCCCAGTCGACGGCGCCGATGAGGTACACGTTCTCGCGGATGGTGCGTGGCTTCATGGTCACCTCGGGTGAGGTCGTGGCGGTGCGTTCTCGTCTCCGACGAGTATAACCACGGCGGACCGGACCTCGCGTCGGCGCAGCGTCTCCGGTGGCGGAAGACCGGCGGAGCGGTTGGACAGGGCGGCAGGGAGCAGGACCGTCGTCAGGTCGGCCGGACGCGCGCCTCGGCCCTCTCGAGCACCGCTGAGATCACTGCGTCCGCCGCGTCCGGCAGGGGCGACGCCTCGTGCTCCGCCAGAATGCGCTCGACGCGTGCCGCGGCGACAGCCGTCGCGTCCAGCCCGGAGGCGGAGCCGGCGGCCGCAGGCCCTCCGGCGCGGCCTGCCAGCCAGTCGTCCCGCGACCGCCGGTCGAAGACCCGCGGCTGCCAGCGGTCTCTCGCATGTGCGCGCGTGTGCTTGTGCTTCAGGAAGAGCCCGCCGGGTCCGACCGCCTCGATCGCGTCCAGGCCAAGTTCCTCGTCGGTGATCTCCACCGGCCGCAGGAACGCCTTGATCCAGCCGGCGATGTCGTCGCACAGCACGACCTGCGTCAGCGACCCCGTGTACGCGCTCTCCATGAAGCCGATGTCGTGGATCATGTGGCCGCCGCTGACGGCGTCTGCGAGCAGCGTGAGAGCCGCTTCGGCGGCGGCCTGCTGGTCGGGCAGCTTGCCGTCGGTCACACCGCCGAGCGTCCACATCGGCAGGCCGTACCAGTGCAGCAGGCTCGAGTACACGGCGCGGTGGTCGGGCCACGAGAAGACGTCGACCATGGTGCGCATGTCGAGCGCCTCGCCGGCCCAGCCGATGGCGATGTAGGGAGCGCCCTCCCGTTTGAGCTGTGAGAGCACGAGGCCGGCGAGTACACCGGCGTTCACGACCACCGTCGAACCGAGCACGGTCATCGGCGCCACCGTGCCCGCCGTGCTCACCGGACTATAGATGCACGGCAGCCCCTTGCCGGCGAGGTCGAGGAGCGTGCGCACCGCCTCGGCGTTGTGCACCAGCGGGAACAGCGTGTTCTTGTAGCAGGCGACCAGCGGGCGGGCGGCGAGCGCATCCGGCCCGCCCGCCACCGCCTCCGCCATCTCCGTCACGTCGAGATGCGCCGTCATGTCGTTCAGGGTCACGTACACGACGGGCTTGGTCGTGTGACGCAGCATCGCCGCCATCTGATGGCGGTCCATCACCTCGGGTGTCACGTCGCTCGGGGTGAACAGGCTCATCACGAAGCCGAGGTGCTCGCAGGCATCCTGGACGCGCGCCGCCTCGACGACGTCCGCGAGGATGGCGCGGCGGCGCTCACCGGTGCGGTGGTCCCAGCAGTACATGCAGTCGCTGCCGGCGCCGAAGGAGTACTCGTAGCCGCCGCAGCGCAACGCCGGCTCGCCGTCGCGCCCGTAGAGGGCGACCGACTTGGGCGCGACGCTCAGCGCCCAGTCGACGAGGTCGCCGCCGACGCGGACCAGGTTGCCGTCGACGCCGGCCCCGGCTCGACGGAAGAGCTCAAGGCCCTCGGGCTCGTCGACGATGAGCCCGGTCCGCTCGAGCACGCGGAGTGTCGCCCGGTGAAGCTGCTCGCACTGCTCGTCATCCAACCGCGAGAAGAACCTCATCCCTGCCCTCCAGACCTCGGCCTGCCCGCTCATACTGACCTCTTCGGAGGATGCTGCCAATGGGTCGAGGACCCGACCCGTCCGGTCGGCGCGATACGCTGGTGGCGATGAACGAGTCGCCCCTGCCCACAGCCTTCCTCCTCACGCCATTCAGCGCCAAGGCCGCCGGAAACGAGAAGCCGGCCACGTACCGCGCCGTGCAGCGCGCCGTCCGCGACGCCTGCGGGGAGGCAGGCGTCGAGCTCCGGCGCGCCGACAGCATCTTCCGGAGCGGGGTCATCGTCGACCAGATCAGGGAGGCGATGGCCGCCGCCGACCTCGTCATCGCCGTCTGCACCGGCACCAATGCCAATGTCTTCTACGAGCTCGGCATGGCCGAGGCCATGGGCCACCAGCCCATCCTCGTCGCGCCCGACGCCCGACACCTGCCCTTCGACAAGGCGCACTGCCGCTGCCACATGTACGGCGGCAAGCGGCTGACCACCGGGAACCTGCGGGCGCGCCTGGTCAAGGCGATCGTCGAGACGCTCGCAGACGGCGAACGGCGCCGGTGGGGGTAGCCGCAGCTGGACCTTCCACAATGGATGCGCTCGCCTTCACGCATGCCTCGCCCCGTACTACCATGCAGACAGAGGCGGTGAGGCGAAGCCGAGCGGGAGGACGTCGCTAATGGTCGGCGACGTGCGGGAGAGCGAATGCGCATCTGAGTCGCCCGGAGGGGCGTCGTGACCGCGTCGTGTCCCACCTGCCGTGCAGAGACCCCCGACGGCGCCCGCTTCTGCCCCTCCTGCGGCGCGCGCCTCGAGGCCGAGCGGTTCGAGGCCACCGAGCGCAAGGTCGTCTCCACCTTGTTCGCCGATCTCGTCGGCTTCACCGCGCTCGGCGAGCGCCAGGATCCCGAGGACGTCGATGCCGCGCTGCGCGACTACTACGCCCTCGCGCGCCGCATCATCGAGCGCTTCGGCGGGGGCGTGGAGAAGTTCATCGGCGATGCCGTGGTCGGGCTGTTCGGCGTGCCTGCAGCGCACGAGGACGACGCTGAGCGGGCGGTCAGAGCCGCCCTCGAGATCATCGCCCGTATGCCCGAGCTGCCGGCGATCGGCGGAGAGCAGCTGCAGGTGCGCTGCGCGGTGAACACCGGCACCGCCGTGATCCGTCTGCACGCCCGGCCCGAGACCGGTGAGGGCGTGCTCGTCGGCGACTCCGTCAACACAGCGGCGCGGTTGCTCGTCGAGGCGCCGCCGATGGGTGTGGTCGTCGGGGACCTCACCCGGCGGCTCAGCTCGCGGGCGATCGTCTACGAGAAGCTGCCCGAGATCCTCGCCAAGGGGAAGGCCAAGCCTGTCCAGCGCTGGCTCGCGCGACGGCCGATCGCGCGCTATGGCTTGGATCTCAGCCGCGCGTACGGAGCCACGATGGTCGGTCGCCACGTCGAGTTCGGCATCCTGAAGGGGATCTTCGCCCGCGCCTGCGCCATGTCGCGGCCGCAACTGGCACTCATCGTCGGCGAGGCCGGAGTCGGCAAGACTCGCCTGATCTTCGAACTCGCACGATGGATCGACCAGGAGCCGGGCATCTTCGTCAGATGGCGCCAGGGCCGCTGCGTTCCCTACGGCGAGGGCTCCGGATTCCAGCCCCTCGCCGAGGTCGTGCGCGAGCAGGCCGGCATCGCAGACGGAGACGACGACGCCGAGATGATCGCCAAGCTGGACCGCGCGGTGGGTGATGCCCCCGACCACGAGTGGATCGCGGATCGTCTTGGGGCGCTGCTCGGCGTGCCGTCGCGACCGGCGGAGCAGCAGGAAAACTTCGCGGCGTGGGCGCGCTTCCTCGATCTGATCGCACGAGAGCACCCGGCCATCGTCTTCTTCGATGACCTGCATTGGGCCGACCAGGGCCTGCTGGCCTTCCTCGAACACCTGCTCCACGACGAGCGCGCGGCGCCACTGCTGCTGCTCGGCGCCGCCCGCCCCGAGCTGGCCGTGCACCACCCGGAGTTCTCGCGCTACTTGGGCGCGGCCACCGACAGCATCACTCCGGTGAACCGGATCGACCTTCCGTCGCTCACGCCGTCCGAGGCCCAGCAACTCGTCGATGCGCTGTCCCCCGACGTGCCGGCAGACCTGGCGGCGGTCGTCGTCGAGCGCAGCGGGGGCAACCCGTTCTACGTGGAGGAGCTGGTTCGTCTCCTGCGCCAGGGGGCTGCCGAACGGGAGGCCGAATGGCTGAGCTTCGAGTCACTGCCCGCCTCTCTACAGGCGCTGCTGACCGCCCGTCTGGACTCGCTCGACGCGGACCGCAAGGGGGTGCTGAGCGACGCGGCCGTGGTCGGTCAGGTGTTCCCGATCGGGCTCGTGGCGGCCTTGGGCGACCGCGACCCCGACGATGTACGCAGCGTGCTCGAGGGGTTGTCCGCGCGCGAGTTCGTGCGCCCGACGCCCGACGACGCGCCCACCAGGGAGGAACGATTCGCGTTCTGGCACGCGATGATGCGAGACGCAGCGTACTCACAGCTTCCCCGGCGCACGCGGGCGGACAAGCATGTGGCCGCGGCACGGTGGATGGAACAGAACGCAGGGGAGCGGGCCGACGACATCGCCGATGTGATCGCCCATCACTACGTCACCGCGTTGGACCTGCGGCAGGAGATGGGGGTGCGTGAGGCGGAGGTGCTCGTCGACCCATCGATCCGCTACCTGGCACTGGCGGGTGACCGGGCCATGCCGATGAGCGTGAGCGCTGCGGAGAGCTCTCTACGTCGACGCCCTGCGCCGGGCACCCCAGGATCATGCGGCGCGTCCTCGGCTGCTTCGCTCCTGGGCCGAGGTCCTCATCGAATCAGGCAGATCGAGGGAGGCGGTCGGAGTGCTCAAGGAGGCGGCCGCGCTCCTGCGCGCGTCGGGAGACCGGGCCCAAGCGGCGGCCACCCTCCGCAGGGCGTCCGATGCCCATGCCTACAGTGCCGGGGGTCCCGATGAGCAGCTCGAGGCCGAAGCCGAGGCCTTACAGCCGCTCGAGCCCGGACCGGAGCTCGTCGAGTCGCTGTTGGACCGGGCAGGGTGGGCGGCCTATCGCGGCGACGCGCACGCTGCCATCGAGAACGCGCGGTCGGCCATCGACCTCGCAGCCAGCCTCGGCCTCCCACCATCGGAGAAGGCGGTGGAATACCGCGCGAACGGACGAGCGCTCCTGGGCGACCTGAGGGCGGCCGATGACTACCGCGTGGCGATCGAGCGCTCCAAGGACGACAGAGCCCAGCAGGTCATCATGATGGTCAACTTCGCCGAACACCTGGTCGCGGTCGAGGGTCCACCGGCCGGCATGGCGATGTTCGAGCAGGCTCTCGATATCGCGACGCGTCGGGGCGACCGGAAGGGCGCGATCTGGTGCTCGACGGGCATGTTCTGGGCGCAGTTCTTCTCCGGGGACTGGCCCGGAATGTCCCTCCGCGGCCGCGAACTGCGGCCCCGGCTCAGGGAGGACGAGTCGCTGGAAGAGCTCGAGCTGTTCCTCGCCACGTTGGGACTCCTGCGTGCCTTGACCGGCGACGCCGGCACGGGGCTCCCCGACGCACTATGGGCGGAAGAGCGGACGCGCTCCTCGCAGCACCTCGGGATCCGCAGCGCCGCGCTCGTGGCCCTGGCCACCGGTCACCTGATGACGGGGTCGAGGCCCGCTGCGAGACGCGCGCTCGACGAGATCGGGCGACTTCCTGATGACGCCGCGGGACAACCACATCACGCTCTGCTGGCAGGTCAGATCATGCGCATCGCCGCCGAGCTCGACGCTCCATCGGTCATCAAGTCCACGGTCAGGACGGCGAGGAAGACGCGGAAGGTGGATGCGGCCGCGGTCCTCGGTGGACGAGCCCTCATCGCCTCGAGCCACCATGACCACTCCGCCGCCGCGAAGCTCTGGCGCCGGTGCGCCGAGGGCTGGCACGAAACGGGCGTCGCCTACGAGGAGGCCCAGGCGCTGCTGGGGCAGGGCCGGGCTCTGCTTCGATGCGGCGACGAGGAGCGCGCGGGTCAGGTACTGAGCCTCGCGCGCGAGCTCTTCTCGTCCTTGGGGGCCGCCCCGGCGGTGGCGGAGGTAGACGAGCCGCTCCGCATGGCGTAGAGCCAGCCCGCCTCCTCGGGCAGTGCGAGACTCAGGTAGCGGCGACCGCTCCTGACGAGGAGTCGCCGCCGCACGAGCCCGTCCAGGGCGTCGAGCACCTCTCGTCGGGAAGGGACGTCGGGCCCAAGCCGCTCGCGCACTATGACCATCAGATCGTCCACCCCAGCGATGTCGTCGCAGGCCCGGTAGAGCAGCTGCTCGAGCCCGCTCAGCCTGACGACACGCTCCGTGGCGCCGGGACGCCGGTCGCGGAGCCTGAGCGCACCGTCGTCACCCTCGACGACGCAGAGCCCCTGGAACCTGAACTCCCGGCGCCAGCGTCCCACGGATGCGGTGAGCGCTGCGATCCGCCCGGGATCGGGGCGAGAGACGCCGGACGCGTAAGAGAACGAGTAGGCGATCCTCCGCAGCGACTCCGGCGGGAAGGGGTACAGGAACGAGTAGGCGCGCTCGGGTCGCACACCCTCGATGCGGTAGCGCTCCTGGTCTTCGTAGAAGGGGCTGTAGCGATCCAGGCGGAGGGGGCCACAGCCGACGGGAGGGCGAAGGTGCTCGATCCAGGGCACGAGCTCCTCCATCTCGTCGTAGTCCTCGTCGCGTTCCCCCGGAATGCCGTGGATGATGTTCCAGAAGGCCGTCACGCCGTAGCTCTGACACCATTTCAGGAGTCGGAGGTTCTCGAGGGTGCGGGTCCCCTTGCCCATCAGGCGGAGGACGTGGTCGTTCAGGCTCTCGACGCCGGGCTGGATCATGGCACGCGCGCAGCCCAGCAACCTGACTTCTTCCTTGGAGAGCTCGGGACGCACGTCCAGGAACAGCGGAACGGGCAGCGGCTCGGCGGCCAGGTGCGGGAGGACGTCGGACAGGAACGCAGGGGGCACCACGTTGTCGGTGATGACGACCATGCCGGCCGGCCAGCGGCCGGCGACCAGACGGAGCTCGCGCAGGATCCGTTCCGGGCTCTTGCTCCGATAGACACGTCCGGGCGAGTTGAGCCCACAGAAGCGGCAGCAGTGTCTCTCCGCCCACCAGCACCCGCGGGAGGTCTCCAGGGTGACCTTCGTGCGGCGTCGAAGCACCAGTGAGCGGGCCGCAGCGAAGTAGTCGCTGTGATCGGGGACCGGCAGGTCGTCCAGAGCGCGTACGGGAGGGGCGGGGCGTCCGGCGCGGCTCGCCCCGCCCCTCCTCGTCACCACACCGGCGATCTCCCCGAGCCGAGAGTCGGCGCCCGCCGCGAGCGTGGCCAGTAGTCCCGGGAACGTGTCGTCCGCCTCACCCGTGAATGCAACGTCGACGAACGGGAACCGGCGGTGCAACTCGAGCCCCATCGGGAGCTCCCAGTTCGCTCCCCCGAACACGATGAGGACTCCCGGGTATCGTTCCTTCACCCGCCGGGCGAGCGCCAGGGATGCGATGTTCTGGGCGTTGCTCGAGCTGAATCCGACGACGTCGTACGCCGCCCAGTCCACTCGCCCGAGCACGACGTCAAGGAACCTCCCGGCTGCGCTCCGCGCCTCTGTCAGAAGATCGAGGTCCGTCGGTGACAGGTTCCAGACAGGGCTAAGCACCCGGTCCACATAGTCTGCACCCGGGTCGGCATCGGCCCCGTAGAGAGCGCGCGTGAAGATCCACTCGCCGGCGAACGTCCAGTAGTCCAAGCCGTCCGCGATGCGCTGGTACTCTCGGGGCCCGATCAGCTCCGCGAACTCCAGATTCGGGTACGCGACAGCGCAGTCGATCCCCCTGTCTCCCAGTCGCGACTTGAAGGTGCTCAGTGCAAGGTTGGGCAGTTCAAGCGACGCGAACGGGAGGGTGAGCAGGAGGACCCTCACCTCACGTCGGGGAGTCCTTCTTGAGCAACTCCGTCGCGTCGTGGAGAAGGCCACCCGTCTTGTGGATGTTCGGCACGATGAGGTTCGCCTGCGTCAGCGTGCCCTCAGCGATAACGGCCATCGTGTGCACCGTCGCCGGGCCGGCCTGCTTGAACGCGACCGCCGCCACCACCGCTGCAACCTCCTCGGCCTGCAGCAGGCAGACGAAGTCGTGGCCGCCGGAGACGGCAAACAGCTGCGCCGTCTCGACGCCGGGCACGGTCTCACCATCCGTCAGTTGATGGAACACCTCGTCGAGGCGCCGGGTCGCCGCCGCGACGTCCTCGACCGCGTCTGCAATATCGATGAGTATCACATGCGAAAAAGCCATGACCCCTCCTCGTGCCGGAGCTCTCTCCCTGCGGATCACCGCCGGCTTTCGACGGCGCACGTCACTCTAACGCTTCGGACGTACTTAGTACATGGTGCGCGCCGTTCGTCAGCCCACGTCCGCGGCAGTCGCCAGCCCCGATCCGCGTGAGCTACCGCGTCAGCTCGTCCGCCAGCTGCTCGACGAAGAGGCCGACGTCGGTGACGATGCCGATGGCCTGGAACGAGCCGCGGTCGGCCAGCTTGGTGACGACCGCGGGGTTGATGTCGGCGCAGACGGTGCGCACGCTGGCCGGCAGCATGTTGCCGACCGCGATGCTGTGCAGCATGGTGCTGAGCATGAGGCAGGCGCCGGCCTGCTGCGCGTAGCGGCGCATCTCACGCTGCGCCTCCATGACGTCGGTGATCACCTCGGGCATCGGCCCGTCGTCGCGGATGCTGCCGGCGAGCACGAACGGCGTGCCGGTCTGCGTGAGCGTGTACATGAGGCCGCCGGTCAGGATGCCCTTGTCGACGGCGGCCCGGATGCTCCCTGCGCGCCGGATGGTGTTGATGGCGCGCAGGTGGTGCTCGTGCCCGCCCGGCACAGCCACGCCGGACTTGAGGTTGATGCCGAGCGAGGTGCCGAACAGGTTGCTCTCGATGTCGTGGGTGGCGACGGCGTTGCCGCCGAACACGCAGCCCACGAAGCCGGCCTCGATGAGACGGGCCAGCTGCGGCGCCGCACCCGTGTGGACCACGGCGGGGCCGACCACCGCGATCGTGAGCCGGCCTTCCTCTTTGACCTGGCGCAGGATGTGCGCCACTTCGTGGACGATCTGCGCCTTGGGCTTCTCGCTGCTGACGGCGCTGGCCATGAACTCAAACGGCTGGCTCTCGCGCGGCCGTTCGAGCGGCAGCACGCGGATGCCCTTGTGGCCGGTGACGAAGAGGTCGCCGGCCCGTACGTCGCTCATCGCCACGGTCTCCGCGGAGACCTCTTCGGGGTCGACGCGGATGCCGCAGTCCATCTCGGGATGTCCGACGCGGATCCACTCGCCGCCGACGCGGACGAACGTGGTCAGGTTGGTCGTGGAGTAGAAGCGCTCGGGGAAGACGCCGTCCATGTCGGCCGCCTCGAGGACGACGTCCTGCGGCCGCACGGCCACGACGCCGAACTCGGTGATCGCTGTAAGGAGCTCATCCAGGTGAGCCGCGTCGCGGCCGAAGATGCGCATCACCGCGTGCGAGGGGTCGTCCTTCATGCGCCCGACCTCGAAGGTGAGCATCTCGAACTCGCCGTCGAGGTCCATCACCTGGTCCATGATGTGCGGCATCATGAGCGAGTCGATGAGGTGGCCCTCGATCTGGACGTCTTCGTATGGCTGGTCGGGCATGTGGCCTCCCGTGAAGTGGCGCGCCTGAGGCGGGGCCGGCCCTCCGGGCCCCGCCCGCCCCAGTCTACCAGCCGTCCCTTGACGCCTCTCCGGCTGGTCCCTATCGTCTGGCCACACGGCAGTGGCGCCTGGCGACGCCGCTCCATCCGCACCAGGGGGATCCGCATGACAGCTCGCACCAGGCCTGCAGGCCTGCTCGTCAAGGCATCGATGGTCCTGCTTCTCCTGCTGCTGGTCGCAGCGGTGGTGGGCGTCGCCCGCGCCGGCGCGTCCTCCAGCCCCGTCCCTGCCGAGAAGGTGACGCTGCACATCGGCTGGGTCCAGGAGCCGGACAACCTGAACCCGTTCATCGGCATCCAGGGCACCGACTACATGCTCTGGCACATGAACTACGACTTCCTCGTCGGGTTCGACGCCAAGACCCTGGAGCCGCGCCCGGAGCTCGCCACCGCCTGGGAGGTCTCGCCCGACGGCAAGGTCTGGACCTTCACCATCCGCAGCGACGCGAAGTGGCAGGACGGCGTGCCGGTCACGGCCCGCGACGTCGCCTTCACCTTCAACTACATCAACGACAACCAGCTCCTGAACCTCTCGACCTACACCAACGGCATCACCAGGGCCGAGGTCGTCGACGACACCCACGTCAAGATCTACACCAAGGCGCCCAAGGCGAACATGCTCCGCATGGTCGTGCCGATCCTGCCGGAGCACATCTGGAGCAAGGTCAGCGGCAAGGCGGCGACCACCAGTTACCAGAACAAGCCGCCGATCGTCGGCGACGGGCCCTTCCAGGTCGTCGAGTGGCAGAAGGGCAAGTTCGTCCGCCTCGCCGCCAACCCGACGTACTGGGGCGGCAAGCCCAAGGTGGACGAGGTCATCCTCGAGCTCTACACCAACCCGGACACGATGGCGCAGGACCTCAAGCTCGGGACCCTCGACGGCGCCGTCGACATCCCGCCGGCCCAGTTCAAGCCCCTGAACGGCCAGGACGGGATCGCCACCAGCAAGTCCACCTCGTGGAACTTCATCGAGCTGGCCATGAACTGCTACGACTCGCCGAACTCCAAGGGCAACCCGGTCCTCAAGGACCAGCAGTTCCGCACCGCCGTCAACTGGGCCGTCGACCGCCAGAAGGTCGTCGACGTGGCGTACCAGCAGTACGCCACGCTCGGCTCGTCGCTCGTCGTGCCGTACTCCAAGTACCACTGGGAGCCGCCGGCCGACGAGGCGTTCGGCTACGACCCGGCGAAGGCCAGGCAGATCCTCGACGCCGCGGGCTACAAGGACGTCAACGGCGACGGCTTCCGCGAGACCAAGGACGGCAAGAAGCTGGTCCTGCGCTTCTACGCCACCACCGACTCCACGCAGAACCAGACCGCCGGCAAGCTCATCGTCGGGTGGCTCAAGGACGTGGGCATCAAGCTGGACTACCAGGTCATCGACTCCGGCGCGCTCATCAACTACCAGTACGAGTACACCGGCAACACCTACACCCCCGACTGGGACATGTTCATCTGGTACTGGGTGCAGGACGTCGACCCCAACTTCATCGTGGACATCTACACGCCCCAGCAGATCGAGGGCTGGAACGACTGCCTGTGGACCGACCCCGAGTACACCAAGCTGAACGCCCAGCAGGCGACGACGATCGACGAGACCAAGCGCATCCCGATCGTCCAGCAGATGCAGCAGATCTTCTACCAGGGCGCCGCCTACGCGATCCTCGCCTACCCGTACCAGCTCGAGGCGTACAACACCGACAAGTGGCAGGGCTGGGTGCACGTGCCGGGCGAGGCGCCGGGCGGGCAGCAGGGCGCCGTCATCTACAACTACAACAACATCGACACGTACCGGTTCGTCGAGCCGAAGGCGGCCGTCGCGGCCGACCGCCAAGAAGCCCTTCGTCAACTGGACCTGGCTGGCGGTCGGGCTCGGCGGCGCG
>CAVUBA010000011.1:2500-49467 GCA_963739595.1 uncultured Thermoleophilia bacterium
TCGCGGAGACGGAACAGTTGGAAGTCGACGCCGTAGTTGAACACGGCGATCCGCGCCGGGTCGGCACCCATGTCCAGCAGCCGCTCCGCGATGACCTCCGAGGTGGCGTGAAGAAGCGTCGCTCGACGCACGACGACGGGCATGAGACGGCGCAGCCACCACGGCCGTTCGCTTAGCCGGAGGATGTCGGAACCCCACAAGGTGAGCACGGACGCGCCCCGCCACAGGACCGCGGCGATGACCCCGTCGGGGGACATCTGCTGGAAGTTGACGACGTCGTAGTCATTTCCGTGAAGCGCCCGCCAAAGACGCCATGCGCGCACGATCCAGCCGCTGTGTGGAGGTGTGAGCCGCGAGAGCCGGGTCCGCCGCGCGTAGTTGACGACCCGGACCGGTGCCTCGAACGTGTCCACGTTGGTGATCACGTCGACGTCGTGGCCCAGAGCGACGAGGTGACCGACGTATGCGCGGAAGTGGAAGCTCTTCGGCGAGCTGCCGCAGACGGCGATCTTCATGTGCCTCGCCGGGGGATCCGTCGCAACGAGTCCTCCCTTCAATGGTAGATCTGCAGATCGAAGAGTCGATGATACGCGCCCTCCGCCTCGAGCAGGTCGCCGTGCGCCCCGCGCTCGACCACCGCGCCGTAGTCGAGCACGACGATCTGGTCGGAGCGCTGCACCGTGGAGAGCCGGTGGGCGATGACGATCAGCGTCTTGCGGTGGCGCACGGACTCGAGGGCCTTCTGGATGAACTCCTCCGACTCGGAGTCGAGGGCACTCGTCGGCTCGTCGAGGATGAGCACGTCTGGGTCCTGCAGGAACACACGCGCCAGCGACAACCGCTGCCGTTGGCCGCCGGACAGGCGCGTCCCCCGGTCGCCGATCCGTGTCTCGAGCCCGTTCGGCAGATCGTCGACGAACTGGGTGCAGTACCCCGCCGCCAGTGCCTGTTCGATCTCCTCCTGGCTCGGCTCGCGGTCGAGGCCGTAGACCAGGTTGTTGTGGATCGTGTCGTCGAACAGGATCGCGTCCTGCGTCATGAAGCCGACGGAGCGGCGCAGCGAGCGCAGGTCGAAGTCCTGGATCGGCCGCCCGTCGAAGAGGATGCGGCCCGCCGTCACGTCCCTGAGTCTCGGGATGAGGTCGACCAGCGTGGACTTGCCGGCGCCGGACCTGCCCACGATGGCGGTCTGCGAGCGGGCTGGTATCTCCAGGTCCACGCCCTTGAGCACCATCTCGTCCGACTCGTCACCGTAGGTGAAGCTCACGTCGTCGAAGCGGATGCACTCGTCGACGCCCTCGAACTTGACCTTGCCGCCCCGGATCTGGCGGGACTTCTTGGCCCGGTCGATCACGTCGCGGACGCTGATCAGGCTGTCGATGAGCGAGGACAGTGACTGGCGCCCGCCGTTGAAGTCCTTGGCCTTCTGGTTGAGCCGAAGGAGGATGAACAGGAACAGGCCGAGCGTGGCGAGGTCGGCGTGGAGGTACTGAGACCCCACGAAGATGATCGCGAACACCGTGAACATGAGCAGAGGGTCGATGGTGACTTCGATGATGCCGCTGAAGACGGCGATGCGGACCTGGGCGTCGGCGAGCTTGCGCACGACGTCCCTGACCCTGTGTGTCTCCGCCGGCTCCTGGCCGAGCATCTTGATGAGACGGACGGCCGAGATGCGCTCGCCGATCACCGAGTAGCTCTCGTTGTTGCGCAGCACCATCTCCCGTCCCAGCGCCCGCGAGCGGGCCACGGCGCCCCTCACCAGATAGGAGATGACCACGATGGCGGCCACCGCCATGAGCGCCAGGCGCCAGTCCAGGGCGACCAGCACGAGCACGTACATGACGATGATGAGGCCGACTGAGATCTGCTGCAGGAAGATGGTGATCGCCTGGCTGCCGCGCTGGACCTGCGCGGTCAGGGTGCTGACGAGGTTGCCGAGCCCCTCCTTGCCGATGAAGGCGAGATCACCGTTGACCAGCGCGCTGAACCCCTCGGCGCGCTGGCGCGTCGCGGCCCCCTGCTGCACGCGGGCGGCCGACCACGCGTACACGAGGTAGACGACCTGGCGCAGCAGCACCGGGATGAACGCGAACACCAGCAGCGTGAACAGGGTCTCCGGCAGGCCGAGCGCGTTGATGAAGTCGAGGAGCAGCGTCCCGATGATGCCGCTGACGTTGTCCGTGTTGCCGTACTGCACGTACTGCAACACGGGATTGAGAAGACCGACGCCGATGCCTTCGAGGAAGGCGAGCGCGACCGCCAGCGCGATGAGGAGCACGATGCGCCGGCGAGACACGGACAGCATGCGGAACAGCTGCGCGCTGCGCCGGTACAGGCCCTTCGTCGCGGGATCCGCCACCAACGCTCCTCCGGTCGTGAACGACCGCGCCGGCATCTCGGTGTGTGACGCCGCGCGGCGGGTTCCTAGTTTAGCCGCCGGCTGGTCCCCGTCGCCACCCGGCGGGGCGGCTCGAGAGCCTCGCAAGACCCCCTGCTCCTGGGCCGATTTGCCGACCTTCAAGCCGGTGCCGGAGCGGGCGGCAGCAGAGACCACGAGGTCCCCGGGCGCGAGCGTGCGCGCATGGCAGTCGGCGGCCAGACGCGTGGCTGCCGCGCACGATCGGGACCGGCGCTTGAGGCCGTCGCAAGTGTCCGGTAGGGTCACGCAGCCCACCTCAGCCGCTGCGGACACACTCTCGCAGTCAAGCCGTAGCACGGCGGCGGCACCCAGAGTCACGCCGCGACACACGAGCCGATGTCGTTCGTCGCTCCGACCGGGAAGGTGTTCATGAAGACTGGGATCAGGCACGACATCGCCGGGCTGGCCGGGCTGGCTCGAACCAGGATCGCGAGACGGCGCATGGGCTTCAGGACGCCGCGCTCCGTCAACGTGCGTCGGCTGCAGGAGTTCAGCGCCACCCTCCCGCCGTTCCATCCCGAGCCGAGGGAGACGCGCCGCTACGCGATCGTCGTCCCGTGCTACAACCACGCGAAGTTCCTCCCCCAGGCGTTCGAGAGCATCGAGGCGCAGACCCTGCCGCCAAGCGAGGTCATCCTGATCGACGACCAGTCCACGGACGCGACATGGCAGGTGCTCGGCGACCTGGCCGCCGCCTCGCGGCTCACCGACGGGACGGTCACGATCGACCGCAACAGTCGGAACCTCGGACAGTGCGCCACGCTCAACCGTGCGATCGGTCAAGCCACGTCCGATGTGATCGTCGTGCTCAATGACGACGACTATCTGATGCACGACGCGCTCGAATGGATCGACGTCGTCTTTCGGGCCAATCCGACCGTCGGCCTCGTTGGCGCACGAGGCGTGCACGTGGCCTCCCAGGTCCGCCTCGACAACCTGAAGAAGAGCGTGACCGCGGCGCTCATCTCGAGCGAGTTCGTCATCCACATCAGCGATCCCGCCGCGGCGCGCGGCATGACATCGGCACGGCAACTGGACATGTGCCACTCCGGCTCGGCCTACCTCAAACAGGCCTGGGAGGCGGTGGGCGGCTACTACCCCGAGAAGAGCCGGCGGGTCGTGTTCCCCTCGGATCGCGATTTCCAGCTCAGGGTCAACTGCGTCTGTCCCGTCGGGCTGGTCATGGACGCTGCCTTCGCATTCTGGCGTGTCGGCAGCAGCGTTGATGCCGGGCTGTTTACGTGAGAGCCCGCTGACGAGCACCCTGGGCCGCCCGTTCTGGCAGCCGGCGGCGACGGCTCTGCCCGACGAGGAGGTATCATTCGGGTCCGTAACTGGGCTCGGCAAGAACTCGCCGGGGCAGAACGTGCCCGCCGGCGGGCGTCCAACCTGCGGAGGCGACAACGTGGCAGCAGACGGAGCGGCGCCTGGAGGCGCCGGGTCGTACTACAAAGATACGCGTCACACCTTTTCGGAGTTGCTGTCCGCACTGGCTGCCGGTGGTGCTCCAGCGGGGCGAGTGCTGGATGTGGGCTGCGCGTACGGCTACCTCGGAGAGCAGCTGCTGGAACTGGGGTACAGCGAGGTCTGGGGCGTAGAACCGGCAGCAGGCGGCGGCGGCGGCGGCTGAGGGCCGGCTGACCCGCGTGATCCGCGCCCAGTTCCCCTGCGAGGAGGCCGAAAGAGGTGCTCCTTTCGACCTGATCGTGTTCGCGGACACGCTGGAGCACATGATCGATCCGTGGGATACCTTGGCACGCAGTCGCGAGCTGCTCTCCGATTCGGGGCAGCTGCTCGTCTCGGTGCCCAACGTCAGCCACTTCTCGGTCGTGGTCAAGCAGCTCAAGGGCCGGTGGACGTATACGGACCAAGGGCTGCTCGACCGGACCCATCTCCGCTTCTTCACCCCGGCGACGATCAGGCAGGCAGTCGAGCTGGCTGGCTTCACCTGCATCGCGGAGCGAAGCTTGCTGCGCGGACCTCGACGGCCGTATTCATGGGCGATCCGCGCCCTCGGCGGGAAGGCTTCGCACCTCTGCGTGTTCCAGCACGTCCTGCTCGCACTTCCCAGGACGTGATGCGACTCCTGAACCCCCTGGGCCAGGGGTTCAGCGGAGCGTGACGAGGCCCTGGGCGAGGGCCGACTTGCCGGCTCTGAGATGGCGGCCGGCCAGGGCGGCGGCGGGGACGGCGAGGTCGGAGACCGGCTCGCCGTCCAGGCTGACGCCGCCCTGCTGGATGCGCCGACGCCACTCGCTGCGCGTCTGGCCGAACCAGCGCTCGAGGACGGCAGGCAGGAACACCGTGCCGTCCTCCTCCACGTCGCCGGACGCGAGCGCCAGCTCCTGGAGGTCGGCGGCGGACTCGTGGCGGCGGAAGACGCTGTCGAAGTGCTCTTCCGCCGCGGCGGCTGCCTCGGCGCCGCGGAGCCGCGTGATGATCTCGCGCGCGAGGCGCGCCTTGAGATCGCGCGGGTTCACGGCGCCGCCCTCGAAGTCCCGGGCTGAGTCGCGCCAGCTCGTCGGCGTGGTGCGGCGTGAGCAGCCGGTAGTACGTGAGCATCACGCCGTCGGGGATGCTCATGATCTTGCCGTAGATGTCACGCGGGTCTTCGTCCACTCCGATGTAGTTGCCCGTGCTCTTGCTCATCCGCTCGACGCCGTCCGTGCCGGGCAGGATGTCCATGGTCATGATCGCCTGCGGCGCCTGGCCGAAGTACGACTGCAGGTCGCGTCCCATGAAGAGGTTGAAGACCTGGTCGGTGCCGCCGAGCTCGATGTCGGCCTCGACCGCCACCGAGTCGTACCCCTGGGCGAACGGATAGAGCATCTCCAGCATGCTGATGGGCTGGTGTGCCTCCCAGCGCTTGGTGAAGTCGTCCCGCTCGAGGATGCGCGCCACGGTGGTCGTGGCGGTGATCTCGAAGAGCTGCTCCATGGTGAGCGGCGCGAGCCACTCCCCGTTGTAGCGGATGTCGAGCCGGGCCGGGTCGTCGTCGAGGATGTGGAAGGCCTGCGCCTTGTAGGTCTCGGCGTTGGCGTCGATGACGGCGCCGTCCAGACGCGGGCGCGTCTTGCTGCGGCCCGAAGGGTCGCCGATCCGCGCCGTGTAGTCGCCGATGATGAGCACCGCGACGTGGCCGGCGTCCTGGAACTGGCGCAGCTTGTTGAGGACGACGGTGTGGCCGAGGTGGATGTCCGGCGCCGTGGGGTCGACGCCGAGCTTGACGCGCAGCGGACGCCCCTGGCGCTCGGCGAGGTCGAGCTTGGCCTCGAGCGCCCCCTCCGGGAGCACGTCGACGGCGCCGATCATGAGGTCGTCGATGAGGCGGCGGTCGGCCACGGCTGGTCCTTTCGCGCGGGTACGGCAGGTCGGACGGGCCGGCCGGAGGCTCCGGCGAGGAGCCCAGCGCCGGGCGGCGCGGCCGCCGTGGATGATAGCACAGGGGCCCGCGACGGCGGGGGCGCCGGACGGCCTGCAGGCCGTCCGGCTCAGGCCACGCCGCGGAAGAGGTGGCCGGTGGTGGAGCGCTCGCGCGACGCCAGCGGCGCGAGCGCCTCGAGGCCCCCCGACGCGAAGGCGGCGCGCTCGGCCTCGTCCATCGCCGCCTGCTCGACGACGAAGGTGGCGACGCCGGCCGCGCGCAGCTCGTCCAGATTCGGGGCCAGGTTGGTGACGCGGGCGTTGAAGATCCGCGTGCCGCCCGCGTCCGCCTCCGCCGGGAACTCGTAGCCCTTGGCGTCCTCGAGGAGGAGCGAGACGTGCTCGTCGGGGCCGGGCGCCTCGTAGAGGCCTTCCGCCCGGCCCAGCAGGTCGCGCGTGTGCAGGACCTGCTGCCGGCCGAACGCGAGGATCTCGAGCGCCGGCGGACCGTCGGGCGCGGCGTCCGCCAGAGTGCGCGCGAGCGCGGCGACCTCTTCCAGCGCCGCCTCGGGAGACACCGTGACCGCCGCCGGCCAGGCGCCGGCCAGTCCGGCGGCCACGCCGGCGGCGAGGCCGTTGAGGCCCTGGAGCGGGTACTCCATGACGAAGCCGGTGCGCAGCGCGCTCAGCGTGCCGGGGTCGCGGACGACGACGGCGTCCCAGGCGAGCGCGAGGATGTCCGCCAGCCAGGCCGCGTCGGCGTCGAAGAGCACCTCGGGCAGGCGGACACGCACCGGCGAACCGGAGGCGCGCAGCCGGTCGAGCCCGCGTGCGACGGCCTCGGGCGCGTCCCCCGTGAGCACGTCCAGGCAGTACGCGCCGCCGCGCGGAAGCGGGAGCGGCGTCTCGCCCGGGCGCAGCCGCAGGACGACGGGCGGTGGCGCACCTGGGCGCCGGGCCGGCTGACCGGCCTGCGCCCGCGGCGCCGAGCCGGCCTGCCGGCCGCCGGAGCGACGGCGGGCGGCCACGCGGCGCTCGCCGAGCGCCGCCACGGCCCGCCGTCGCAGGTCCTTGAGGCCGCCGACGGCCAGGAACGCCCCGTCGGCGACCGCGTAGTCGAGGTCGGCGAGCCGGTACGGCGTGCCGCCCAGCGCGCCGAGAGCGTCCCGGGCGCGCTCCGTGCTCAGGGCGGCCGTCCGTCGCGGCGGGCAGCGGCTCCGGCGTCGAGACCGAGACCGTCTCGCTCGAGCGCAGGTCGGTCACGGCGAGCTCCCCGGGCAGCCCCTCTCCCCCGCTCAGGCGCATGGCCAGCTCGATCGGCCGCAGCGCCACGCGCCCGTTGACCAGGTCGCGGCCGAGCTCGCCGACGTCGGCCGCGGCCAGCCGGAACAGGCGGTCCTTGACGGCGACGCGCTCGCGCACGTGCAGCGTGAGGGCCGCGTCGCCTCCCGCCTCGAGGCGCCGCGGCTCCGTCTGGCCCCAGGGCGTGTACAGGTAGACGACGTCGCCCTCGGCGACCGGCTGGTTGAGCTTGATCTCGACCGCGCCCGTCGACTCGTTGAACCCGCTCACCCGGCCGACGAGCACGCCGCGGTGGCCGCCGCGGCCGCCGCTGCGCACGTCGTCGTGGCGACCGTCGAGATGGGCGGTGGTGAAGGAACGCGAGAAGCTCTGCTCGAGCCGCTCGGTCCACTCCGGCCGGACGGCGAAGCCCTCCGGATCGGCGACCGCGGCGTCGAGCGCCTCGCGGTAGACGGAGGTCGTCACGCCGACGTAGGCGGCGTCCTTCATGCGGCCCTCGACCTTGATGCTGCGTGACGCCGGCGGCCAGCAGGTCCGGCAGCACGGCGATCGCCGCGAGGTCGCTGGTCGACATGATCCGCGACGACTCCAGCGCCGGCAGGCCGGGAGCCTTCAGGGCGTAGCGCAGCCGGCAGGACTGGCTGCAACGGCCGCGGTTGCCGCTGCGGCCGCCCACCATGCTGCTGAGCAGGCAGTCGCCGGAGTAGCCGTAGCAGAGCGCCCCGTGGACGAACGCTTCGAGCTCCAGCCCGCGCGCCTCCAGGGCGGCGATCTCGGGGAGGCTGAGCTCGCGCGCCAGGATGGCGCGCGAGAACCCGAGCCGCTGCGAGCGCCGCCAGTTGCGCCGAGCTGTGCGTGTTCAGCTGGGTGCTGGCGTGCAGCGGCAGCTCGGGGTACTCCTCGCGCACGCGCGCGGCGAAGCCCAAGGTCGGCGACGATGAGCGCGTCGAGGCCGGCGCGGTACGGCGCTTCCAGCGCCGCGAGCGCCGGCTCCACCTCGTCGTCCTTGAGGAGCGTGTTCAGCGCCAGGTACGCACGCGCGTCGTACAGGTGGGCGGTCTCGACGGCCTCGGGGACCGCCTCGCCGCCGAAGTTGCCGGCGAAGGCGCGCGCGCTCCAGCGCGCGAGGCCGAAGTAGACGGCGTCCGCGCCGGCGGAGAGGGCCGCGCGCAGGGCGCGCGGCTCCCCCGCCGGCGCGAGAAGCTCGGGTCTTGTCATGAGGCGGGCGCCTCCCGGCGTCAGCGAAGCGGCAGCGCGCCGGGCTCTTCGCTGGTCACCTTGCCGCGCTTGTCGCGGTGCACGCGGATGAGGCCGCTGGTGGCGATCGTCTTGACCCCGTCGCGCTCGAGCTCGTCGAGGAACAGGTTGATGCCGAGCGAGTCGCTGCTCATGTGGCCGGCGATGACGACGTGGATGCTGTGCTTGTCGGCCTCGTCGCGGAGCTCCTGCCCCATGTGCATGCCGACGATGGTGCCCACGCCAGCAGCGGCCAGCTTCTCGACGACGGTCTTGGGGCCCTCGGTGCCGCCGGTCATGTCGACCCAGACCTTGCCGGCGCGCGACCCGCCGGCGCTCTTGCCCGTGTACGGACCGGCGCCCTTCTGCGCGGCGATGCGGTACTCGGGGATCTCCAGCAGCGCCTTCTGCACGTCCTCGATGGTGGTCGGCTTCTTCTTGGCGAACCACTTGTTCAGGTAGTCCACCACGAGGTTGTCGGTGGGCGTGTGGGCCGAGAAGAACGGGACCTCGAGCAGGCGGGCGGCGTCGATGGCCTGGTCGTAGTTGATGGGCATGAGGCGCCGCTTGACCTCGTCCATACGCTCGGCGATGAGCTTCTCGCCGGCCTGGATGGGCACACCGAGCGTCGCCCAGATGTCCGCCTGGACCTCCATCACGCTGTCGAGCTTGGTGAGGCCCCACGCCTCGGGGTGGTGCGTGTAGATGGCGTCGATGGGCACGCCCTTGTCGCGCAGGCGGTCGGCGAGAAGCACCTCGCCGGTGTTCATGTCGATGCCGCCGAGAAGGGTCTTGACCTCAAGGTCGGGGTCGCCGACGTAGATGCGCGTGTCGTTGAAGGGGTTGGTGAGGTCTTCCGTGTCGGCCAGGGTCTTGAGATGGTCGGGAAGGGCGTCGTAGCGCTTCCTGGTCCGAGCCAGGAACTCGTCGACGCCGCGCTTGCCGCGCGGGTCGACCTCGATGCCCATGCGCACGGCGGTCTCGTAGATCTCGCGGAGCTTCACAGTGGTCCTTTCGTCGGTGGAACGCTCCTATCTTACCCAGCGGGCAGGATGGGCGTGCGCGAGAGAGGTCGCGAGAGGAAGCGGCTGTCGGCGTCGACGAAGCGCCAGGGCTTCTGGTCGCCGCCGCGGACGCCGATGCGCGCCGTCGTCACCACGCGAGGCGCGGGCGCGGCGGTGTCGCGCGCGAGGATGGCCAGCGGCGGCTCCCAGACCGGCAGGCCGTTCTGGGCGCGGCCGATGCCGAGGGCCTGGGCGAGCCGCGCCGGGCCGGAGGCGAGGAGGCGCGGCTCGAGCACCCCGCGGCGGGCGACCATGTCCTCGACGCCGCGCTCGGGCTCGAGGGCGCGGAGCAGCACGCCGGCCGCCACCCCCTCCTCCTCGGAGGCGACGTTGGCGCAGAAGTGCATCCCGTAGGTGAAGTAGACGTAGAGGTGGCCGGGCGGCCCGAACAGGACCGCGTTGCGCTCGGTCTTGCCGCGGTAGCCGTGGCAGCAGGGGTCGTCCTGCCGGTACGCCTCGGTCTCGACGATGCGCCCGCCGGCGCCGCCGAACAGGAAGGTGCAGCCGATGAGATCGCGCGCGACCTCGAGCGCGGAGCGCGCGAAGAAGGACTGTGGCAGCGGTCGGGCGGTCATGGAGCGAGTGTAGCGGAACGGCGGCGTGCCGGAGGGGGTCCGCCACGCGCGGGAGCGCCGCGCCGGACAGGATGTGATGCGTCGCGCAGGAGGCCGCTGATGGCGTCAGGGTGACGTCGCGATGGCGCCGTGGGTGGCGCATGGGTGGCGTCACGAGGCGCTGCGCAGGACGTCCGGAGGACCGCTCGGCCGCCGGACCGCGCCGAGGGATAGGCGGCGGCGACGCCGGACCGCCGGTCAGCAGCAGGGGCGCGCGGCGAGCGTGGCGTGCGCCCGCTCGAGCTGTTCGCGGACACGCTCGGGCGCGGACCCGCCGCGAGAGCGCTTGCGCGCCAGCTGGGCGGCGGGCTCGTGGAGCGCGTAGTAGCCGTCGTCGAACACCGGCGAGAGCGCCCGCAGATCGTCGAGCGGCACCTCCGCGAGGCTTTCGCCCTTCTCCAGGCAGCGGCGCACCAGCCCGCCGGTGAGGTGGTGCGCCTCGCGGAAGGGCACGCCCTTCTCCACCAGGTAGTCGGCGACGTCGGTGGCGGCCAGGAAGGGATCGCAGGCCGCCGCCATGCGCGCCTCGTCGAAGGTGATCTCCTCGAGCATCCCGTGCACGACCGGCAGCAGCTGGTCGAGGCAGTCGACGGCGTCGAAGAGGTAGCGCTTGTCCTCGCGCAGGTCGGTGTTGTAGGCGAGCGGCAGGCCGTGGAGCACGCCGAGGAGGCCGCCGAGGTCGGCGGTCAGCCGCGGAGCGGCGGCCCGCATCAGCTCGGCGGCGTCCGGGTTCTTCTTCTGCGGCATGATGCTCGAGCCGCCGGCGTAGGCGTCGGGCAGGCGCACGAAGCCGAACTCGGCGGTCGCCCACAGGACGAGCTCGGCGCCGAGCCGGGAGACGTGCGCGCCGAGCTGGGCCGCCGCGGCGAGGTAGTCGACGACGAAGTCGCGGTTGGCGACCGCGTCCAGCGAGTTCTCGGCGACGCGCTCGAACCCGAGGTCCGCCGCCTCGGCCTCGCGGTCGAGGTCGAAGTCGAGGCCGACCGCGGCGCCGGCGCCGAGCGGCAGCTCGAGGCAGGCCTGGCGGGCGGCCTCGAGGCGCGTGCGGTCGCGGTCGAGCATCCAGAAGTACGCGAGCAGGTGCTGCGCCAGCGACGTGACCTGCGCGCGCTGCAGGTGCGTGTACGCCGGCAGCACGGTCTCGACGTGGTCCGCCGCGCGCGCCAGCAGCACCTCCTGCAGGGAGGCGAGCGCCGCGTCCTGGCGTTCGGCGACGCGGCGCAGGTGCAGCCGCACGTCCGTGACCACCTGGTCGTTGCGGCTGCGTCCGGTGTGGAGTCTGGCGCCGGCGTCGCCGATGAGCTCGGTGAGCCGGCGTTCGACCGCCATGTGCACGTCCTCGTCGGCGTCGGCCGGGACGAAGGCGCCGGCCTCGATCTCGCGGCCGACGGCGGCGAGGCCGTTCTCGACGGCCTCGAGCTCGGCCGCGCTCAGGATGCCGGCGCCGCTGGAGCGCCCGCGCGTGCGCCACCGAGCCCTCGATGTCCTCGGGCCAGAGGCGCCAGTCGAGCGCCAGCGAGCTGTTCAGCGCCACGAACGCCGGCGCGCGCTCGCCGGCGAAGCGGCCCGAGCGCGCGACGGTCACGCCGCCGTCCTCTCGGTCGCGGCGCCGGCCCGTGCGGCCATCCGTCTGCTCTGCGTGCTCGTCATGCCCGGCATCATACGTGCTCCGAACGGGTGCGGAGCGGGCGGCCGCACTGCGGCGACCTCCCCCTGCGGGCGGCCGTGAGGCCGCGAGCGCCGGTGAGCGGCGGCCCTTCCGGCGGCCGCCCGCTCCTCCCCGTGTCCTCGGCTCGGGCCGCCGTCAGGCGGTCTCGAACTCCTCGTCCATCTCGAGTTCCTTCATCATGTGGTGCTCCTTGCCGACCCGCGCCCACACCTCTATCGGCAGGCCCCACAGTTCGATGAAGCCCGCGGCCGCGGTGTGCGAGAACTCGTCCTCGGTCGTGTACGTCGCGAGCTTGTAGCTGTAGAGGCTGAAGTCGCTCCTGCGCCCGTCGGCCACGCAGCTCCCCTTGTGGAACTTGAGCCGTACGTCGCCGGTGACCCGCTCCTGGCTCTGGAAGAGGAACGCCTGGCAGGCCTCGGTGAGCGGGTCGAACCACTGGCCCTCGTAGATCATGTCGGCGAGCTTGCTCTCGATGGTCTTCTTGAAGTGGAGCAGGTCGCGCGTGAGCACGAGGTCTTCCATGGCCTGGTGCGCCGTGATGAGCGCCAGCGAGCCCGCGACCTCGTAGACCTCGCGGCTCTTGATGCCGACGAGCCGGTTCTCGATCATGTCGACCCGGCCGAAGCCGTGCAGGTTGCCGATGGCGTCGATCTTCTCGATGAGCTCGACCATGCCCATCTCCACGCCGTCGAGCGCCACGGGCTTGCCCTTCGCGAAGCTCACGACCACGGTCTGCGGCTCGTCGGGGGCGTCGGCGACGGCCTTCACGAACTGGAACGCGTCCTCCGGCGGCGCGACCCACGGGTCCTCGAGCACGCCGCACTCGTTGCTGCGACCCCACATGTTCTCGTCGATCGAGTACGGGCTCTTCTTGGTGAGGTTGACCGGGATGTCGTGCGCGGCCACGTAGTCGAGGAGTTCCTCGCGGCTCGGCCAGTCGGCGGCGCGAGCAGGCGCGATGATCTCGAGCGTCGGGTCGAGGGCGCGCACGCCGATGTCGATGCGCACCTGGTCGTTGCCCTTGCCGGTGCAGCCGTGGGCGACGGCGGTGGCGCCGTACTTGTGCGCCGTCTCGACCAGCTTCTTGGCGATGAGCGGCCGGCCGATCGCCGTGCTCAGCGGGTACTTGTCCTCGTAGAGGGCGTTCGCCATCAGCGCCGGCAGGCAGTGATGCTCGGCGAACTCCTCCTTGGCGTCGATCGCCACGGCGGCGATGGCGCCGGCCGCCTCCGCCCGCGCCATGATCCCGGGCACGTCCTTGACGCGGCCGATGTCGACCAGGCAGCACACGACGTCATAGCCGTACTTCTCCTTGAGCCACGGCACGAGGGCGGAGGTGTCGAGGCCGCCCGAGTACGCGAGGACGACGGTGCCGTTGGGCGCTCCTGAGCTGGGGGTGGTCACTGGATCTGCTCCTTGGGGTGAGGTGTACCGGGGCCGGCGCGGCGCAGCCGCTCGCCGGCTCTCGAGGACGAGGAATGGAGTGCGCGCCGAGAGCGTGCCTGCGCGCTAGGCCTCTCGGAGACGATCGACGTAGCGCTTCATCTCCAGCGCCTTGTCGGCCGTGCCCAGGATCACCACGAACGTGTCATCCCCGGCGAGGGTGCCGACGATGTCCGTGTGGTTGAGGTTGTCGATCTGCCGGGCCACGGTCGACGCGGTGCCGATCTCGCAGCGGACGACGAGCAACTGCTGGGAGACCGAGGTGGACCGCGCGAAGTCGCGCAGGACGTGGCGCGCGGCCTGCTCCGGGTCCTTGGGCCGCTCCCGGGAGCTGAGGAGGTACTTGGCGCGGCCGAGGTGCGTGCGCACCTTCTGGAGGTCCAGCTCGCGGATGTCGCGCGACACCGTCGCCTGCGTGACCTCGCACCCCAGGGCGCTGAGCGCGCTCACGAGCTCCCGCTGGGTCGCGATCTCGCGCTGCTGGACGACCGTCTGGATGAGCCGCTGACGCTCGGTCTTGCTCATCGGCGCACGCGTGTTCATACCCTCCGCATCTCCCCTGACCAGGGTGGCAAGCCGAGTGACGGCCGGCGCACCCGTTGCACCTGAGGCGTGCATAGAATACATCGAAGCGGCGCGACTATGCAAGCCGGGCCGGCCGCGACGGCAGGGACCGCGCTCACGCGGTCACCTTGGTGCCGCAGCCGGCGTCGGTCATGATCTCGAGCAGCACCGCGTGCTCCACGCGGCCGTCGATGATGTGGGCGCTGCTCACGCCGCCCTCGAGCGCCTTGCGCACGGCCGCGACCTTGGGCACCATGCCGCCGCCGATGCGGCCGGCGGCCTGCAGCGCGCCGAGGTACGCGAGGTCGCACTCCGACACCGGCGTCACGTCGCCGCCCTGGTCCTCGTAGATGCCGTCCACGTCGGTGAGGAAGATGATCTTCTCGGCGTGCATGGCGGCGGCGATCTCGCCGGCCACGGTGTCGGCGTTGACGTTGTAGGCCTCGCCGACCCCGTCGGCGCCGACGCTGGCGACGACGGGGATGTTGGCCTCGGCGAGCAGGTCGAGGACGTCGGTGTTGACCTCCTCGACCTCGCCGACGAAGCCCAGGTCGACGTCGTTGCCGGCCGCGTCCGTGTGCTTCTTGGGCGAGACGCGCAGCAGGCGGCCGTCCTCGCCGGAGATGCCGACGGCCGATGCCGCCGTGCCGGCTGATGAGGCCGACGATCTCCTTGTTCACCTTGCCGACGAGGACCATCTTGGCGACCTCCATGGTCGCCTCGTCGGTCACCCGGTGGCCGTCGACGAACTCGGGCTCCATGCCCAGCTTCTTCATGTGGCGGCTGATCGCCGGGCCGCCGCCGTGCACCACGATCGGCTTCATGCCGACGAGGCGCAGCAGCACGACGTCCTCGGCGAACTGCTCCTGCAGCCGCGGCGAGGTCATCGCCGCGCCGCCGTACTTGAGGACGACGGTGGCTCCCCAGAAGCGACGGATGTACGGCATCGCCTCGAGGAGGGTCTTGACGGTCTTCTGGTGCCGTACGGTCATGTCGAGTACTCCGCGTTCAGGGTGACGTAGTCGTGCGTGAGGTCGCTGAAGTAGACGGTGGCCTCCGCACCCGGGCCGTTGAGCGCCACGGTCAGGTCGATCTCGGGCTGGTGCATGATCTCGGCGAGCCGGCCCTGCTGGGCTTCGTCCAGCGCCGCCGGCTGCCCGTGCTCGACGATCACCACGTCCTCGTAGGAGATCCGCGCCGGGAGGTGGTCGTGGCCGTCGCGCCCGAGGGCCTGGCCGATGGCCTGCATGATGCGGCCCCAGTTGGGGTCCCGGCCGAAGAACGCCGTCTTGACGAGCGGCGAGTTGGCGACGGCACGGGCCACGGCCTCCGCCCGCCCCTCGTCCTTCGCGCCGGTGACGGTGAGCTTCATCGTCCGCGTCGAGCCCTCGCCGTCGGCGACGATCGACAGGGCGAGCGCGAGCAGCGCGGCGTCGAGCGCCCGGCCGAGCCGCGCCAGCCCCTCCTCCCCGGGCTCGATCCCCGAGGCGCCGTTGCACAGGCCGAGCACGGTGTCGTTGGTCGACTCCTGGCCGTCCACGGTGATGAGGTTGAAGGACCGGTCGACGGCGCCGTGCAGCAGTCCCGCCCACGCGGCGCCGTCCACCTGCGCGTCGCAGGTGACGAAGCACAGCATCGTCGCCATGTTGGGGCTGATCATGCCGCAGCCCTTGGCGGCGAACCCGAGCTTGACCTTGCCCTCCGGCGTGACCACCTCGAGCGCGCCCTTCTTGGCGTGCTTGTCCGTGGTGCGGATGGCGGCGGAGAAGTGCTCCGCCGCCTTGGCGTCGCCGCCGCCGGGCAGCGCGGCCGCGGCGGCGGCGATGCCGGGCTCGATCTTGTCCATCGGCAGGTGGACCCCGATGAGGCCGGTGGAGCACACCGCCACCTGCTCCACGGGGAGCCGCAGGTGGTTGGCGGTGAGCAGCCGCATGCGCGCGGCGTCGGCGAGCCCCTGCTTGCCGGTGCAGGCGTTGGCGTTCCCGGCGTTGACGACGATGGCCCGCAGGTGGCCGCAGTCGCTGGTCTCCCGCGTGAGCCGGACCGGCGCGGCGGCGGCGGCATTGCTGGTGAACGTCGCCGCCGAGACCGCCGGCTGCTCGCTGAGCACCAGGCCGAGGTCGAGCTTGCCCCGCTTCTTGACGCCGCTGGCGACGCCGGCGGCCAGGAACCCCTTGCGGGGCGGTCAGGCCGCCGCCGACGGACCTGGCGTGGTCGGGCAGCGGGGCGAACCGGCTGATCGGCAGCATGTCAGACCAGCCCTTCGTGCTCGGGCAGGCCGAGCATGACGTTCATGTTCTGCACGGCCTGGCCGGACGCGCCCTTCATCAGGTTGTCGATGACGCTGATGACGACGATCCGGCCGGCCCGGGTGTCGACGTGCGGGAAGATCCGGCAGTAGTTGGTGCCGGCGACGTCCTTGAGCTGCGGCGGCGCGTCGCAGACCTCGACGAACGGCTCGCCGGCGTAGAAGTCGTCGTACAGCGCCCTGACCTCGGCCGCCGAGGGCAGCGGGAACGTCCCCGTCTTGACGTAGATCGTCTCGCTGATGCCCCGCTGCACGCGGGATCAGGTGCGGGACGAAGGTGAGCGACGGCGCCGGACCTGCGCCCGGCGCCGCGCCGAAGGCGCTCGGCGCCGCGGCGGGGCCCTTCGTGCCCGCGCCTCCGCCGTTCAGCCCGGCCGCGATCTCCGGGTAGTGCCGGTGCGACTGCACGCCGTAGGCGACGAGGTCGGAGTCGACGCTGCAGAAGTGCGTGTTCGACTTGGGCGTCTTGCCGGCGCCGCTCACCCCGGACTTGGCGTCGATGACGACGTCGACGAGCCCGAGCTGCTTGAGCGGCGTGAGCGCCAGCAGCGCCGCCGTCGGGTAGCAGCCGGGGTTGGCCACGAGGTCCGCCCCGGCCACCTCGGCCCGGTGCAGCTCCGTGAGGCCGTACACGCCCGGCAGCAGCTCCGGATGCGGGTGCTCGCCGTACCACTCCGCGTAGGTCGCCGCGTCCAGCCGGAAGTCGGCGCTCAGGTCGATGACCTTGACGCCGTCGTCGAGCAGCTGCTTCGCGATCGGCGCCGCGTCGCCGTGCGGCGTGCAGAGGAAGGCGATGTCCACGCCGCCGAGGTCCGCCTGGCTGCAGAACGCGAGGTCGCTGCGCAGCCGCGGCAGGTGCTGCCGCACCGGATCGCCGGCCAGCGTCTCGGAGCTGATGGCGGCGAGCTTCACCGACGGGTGCTTGAGCAGCAGCTCCGCCAGGAGCGCGCCGGTGTAGCCGCTGCCGCCGACGATGCCGGCGCTGGCCACGCAGGGGTCGCCCGCGGGCGAACGGGGCTTCGGTCGGCGATGGTCGTGGTTTGCAGGCAGGTCGCAGATGTCATCAGGCACTCCGGGTGCACGTCGGTGGACGCGGGCAAGGCGCGGATGGTCGCCGGCGGAGGGCGTGAGGCGTGTCTGCGAGAGCGGTCTAGCTGCGGGAGCTAGAGCAGACGGAGACGCCCACCGTCCGGCGCGCGTCGTGCACGTCGGGCTCGGAGGGCGGCGCAGCGCGAGAGACCCGCGGAGCGGATCTGCCGAGCGGACAGGAGTGTCGTCGCGCTGCTCATCGTCGGAGGACTATACCCGACCGGCGCGAATCATGCAAACCGCGCGCTCACCGATATGCATCTTATGCGCACGATGCCACGCGTCAGCGGTGCCGCCCCCGAATCACGGGGACTGCTGCAGCGCGTCCGACGTGAGGTCCACCCGGGCGGCCGGATCATCCGGCGTCGCGCCGCGCATGGCAGAGCCCTCCGTGCCGGAGTAGTCGGCGAGGAACAAGGCGGCCATGTCCCTGAAGCGGTCGTCCCCGGTGAAGTCGGCGAGATGTCTGAGACAGGCCACGTGGACGAAGTGGTACTTGCGGTTGGTCTGCCTGTGCAGCAGGCAGTAGACGCTCGGATGTCCCGGCCGGCGGAACCTGGGGGCGTAGTCCAGGGCGGTCGACGAGGCCGCCCGGAACAGCACCAGAGCGAGAGTGTCCTTCGTCAGGCGGTAGTAGTCGTACAGGCCGAAGCTCGAGATCATGAACCCGTTGAACGTGTTGTCCAGCGGCAGCTTCGGCCACTGCTGGATCCAATAGCGGCGGCTGCCGTCGAGGTTGACGGCCCACGGCCCGTTCCGGGGCCCCAGGTCAAGGAAGCTGTTGAGCGTGTACCTGGCGGCGGTCTTGTACCTGGCCTGCCGCGTCGCTTCGTACATGCGCACCATGAAGCTGATCACCTGACCTTGGGCCATTCCGGAGTACCAGGGATTCCTCATGAGCGCTCCACTGTTCGCCGTCGTGCGCGAGTGCCGGTAGCGCGAGTACCTCTGGGGATAGAACCACGCGCTGCCGACCTGGACGTGCGTGTCCAGCAGACGCTGCGCCTGGGCGATAGCCCTGGTGAGGTAGACCTCGTTGCTCGTGAGCCGGTACGAGTTGAGGTTGGCAAGCCCGAAGCGCGCCTGCCCACCCGGGTAGTTCGCGAGCCGGCCGTCGAGAGTGCTGTACATACGGACGCCCTGCGCGTCGTGCGGGCCGTTGTCGACCAGCGGGATCGGCGTCGAGGTCGTGTAGGCGAGCTGGCCCAGCGAGACCATCGGGACCGCGAACAGTGTGGAGCCGCATCCAGGGAGTCACGACCAGGCGCGTGTCCACCCCGTCCGCCACCTCGTTGCCGGCGAGGTCGCGAGCCGTCAGGTGGAGGCGATAGGACCCGCGCGGCAGGTCGCACCAGAACTTCGCCGAGAGGCCGACGCCGACGTCCCTGTCGCGCAGGACGAACGTCTTCATGGACCGGCCGCTCATCGTCTTGACGGAGAAGGTCACGTCGGCCGCTCCGGCGCCGGGCGTCTCGTCGTCGACGCGGTAGTCGACGATCGCCGTGGAGGAGCGCATGGCGCCGACGGCGTGCAGCAGCGTCACGGAGGGACGCCGTGTGTCGATCTTGACGGTGACGCTCCGCCATTCCTCGACCATGCCGGCCGCGTCGCGGGCCCGGAACTCGACGAGGTGCGCGCCGTCGTCGCTATGGTCGCTCGGCGCCTCGATCGTGCGCTCACAGGTGGCGGAGGGGATCTGCAGGATGCTCGCCGCCGTCGATCCTGATCTCGATGGACGCGACAGCGGCCGTCACGCCCTCGGCCGTGAACGTGAGATGGACGCTGTGGTTGTGCCACAGGTCGTCGGCGCCGGCAACGGTCGTCACCGGAGCCTGAGCAGCGTCGCCGGCCGAGGCCCACGTGGCGGCCGGGCGCACGCCCGTGTCCGCCGACGCGACTTCGGCGCGCGCCTGCCACGTGACCAGCACAACGGCGAGCGCCGTTGCCGCGAACAGGATCGAGAGTGCCTGCGTGGGGCGAACGCCCAAGTGCCTCTTGCCGCGACCGCTCATTGCCCCTCCGCATCAGGCGTCCCGGACTTGCCCCAGCCCTCGCATTCGATCCTACGAGAGGTGTCAGGGCCCGTCAAACCGAGCGGGCCGGGCACGTACTCGCGACGGCACGGGAAGCCGTGCGCAGCCGACAGCGTGGCGACCTGAGGCCCGTGCGGCGAGCGCCGGTCCGAGGCGGTACGGCGGCAGGCAGCCTGCGCTCGGCCCGTCGCAGCACCGCCGGCTACCGCAGCGTCGCCTGGAACTCCCGCTCCAGCGCCTTGAGGATCTTGGCGCGCACGCCGGCGATGTCCTTCTCGTTCAGCGTGCGCTCGGGCGAGCGCATGACGACGCGCAGGGCCAGCGAGCGCTTGTCCTCCGGCACCTGGTCGCCCTCGTACACGTCGAAGACGCGCACGCTGCGGACGAGCTTGCCGCCGGCGCGGCGGGCCTGCTCCACGACCGCCTCCGCCGGCACGTCCCGGCCGACCACGACGGCGAGGTCCTGCGAGGCCGGCGGATACGTGCCGAGGTCCTCGAACGCCGCCGTCTTGAGCGCGGCCGGAGCGATGCGGTCCAGGTTGAGCGACGCGAAGTACACGGCCTGGTCGTCGATGCCGAAGGCGGCAGCCACGTCCGGGCGGAGCTGCCCGAGCGCGCCCACCCCGCCGGCGCCGGGCACGCTCACGAGCGCGGCCTTGCCGGGGTGCAGGAACGAGAAGTGCGCCGCGGCGTCGCCGAGCGGCGCGTACTCGCCGTGCAGGCGCACGGCCGCCAGCGCCGTGTCCACGGCGCCCTTGAGCGTGTAGAAGTCGGTCGCCCGGCCCGCGCCGGTCCAGTTCTCCGGCTCGAGCGGCCCGGAGAGCGCGATGCCGAGCGCCTCCGGCTCGTGCGGCAGCATGGCGCCGGGTTCGGCGGCGTGCGCCGGCGCCGGCGACGGCTCGTCCCACAGGTACACCTTGCCGATCTCGAAGAGGTTCGGCGGCTCGTTGAGCCGGTCGAGGTTGTCGCGCACGGCGCCGAGCAGGCCGGGCAGCAGCATGGTGCGCATCACCGACTGCTCGACGCTCATCGGGTTGGAGATCCGGACCGGCTCCAGGCGCGGGTCGCCGTCCGGGAGCCCGAGCGGAGCGAGGGCGTCCGGGGCGATGAACGTGTAGGTGATCGCCTCGTCCAGGCCGCAGCCGGCAAGGGCGCGCCGGATGGCGCGCCGCACCTTCTGCACCTGGGTCAGCTGGCCGGCGGTGGTGTGGCGCGGCAGCGTCTCGGGCGCGAGGCCGTAGCCGGCGATGCGCCCGACCTCCTCGACGAGGTCGACCTCGCGGATCAGGTCCGGCCGGAACGTCGGCGGCAGGACGGCCCAGGCGTCGCCGGCCTCGTCGACCTCGCACTCCAGCCGGCGCAGGATGCCGGCCTGCTCGGGGGCAGGCACGGCGTAGCCGAGCAGGGCCTCCGTCCTGGCCGGCCGGTACGACAGCGCCGCCGGAGCCGGCGGGACGCCGCCGGCGTCGACCATGCCCGGCGCGACGGTGCCGCCGCACAGCTCGACGAACAGCCGGTCGGCGAAGTCGAGCCCGCCCGGCACCAGGTTGGGGTCGATGCCCTTCTCGAAGCGGTTGCTGGCCTCGCTGCGGATGCCGGTGTGCAGCTCGGTGCGCAGGATGCTCGGGCCGGCGAAGTTGGCCGCCTCGAGCACGATGTCGGTGGTGTGCTCGTCGATCTCGGCGTCGACGCTGCCGAACACGCCGGCGATGACGAGCGGACGCTCGACGTCGGCGATGACGAGCATCTGGTCGTCCAGCGTGCGCTCGACGCCGTCCAGCGTGACGATCTTCTCGCCGGCCGCGGCGCGGCGGGCGATGAGCTTGCCGCCGCGGATCTTGCCGGCGTCGAACGCGTGCAGCGGCTGGCCCCAGCCGAGCATCACGTAGTTGGTGACGTCGACGACGTTGTTGATGGGGCGCATGCCGGCGTGCGTGAGGCGCGCCTTGAGCCACGCCGGCGACTCGCCGATGGTGACGCCGCGGATGACGGTGGCGACGTACCGCGGGCAGAGGTCGGGGTCGGCGATCTCGACCGCGATCGACTCGGCCACCGGAGCGCCGCCGAACGCCGCCGGGGCGGCGATGGGCGGCGGCGCCAGCTCCAGCCGGGCCGCCGCCGCGACCTCGCGGGCGATGCCGTAGATGCTGAAGCAGTCCGGCCGGTTGGAGGTCAGCTCGAGCTCGAGCACGGCCTCGCTGACCGGCAGGTAGTCCTGCAGCGGCGCGCCGATGATCCACTCGTCCGGCAGGACGGCGATGCCGGGGCTCTTGTCCTCGTAGCCGAGCTCCTGCTCGCTCATCATCATGCCGTCGCTCTCGACGCCGCGCAGGTTGGCCTTCTTGAGCTTGAGGCCGTTCTCGAGCACGGCGCCGCTGAGCGACACCGCGACGGTGTCGCCGGCGGCGAAGTTGTGGGCGCCGCAGACGATCTGCCTGCACGCCGCCGTTGGCCTCCCCCACCTCGACGGTGCAGAGGCTGAGCTTGTCGGCGTTGGGGTGCTGCTCCTTGGTGAGCACCTTGCCCACCACGAAGCGGCTGAGGTTCTCCGGGTCGCGCGGCGCGCCGACCCAGTCGATGCCCTCGACCTCGGTGCCGGACATGGTGAGGACCTCGGCGAGCTCCTCGACCGTGCCGTGCCAGGCGACGTACTCCTTGATCCAGCTGAATGGGACTCTCATCGTGACCGCCTCCTCAGAACTGCCGCAGGAAGCGGACGTCGTTGTCGTAGAACAGGCGCAGGTCGGGGATGCCGTGCTTGAGCATCGCCATGCGCTCCACGCCCATGCCGAAGGCGAAGCCGCTGACCTTCTCGGGGTCGTAGTCGACGAAGCTGTAGACGGCGGGGTCGACCATCCCGGCGCCCATGATCTCCAGCCAGCCGGAGTACTTGCACGAGCGGCAGCCCTTGCCGCCGCAGAGCTCGCAGCTCACGTCGACCTCGATGCTGGGCTCGGTGAACGGGAAGAAGTGCGGGCGCACGCGGATCTCGCGCTCGCCGCCGAAGAACTCCCGCGTGAAGTGGGCGACGGTGCCCTTGAGGTCGGCCAGGGTGATGCCCTCGTCGACGACGAGGCCCTCGACCTGGTGGAACATCGGCGTGTGCGTCGCGTCCGAGTCGCGCCGGTACACCTTGCCGAGGCACACGACGTACACCGGCGGCTGCTGCTGCTCCATCACGCGCACCTGGACGGGAGAGGTGTGGGTGCGCAGCAGGACGCCGCGGTCCGCGTCCACGACCGCCTCGGGCATCGTCTCGCGCTGCTCGACGACCCAGAACGTGTCGTGGGCGGAGCGCGCGGGATGGCTCGGCGGCGTGTTCAGCGCCGTGAAGTTGTAGTAGTCGAGCTCGACCTCGGGACCCTCGGCGATGCTGTAGCCGAGGCCGAGGAAGATGTCCTCCACCTCGCGCATCGTCTGGCTGATGAGGTGCTCGTGGCCGGCCGGGAACGGCTGGCCGGGCAGCGTGACGTCGATGCGCTCGTGGGCCAGCGAGTCGGAGAGCGCCTCGCGCTTGAGCTCCGACTCGCGCTCCTCCACGAGCTCCTCGAGTTCCTTGCGGATGAGGTTGCCGCCCTTGCCGACCAGCGGACGCTCCTCGGCCGGCAGGCCGGGGATGGAGCGCAGGAACTCGGTGAGCGCGCTCTTGCGCCCGAGCACCTGCACGCGCGCCTGCTCCAGCGCGGCCAGGTCGCCGGCGCGCAGGATGGTCTCGCGGCCGGTGTGGTAGATGGCCGCGAGCCCGGGCGCTCGCTGTTTCAGCTCCTGCAGGTGTGCGTCGTCCATGGTCATCCTTCCTGCGCCGCGGGGAGGCGGCGTGACGGGTCTTCGGCAGCGCCGGCGGGCCGGCGCGAGAACTCGTAGAGGGCGATCGCGCCGGCGACGCCGGCGTTGAGACTCTCGACCGCGCCGCCGGACGGCGCCGACAGCGGGATCGTCACCAGGCGGCCGACGTGCGCGAGCGCGGCGCGGGAGAGGCCGGCGCGCTCGGCGCCGACCACGAGGACCGCCGGCCGCCGCAGCTCGGCCGCGTCCAGCGGCTCCCCGTCGTGGGCGGCCAGGCCGTACACCGTCGCCAGCGGCAGCTGGTCGACGAGGTCGGCCAGCGGAAGCTCCGGGAACACCGGCAGGCCGAAGAGCGCGCCCATGGCGGCGCGGACGGTCTTGGGCCCGTACGGGTCGGCCGCGCCGGACGAGGTGACGATGGCGGAGGCGCCGAAGGCGACCGCCGCCCTGATCAGCGTGCCGACGTTGCCGGGGTCCTGGACGCCGTCCACGTAGACGACGAGCAGGCCGGCGCCCGGCGTGCCCGCGGCGGGCGCGCCGCTCTCGCGGCGCAGCGCCGCGGTCTTGGGGCTCGAGGCCGGCCCGAGCAGCGAAGCCACCGGCCGGCGCTCCGGCAGCGGCAGCACCGCGACGACGTCGGCCGGCGTCTCCAGCGTGGAGATGCGCGCCGCCACCCGGTCGGTGACGGTGAAGACGGATGCCGGGTCGAGGCCGAGGCGCTCGCCGAGCTCGTCCGCGGCCTCCTCCCGCAGGAAGACGGCCTGCGGCCGCCAGCCGGCCGCCAACGCAGCCGCGACCACGTCGGCGCCTTCCGCCAGGAAGGCGCCTTCGCGGTCGCGGAACTTACGCTGGCGCAGAGACGCCGCCCGCTTGACGAGGGCGTTCTGCGGGCTGCTCAGTGGTGCGCCGAAAACCCCAAGCGACTCGCCTCCCTCGATCAGGCCGTCAGGCCGCTTCGAGGGCCGCGCGGGCCTGGTCGACGAGCGAGGCGAAGTACGCCGGGTCACTCACGGCCAGATCGGCGAGGATCTTGCGGTCGAGCTCGATCTCGGCGAGCTGCAGGCCGTGCATGAACTGGTTGTACGAGAGACCGTTCTCCCGCGCACCCGCGTTGATGCGAATGATCCACAGCTTGCGGAACTCACGCTTGCGCACGCGCCGGTCGCGGTAGGCGTACTGCCCGCTCCGCTGGACCTGCTCCTTCGCCCTCTTGTAGCTCGAGTTCTTAGTCGCGCGGTAGCCCTTGGCCTGCTCGAGTACCTTGCGGCGCTTCTTGCGCGCACTGACGCTTCGTTTGACACGAGACATTGTCGTACTCCTTGGAACTGCACCGGCCGGAATCCGTCAGACGGCCCGGCCGGCTCATGATCTTAGGTCGGCAGGCTCAGCGGAGCCCGAGCAGCCGCTTGATCCCCTTGGAATCAGCCGGACTGACGTCGTACATCTTGCGGAAGCCCCGCTTGCGTTTCGCGCTCTTGTGCTCCAGGAGGTGGCTCTTCATCCCGTGGCGACGGACGACTTTGCCCGTGCCGGTGAGACGGAAGCGCTTCTTGGACGCGCTGTGAGTCTTGGTCTTCGGCATGCGTACCTCCTCCCAGCTACTTGACCGGCGCCAGCATCATGACCATGTTGCGCCCGTCTTGCAGGGGCTTGGACTCGATGACGCCGTATTCCTTTACATCTTCGGCCAGGCGCATGAGCAGCGCCTCGCCGCGCTCCGGATGGACCATCTCGCGGCCCCGGAACATGATCGTGACCTTGACTTTGTCCTTGTGCTCCAGGAAGCGGAGCACATGGCCCTTCTTGGTCTCGTAGTCGTGCTCGCCGACCTTGGGCCGGAACTTGATCTCTTTGATCACGATCTGGCTCTGGTGCTTGCGCGCCTGCTTGGCCTTGAGCTCCAGCTCGTACTTGTACTTGCTGTAGTTCATGACGCGGCACACAGGCGGATCGGCGGTCGGCGCTACCTCGACGAGGTCGAGGTTCTTGTCGGCTGCGTAGTCCTGCGCGAAGCGGATGGGCTTGATGCCCAGCTGTTCGCCGTCCTCGTCAACCAGTCGTACCTGCGGCACCGTGATGCCGTCGTTGATGCGGATGCGGACCTCGTTGGCCCGGTCCCGCATGAACTTATCTCTCGGAGAAAATGGTCTGCCCATAGACGGAAAAAGGCTCGCCAGCGGCGAGCCCTCACGATCTCCTTTCTCGTGATGGACCCTGTCGGCCTACCGGAAGGCGGGCGCAGGGTGGGGTGCTCGCAAGCTCCCTCTTGTGGCGCACGGCAGTATACACGAACGCGCGTCGAGCGTCGAACACGGCCCGCGGCGGCGCGGACCTAGGAACGGCCCGCCGCGCCGCGAATGGTGTGGCGATGCGGGCACGACCGGCGCGCCGCCGGTCGCCCGACGCCGGAGGAGCAGCCGATGCCGAAGCCAGCGCACCGAGACCCCGTCGTTCTGGTGGACGCCGAACGGCGACGCACGACCACGGTCGACGCCGCCGACGATCGCGAGCATCTCGAGGCGAAGCGAGTTCTTCTGGCTCGACCTGCACCGGCCCACGCCGACGACCTCGCGCTGCTGCTCGGACGTGTTCGAGCTCCACCCGCTGGCGGTCGAGGACGCCGAGCACTTCGGCCAGCGTCCCAAGCTACGAGGCCTTCGACGAGTTCGTCTACCTCGTCGTCTACGGCGCCAACGCGGACAGGACGGCCTCGTCGAGGTGCACTGCTTCTTCTCGGGCCGTACCTCGTCACCGTCCACCGCGACGACTGCCCGCCGTTCGGCGACCTGCGCAGCGAGCGACGGCCAGAGGCGCAGCCGCCGGCCCAGGGCCGCCCACGCTCCTCTACTGCGTCGTCGACGCGCTCGCCGACAGCTTCTTCCCCGGCTCAGCGAAGCTCGACGACCGCATCGACGAGCTCGAGAACGGCGTGCTGCAGAAGCCGGACGACGCACAGCTGCAGGAGATCTTCCGCTCAAGCGGCGGCTGGTCGGCTGGCGCAAGGTCATCACGCCCGAGCGCGACCTCTTCGCGCGGCTCGTCACCGGCGTCGTCGAGATCCCCGGCATGACGCCGGACATGGAGCGCTACTACCGCGACGTCTACGACCACCTCATCCGCATCAGCGACCTGGTCGACAGCTATCGCGACCTGCTGACCGGCGCGATGGACGTCTACCTCTCGACCGTCTCCAACCGGCTGAACGAGGTCATGAAGCGGCTGACGATCGTGGCGACGATCTTCATGCCGCTCACGTGGCATCACCGGGTTCTTCGGCATGAACTTCGGACGGCTGGTCGTGCAACATCACGGGCTGGCCGGCCGTTCTTCTGCTGGGGTCTGACGACGCAGGTCGGTCGTGGTCGCTGGTCATGCTCGTGCTGTTCCGGCGGCGCCAGTGGATCTGACGCCGGCGGCCGGCGTCACTCCGGCGGGAGCACCCACGTGCTCGCGTGGTCGACGGCCACGAAGCCGAGCCCGGCGTAGAAAGGCTCGGCGTCCGGCGCGGACAGCAGCCCGAACCAGTGGGCGCCGGCCCCGAGCTCGTGGTCGATCGCCGCCGACACCGCCGTCGCGCCGGCGCCGCGGCGGCGGTGGGAGTGCCGCGTGCCCACGGCGTAGATGCCGGCGATGTCGCCGACCCGGGCGACGCCGGCGACGGCGACCGGCCGGCCGTCGTGCAGGCTCAGGTAGGCGGAGGCGTCGGTCCGGCCGGCGAACCCGACGCCCAGCAGGCGCTGGCACCAGTCCACCGGCAGCTCGAAGGCGTCGCCGAGGATGTCGCCGGCGGCGAGCACGCCCTCCACGTCGTCGACGCGCCGGGTCTCGTGGTCGACCCTCGGCGCGGACGACGTCGCCCGCATGCGCGCACATCAGCGGCACGGATCCCGAGTGGACGAGGCCGAGCGCCTCGGCCGCGGCGGCCGCCTCGGCGGCCGCCGGTGAGGCCGCGTACAGCACCCCCGGCAGGCCGCGCCGCCGCAGCACCGGTGACGGCGGCGGCGATCCCCTCCGCCACGCCCTCCGGCCCGTAGGCGACGATCCAGTTCAGGTCGTGGGACGGCTCGCCGCCGATGCCGACGCTGACGCCCGGCGCGGTCCACGACTCCCCACGCTCCGCACTGCCGATGAACGCACGCCAGCCTTCGCCGTGCGCAGCCATCAGCTGGACGAGAGACGGCACCCTGTGACCCAACCGGGACCTCTTGCCTTGAAGTGGGTAGGTAGCTGCCGTTAGTCTTCCCGAGGATCCCGTTCGGGAGGCAAGAAGGCGCCGTTTCATCGTCCTGCGCAAGGCGGCGCCACCCGCAGGACCGCGACCTGGGAGCGAGCCGGTGCGCGTCGCCGCCGACGCCGTCGGACAAGTCTGGCTGGGAGATGCCCGCGCCGCAATGGCGGGATTCCTCGTCGGCCTGCTGGCCGCGTTCCTCTTCGTCCGCATCAACACGCGGCTCATCCGCGCCAAGGTGAGCTGGTGGTTCCACGACATCGAGAGCGAGGGCGGCACCCACGTCCATCACATGGTCATCGGCGTGGTGCTCATGGCGACCGTCGGCATCCTGCTGATCGCCCTTTCCCCGACGGGACTCCTGGCCCAGGTCCTCGCCCTGCTCTTCGGCGCCGGGGTGGCGCTGACGCTCGACGAGTTCGCGCTCATCCTGCGCCTGCAGGACGTCTACTGGCGCGAAGAGGGACGTCTGTCGGTCGACGCGGTGATCATCGTCGTCTGCGTCGCGGGGCTCTTCGTCCTCGGTCTCAACCCGTTCGCCGGGCTCGGCGACACCAGCACCGGCGGCAACGTCGCCAAGGCGGCGGTGGCGCTGTTCGTGCTCGTCGACGTCGTGCCGGTGGTCTTCTGCCTGATGAAAGGCAAGATCTGGACCGGCGTGTTCGGGCTGTTCATCCCGCTCCTCGCCTTCGTCGGAGCGATCCGGCTGGCGCGCCCGAACTCTCCGTGGGCGCGCCGCCGGTACCCGGCGCGGCCGAAGAAGCTGGCCAAGGCGCAGCGGCGCGAGGCTCGGCTCGACGCGCACACCATCGCCTGGCGCGACGCGTTCTTCGACCTCATCGCCGGCAAGCCGCACCTGCCCTCGCTGCCGCCGGCCGGCGCCGAGCCGGCGACCGCCGGCGCGCGGCGGGCGAGAAGCGCGCGCCGTCGAGCGACGACGCGCCGCGCCGGGCTGCGGCGACGGCACCTGCGCGGCGCCGGAGGCCGGCGAGGACTAGGCGCCGGCGGCCGCGACGACCGCGAGGTCGTCGAGGAACCGGCGCTGCGCCGGCACGATCGCCTCCCGCGCCGCCGTCCAGGCCGAACCAGGCGGCGCGGTCCACCTCGGGGAACTCCGCCGTCTTGCCCGACCGCGGCGGCCACTCCATCGTGAAGGTGTTGCTCGTGATGGCCGTGGCGTCGCAGTCGTGCTCCACGGCCCACGCGAAGATCAGCTTGTGGCCGTGGGCCTTGACGCCGCCGAGGGGCTGGAACGGGCCCTCGGGCTCCAGCCCCGTCTCCTCCCGCACCTCGCGCCGCGCGACGGCGAGCAGGTCGACCTCGGCGGCGCGGTTGCGCGCCTTGGCCGCCGTCACCGTCGCCGGCTCCGGCCCGAGCTCGTCCGGCTCGGCCATCCCCTTGGGGATGCTCCACGCGCCGGCGTCCTTCTTGGCCCAGTACGGGCCGCCGGGGTGCACGAGCAGCACCTCGACCCGGCGCTCGCCCGTCCGGGCGCCCGCGACGCGCCGGTAGAGCAGCAGTCCTGCGCTGATGGCGGGCATGGCGAGTGACCTCCGTGCGGCGGCGAGCGAGCCGGCCGCGCTGGCGCCGCCGCAGGATACACGAACGCCCGCGGCGGCCCCGTCAGCTCGCCAGCACCGCGAAGAACACCCACCAGGCCAGCAGCGACTTCGCCGTCAGGCTGAGGATGATGTACGCCTTCTCGCCGAACAGGTAGTCACTCCACTTCCCCACCTTGTGGTACTGCAGCCACATGTTGAGGGCGAAGACGTTGAAGAAGACGAACAGGCTGATGACGATCCCGTACACGAAGCCGGGCGCCGACGGGCCGTTGAAGCCGGGCGTCAGCACGTAGATCGCGACGACGATCCACGGGATGATGCCGCTGAAGCAGCCGAACAGGAAGCTCAGCCAGCTCGGCTTGCCCGGCGTCTCGTACTTCTCCATGAGCAGGCCGAAGAGGATCATGCTCGCGTTGGCGCCGAAGATCGCGATCAGCGCGGCGATGTCGCTGACGCCGGTGATCATGCTGATGAGCACGATCATGATGCTGGAGCTGAAGAAGTACTCGATCCAGCGCCCGTAGTTGCGGTCCTGGAGCAGGTTGCGCTTGTACCAGGGGAACACGCCGGGCGAGGCGATGGTGAACAGCGCGACGGCCGAGATGGCGACGAAGGCGAAGACGCCCCAGCCGAGCGGCACGTCGAAGAGGTGCGTGAGCTTCGACGCCGTGCCGGGAGGTCCGCTCATGTAGGTCGAGGTGACCGGCAGCGAGAAGCCGTTGGTGAGGATGGCCATGGCGACCGCCTCGAGGGCGAGGACGCGCCGACGCCGATGTTCCAGACCCTGAGGCGCGACAGCCGGCGTTCGAGCCCAGGGGTCGTCTCCGCTACTCGAGGCTCCGGACCGGAGACGGCGGCGATCGGCGAGTCATGGCGTGCTCCCTCTGCGCGGGTGGGCGGGCATCTTGTCGTCGGCAGGCGACTCGACAGTGAGACTGCCCCCTAGATGAGAATTCCTATCATCATTGCCGCGACACACGGCGGCGGCACCTGAGGCCCTACTTGTCCCCGGTGGCGCTGTTGAGCGCGCTGTAGCGGCCGTAGCCGGCGATGACGGCGCGCGGCAGCAGGCCGGGCCGGCGCCCCGCTCGTGCGCCCGGTCGCTCGGCTCGTACGCCAGGGCGATCGACTGAACGAGCGGCCAGCGCAGCGGCTCCGGCGGGAGCTGGGCGGCGGCGGGCCGACGACCGGCATGCGGCTCCACTCGTCGTCGGCGCGCAGCACGAGCGAGGCGAGGATCTTGCCGCCGAGCCTTGGTGCGACGTCAGGCCGTGGCCGGAGAAGCCGAGGCCGGCGTGCACGGTGCCGCCCGGCGCGCTCTCGAAGAAGGGCAGCGCGGCGGTGGTGATGTCCATCGGGCCGCTCCAGGCGGCGTCGAAGCGCACGCCCTCGAGCTGCGGGAAGAGCCAGGTCAGGCCGTGCGCCGGCCGCCTCGGCGAGCCGCGGCGAGGTCAGGACGCGGCCGCGGATGCGGTTGCCGCAGGCGATGCCCATGGCGCCGCCGCCGATGGCGATGCGGTCGTCGTCGGTCCGCCGCAGGTAGTAGAGCATCTCGCGCAGGTCGGCGACGCCCATGTGGGACGTCCAGCCGATCCGCTCGAGGAGCTCCGGGATCGGCTCGGTGACGACCATGAAGTCGACGCAGACGGCGAAGGCGCGGCGGAAGTGCCGCTCCCGCGCCGCCCAGGCGCCCGTGGTGAGCACGACGCTGCGGCGCTGACACGGCGCCGGCCGGCGTGACGACGCGCACGGCGCCGGCCGGCCTCCACGCGCACCATCGGCGTGCCCTCGAAGATGCGCACGCCCCGCTCGAGCAGCACCCGGCGCAGCTCGCGCGCCAGCTTGGCCGGCTGGAGCACCGTGAGGTCGGGCGTGACGACGCCGCCGACGAAGCGCGGCGAGTCGGCGACGCGCGCGCGCCTCGGCGGCGTCCACGCGCCGCAGCCGGTCGGCGTAGCCGTGCTTCTGCGAGCAGGCGGAAGGTCTCGTCGTCCGGCCCGGGCTGCCAGTCGCCGGCCCGGGCGTACAGGATGCCCTCGTGGTAGGCGTCGATGCGCGCGTCGTGCCGGGCGATCCAGCCGTCGAGCTCGTCCGACCATCTCGGCGAGCGCGGCGGCCTAGGTGACGCCGCCCTCCTCCCCGAGCGGCGGCACAGGACTGGAGAGCTGCGCCACGAGGTCGAGAAGAAGCCGCCGTTGGCGCCGCTGCCGCCGGCGCCGCAGACGTCGGCCTCGAGCAGGACGACGCCGAGGTCCGGGTCGCGCTCGCTGAGCTCGTAGGCCGTCCAGAGGCCGGCGAACCCGCCGCCGACGACGCACACGTCGGCGGTCACCTCGCCGGCCAGCGGCGGGCACGGCTCGCCGGGGTCGGCGCGCAGCGCCTCCTCCAGCCACCAGCTGCGCGCTCCGACCGGCGGCACCGCCGACTGTCGTTGCTCATCGTCTCCGTCCCGTGCATGACGACCTCCGCGTCACCGCCGGCCGAGGTCGACGCGACGGCGACCGGTCAGACGAGCTCGAGCGTGCGGAAGGGGAGCTCGAGCGTCGTCGCGCTCCTGCGTCCCAGCGCTCCGGCGGCTGCACCATGAGCTCCATCGCCAGCAGCCAGCGGCGCTCCTCGACGAGCACCGTCCAGTGCTCGACCAGCGAGGCCGGGACGGGCCCGGCGTCGGCGGATCCGGCGCGCTCGTCCTCCGGGCCCGCCGCCGAGCAGCCGGTAGCGCACGTGGATGGCCGGGCGCCCGGCGAGCGCTGCCGCCTCGGGCGCCACCAGCATCTCGTGCGCCTCCGGCGACCACTCGCGCGAACGAGGCCCGCGCCCGCGCGCAGCTGGCCGGCGAGCCACTCGTCCGCCGGCAGCGGCTCGGCGCGCACGGTCACGATCGCGAGTGCGGCGATCCAGCCGTCCGCCGGGCACGGAGGCGATGAAGTGCGCCGTCGGCAGTTCCTCGTCGCGCGCGAAGCCGACGTCGGCGAAGCGCTCGTCGACTCGCGAAGGCGACGCCGAGCCGCTTCGTCGCGGATCGTCCGCACCGTCATCGCCGAGCCGCCGCGTCAGCCCTCGTCGGGGATGCGCAGCTCGACCTTGCCGCAGCCCTTGCAGGCGAGGACCTCGAAGCGCGACCATCTCCTCGCCCAGCTCGGCCCACTCGCCGAGGAAGAGCTTCCAGCCGCCGCTGGTCCCGCCGAGGCGGAAGTCGTGGGCGCCGAGCGAGTACAGCGGCTTGCCGCAGCGCAGGCAGGCGTCGCCGGTCTTCTCCGGCTTGTTCGCCACGGCTCAGCCCGCCGCCGGCAGCCGCCGCTCGCGCACCTCGGCGACGAGGTCGTCGATGAACTCGGCGAGCGGCCGCGCGCCCTTGTCCTCGCCGCGCTCGCGCACGCCGACGGCGCCCTGCTCCACCTCGCGGTCGCCGACCACGAGGATGTACGGCACCTTCTGCAGCTGCGCGTCGCGGATGCGCTTGCCGATGCTCTCGCCGCGGTCGTCGACGTCGGCGTGGAGGGTGACCGGAGCCTTGCCCGGCTCGCCGCGCCGGCGGCGCGCACGGCGCGCATCACCTCGCGCGCGTAGTCGGCGTGGCGGTCGGCGATCGGCAGCACCAGCACCTGCTCCGGCGCGAGCCAGGTCGGCAGGTTGCCGCCGTAGTGCTCGAGCAGGATGCCCATGAAGCGCTCGATGCTGCCGAGCAGCGCGCGGTGGATCATGACCGGCCGGTGCTCTTCGTTGTCGGCCCCGGTGTAGGTGATGTCCAGGCGCTCGGGCATGGCGAAGTCGACCTGGATGGTGCCGCACTGCCAGGTGCGGCCCATGACGTCGCGGATGTGGAAGTCGATCTTGGGGCCGTAGAAGGCGCCGTCGCCGGGGTTGAGCACGTACTCGATGCCCTCGCCCTCGAGCACGCGCGCGAGGACGCCCTCGGCGAGCTCCCACACCTCGTCCGAGCCGATGCTCTTGTCCGGCCGGGTGCTGAGCTCGATCTTGACGTCGGTGAAGCCGAAGGCGGCGTAGATGTGCTTCATGAAGCGGACGACGCCGAGCACCTCTTCTTCGAGCTGCTCGGGGGTGCAGTAGATGTGCGCGTCGTCCTGGGTGAAGTAGCGCACGCGGAAGAGGCCGTGCAGGACGCCGCTCATCTCGTGGCGGTGCACACGGCCGAGCTCGGCCATGCGCAGCGGCAGGTCGCGGTAGGAGCGCCGGCGGCTCTTGTAGATGAGCAGGCCGCCGGGGCAGTTCATGGGCTTCACCGCGTACGGCTGCTCGTCGATCTTGGTGAAGTACATGTTCTCTTTGTAGTTGTCCCAGTGGCCGCTGCGCTCCCAGAGCTCGCGGCGCAGGATCACCGGGGTGCTGATCTCCTCGTAGCCGGCGCGCACGTGCTCGGCGCGCCAGTAGTCGATCATCGCGTTCCAGAGGCGCATGCCCTTGGGGTGGAAGAACGGGAAGCCGGGGCCCTCCTCGTGGAAGCTGAAGAGGTCGAGGTCCCGGCCGATGCGCCGGTGGTCGCGCTGGCGGGCCAGCTCGAGCGCCTCGAGGTACGCCGCCAGCTCTTCCTTGCTCGGGAAGGCGGTGCCGTAGACGCGCGTGAGCATCGGGTTCTTCTCGTCGCCGCGCCAGTAGGCGCCGGCGAGGCTGGTGAGCTTGAAGGTGCCGCTGCCCGAGCTTGTTGGTGCTCGGCAGGTGCGGGCCGCGGCACAGGTCGACGAACTCGCCCTGGCGGTAGACGCTGATGGTCGGGACCTCGTCGCCGGTCGCCTCGGCGGCGGTCACGAGGTCCTCGATGAGCTCGACCTTGAACGGCTGGTCGAGGCCCAGGGGCAGGCCGGAGGCGCCCGTGCCGGGCTCGCCGGCCCCGAACACCGCGAGCGCCTCGTCCACCGGCAGCTCGAACCGCTCGACCGGCAGGTTCTGGCTCACGATCCTGGCCATCTCCTTCTCGATGCGCGCCAGGTCGGCCTCGGCGATGGGCTCGGGAAGCTGGAAGTCGTAGTAGAAGCCGTTCTCGATGGTCGGTCCGATGGCGTACTTGGTGCCCGGGAAGAGGCGGACGATCGCCTGCGCCATGACGTGAGAAGCGCGAGTGGCGCTGGATGTCGACGGCGTCGGCGTCGTCTCCCTTGAGCGTGACGATGTCGAGGCGGTCGCCGTCGTGCAGCGGGGCGGCGGCGTCGACCAGCAGGGTGACGTCCGGGTCGGCGGCGGCGGTGACACGGCCCGCGATGGCGGCTTTCGCCAGCCGCGGGCCGATGGCCGCCGCGGCGTCGCGCACGGTCGCGCCGTCGTCGAGTTCGAGAGGGGAGCCGTCGGGAAGGGTGACGTGCAGGGTCATGCGAGGACCGGTCCTTTCTCTGCTTGCGCGCCCGCGCACCTTGCGGGGGCTGTTGACTCCGCGAGTCTAGCAGACGAGCTGCGGCCGAAGCGGCCCGAGTCGCGGCGCCGGAGCGGCGCAGAGCCGCTACAGCGCGGCGAGCCGGCGGGCGGCGAAGATGCGCGCCTGCAGCTCGTGGTCGCCGGCGGCGGCGTTGAGGCAGTCGTCGGCGCCGGCGGCGAACGCCTCGCCGATCTGCTCGTCCGTCTGGGCGAGGACGATGATGTAGGGCGGGCTGGAGCTGCGCCGCGCCCGCACCTGGCGGCAGAGCTCCGGTCCGTTGCAGCCGGGGAGGTCCCAATCCACGAGGGCCAGGCCGGGAGCATCGGCGCCGACCAGGAGCTCGACGGACTCGGCGCCCTGGCCAGACTCGACCGGCTCGAGGCCGAGGGCGCTCAGGTCGTTCGCCACCTCGCGAAGGGCGTACCTGGAGGTGGCGTCACCGTGCGCGATCAGCAGCTTCACTCGTTCCCCCTGTGGGACTGCCGCACCGGCAGGCGCGGCGACCTCTCTCACGCACCATCATCGGTGAGATCGGCCGTGCTGCGGATAGAACGATCGCCTAGCGCGGCGCCTAGACCGGCTTGAAGCGCTTCTGCGCCGAGATCACCTCGCGCAGGGCCTCCTGCAGGCTCGCGCGCGTGAGCGGCGGCAGCGTCCAGGTCTCGATCACGTTGTCCAGGGGACGGCCGTTGCGCATGCGGTTGGCGTGATGCCGGAGTTGCAGGTGCTGCATGCTGACGAACGCCTCGCGCAGCACCCGCTCCGACTCGACGCTCTCCCCGACGACGTCGCGCACCGCGATGAGCCGCTCCAGCGTGGACGCGGCCGTGATGCCGGAGGCGAAGGCGTAGTAGCGGGACAGGTTCTGGATGGGGACGAGCCCGTTCTTCTTGATGTCGATGCTGCCCTCGAGCTTGCCGCGGAAGCCGAGCGGCGGCCTCACCTTGGTCCCCAGCTTGACGAGGCCGCTCAGGAAGCCCCTGTGATACGGCACCCGGCGGAGCACATCCGTGAGGACCTTGTCGACGTAGAGCTCGCCGGCGATCTGGCGATAGTCGAAGGCGACGCTGGCGCGCGCCAGGCGGTCGAGGTCCTTGCCGTCGAGGCAATCCTCGAAGACCGCCTTCCACTGCGACAGCGTCATGCGCCACTCGCGGCGCCGGGCGAGCACGCCGTGAGGGTCGCAGGGCAGCCCGCAGCGCTCGAGCCCTGCGTTGACGGCCTGCGCGAGCACGCGGAAGTAGTCCTCCACGGCGGGGTCGTCGGTGTCGTCGTAGGCGAGTCCGTTGTCCTGGTCGGAGGCCAGCGTGAGCTCCGACCGGGCGGCGCTGCCGAAGGCGAGCCACGCGTAGGGCACCGGCGGCTCGCCGAGCCGGTCGATGGTCAGCTCCAGGAACCTCGCCGTCAGCGAGTCGTGCAGCACGGTGAGCACCCGGGTCACCGAGGGTGCGTCCATGTGCGCGGTCATCAGGTCGACGAACAGCTTGGGCATGTCGGCGGCCGCCGTGACCAGCTCCTCTTCGGTGCGCGCCGCCATGATCTCGCGGCGGAGAGCGAACGGGCTGCGCGACTCGAGCGTCATCAGGCTGCTGGCGGACAGGACGCCGACCACCTCGCCGTCGGCGTCCAGCACGGGCATGTGGTTCACGCCGGCGGCCATCATCGCGATGCTCGCCTCCGGGGCGAGCACCTCGGCGCCGATGGTGTGTACCGGCGCCGACATGATCTCGGTGACCGGGGCGTGCCGCGAGATGCCGCCGACGACCACCTTGTTGCGCAGGTCGACGTCGGTGACGATGCCGGCGATGCCTTTGCCGCCGGGGCCGCGCACCAGGATCGCCGAGCGCTTCTCGGCGATCAGGATCTTCGCGGCCTCCTGCGCGGTGGTGTCCGGGTCGCAGAAGAGCGGCTTGCTGCGCGTGACCGACGTGACCGGCAGCGTGCGCACGTCGGGCATCGCCCGCATGGTGCCGGCCGCCTGCACGAGGCGCTCGCGCGAGTCGGCGGCCATCCACTGGATGCCGGAAGGCCTGCTCAGGAGGTCGACGGCGACGTCGTGCGGGAGGCAGTAGAGCAGCGAGTCCTCCCGCGCCCGCACCGTGAACTCGGGAGCCAGGCCCGTGAGGAGCGTCGGATGACCGAGCACGTCGCCGGCCGTCGCCACCGAGACGTAGGCGTCCTTGTGCATGAGCTCGAGCGTGCCGAGGCGCACCACGTAGAGCTCCTGTCCCGGAGGGCCGCCCTCGACGAGGATGGCCTGGCCGGCGGGCACGGCGCGCTCGCGGACCGCCTCGGCGAACTCGCGCAGGTCGTCCGGCGGCAGCCCCTTGAAGGGCGGGACGCGGCCGAGGAAGCGCATGCGGTCGGCGACGCGGGCGGGATCCGGAGTCGACGTCATCGGCCCTCCCCCTGCCTGACCGCTCGCTCGATGAGGCCGCGCTCGTGCAGGTGCCGCAGGCTCTCGATCACGTCGGCCTCGTTCTTGTGCTCGAGCACGACGGTGGCGCCGGCGGCGCGGGCCAGCTCCATGACCGGCGCGGCGTCGATCATGCCGCGCCCCAGCGCGAGGTGCTGGTCGCCGCCGACGTGCCCCTCGTTGTCGTGCAGGTGCACGTGCTTGAGGTCGTACGTCCCGTCCGCCAGCCACGCGGCGAGCGTCCCGGTGACGGCCGCGTGGCCCACGTCGAGCGAGAGCCCCAGGCCGTGCAGGTCGAGGTCGCCGGGGGCGCGGAAGTGCGTGTGCCGCACGAACGGCAGGTTCTCGACGGCGATGATGACTCCCGACTCCTCCTGCAGCACGGCCAGCTCCTCGAACGAGCTCTCGAGCGTCTTGACCACGCGCGGGTCCCAGCCCTTGTACCGGCGCTGCAGGTCGGGGTGGACGACGTACACGCGTGCGCCCAGCTCGGCGGCCACGGCGAGGTGGCGGCGGTGCACCTCGAGCGCCGCCCTGTGCTGCCGCCCGGAGCGGCTGCCGTACTCGAAGTGCAGGAACGGCCCGTGGACCGTGAACGGAAGGCCGGCGAGCTCGATGACGCGCACGTTGGCCGGCAGCAGCAGGCTGTGCTGGCCGACGGAGAGGATCTCCGCCGAGGGCGCGATCTCGCCGATGCGTTGCAGAGCCGCCGCGAGCGAGAAGTTCGCGTAGGCTCCCGTGGAGATCCCGATGTCGTCGTAGATGGGCACCCGGAAGAAGTATTGCACGCCGGGTGCGAAAGCGAAGCTACGTGCGGGCCGTCACTCGCGCGCCAGGACGGCCTCGAGGACCGGCGGAGGGCCGGCGACGACTCTGTCGGGTCCGGCCGCCTGCGCCTCGTCCAGCGAGCGCTGCGCCCGGGCGATGAGCTCGCCGGCCGACTCCTCGGCGCCGGTGGCCCCGCCCAGCGTCACCGTGACCTCGAGCTGATGGCCGGCGTAGGCGAACGGGCTCGGCCGCCATCGTCCGGCGCAAGCGGTCGAGCACACCGGCCGCGTCCGGCTCGCCGGTGTTGGAGAGGATGACGAGGAACTCCTCGCCGTCCAGGCGGCCGACGACGTCGTACGGCCGCAGCACGTCCTTGGCGCGGCGGACCACCTCGCGCAGGACGGCGTCTCCGGCGGGCCGGCCGGAGCCTTCGTTGACCCGAGCGAGGCCGTCGACGTCGAGGATGCCGATGCTCAGCTCCTGCCGTTCGCGCTGCGCGCGCGCCAGTTCGTCGTCCAGCCGCTGCACGACGTCCTCGCGGCACAGCACGCCGGTGAGCGGGTCGGCGCACCCCGACGCCGCCTGCCCCCACGGGAGCTCCATGAAGCGGCGCGCCATCTCCACCCGCGCCTGCAGCTCCGCGGCCGCGATCGGCGTGCGCACGCAGTCGTGAGCGCCGGCGTGCAGGCCGACCGGGACCTCGTGGCTGTGGGCGCTCCCGGCGAGCAGGATCACGTACGGCGGGTGCTGGATGTGGAAGTCGCGCACCAGCCGGCACAGCTCCGGTCCCTCGATGCGCGGCACGTCCCAGTCGATGAGCGCGATGCTCGGCGCCTCGTCGGCGAGCAGGACGTCGAGCGCCTCGGCTCCGTCGGTCGCCTCCGTGAGGTGCAGGCCGAGGGGCAGCAGCACCTTCGCGAGACTGCGGCGGGACGCCTCCCCGCCGTGCGCTATGAGCACATCCATGCCTCTCCTCCCGACTCCTCGGCCCCGCCCGGCGGGGGCCTGCAGTGTCTCCCCTTCTGAAGGTCGGACCCGGGGTTCCCGGAGCGCATGGGGACGGAGTCCCAGACGGGCGGGCTCAGGCTCGCGGAGAGAGGCGCGCAAGGTTCGGCGGCGGGCAAAGAGCGTAGTCGGCACAGACAGCGGCGGGCGGCGGTCCCTCTGCTGGGACCGCCGCCCGCCGCCGGGACGAGCCAGGGAATCTAGAACTGGCCCGCGCGCGGGAAGCGCGCCTTGATGTACGACCCGGTGGTGTACGGCTCGGTGCTCACCGGATCCAGCGTCGCGCCGTTGACCAGATGATGCAGGTTGGCGACGTAGGCGGGCGCGTAGCCGCCGGCCGCATTGACCCGCATCTGCGCGTGGCGGAACACCGGGCTCTCCGGCGCGGCGACCGCCGCCGACTGGGCGGCCGGCAGGACGACGGCCTCGGTGGTCGTCGTCGTGGTCCCCGTCTGCGGCTGATTGACGGCCCAGATCACTGCGCTGGCGATCAGGACGGTGGCGATCACCGCGACGACCGGCAGCAGCGGCACGTGATGCGCGTGAGACCTGTGGGCGATGGTGTTACTCATGACAAGCTCCCCCTCGTTTCGGCTCTCTCCCCAACCACGTCCCGAGCCTACGGCCGACCGGGGCGGCGCGGCATCACCCGCATGGGGTGAACGGACGCGCAGCAGCAGGCGGCAGCTCCGACGTCATGGGTGAGGCCGCGGCCTGCCGATGCTGGTCCGGGAGGATGAGACCGATGGGACCGACGACGAACGACGCAGAAGCGCCGCCGGCGCCGCGCCCGCTCGAGGCGGGCGGCGCGGACGAGCGCGGCGTGCCACCGGCGCGCGACCGGCGCGGGCGCGAGCGCCCGCGCCCCACGCGCGCGCCTCGTCCTCGCCGGCCGCCCGGAGCCGAAGCCGGCGACCACCCCCTGGCGTCTCACCTGGCAGTGGGTGGTCGCCGCCGCCGTCACGGTGCTGCTCGCCTGGCTCACGTACAGCCGCGGCGGCTGGATCCCCATCCTCTCGGCCTTCGACCTCGGCGTGCACGAGTTCGGCCACCTGCTCACGGCCTGGGCGCCGGCGCTGCTGTGCTCGTTCGCCGGCTCCTTTCTGCAGGTCGCCGCGCCGCTCGCCCTGGGCGGCTACTTCTGGTGGCGGCGCGACTCGCTGGCGGCGATCCTCATGATCGCGTGGTCGGCCGAGAACCTGCACAACGTCTCCGTGTACATCGCCGACGCCCAGGTGATGCTCCTGCCGCTGTTCGGCGACGACGGGTCCGGCGCCGGGCACGACTGGCACAACATCCTGCTGGCGCTGAACGCCCTGGGGGCGACCGACCAGCTCGCCCTCGTGGTCAAGACCGGCTCGGTGATCCTGTTCGTGGTCGCGCTGGGGCTCGCCGCGCTCGGCTTCTCGAGGGCGCGGCAGGCCTGACGCGGGGCCGCGCCGGACGGACTGTTCGCGTCACGCCACCCTCTCGTATACTCGCGCCGTCACCGATGACGGCGAGGGCGGAGGTGCGCGTGGGCTGGCTGGCGAGAGCGATCGACGCGGGGCAGGAGTACCGCAAGCCGCTGGCCGACATCGAGGACGACGTCTTCCTCGACATCGGCGCGACGCGCGCCAAGTCGACCAAGTTCTGGGTGCAGCTGGTCGCTGGCGAGCGTCATCGCCGCCGGCGGCGTCATCGGCAACTCCACGCCGGCGGTGATCGGCGCGATGATCATCGCGCCGCTGGGCACGCCGATCTACGGCCTGGCGCTGGCGGCCGTCGCCGGCCAGCGCCACGCTCTGCGCAGCTCCCTGCGGCTGCTCGTGGGCGGCATCGTCGTGAACATCCTCATCGGCGTGCTCGATCGGCCTGGTCACGGTGAACCGCATGCCGCTCGACGTGAACCCGCAGATCGTCGGCCGCACGGCGCCGACGCTGCTCGACCTCATGGTCGCCGTCGCCGTCGGCGTCGCCGGCGCGTTCGCGCTCTCGCGCCGGGACGTCGCCGACATCCTCGCCGGCGTGGCCATCGCCATCTCGCTGGTCCCGGTGCTGGCGGTCGTCGGCATCACCCTCGGCTCGTGGCGGCTGGACCTCGCGCTCGGCGCCTTCATCCTCTTCCTCGCCAACGCGGCCGCGATCCTCATCGCCGGCGCGATCGTGTTCACGGCCGCCGGCTACCGGCGCGAGGCGGAGGACAGGGACGAGCGCGCCGGCCACCGCGCCAGGATCGCCATCGTCGTGCTCGTCGTCGTCCTCGTGGTGCCGCTGGGCGCGTCGTCGGTGCAGATCCTGCTGTACGAGCGGTGGACGCAGCAGACGGAGACGGCGACGCAGCAGTGGGTCGCCGGCACGACGTGGACGCTCGAGACGGTCACGCAGTCCAGCAACGAGATCGTCATCAACGTGATCGGGCCGGGCGAGCCGCCGCCGCTGGCGGAGCTCAAGGCGGCCGTGCGCAAGAGCGTCCCGGAGAGCATCCCCGTCACCATCATCGAGGACTCGGGGCGCACGGAGAAGCTCTAGCCGCGGCCGGGCGGACGTCGGCCGTCAGTCCCCCCGGTTGAGCCGGTGGTACATGCCCTTGAGGCCGCCGAACAGCTTGCGGTACTCCGCATAGCTGCGTGCGTAGGTCGCAGCATCAGGCGTCGGCGAGAATCGCTCCGGGGCGGGCACCAGCGCGGGCACATCGTCGAGCGTGAGCTCGCCGAGACAGATGCGCGCCCACAACGCGACGCCGCGGAGTTGCGCGTTGCGGGGATCCGCGACCTGCTCGACGGGTCGCCCGAGGACGTCCGCGTAGATCTGGCACCAGAGGTCGCTCTGCGCCCCTCCCCCGAGCAGGCGCACCTTGGGGACCGGACGCCGGAGGAACTTCTCGTAGGCGTCGAACAGCCAGCGCGCGTTGTAGGCGACGCCCTCGAGCACGGAGCGCACCAGCATCGCCCGGTCGGTGCGCAGCGAGAGGTTCAGCCAGCCGGCGCGCACGGTCTTGTCCTCCGCCGGGCTGCGTTCGCCGTTGAGCCAGGGCATGAACAGCACGCCCTCGCACCCGGCTGGGGCCTGCCCGGCGAGCCGGAGCAGGTCGTCGAACGACGGCGCCAGGCCCTCGGCGGCGGCGCCCTCCGCGCCGATGCCGCTGCCGCCGCCCAGCAGGCCGTCGTCCGGAGCGACGATCTGCTCGCGCAGCCAGTGGAGCGCCGCGCCCCCGGTCTCCTGGTTGTTGACGACGATCGGATGCGCAGCGTCGATGCCCGGGACGGTGGCGATCTGGTGCAGGATGTCGGTGCGCTTGAAGGGAACGCGGGCGCTGATCCACGCCGTGGTGGAGATGGCGATGTGGGTGTCGTAGGGGGCGATCGCTCCCGAGCCCACGACGGCCGCGTGGAGATCGGGGATCCCGCACACGACGGGCACGCCGTCCGCGACCCCGAGTTCCCCGGCCACCTCGGGGAGCAGCGGGCCGAGCACGCTCCCGGTGGGCACGAGCTCGGGGAGCTTGGACCGCTCTCGCCGCGTCCGCACGAGCAGCGAGTCCACGTACCCGAACGGCGCCCCGATGCGGTTGTCGGTGATCCAGGAGGCGAGCATCGACGCCGGGGTGGCCGCCGCGCGCCCGGTGAACCGGAGCCCGAGGTAGTCCACCGGCTCGAGGATCACCCTCGTCTTCTCGTAGACGTCGCGCAGCCGCTCGCGGAGCAGCAGCGCGTGACCGGTCGGGTCGTTCCCGCTCGGCGCCGGCGCGCCGCCGGTGATGCGCACGAACGGGAGCACCTTGTGCGGCGCGAACCCGCCGATGTTCACCGGCCCGCCGATCACCGGCCGCGTGAGGTCCCGGGCGCGAGTGTCGGCCCAGAGCAGGACGTCGCCCACCGGCTCGCCGTCCGCGCCGACCGGCACCGACGAGCCGTACTGTCCCGTGATCGCGACGACGTGCAACTGCGCGCCGTCGGCGCCGGCGCCGGCGATCGCCTCGCGCGCGGCCGCGAGCAGCCCGGTCCACCACTCGACCGCGTCCTGGGTCGCGGCCCCGTCGAGGCCGATGCGGGTGCGGACGGGGCGGAAGGCGACGCGCAGGACCTCGCCGTCGAGCGAGACGACGGCCACCTTGGGCCCGCCGTTGCCGAGGTCGACGGCGAGGATCCAGGGCTCGCGGAGCGGTGCCTCTCCGCTGCCCCGCTCGACAGCCTGGCTACAGCGGCGGCTGTTCATCGCGGGTCGTCGGGCACGTCGTGCATGGCGTCGAGGAACCGGGCCATGGTGAACTTGGCCATCTCGGTGCCGAGCGACGTGCCGGCAAAGCCGTACACCGCGCCCGAGAGCGCCTTCTTGCCCTTGTGGTCCTTCGCGTACTCGACGGCCACGTGCAGCGCTTCGAGGTACGCCTCCGCGAGACCCGGCCTCGCGTTGGGGCGCGTGATGCAGAAGTGCAGGCCCGCCGGCATCTGCAGGGCGATCATGCGCCAGCCCTGGGCGATGAGCGAGTCGTTGACCAGGTAGATGTCGAGGTCGTCCGCCGCCTTGAAGGCGATCAGGAAGAGCGGATCTCCGATCACCTCGAGCTCGGGGATCTCGCGGATCCCCTCCTTGATCGTCGTGGCCGTCCGCATGATCGCGTCGGCGGCCGCGAGGTAGCCGGACTCCCCCGTCGACACGAGAGCGGCCCAGGTCGACGCCAGGATCCCCCCGCTGCGCGAGCCCGCGAAGCCCGGCGAGACGTACAGACCGCCGGGCCAGGTCGGGAACGTGAAGTACTGGCGCTTGCGCAGTTCCTTGTCGCGGTACAGCAGGACGCTGGAGCCCTTGAGCGCGTAGCCGTACTTGTGCGTGTCGGCGGAGATCGAGGTGACGCCGGGCACGCGGAAGTCCCAGGGCGGGACGTCGTAGCCGAGGCGCTCGACCCAGGGGAGCAGCCAGCCGCCGAGGCAACCGTCGACGTGCAGGCCGATCCCGCGCGAGCGCGCCAGCTCGGCCATCTCCTCGATCGGGTCGATGAGGCCGTGCGCGTAGTTGCCGGCGCTGCCCACGAGGGCGACCGTCTGGTCGTCGACGAGGTCCGCCATGGCCGCCACGTCGGCGACGTACCCGTCGGTGAGCGGCGCGTGCCGCATCTCGACGTCCATCCAGTGCGCGCCCTTGTCGAGGGAGCAGTGCGCCGTCACCGGCATCACCAGGTTGGGCCTGCGTGACGCCACGCTTCGCGCGCGCCTCCTCACGATAGGAGTAGAGAGCCGTCATCAGGCTCTCCGAGCCGCCGCTGGTGACGACGCCGATGCCCGTGCCGTGCAGCAGGTCGGACGTCATCGCGATGATCTCGCCCTCGAACTTGGTGGCGCTCGGGTACATGTCGCGCTGCAGGACGTTGGCGTGGGAGTAGAGGTCGAAGACCTCGCCGAGGAAGTGGTAGTGGGCGTGGTCGCCCGCGTACAGGCTGCCCGAGACGGTGCCCCTGTCGCCGAGGGCGTCCTCGGCGTGCGCCATCTCTGCGACCTCCGCGAGGATCGCGGCGTGGTCGACGGGCTCTTCCGGCACTCGCCGGTACGTCTCGGTCGTGCTCCTGTACGGGTAGAGATCGCCGAGGATCTGCTCGAGTCCGGTGTCGCTCACCTGTTCCCCCTCCTGGTGCCGATGGCGGCCCGCGCGGGCGTCCTGGAGCCCGCCTGGCGGGCGACGGCGTGCGGCCGGACCGGCCTCGCGCGGCCGGTCCCTCCTATCATAGTGCCGGGGCAGCCGCCGGGGCGCAGCGTCGTGCCCGTGTGAGGCGTCGTCCACGCTGGGGCTTCGTCGCCGGCCCGCTGGGTACAAGTGGAGGATGACCCTTCCCACCCGCACCATCGTCGTGACCGGCGACGTCACCATCGACTGGCTTCTGCTGTCCTATGCGCCGCGCCGGGACGCCGCCCTCGACTTCATCTGGATGTGGGGTGGCGACTACGCGTGCCACGCGCTTGCGAGCGCGGGTGGGGCGGCGTCGCACGCCGACATCCTCCGGCGCACGGTCAAGGTCAGCGGCCTCGACGACGTCAGCGTCGTCGGCGCGCGGGTACCGCGCGCCGCGCTGGCCTCGCCGCGACACCCCAGCTATGCGCACACCTTCGCGGACATCGAGCAGTTCCCGCGCGAGGCCGGCGCCGGGCGCGGCACGGCGTGGCGCATCGCCGAGTTCAAGGGCACCGACCGGGCGAGACGGCGGCCGCCCGCGCCGGCGCCGCCGCCCGGGGTGGACACCGTGCTGATCGTCGACCACGCCATCGGCTACCGCGACCACTTCCCCGACCTGTCCGACCTCCTGGCAGCCTCACCGTCGGCCATCGTCTGGCAGACCGGCGCCCCCCTGGCCGGCTCACCGCTCGCCCGCCTGCTGCTGACCGGACACGCCGACCGCCTGACCGTGCTGACCTCGTCCGACGAGCTGCGCAAGGCCGGCCTGCAGGTGGGGTACCCGCTCTCGTGGGAGCGGCTCACCGAGGAGATCATCGCCGCGGTCCGCGCGCACGCGCTGGCCAAGGCGCGCCGGGTCATCGTCATCGTGGGTGCGGCGGGAGCCGTGATCGTGGAGCGGGACGGGAGCGACGTGCTCGTGTTCGACCCTCACGTCCAGGAGGGAGACTGGGGCGCCCGCTACCCCGGCGTGGGCGCCGGGTACGGGCGCTGCCTGGACGCGGCGGTGACCCTCGAGCTGACGGCAGGCCGCGAGGATGGCCTCGTAGAGGCAGTCAAGCGCGGCCTCGCGGCCGCCCGCGCCGCACACGTGGCCGGCTTCCAGGTGGACGGCGACCGCGACCGGCCACAGAGCCCGTTCCCTCTCGGCGCCGTGGCAGCCGCCCTCACCGGCGACGGCGGGGAGTTCGCCAGCATCGTCTACCAGCCGGACCGCGGCGCCTCGATCCTTGCCCAGACCTACGCGGACACGTCCATGGGGCACGTCGCTGCGACGGCTGCAGTGAGCGGGTCCGGCTCGCTGCCCTTCGGCATCCCGGTCGAGACGGTGGGCGCCTGGTCGTCGGTCGACCGCACGGAGATCGAGAGCCTCCGCAGCGTGCGCAACATCCTCGACGAGTACGTGCAGCAGGAACTGCGCGGCGTGCGGGGCGGCGTGCCCCTGCCCATCGCGGTCTTCGGGCCGCCCGGGGCCGGCAAGACCTTCGCGGTGCGCCAGCTGGCGACGGTGCTCCTGCCCGGACGCATCGCGAGGCTCGAGTACGACCTCTCGCAGATGCGCTCGGTCGAAGCGCAGCACGCGGCGTTCCACGAGATCCGCGACGTGGCGCTGCGCGGCGACCTCGCGCTTGTCTTCTGGGACGAGTTCGACACGTCTCTGGACGGCGAGCCGCTCGGGTGGCTGCGCCACTTCCTCTCTCCCATGGCCGAGGGGCGCTTCCACGACGGCGCCGGCTTCCATCCACTGGGGCCGGCGATCTTCGTCTTCGCCGGCGGGACGGCGGCGAGCTTCGATGACTTCATCGCCTTCGGCGACGAGCAGCGGGAACGCGCCGCGAAGAAGCCCGACTTCGTGAGCCGCCTGCGTGGCTACATCGATGTCACCGGCCCCAACCGGCAAGGCCCGCACGACGTGGCGTACTCGCTGAGACGCGCCCTCATACTGCGCTCGCTCCTCTCCACGCGGGCGCCGCAGATGTTCGTGAACGACGGAGCTCACGGCGAGCCCCGCCTGCAGATAGACGAAGGCGTGCTGCGCGCGTTCCTCGAGATCGACGAGTACATCCACGGCGCGCGTTCGATGGAGGCGATCGTGCAGATGAGCTCGCTGGCGGGCAAGCCCCGCCTCGAGCGCTCCAGCCTGCCGGCGCGGCAGCAACTCGCGGTCCACGTGGACGCCGACAAGTTCCTCGCGCTCGTGCAGCGCTGAAGGACACCGCCGACAGCGCGCCATCGGGCGGCGGGCATGTCTGGCGCCACGCCCGCCGCCCGATGGGCTCCGGGGAGGCAACGGGAAGGGGAGCCGCTGCCTCCCGGGTCTCGAGGGCCGCGATGCGGCCCGGAGCCTCAGACTCGAGTGCCGGTCATCGCCGGGAGCGGCTACGCCGCCCGGCGATCGCGATCACTCACTTCTGAGATACCCGAGGGACGCTCCGTCGTCTCGGTGGTCGTTGTCTCGGAGCGATAGGTGCTGCTCGACCGGGCCGAGCTCTCCCGCACGCCGTAGACCGCCAGGCCATACACGGCGAGCAGGTAGACGCCCATGATCATGAGCGACCAGAGCGGATACGCCTGGGCGGTGAGCAACTGGCCGATCGCGCCCAGGCCGGCGATGCCGATGCCGATCCAGCGGGCCCACTCGCGGCCGCTGAAGACGGCGAGGCCCGAGACGAAGGCGGCGACGCCGAGCCCGAACGTGATCCAGCCCCAGGTCTTCAGGTCGCTGAAGACGAAGACCGCGTTCCCGACGAAGAACGTCGACTTGTAGACGGCCATGAGGCCGTCGATCGCGGCGAAGATGCCGCCGAGAGCGAGCACGAGGCCGGAGAACGTCTGCCAGCCCGCGCCACGGGATTCACGAGAGTCCATGAGAAGAGCTCCTTGCAGTTCGCTGATGGACGGAGATGTGATTCGGTCTTGTGACACAGGTGATTAGTGCCCCAACACGCACCAAACATCACCGGCACCGTCGTCAGCAGGGAAAAAGAGGGTCGCGTCAGGACGCGAGCAGGCCGAGCGCGACTAGCAGCGTCCAGGCCACTAGCAGCCCGACGAAGACGCGCTGGCAGAGGCCGGCGTAGC
>CAVUBA010000012.1:0-58351 GCA_963739595.1 uncultured Thermoleophilia bacterium
AGCCGCCGCCGGGCCGCGGCAAGGCGGATCGCGGATCGCAGCCGGGTCGGAATCGGCACAACTGCTTCGGTGGGCGCGAAGACGGGCCGGAGCCGACGCGACGGCTGCCGGCACAGGTCCCGATCGGCTTCAGTCGAGGGGCTGGGCCGGCAGGCCCAGGCCCTCGAGGAACCCGGCCAGCTCCGGCGGGAGCGCGCTGGCGCAGGCTATCTCCCGCCCGTCGTCAGGGTGCGGAAAGGCGAGGCGCGCGGCGTGCAGGAACTGCCGGGACAACCCTTCCGGGCGCGGCGGCCGGCCGTACTGGACGTCGCCGGCCACCGGGTAGCCGAGCGCCGAGAAGTGCACCCTGATCTGGTGCGTGCGGCCGGTCTCGAGGCGCACCCGTGCGAGCGTGAACCCCGGCGCCCTGCCGAGGACGTCGAAGTGCGTCACGGCGCGCTTGCCGGCGGCCGTGTGCAGCGACATGCGCTTGCGGTCGCGGAGGTGCCTGCCGATGGGCGCGTCGATGGTCCCCGTGTCCTGCGGCAGGCGACCGCTGAGCAGCGTCACGTAGGTGCGGTGGATGTCCCTGCGCTCCATGGCCGCGACCAGGCGCTGGTAGGCCTCGTCGCTGCGCGCCACGATGAGCAGGCCCGACGTGTCCTTGTCGAGCCGGTGCACGATGCCCGGGCGCGACTCGTGCCCGCCGCGCGCCCCCTCGGCCACGAGCCCCTGCGCCAGCGTGCCGTGCTCGTGGCCCGGAGCGGGGTGCACGACCACGCCGGCGGGCTTGTCGACCACGAGCAGCCAGTCGTCCTCGTAGACGATGGCGAAGGGGACCGGCTCCGCCGTGAGGATCCCGGGCGGCGGCGGAGGGGACCTGCCACACCACGTCCTCGCCGGCGCGCAGGACGTGCTTCTTGCGCGCCGGGGCCGCGTCGACCAGCACGAGGCCGCCGGCGATGAGGCGCTGGGCGGCGGCCCGGCTCAGGCCGGCGTGCGCGGCGAGCGCGACGTCGAGCCGCTCGCCGGCGTCACTGTCGCCGGCGCGGAACGCGTGCGGCTCACTCGCGCCGGCCAACGACCACCTGCAGCGCGAGGAAGATGGTCCCCACGACGATGGCCGCGTCGGCGACGTTGAACGACGGCCAGCCGTAGAACCCGATGAAGTCGACCACGGCCCCGTCGAAGCGCAGCCGGTCGATGAGGTTGCCGATCGCCCCGCCCAGGATGACGCCGAGCGCGGGGCGGTACCGCGGCGGGCTGAACACGAGCGCGACCGCCACCCCGGCCGCCACGGCCGCCACCATGACCACGACGATGCTCCCCTGGCCGGCGAAGCGGCTGAAGGAGATGCCTGAGTTGTAGGTGAGGTCGAGGTGCAGGCCCGCGACCAGCTTGACCGGCAGCCGGTGGGCCTCCGCGCGGATCAGCCACTTGCTCAGCTGGTCGGCGACGACGATCGCCGCCGCCAGCGCCAGCGCGAGGGCGTACCCCTGCTTACTTCTTGCCACGCGGCTTCGGAACGCTGTCCAGTTCCTTGACGTCGGTGTGGCCCATGGGGCACGTGGGCTCCTTGGTCTTGCCGCTCCGCCCACCGTCGCTCACGACGATGTTGAGGGGATACGTGGCCTTGCAGCGCTTGCAGTAGGCGAGCTTCGCCATAGGTACTCCTTTGTTCAGTTCAGAGGCCGAGTCTACGCCTCGCCTCGAGGAGGGTCACGCCACGCAGGTGCAGGAGCTTCCGCCGCGACTTGCCGCCGGCGACCACGGTGACGTCGTCGCGCCGCAAGCCCAGTTCCCGCGAGAGGTACCGTATCAGTTCGTCGTTCGCCCGGCCTTCGCGGGCCGGCGCCGCCAGGCGCACGCGAAGCCGCTCGTCGGCCACGCCGACGACCTCGCTGCGGCGCGCGCCCGGGGTCACCCAGACGGCGAGGCTCAGGCCGCCCCGCGCCTCCGCGAGCGGCCCGCTTTCACCACTTGAACTCGTTCTCGTTCACCCCGGTGTCCACGTCGGCGAGCAGGTCGTCGCTCTCTCCGAAGAGGATGCGCTCGCGGCGTCTCGGCTGGTCTTCGGCGGCCTCGTCCGGCTCGCCGCCGGGTACCGTGCAGCCGCGACCCCGGGTCCGTCCGCGACAGGGCGAGCAGATTGGCTCATCGTGTCGTCGGGCGACGCCTCGCGAGCAGGCCCGGAGGCCGGCTCCGCGTGTCTTCCGGCCTGGACGCCGCCGTGCCCGCGCTCCGGCGGGACCGCGGGCGCGTCCGGCATCGGTGCGCGCGCTGCCTCAGGCTCGGGAGCAGGCACCGCGGCCTGCGGCCGCGGCTCCGGCGCCTCAGCAGGTTCGGGCGCCGGAGCCGGCTTCGCCGTTGCCTCCGGCGCCGACTCACGAGCGATCGCTTCTTTGATCGCCTCCGCGTGCCGCGAGAAGTCGGTGGCTGCTGCCGGCACCGCGGCATCGCGCAGCCGCCTTGACCTCGGGCTGCTCCTGCAGTTGCCGCAGGTAGCCGTCGAGGAGCTGGCGGAACTTGAAACGGAAGTCCTCTTCGGAGCTCTTGAGCTTGGCCATCGACTGCTCGATCGACTGGCGTTCCGAGTAGGCCTCGTTGACCATCTGGCGCGACTTGAGCTCGGCGTCCTGCAGGATGAGCTGCGCCTGCTTGTTGGCGTTCTGCTTCTGCTCCTCGGCGCTGGCCTGCGCGTTGACGAGGGTCTTCTGGAGCGTGTCCTCGATGCGCTTGTAGCCGGCGACCTTCTCCTCGAGCGCCTCGACCCGGTCCTGCAGGTCGATGTTCTCCTTGAACAGGCGCTCGTACTCGTCGGCGACCTCGTCCAGGAACTCGTCGACCTCGACGTCGGCGTAGCCGCGCATCCCGCGCTTGAACTCCTTGTGGCGGATGTCGAGCGGTGTGAGCTTCATCTTCTCCCCTCTCGTCGCGCGGTCCCTGCCGCGCGTCGTCTTCTCCTCGTGCCCTTCGTTGGGCTCTCCGTACAGTAGTCCGTTCGCCGCTGTGCCCTTCGGGCCGGCGGCCGCTCACTAGCCGCTTCGTTCTCTTCGTGACCCTACGGGCATTAGTGCGACGCGGCTACTTGAGTTCCTTGGCCCGTTCGGCGGCCGCATGGACGGCCATCGCGACGGCGTCCGCGATATCTCTCTCTTCGAAGGCGGTGATGGCGGCCGCGGTCATGCCGCCGGGCGTGGCCGCCGAGGCGATCACTGCGTCCGGATCGCCCTCGCGGGCGATCACCGCGGCAGCGCCGTGCACGCCGGCGATGGCCAGCCTGCGGGCCACATCGGCGTCCAGTCCGCGACGCTCCGCCGCGCGGCGCGAAGTCGCGCACGAGCATGGCCAGGATGCCGGGCATGCACCCGGCGACGGCGGTGGCCGAGTCGAAGTGCTTCTCGTCGAGCACGACGACGTCTCCCGCGAGCGCGAACAGGTCTTCTGCGGCGCGTTCCAGGTCGCCCAGCGTGCCGGGCACGAACAGGAACACGCCGAGCCCGAGGGCGGCGGCCACGTTGGGCATGACGCGCCCCACGCGCGCGTCCGCCGGAAGCGCCGCGCGAAGGTCGTCCGAGGGAGACGCCCGCGGCCACCGACACCAGCGCGCGGGCGCCGAGCAGCGGAGCCACCTCGGCGAGCACGCCGGCCACCTGCTGCGGGCGCACCGCCACGACCACGACGTCAGATGCCTGGACGAGATCGGCGAGGCTCCCGGCGACCGCCGCGCCGGTGTCGCCCGCGGCCGAGGCGGCCGCCTCCGCGGACACGTCGAGATACGTCGAGCGTCGGCGGGGCGTCGAGCTCCGGCCTGCTCCATCCCAGGCCCAGCGCCCGGGCGATGTGCCCGGCGCCGATGAACCCGACCTTCATGACGGCCTCACGGCGCACATCGCGGCAGGTTCACCGGCAGCGAACGAGCGCGCGCCCGGCGTCAGAACTGATTGAAGAAGCCCTTCTCAATGAGCCTCGCGCGCTCCTCCGCCGAGACCTCGACGTTGCGCGGGGTGAGCAGGAAGATCTTCTCGCCGACCCGCTGCATGCCGCCGTCCAGGGCGTAGGTGAGGCCGCTGCAGAAGTCGATGAGCCGCTTGGCGAGCTCGGTGTCGGAGCCCTGCAGGTTGATGATCACCGGGACGTCGACCTTGAACTTGTCGGCGATCTGCTGGGCGTCGTTGAAGTTCTTGGGGATGACCAGGTGGACCTCGACGCGCGCCGGGCGGGCCGGCTCGAGCGCGCGCACGTTCTGCTGCGACGACGGACGAGGTCCGGCGGCGCGGCTCGTCGGCGAAGATGTCGTCGTAGTCGTTGCGACCCTTGCCGCTGTTCAGCTTGCGGACGTTGGGACGCTCCTGATACGAGCGTTCGAGCTCCTCGTGCGGCGCAAGAGTCTCATCCTCGTCGTAGTCGTCCTCGTCATCGGCGATGCCGAAGTAGACCGCCACCTTGTGCCACGAATCGCCTAGGCCCATCAGGTCCCTCCCTACGGGTCAGAAGAGCACGCTCCCGACGCGGACGATGGTCGCCCCTTCTTGGACGGCCACGTCGTAGTCGGCACTGGTACCCATCGATAGCTGGTCGAAAGTATACGTTCCGCTCCACGTTGTAGAAAGCCGTTGCGCCAACTCGCGCGCGCGCACGAAGTAGGGGCGCGCCTCCTCGGCGTCGTCGAAGAGCGGCGGCATGCACATGAGGCCGGTGAAGCGCGCCTTGGGGCACGTCGGCCGCCTCCTCGAGGAAGGCGTCGACCTCCTCGAGCGGGACGCCGCTCTTGCTCTCCTCCCCACCGATGTTGACCTCCAGCAGCACGTCGGTGGCGTTCGCGGCTCGTGCCTCGATCTCCTGCACGACGCTCATGCTGCCCACGGAGTGGATCAGGCTCACGATCGGCAGCACGAGCTTGGTCTTGCGACTCTGCAGGTGGCCGATGAAGTGATAGTCGAAGGCGTCGCCGTACAGCTCGTGCTTGGCCACGAGGTCCTGGGCGCGGTTCTCGCCGATCAGGCGGATGCCGGCGTCGCGCAGCGCGCCCAGGTGCTCGGCGGCCACGTACTTGGTGGCGACGAGCACGCGCACGCCGGCCGCGTCCGCGGCCGGCGGCCCTGGCCGCCTCGGCGACCCGGCCCTCGACCTCCGCGTACCGTTCACGCACCTTCTCGACATCGGGGATGAACTGTCCGACCACGTCTTCCTCCTCGGCGGCCTGCAGAGTGGTGCGCTTCGCGCCCCCCGGCGCCCGGCCACGCTGGCTACTTCTGGACCGCCCTACGCTTCCTGCCGCCATGCTACCGCCAGATGCCGTCCGGTCGCCCCCGCATCCCGGCGGTGGGAGAAGAAGCGCGCGTCGGAGGCGGTGCAGAGGCCGGCGACGGAGACCGCTCCGGCCGGCACGCCCGCCGCCTCGAGGTCCATCCGCGCGCAGCGCCAGAGGTCGACCGTGCCGGCGCCGGCGGAGCCCGGGAACCGGGCCTCGAACCGGCGCCGCAGTTCGTCGTCCACCGTGAAGCAGCACGGGCCGATGCTCGGCCCGACGGCCGCGGCGACCAGCTTCCGGCCCCTGCGCCAGCTCGGCGGCCGCCTGCCCGGCGATGCCGGCGATCATGCCGCGCCAGCCGGCGTGGACGGTGGCGAACGCCGGCCCATCCTCCCCGTCGGCCACGATGACGACCGGCACGCAGTCGGCGTAGCTGATGACCAGGCCGAGGCCCGCGGCGCCGCGTCAGCAGCCCGTCGTGCTCCTTGATGACGCTCGGGCTGTCGAACGCGCCCCGGCCCGCCTCGGCCTCGCCGACCCACGCCAGCGTCGTGCCGTGGACCTGGCCCGGGACGACCAGGCGGTCCTGCGGCAGGCCGATGGCGGCGCACAGGCGGCGCCGGTTCTCGAGCACGTGCTCCGGGTCGTCATCGACGGAGAGCCCGAGGTTGAGGCTGTCGAGGGGCGGCTCGGACACGCCGCCGAAGCGCGCCGGGAAGGCGGCGGTCACGCCGCCGGCCTCCCACGCGAGCCAGCTGACGCCGTCGCGCTCTCTCCACTCGAAGCCCGTCGCCGGTCACGGTCACCCGCCCGGCAGCAGCTTGCTGAACAGGTTGAGCACGGCGCCCGAAGGTCACGTCGTAGAACGCCGGCACCCGCCAGATCACGACGAACAGCAGGAGGAAGACGTACATGCCGTAGCGGTCCAGCGCCGCCCAGTGCTTGTAGGTCTCTCGCGGCATGAAGCCGCCGACGACGCGCGAGCCGTCCAGCGGCGGTATCGGGATGCAGGTTGAGCGTCCCGAGGATCACGTTCAGGACGCAGCAGCGTGTACGAGCAGCTGGGCGACGTAGAGGCTCGACGTGTACGTCACCCAGATCAGGCCGATCGAGACGAAGGCGAGGGCGAAGTTGGTGAGCGGCCCGGCGGCGCCCACCCAGGCCATGCCGCGCTGCCCGTCCTTGAAGAAGCGCGGGTCGACCGGCACCGGCTTGGCCCAGCCGAAGAAGAAGCTGCCGCCGGAGCCCAGGTAGCGTGACGGCGAGCATGATCGTGCCCCACGTGTCGAGGTGCGTGATCGGGTTCAGCGTGAGCCGCCCGTGCGCCTTGGCCGTCGGGTCGCCGAGCAGGTAGGCCACCCAGCCGTGCGCCAGCTCGTGCAGCACGAGGCTGACGATGAGCAGCGGCGAGATGATGAGGAAGCGGACGAGCAGGCTGCGAGTCGTTCACGCAGCGCTCCCGCATCCTGGCCGCGGCCTCGAGCTCTTCGTCGCGGCCGTCGACCACGCCGTTCAGCTTGAGGTGCAGCACGCTGCGCAGGACCTCGCCCATCCGCGGTCCGGAGGTGAAGCCGAGCTCCAGGAGGTCGTCGCCGCCGATCGTCGAGGCGCACGTGGCGCGTGACGTCGAGGAAGTGCGCGAGCCGGTCGGCGGCGACGCCCGAGCGTCGAGCGTCATCGCCGCCAGCACGGCCTCGAGCGGCTCGCCGGCGGCCAGGTCGTACAGCTCCGCCTCGCTCGGCCCGCGCGCGACCCTGTCGACGAGGCGCCGGCCGACGACGAGCGCCCGCTCGAGGACGCGGGCGTCGGCGCTCCGCATGCGCATGCGCACCGCCCAGGCGGCGATCTCCTCGGGGTCGAGGTCGCACAGCAGCCACACGAGGCGCAGCCGCCAGCGCGGAGCTTCCGCCTCGAGGTGGTGCGCCTCGCGCAGCAGGTCGGCGCGGCGCACCAGGCCGCGCGTGTCCTCGTCGACGCGCAGGCGCCCGTGGATCGCCGGCCACACGCCGAGCTCCTCGGCGCGCCGCAGGGCGAAGTCCACCTTCTCCTCGTCGAGCAGGCTGACGAGCTCGTCGCGCAGCCGCGCCGAGGAGAGGTCGCCGACGAGGTCCATGGCGCAGCAGGCGCGCGCCAGGTTGAGCGTGTGCTCGTCCATGCGCAGCCCGTAGCGGCTCTCGTAGCGGATCGCGCGCAGGATGCGCGTGGGGTCCTCGATGAAGCTCAGGTTGTGCAGGACGACGATGCGCCGGGCATCGAGGTCCTCGCGGCCGCCGAAGTAGTCGAAGAGGTCGCCGAAGGTCTCGGGCTTGAGCGACACCGCCATGGCGTTGATGGTGAAGTCGCGGCGCGCGAGGTCGCTGCGGATGCCGGCGTGCTCGACCTTGGGCAGCGCGCCCGGGTACTCGTAGGACTCGGCGCGGGTCGACGCCACGTCGACGCGCAGCCGGTCGTCGCCGCCCGCCGGAGACGACCACGGCCGTCCCGAACTTCTCGTGCGGCCGCACGTGACCCTTGAGGCGCGCGGCGAGCTCGGTCGCGAAGGCGATGCCGTCGCCCTCGACGGCGAGGTCGACGTCGAACCCGGGCTCGCCGAGGAGCAGGTCGCGGACGGCGCCGCCGACGAGGTAGCAGCCGCGCACGCCGGCGGCGACCGCCTGGACGTGGCGGAACAGCTCGTCCAGGCCGAGCCCCCCGAGCGGCCCGGCGAGGTTGGCCGTCACCGGCGCGGCCGGTTCGCGCGGCGGCGCGCCGGCCACGGACCGGCGCGAGACGATGCCGACCAGCGCGCCGACGCGGGACGGACTCGTCCTCCTCGGACGCCGGTTCGGTGTCCACCACGGGCAGCCAGCCGACCTCGTCCTGGGCGAGCCTGAGCGCCACCCGCTCGAGCGGCGTCTGCGCCCACACGAGCGGCACCCGCGTGGTCATCACGGCCTTGACGGGCGCGTGGCCGAGGCCGTGGGCGGACGCGCGCTCCAGGTCGGCCAGGGCGACGCGGCGCGATGAGCAGGCCGTCGCGGAGTACGCCGACCCCCCCGACGCCGTCCCGGCGGCAGAGGAGGGCGGCCTCGTCGACCGGCGTCGTGTCGCCGACCACGGGAGGCCCGGGCTCGAGCGCGTCGCGCGCGATCCTGGTCGGCGCGACCGCCGCCGGCGCCGCCGCCGCGACCGCCGCGGCGACCTCGTCCAGCGAGCTGTCCTTGACGACCGCCGAGGCCGCGGCCGTGTGTCCGCCGCCGCCGACCGCGCGCAGCGCCTCGGCGACGTCCACCCGGCCGCCGCGGCTGCGCGCGGTCACGAACACGCGCCCCTCCATCTCCACCAGCAGGAAGTACGCGTCGCAGCCGGTCAGGTCCATCACCCGGTGCGCGACCACGCTGACGCCCTCGACGTAGAGGTCCTCGTGGAGAGCCGAGAGGAGGACGGACGCCTGCGGGGATGGGCAGCTCGACGGCCGTCTCCAGCGCGCCGGCCAGCGTGATGCGCTGCGCCGGCGTGAGCGCGTTGGTGAGCCACTTCTCGAGCAGGTCGATGTCGGCGCCGGCGCGCATGCAGTACGCGAGCGCCTCGGCGTCGCTGGTCGTCGTCGTGGCGAACGTGAGCGAGCCGGTGTCCTCGTGGATGCCGAGGGCGAACACGGTCGCCTCGAACGGCGTGACCGGGATGCCGCGCTCGGCGATGATGCGCACGAGCAGCGTGACGAGCGAACCGTCGCCGGAGCTCACCAGGGCGTCGGCGTCCAGGTAGTCGGGAAGGTCGCCCGGATGGGCGTGGTGGTCGAAGGCCACCACCTGCACGTCCGGGCGACCGCAGAGGTCGCCGAGGTCGCCGAGGCGGTTGGCGTGCACGGTGTCGACCAGGATGAGCCTGCGGACGCTGTCCCTGTCGACGTCCGTCGGGTCCACCACCGGGATGGCGTCGGCGTGCAGCGCCTGGAACTCGCGCACGTTGCGGTTGACGGCGCCGCCGAGGCTGATCTGCGCCTCGGGGTACAGCTTGTGCGCGGCGACCATGGCCGCGAAGGCGTCGAAGTCGGTGTTGGTGTGCGTGGCGATGAGCTCGGGCGTGCGCATGCCTGCAGTATACGCGGGCGGCCGCAGGCGCCGGGTCAGGCCTTGAGCAGCCACCCCAGCTCGTGCCCGAACGCCTCGTCCACGGCGTCCTTGAGCGGGCGGTTGGCAGGGCCGGCCAGCCCGGGGTCGGCGGCGAGGAGCTCGGCCGCCAGCTCGCGCGCCCGCACCAGCGCCTCGCGGTCGCGCGCCAGGCGGGCGAGCTTGAGGTCCGGGACGCCCGCCTGGCGCGACCCCATCACCTGGCCTTCGCCGCGGATCTCCAGGTCCTTGTCGGCCAGCTCGAACCCGTCGTTGGTCTCGAGCAGCGCCTCCAGGCGCGCCTGGGAGCTGCCCGTCTCCGCGGTGGCGAACAGCAGGCAGTACGACTTGTCCTTGCCGCGCCCGACGCGACCGCGCAGCTGGTGCAGCTGGGCGAGGCCGAAGCGTTCCGCGCCCTCCACGATCATCACCGTCGCGTTGGGCACGTCGATGCCGACCTCGATCAGGCTGGTCGCCACGAGCACGTCGACGTCGCCGCTCTTGAAGGCGCGCATGACCTCGTCGCGGTCGGCCGACTTGAGCTGGCCGTGCGCCACCGCGACGCGCGAGTCGCGGAACGGCCCGGCCTGCAGCCGCTCGGCCTCCGCCACGGCGGTGGCGGCCAGGATGGACTCGGACTCGTCGATGGCGGGGCAGACCACGTAGACCTGCCTGCCCCGGGCGATCTGCTTGCGCACGAAGTCGTAGCCCACCTCGCGCTTGTCCTCGTCGACCAGCCGCGTGACGACCGGCTGGCGGCCGGACGGCACCCCGGCGATCGTGGTCACGTCGAGGTCGCCGAAGACGGTGAGGGCGAGCGTGCGCGGGATCGGCGTCGCCGTCATGTGCAGCACGTGCGGGGCGCCGCCGTCGCGCTCCGTCCGGTCGACGAGCGCGTCGCGCTGCTCCACGCCGAAGCGGTGCTGCTCGTCCACGACCAGCAGCGCGAGGCCGGCGAAGCGGACGTCCTCCTGCAGGAGCGCGTGCGTGCCGATGGCGATGCGCGTCTCACCCGAGGCGATGCGCGCCAGCGCCTCGCGACGCTCCCTGGCGGTCAGCGACGCGGTGACGAGCTCGGCCGGGGCCAGCGCGCCGACGAACCTGGCCGCGGTCTCGGCGTGCTGCGCGGCGAGGGTCTCGGTCGGCGCCAGGAGCACGCCCTGGAGCCCGGCCTCGGCGGCGCGCACCAGGCAGTAGAGGGCGACGACCGTCTTGCCCGAGCCCACGTCGCCCTGCAGCAGCCGCCGCATCGGCGCCTCGCGGCGCAGGTCCGCCTCGAGCTCGTCGAGCGCCTCGAGCTGGTGCGCCGTGAGCTCGAACGGCAGGCCGTCGAGGAAGGCGCGGCTGAGCTCGCCGGGCGCGGAGAGCGCCGGCGCCTTGAAGCGCAGCTGGTGTTCCTGCTTGTGCAGCAGCAGCCCCAGCTGCATGAGGAGCAGTTCCTCGAGCACCAGACGCTCGCGGGCGAGCTTCGCCTCCGCGAGCGTGCGCGGCAGGTGCACGGCCGTGACCGCGTCGGCCCGGCCGGGCAGGCCCTCGCGCACGAGCAGCCCGGACGGCAGGGGGTCCGGCAGCCGGCGCATCACCGGCGCCACTGCGTGCACGAGTCCGCGCAGGAGCTTGGCGGAGACCTGCTCGCTGGCGGGGTACACGGGGACGACGCCCTCGGTGTGCACGCCCTCCCCGTCCTCCTCATCGAGGATCTCGTGCCCCTTGACCACGAACGACTGGCGTCCGCCCTGGCGGACGGAACGTCCCGCGCAGGCTCAGCCGCATGCCCTCCTGGAGCACCCTGGTCAGGTACCGCTGGTTGAACCAGACCGCTTCGACCGCACCGGTGTCGTCGCGGACCAGCACGCGGACGATGTCGACCCTCCGCCGCGCGGTGCGGTCGGCGCTGACGCGCACGACCTCGCCGCGGATGGTCGCCTCCTCCCCCACCTTCAGGTCGCGGATCTGCTTGCGGTCGCGAAAGTCCTCGTAGCGGCGCGGGAAGTGCTCGATGAGGTCGCCGACGGTCTCGAGGCCGAAGGTGGCCAGGCGACGGGCGACCGGGGCCGTCACGTGCTCGAGATCGGCGAGCGGGCGCGCGAGGACGGCGGGGTCGAAGGAGAGGCGCGTGACCGGCGGCCGTTCGTCGTACCGACCGCCGCCGAAGCGATGCGGGAGTGGCTGCCCGGTCACTCCACGATCATAGCAAAGGCGGCCGTGCCGGGGCCGATGTGCGTGCCGACGACCGCCGCGACGTGCCCCTGGAAGGTGTAGTGGGCGTTGGGCCGGATACGCTCGATCATCTCGCGGATGAGCGGCGGCTCCTCGTCGTTCACGGCGTCGATGATGCAGAAGTAGAGCTCGTCGTCGGGCTCGCTGCGCTCCTCCACGAAGCGCTGCATCGCCGCCATGGCCTTCTTGAGCCCGCGCACCTTGGCGTAGCCGGTGAGCGTGCCGTCGACGGCCGTGATCAGCGGCTTGATGTCGAAGACGCCGCCGACCAGCGAGGCGGCTCTGCCGATGCGACCGCCGCGACGCAGGTACTCCAGGGTCGCGGCGTGGACGAGCAGGTTCGAGTTGTCGCGGAAGTACTCGACGTAGGTACGCGCCTCCTCGAGCGTGCAGCCCTGGGCGAGCCGCGCGCGCAGCCGCTCGGCGCCGAGCGACAACGCCGTCGTGACCGTCCGCATGTCGTAGACGTACACGTTGTCGAACTGCTCGGCCGCCTGCTCCGCCGCGCGCACCGTGCCGCTCATCTCGCCGGAGAGGTGCAGGGAGAAGACGTGCTCGTAGTGCTTCCGCGCCTCTTCGTAGGCGGCGACGAACTCGCCGGCGGTCGGCTGCGAGGTGGTCGGCAGGATCTCCGACTGCTCGAGCTTGGCGAAGAACTCCTTGTAGGTCATGTCGATGCCGTCGCGGAACATCTGGTCGCCGAAGTGGACCTTGAGCGGGACCATGTAGAGGCCCGGCTGGTCCAGCCAGCCATCCGCGGGGTCGCAGGTGGAGTCGAGGACGATCGCGGTGTTCTCGAGGGTCAGGAGTCGGTCATTGTCGCCCGCGGCGCGTCCGCCGATGGTGCGTGCTCATTCTGCGCTCGCGAGGATCGGGTAGAGCGGCTGCCCGCCCTCGTGGAAGCTGACTTCGGCGTCGGGCGCGACGCGCGCGGCCAGCTCTTCGAGCTGCTCGCGCGTGGTGCCCGACCCGTTGAGCGCCGTGAGCACGGTGACGTACTCGGCGCCGCCGCGGGCGAACTCCTCGAGCACGCCGCCGAAGGCGCTCGCGATGTCGTCGCTCGCCGCCACCAGGCGGCCGTCGACGATGGCCATGGCCTGGCCCTGCTTGACCTCGAGCCCGTCCAGCTCGGAGTCGCGCACGGCGTGCGTGACCTCCGCGTAGCGCACGTCCACGATGGCGTCCTGCATGAGGCGCGCGTTGCCCACCGCGTCCTCGGCGGGGTCGAACGCGACCATGGCGGCGAGCCCGCTGGGGATGGAGCGTGACGGAACGACGGCGATGTGCAGAGAGCTCATGCCCGCGGCCTGCTCGGCGGTCAGGATGACGTTGCCGTTGTTGGGCAGGATGACGACCTCTTCGACGCCGAGCTCCTGCACCGCGTTGAGCAGCTGGGCCGCGCTCGGGTTCATGGACTGGCCGCCGTCGACGATCGCGTGGCAGCCGAGGTCGCGGAAGAGCTGCTGGTTGCCGGCGCCGGCCACGACGGCCACGACGACGGTGCCGCCCTCCCCCACTTCGGGCGCCGACGCGAGCCGCTCGTCGCGCTCTCGCGTCTGCGCGTGCATGTCGTTGATCTCGATGTCGCCGATGGCGCCGTGCTTGAGCGCCTCGGTGAGCACGACTCCGGGGTCGTTGACGTGCACGTGCACCTTGACGGTGCGCTCGTCGCCGACCACCAGGGCGCTGTCCCCGATGGGGAGCAGGAAGGCCTCGAACGCCTCGCGATCGATGCCGTCGCCGGTGATGAGGAAGCTCGTGCAGTAGCGGTACTCGGAGAGCTCGCTCGGCTCCTCGACGACGACCGCGCGTGGCGCTCCCGACCTCCTGGCGCCGACGGCGCCCGCGGTCGCCTGCGCGGCGGCTCGAGCGGCGAGGCGGGCGCCGGCGACGAGCTTGCCGCCGCGCATGAGGTCCTCGATGCCGTCGGAGAGGCCGCGGAACAGCACGAGGAGCCCGTAGCCGCCGGCGTCGACGACGCCGGCCTTCTGCAGGGCCGGCAGCTGCGCGGTCGTGTTGTCGACCGCGATCCTGCCGGCCTCCTCGACCGCCGCCAGCAGGTGCTCGAGGCCCAGGCTGTCGGGGACCGCCTGGGCCGCCGTCGCCATCTCGCGGATGACGGTGAGCATCGTCCCCTCGACGGGCGTCTTCACGGCGCGGTAGGCGGCGTGCTGGCCCTCCAGCGACGGCCTGCTTGAACACGGCCGTGTCCAGCGAGTTGGCCTGCCCCCACACGTCGCAGATGCCGCGCACGATCTGGGAGAGGATGACGCCGGAGTTGCCGCGCGCGCCCATGAGCGAGCCCTTGGTGACGGCGGCGGCCACGGACGGGATGTCCGTGACGTCGCTCTGCTCGAGCTCCTCGACCACCGCGCGCACGGTGAGCGCCATGTTGGTGCCCGTGTCGCCGTCCGGGACCGGGTACACGTTGAGGTCGTTGATGAACTGGCGCTCAGCCTCGACGGCGTTGAGCGCGGACTGGATGACTCCGACGGCGGCGGTCCGGACGATCAATCCTGAAGGTCCTCGACGCGCACGTTGATCTCACCCACGGGAACGCCGCCGACGCCCTGTACCTGGTAGCGCACCTGCTCCATGAGGTTGGCGGTCACCTGGGCGATGTTGACGCCGCGCTCCATGATGACGTGCAGGCCGATGTCGACACTGCCCTCGCCGACGTCGAGCTCGACGCCCTCGCTCATCGAGCCGCGGAAGAACCGCGCGAGCTTCTTGATGGGCGGCTCCTGCATGGCGACGACGCCGTAGGTGGCCCGCGCCGCCTTGCCGGCGAGCTTGGCGATGACCTCGTGGGCGATGGTCACGCCACCGATGAGGTCCTGCCCGCGGAACGGGATCCTGAGGTCAGATTGCGACATGGGGCCTCCGTCAGCTCTCGTCGCCGGGCAGCTGGTTGAGCTCGGCCACCACGGCGTCCGGATCGACCTGGTGCAGGATGGCGCCGGCCTCGATGGTCTCCGACTGGGCGCCGATGCAGAGACAGCAGGCCATCCCGTGGCCCTCGAACACGTCCCGCGCGCCCGGATCGGCCTCGAGGGCCGCGAAGATCGACATGTCCTTGGTGAACCGCATAGACCACGCCTCGTGAGAGTGGATGCAGGCTGGCAGGCAGCCAGCGCCCCCGTTTGCGTTCCCCGACGGGCTGAAGGATACTAGCGCGACTGTTCACCAATCAAGTTGAGGGAACACCCATGTCCAAGATCTGTGTGACCTGCGGCAAGGCCCCCGCGATCGGCAACAACGTGAGCCACTCGCATCGCCACACGAAGCGCCGCTTTGACCCGAACCTGCAGCGCGTCCGCATCGTCGTCGACGGACACCCGCAGAACGCCTACGTCTGCACCCGCTGCCTCAAGTCGGGCAAGGTCACCAAGGCCGTCTGAGGCGTAGCCGGGAGACCGGCGCCCTGCGTTACCGGAGCCCCGCCCCACGGCGGGGCTTTTGCGTGGGGCGGACGGCACGGCTGAGAAGCGACGCCGGGAGGACCCGATGCAGCACCACATCGTCGCGTGGCTCTTCGTGCTGGCCGTCGCGATCGCCATCGTCGCGGTCGCGATCGTCGCGATCATGGACGCGCGCCGCAAGTAGCGGGGCGATCGGCGCCGGGAGACGCGGGCTGCGCCCGCCCCGCCCGGCGCCCTCTTGCCTGCGTCCGTCAGGGCAGCGTCTTCGCCAGGTTCGCCATCTCCAGCGCCGTGGCCGCGGCGGACCAGCCCTTGTTGCCGGCCTTGGTGCCGGCGCGCTCGACCGCCTGCTCGATCGTGTCGGTGGTGAGCACGCCGAAGACGACCGGCACGCCGGTGTCGAGGCTGATCTTGGCGATGCCCTTGGCGGCCTCGCCGGCCACGTAGTCGAAGTGCGGCGTGCCGCCGCGGATCACGGCGCCCAGGCAGATCACGGCGTCGTACTTGCCGCTCTCGGCCAGCCTCTTGGCCACCAGCGGCATCTCGAACGCTCCCGGTACCCAGGCGGCGTCCACGTCGCCGTCGGCGACGTCGTGACGGCGCAGGCAGTCGATGGCGCCCTCGTAGAGCCTCCCCGAGATGAGCTCGTTGAAGCGCCCCACCACGAGGGCGAACTTCAGCCCCTTGCCGTTCAGCATGCCTTCGTAGGTCGTCATTGTTCGGCTCCTCTGGTCGGTCCCGCGGTCGTCCTGCATCCTTCGAGGCCCTCGTCCTGGCCGAAGAGGTCCTCGTGCTCGAGCATGTGGCCCATCTTGTCGCGCTTGGTGCGCAGGTAGCACATGTTGTCCTCCTGCGGCGCGACCTCGATCTGCTCGCGGCCGGTGACGCGCAGGCCGTAGCCCTCGAGCGCCACGATCTTCTTGGGGTTGTTGGTCATGATGCGGATGGTCGAGAGGCCCAGATCGGCGAGGATCTGGGCGCCGGTGCCGTAGTCACGCAGGTCCGGCGCGAAGCCGAGCTCCACGTTGGCCTCGACGGTGTCGAAGCCCTGCTCCTGCAGCGCGTAGGCCTTGAGCTTGTTGATGAGGCCGATGCCGCGGCCCTCCTGGCGCATGTACAGCACCACGCCGAGACCCTCGGCCTCGATGCGCCGCATCGCCTCCGCCAGCTGCTCGCCGCAGTCGCAGCGCAGTGAGCCGAACGTGTCGCCGGTGAGGCACTCGGAGTGCACGCGCACGAGCACGTCCTTCTTGCCGGCGACGTCGCCCTTGACGATGGCGATGTGGTGGCTGCCGTCGAGGACGGACTCGTAGCCGATGGCCTTGAAGTCGCCGTACTTGGTCGGCATCGCCACGGTGGCCGCCCGTCGCACCAGGTGCTCGTTGCGGCGGCGGTACTTGATGAGGTCGGCGACGGTGATGATCTTCAGCCCGTGCTTGCGCGCGTAGGGGACGAGGTCGGGCACGCGCGCCATGGTGCCGTCGTCGTTCATGATCTCGCAGATGACGCCGGCCGGGTTGAGGCGGGCGAGCCTGGAGAGGTCGACGGCCGCCTCCGTCTGTCCGGAGCGCTCGAGGACGCCGCCCGGCCGGGCCATGAGCGGGAACACGTGGCCCGGCTGCACGAGGTCGGTGGGGCTGGACTCGGGATCGATGGCGACCTGGATCGTGTGCGCCCTGTCGGCGGCGGAGATGCCGGTGGTCACGCCTTCGCGCGCCTCCACGGACACCGTGAAGGCGGTCTGGAGGCGCGCCTCGTTGTGGTTGGTCATGGGCGGCAGGTCGAGCTCCCCGCACCGCTGCGGCGTGAGCGCCAGGCAGATGAGCCCGCGCCCTTCCTTGGCCATGAAGTTGATGTTCTCCGCCGTGGCGAACTGGGCGGCCATCGTGAGGTCGCCTTCGTTCTCCCGGTCTTCGTCGTCGCACACGATGACCATGCGACCCTCGCGCAGGTCGTCTATGGCTTCGTCGATGGTCGAGAACGGCTCGCGCGGCGCTGCGTCCGCGTCGCCGGCCGTGTCGTCGTGGTGGTCCACCGTCATCAGAACCCCGCTTCCGCTAGCTTCTCCCAGGTAAGCCCGGCGCCGGGCTTCCGCCCGGAGACGAACGCATAGACGTATTTCGCGATCACGTCGGCCTCGAGGTTGACCCGCGAGCCCGTGGTGAGCCGTCCCAGCGTCGTGACCGCCGCGGTGTGCGGGATCAGGGACACCCGGACGCGGTCGCCCGCGACGGCCACCACCGTCAGGCTCACGCCGTCCAGGGCGATGGAGCCCTGGTCGACGGTCACGCGAGACACCGCTTCCGGCGCCTCGATCTCCAGCACGACGGCGTTGTCCTCGGGCGTGACCGACCTGACCGTGCCGACGCCGTCGATGTGGCCGCTGACGAGGTGCCCTCCGAGCCGCGAGCTCAGCGTCATCGCCCGCTCGAGGTTGAGACGGTCCCCCGCCCGGCGTTCGGACAGCGTGGTGCGGCGGACGGTCTCCGGCATGGCGTCCGCGGTGAACCCGTCCGCGCGCAGAGACGTGATGGTGAGGCAGACGCCGTCTGTCAGGATGCTGTCGCCGACGGCGGCGTCGCCGGTGACGGTGCTTGCCGTGATGTCGAGAGCCACGCTCGCGGAGCCCGGCCGCACGCCGCGCAGGGTGCCGACTTCTTCCACGATGCCGGTGAACACCGTCAGTCTCCCTTGGGCACGATCGTGCCGCTGAGCAGCAGGTCGTCGCAGACCGGACGCCAGGTGACGTCCCGCAGCCGCCAGGCGCCGTCGACCGCCGTGACGGCGGGCGCCGCGAACAGGTCGGGCGCGCCGCGCCCGACGATGAGCGGCGCCACGAACAGCAGCACGCGGTCGAGGTGGCCGGCGGCGAGCAGTTCGCCGGCGAGTGTGGGGCCTCCCTCGCAGAGGATGTCGAGGAGGCCCATCCCGGCCAGCGCCTCGAGGGCGGCCCTCAGGCCGCCCTTCCCCACTTCGAGCAGTTCGGCGCCGCGCGCCTGCAACAGCCTGCGCGTGGCGTCCGTGGCCTGGTCGGCGACGACGATGGTGCGCGCATGCCGCGCCGTCGCCAGGACCTTGGCGCCCGGCGGGAGAACGCCGTCGTGCGTGATCACCACGCGTGCCGGATCGCGGCCGTCGGCCAGCCGCACGGTGAGCTCGGGGTCGTCGCGGCGCACCGTGCCCGCGCCGACCATGACGGCGTCGACGCGCGAGCGCAGCTCGTGCACGGCTCGCCGGCTGTCGAGGCAGCTGATCCAGCGGGCGTCGCCGCCGGCCGCCGCCACCTTGCCGTCGAGGGTGACCGCCGCCTTGTACGTCACCAGCGGCAGGCCCGTGCGGTGGAACTTGATGAACGGCGCGTTCTGCTCGCGGGCGCGCGCCGCCCACGTCTCCCCCGCCATCTTCACGGTCACGCCGCCTTCGCGAAGCTTGCGCAGCCCGCGACCGTTGACCAGCGGGTTGGGATCGCCGAGCGCGACGACCGCCTGGGCCACGCCGGCCGCCACCAGCGCGTCGGCGCAGGGTGGGGTCTTGCCCTGGTGACTGCACGGCTCGAGGGTGCAGTAGAGCGTGGCGCCCCGGGCGCGCTCGCCGGCCTCGGCGAGCGCGTTGGCCTCGGCGTGCGGCTCGCCGGGGGCGAGGTGCCAGCCGCGGCCGACGACCTCTCCGTCCTTGACGAGCACCGCTCCGACCAGCGGGTTGGGGTGCGTGCTGCCGTGGCCTCGCTCGGCCAGGGCGAACGCCTCTTCCATGTACTGTCCGTCGTCCATATGCAAAACGCCCCGAAGCGTGCGCTTCAGGGCGGACGGCGACGAGACGCCGAACCTGCTTCTCTCATCCGGACTGTGACCGTCGGCCCAGGAATCTCACCTGGTCAGCCCCTCTCGGGGTTCGCGGGCTTTACCGCCGGTGGGGACTTTCACCCCGCCCTGAAGCAGTGATTGGTCTGACGCTGAGGATTATACGCCGCCGGCGGCGGCCTGCGCCACTGCCGAGAAGCGCTCCTCGATATCCGGGCCGCCGAAGACGCTCGAGCCGGCGACCAGCCAGTTCGCGCCGGCCGCGACGAGCGCGCCGGCGTTGAGCTCCGTGACGCCGCCGTCGACCTCGATGGTGACGCTCTCGGGCAGGAAGGCGCGGGCGCGGGCGATCTTGTCGGTGGAGGTCGGGATGAAGCCCTGACCGCCGAACCCGGGGTCGACCGACATGATGAGGACCATGTCGCAGGAGTATCGCGCCTCCGACAGCGTCTCGATGGGCGTCGCCGGATTGAGCGCGACGCCGGCCAGCGGCCCCGCCTCGCGGATCTGCGCCAGCACGCGGTGCAGGTGCACGCACGCCTCCTGGTGCACGACGATCATGTCGGCGCCGGCGGCGGCGAAGGCGTCGACGTACTGCTCCGGGTGCTCGATCATCAGGTGGACGTCGAGCAGAGCCCCAGCCCCGTGGACGAGCGGCTGCAGCGCCTTGACCACCAGCGGCCCGATGGTGATGTTGGGGACGAAGTGGCCGTCCATCACGTCGATGTGGACGACGCGCGCGCCGGCGTTGAGGACCGCCTCGACGTCGTCGCCCAGGCGGCTGAAGTCGGCGGACAGGATGGACGGCGCCACATTGATGCCCCGCAGGATGTCTTCCACCGTTCCTCCGATAGGTCGCTGCCGCGGCGTCGCTGCCGCAGCGGTAGTCTACCCCGCTGCGGCGCCCGGGGGACGCTGGTCGACCGCGGCGCCGGCCCGGCGGAGGCGGGCGACGAAGAAGCCGGTGGAACCGGCGCCGGGCGGCAGGACGAGCAGGAAGCCGCCCGAGGCCGGGTGCGCCAGACCCGGCCAGGCCGCGCCGAGGTCGTCGGCCGATCCAGCCGCCGCCGGCGAGCAGCGGCTCGACGACGCCGAGAGTCTCGGCGTGCGTCATGGTGCAGACGGCGTACGTGAGCGCGCCGCCGGGCTTGACGGTGGCGGCGGCGCGCGCGAGCAGCCGCGCCTGGAGACCGGCGAGGCGCGGCACGTCGGCGGCGCGCCGGCGCCAGCGCAGGTCGGCGCGCGAGGAGAGCGTGCCCAGGCCGCTGCACGGGGCGTCGAGCAGCACGTCGTCGAACGTGCCGTCCCAGTCCGCCGGAAGCTCGAGGGCGTCCGCGCGGACGACGTTCACGCCGTCCGCGCCGAGGCGCGCGAGGTTGGCGCGAAGCTCGCCGGCGCGCGCCTCGTCCACCTCCACGGCGGTGATCCTGGCCTCGGGCAGCAGCGCCGCCAGCTGGCTGGTCTTGGCGCCGGGCGCCGCGCACAGGTCCAGCACCTGTGCGCCCGGCCCGGCCACACCGCCCGCCGCGACTGTCGCGGCGATCTGCGAGCCGCGCGACTGCGGCGTCACGAGCCCGTCGCGGAACACGCCGGAGCGCTCCAGCGGCGGGCCTTCGTAGAGCAGTGCGTCGGGCAGGCCGTCCACGCCGCGCGTCTTGAAGCCCTCCGCGGCCATGGCCAGCCTCGCGGCCGGCAGCCCGCCACGCAGGCGGTTGGCGCGCAGACAGCGCTCGGGGGCGGCGTTGCCGGCCTCGAGCACTCGCCGCGCCGCCTCGAGGCCGAGGTCCGCTCGCACTCTCTTCACCAGCCACAGCGGATAGGACAGCCCCGCGGCCCAGGAGCGCGCTTCGTCTCCTTCGCCCAGCTCCGCGAGCCTCGCCCTCCCGTCGACGGCCACGCGTCTGAGCACGGCGTTGACGAAGCCGCCGGCGCGCTTGCTCTTGCGGGTCGCGAGCGTGACCGCGTCGTCCACCACCGCGTAGGCCGGCACGCGGTCGAGAAAGAGCAGCTGGAACGTCGCCAGCCGCAGCGCGTCGCGCACGTCGGGGTCGGTGCTCTTGAGCGGAGCCTTGGTGTACGTGCCGAGGACGGCGTCGATGGAGCCCCGTCGCTTGACGGTCCCGCTGATCAGTTCGTTGGCGAGGCCGCGGTCGGCGACGCTCAGGGACGAGAGCTCCGGCAGCGCGGCCGCCGAGTCGTCAAGATGGGCGTTGCCTCGTCGCAGACGGCGGAGCGCGGCGAACGCCGCCTCCCGAGCAGGGCTGACGGCCGAGCCTTTCGCCGGGCCGCCGCCGGTCGCCGGCGCGCTCACGTCGCCAGCAGACTGCGGCCGGCGCCGCGCAGGAACTCGCCGGCCGACATGCGGTTCCGGCCCTCTTGCTGGAGCTCAAGCACGTCCAGCCAGCCCTGACCAGCGGCCAGGGGCAACCGGTCCGGTCCCGTGGCGGGCATCGGCCCGTCGCCCGGCGCCGCCCGCCAGATGCGCGTCCTGCGCCCTGCCAGCTCCGTGACGGCGCCGATGTGCGGCGAGAGCGCGCGGACCTGGTCGGCGATCTCCGTGGCGGGCCGGCTCCAGTCGATCTCCTTGTCGGCCGGCCCGATCTTGGCCGCGTACGTGGCCTCGCCCTCCTGCGGCCGCCACTCCACGGTACCCGCCGCCATGGCGTCGAGCGTGGCCGCGACTCCGGCCACAGCCGCCGGCGCGAGCAGCGCGTAGGCTGCGCCCGCGTCGGCGTCCCGCGGCACGTGGACCGTGCGCGCGTCGCCGACCGGTCCCTCGTCCACCCCGGCGGTCATGCGCAGCGTGCACACCCCGAGCTCGGTCTCGCCGGCCATCAGCGCCCGCTCGACCGGCGCGGCGCCGCGCCAGTGCGGCACCAGCGACGGGTGCACGACGATGGTCTCCACCGCGTCCAGCACGTCCTGCCTGACGATCTGCCCGTAGGCGCAGACGACGAGCGCGTCGGGCGCATGGCCGAGCAGTCGCTCCATCGCGTCGGGCTCCGAGAGGCTCTCTGGCTGCAGGACCGGCACGCCGAGCCCTTCCGCGAGGACCTTGATGGGAGGCGCCTGCGGCGTGCCGTGGCGGCCGCGCGGACGGTCGGGGTTGGTGACGAGGACGAGGGGCGTGCGGCCCGCCTCCACGAGTCCCGCGAGGACAAGTTCGGCGAACGGGGCAGTACCGGCGAAGGCGAACCGCATGCGGCTCAGAGGCCGCCGCCGGGCGCCTCGACGCCGGCGGCCTCGTTCTCGCGCATGGCTCGCAGGGCGGCGGCGCGCGCGCTCCTGCTGGTGCGGTCGACGATGAGCACGCCGTCGAGGTGGTCGTTCTCGTGCTGGATGACGCGCGCCTCGAAGCCCTCGGCGCGGAAGTCCACCGGCTCGCCGGACGCGTCGAAGCCCCGCACGCGCACGCTCACGGAGCGTTCCACCGGCATGGTGACGCCGGGTACGCTGAGGCAGCCCTCGTCCGATTCCTCGGTCTCGTCGGAGTACTCGTCCAGCACGGGGTTCACGAGCACGTGCGGGTCGTCGTCGACGTCGTAGACGAGGAGGCGCTGAAGGACGCCGACCTGTGGCGCCGCCAGGCCCACGCCCGGGGCGTCGTGCATGGTGCGGATCATCCGCTTGGCGAACTTGCGCAGGCTCCGGTCGAACTCGGTGACCTCATGCGCACGCTCGCGCAGGACGGGGTCGCCGATGACGCGGATCTCCCTGCGCGCCTCACGCTGCCTGCGGGAGAGCTCCTGCTCGTCCTCGATCTGTCTGGTCTGAGTGGTCTCGCTCATGTCCTCAATGGTACCTCAAGGCGGGTTCACAGCCACTGCGGCTCGACGTCCGGTATGACCCGGACGCCGCGGGCGGCGTATCTGTCGCGGTTCGCGGCCAGCCAGACGCGAAGCGCATCGAGGGTTTTCCCTGTTTCGCTGGTCTTTATCACGACCCGGCACGCGTGACGGCCGCGCTCGCGCCAGATCGGTCCGGGGCCGAGCACCTGGGCCGTGTCGCCGAGCCTGGCGGACAGCCGCTCGGCGGTGAACCGTCCCGCCACGTCGACCTTGTCCCTGGACGCGCTCGAGAGGTCGAGGCCGACGAGGAAGCCGGCAGGCGGATAGCCCAGCTCCTGCCGGCGCTCGAGCTCCTCGGAGTAGAACTGCTCGTCCTTGCCCGACGCGGCCAGGGCGATCGGGCGCGCCTCGGGGTCGAGCGTCTGGACGATGACCCTGCCCGGCCGGTCGCCGCGGCCGCTGCGGCCCCCGACCTGCACCAGCAGGGCGAAGGTCCGCTCCTCGGCGCGGAAGTCCGGGAAGTGGAGCGTGAGGTCGGCGTTGACCACGCCCACGAGCGTCACGTCCGGGAAGTGGTGCCCCTTGGCGATCATCTGGGTGCCGACGAGGACCTTGGGCCCGGGCTCGGCGAACCTGCCGAGGACCGCCTGCAGCCGGGCGTAGGAGCCCGCCACGTCCGAGTCCAGGCGGAGCAGGTCGACCCCGGGCAGCAGGAGACGCACCTCGCGCTCCAGCCGCTCCGTGCCGAAGCCGTGGCGCACGAGGTCGGAACTGCCGCAGGCCGGGCACGCGGAGGGCGCCGGCTCCGTGTGGCCGCACGTGCGGCAGCGCAGCGTGCTGCTCCCGAACAGGGCCAGCGTGACGTCGCAGCGCGGGCACTCCCAGGCGTGGCCGCAGTGGTCGCAGAGCAGGTACGCGGCGAAGCCGCGGCGGTTGAGGAACAGGATGGCCTTGTCGCCGGCGTCCACGACTGCGGTCAGCGCCGCCGCGAGCGGCGACGAGAAGACTCCGTGGTGGTCGCGCATGTCGACGATCTCGAGCGCACGGCGGCTGGGAGCCGTCGACCCGCCGGCGCAGGTCGGCGTGGAGCGCGACGCGGGCGAAGGTCTCCACGCTGGGCGTGGCCGAGCCGTGCACGACGATCGCCCCGGAAGCGGCCGCCCGCCAGCGGGCGACGGTGCGCGCGTCGTAGGCCGGCTCGCTCTCCTGCTTGTAGGACGTGTCGTGCTCTTCGTCGACGACGATGAGGCCGAGGTCGACGAGCGGCGCGAACACCGCCGAGCGCGCGCCGACCACGATGCGCACCTCGCCGCGCGCGACGGCGCCGTAGGCGAGGAGCCTCTCCCCCGCCGAGAGCCCGGAGTGCAGCACGGCGACCTGCTCGCCGGCGAAGCGCCGCTTGACGCGCGCGACCGTCTGTCCGGTGAGCCCGATCTCCGGCACGAGGAGCAGGACCGAGCGACCGGCCTCCAGTGTGGCCTGCGCGGCCTGGAGGTAGACCTCGGTCTTGCCGCTGCCGGTGACGCCGTGCAGGAGCACCTCGTCACCGGGCTGCGTCTCGCACAGGATGCTGTGCAGCGCGCGCCGCTGTTCGTCCAGCAGGTCGGGGATGTCCGAGAGCGTGGCGCAGGCGCGCAGGCGGCCGGCCTGCGCCACGGCGCCCGCGGCGGGGACGTCCGGCGCTCCGCTCTCGGCGGGGCCGGCCCCTTGCCGGTCGCCCGCGTCCTCGCCATCCCCGGCGGGGTCCAGGGCGAGGATGGCGCCGCCGTCCACCAGCCGCCGCAGGCCGGCGGCAGAGAGCCCGCTGGCGGCGCGCAGCTCTCGCTCCTCGAATCGGCCGGCATCCGCCAGGAGTCCCAGGGCCGCGCGCTGGCGCGGGCCGAGCCGCGCGGGTGTCTCAGGGCCGCGCAGCAGCGTGCGTCCGGGCGGCGTGACGCCGACCACATGCACGCTGTAGGCGACGCGGAGCCATCCCTTGCGCCGGTAGCGTTCGGCCTCGGGGCCGAGGCGGCCGCTCTGGAGCCGGAGCCCGGCCAGCTCGCCGAGCTGGCTCTCACCGGCGCCCGCGGCCGCCCTCCCCGCGTCCGTGAGCTCGTACTGGCGCACGATCTTGAGTGCGCCGGTGGGCGGGCACACGAGCGCCAGCGCGGCCGAGAACGACGTGAGGTAGTGCTCCTCGACCCGATGCGCCACCTGGAGCAGATCGGCCGGGATGGGAGGGACGCGCAGGACGTCGCGCAGCGGCAGGACGCGTCCCTCGTGCTCTGTCTCGTCGCGGACCGCGAGGATCACGCCGATCACCGTCTGGGCGCCAAGAGGCACCGCGGCCAGGGCGCCCGGCAGCGCGCGAGCGGTGAGCTCGCGAGGGATCTCGTAGTCGAAGGCCTCGGCGAAGGCCCGGGTGCGGACGAGCGGGAAGACGGCGGCGTAGCTCGCACAGCTACGAAGCGGGCTCATGGAGCGGGGCTCCGCAGGCTCACCGCTCAGGCCGCGCCGCCGTCTCCCCGGCGCCGTCGCCTCAGGCCTTGAGGCCCGCGGCGGCGCGGAGCGCGTCGGCCTTGTCGGTGCGCTCCCACGTGAAGTCGTGGTCGTTGCGGCCGAAGTGACCGTAGGCGGCCGTCTTGCCGTAGATCGGGCGGCGCAGGTCGAGGTCGCGGAGGATGGCCGCCGGACGCAGGTCGAAGTGCTCGCCGATCAGCCGCTCGATGGTGGCCAGCTCGACCTTCTCGGTGCCGGCGCAGTCGACCATCACGGAGACCGGATGCGCGACGCCGATGGCGTAGGCCACCTGCACCTGGCAGCGCTCGGCGAGGCCGGCGGCGACGACGTTCTTGGCGACGTAGCGGGCGGCGTAGGCGCCGGAGCGGTCGACCTTGCTCGGGTCCTTGCCGGAGAAGGCGCCGCCGCCGTGCGGAGCGGCGCCGCCGTACGTGTCGACGACGATCTTGCGGCCGGTGAGGCCGCAGTCGCCCATGGGGCCGCCGATGACGAACTTGCCGGTGGCGTTGATGACGGTGATGTCCTCGAGCTTGCCCGCGGTGTACATGTCTTTGGGCATGATCGGCTCGACCACGTGCTCGATGAGGTCGGGGTAGATGATGCTCTGCAGGTCGGCGCTTTCGGCGTGCTGCGTGGCGAGCACGATCTTGACGATCTCGACCGGCTTGTTGCCCTCGTAGCGGATGGTGACCTGGGACTTCCCGTCCGGGCGCAGGTACGGCAGGATCTCGGCCTTGCGCACGTCGGCCAGGCGCTTGGAGAGCTTGTGCGCCAGCAGGATCGGCATCGGCATGAGCTCGGCGGTCTCGGTGCAGGCGTAGCCGAACATCATGCCCTGGTCGCCGGCGCCCTGCGTGTCGAGGACGTCGTCGTCGTTGACGTCGCTGCGCACCTCGAGGGCCGTGGTGACGCCCTGGCTGATGTCCGGCGACTGCTCGTCGATGGCGACCATGACGCCGCAGGTCTCGTAGTCGTAGCCGAAGTGGGCGCTGGTGTAGCCGACTTCCTTGACCGTCTTGCGCACGATCTTGGGGATGTCGACGTACGTCTCGGTGGTGATCTCGCCGGCGACGAACGCGAGGCCGGTGGTGACGAGCGTCTCACAGGCGACGCGCCCGTAGGGGTCGTCCTTGAGGATCGCGTCGAGGATGGCGTCGGAGATCTGGTCGGCGAGCTTGTCGGGATGACCCTCGGTGACCGACTCCGAAGTGAAGAGGTAATTCCGCTTGTCCAATTGAGTCCTCCGGAGACACGCGGCACGGACGAGCCGGCGCGGGTTGGATGTGGTGTCGGGCGGGCGCGGGATGGCCCCGCGGCCCGGAGGAGTCTACCAGACGGCCGTGACGGCCAGCAACGCAGGTGAAGACGGCGAGGCGGCGGCTCGCCGCCGCCATCCTCGTCTACTCGTGGCGTTCCTTCTTGGGCGTGCGTCCCATGAGGTCGGCGACGCACTCCTGGGGCGTGCGGTTGCCCTCGAGCACCTGGTACACGTTCTCCGTGACCGGCATGTCGATCCCCAGGCGCGTGGCGAGGTCGTGGAGCGCGTAGGCGGTGTGCAGGCCCTCCACGACCTGGCCCACCTGCTGCTCCACCTCCGCGGGCGAGGCGCCCCTGGCCAGCAGTTCGCCGGCGAGCCGGTTGCGGCTGTGCTGCGACGTGCAGGTGGCGATGAGGTCGCCGATGCCGGCGAGGCCGGTGAAGGTGGCGATGTGGGCCCCCTGGATCATGCCCAGCCGCGTCATCTCGGCGATGCTGCGGGTGATCAGGCTGGCGCGGGAGTTGTCCCCGAATCCGAGGCCGTCGGACATGCCGACGGCCACTGCGATCGGGTTCTTGACCGCGCCGCAGAACTCCACCCCGACGACGTCGTCGTTGGTGTACACGCGGAAGGTGTCGCTGGTGACGGCCGCCTGCAGCGCGAGCGCGAGGGCCTCGTCGGCGGCGGCGATGACGGTCGCCGACGGCATGTCCTTGCTGACCTCTTCGGCGTGGTTGGGGCCGGAGAGCGCCGCGGCGCCGGCCCCGGTCTCCTCCTCGATCACCTCGGTGGGGCGCTTGAGCGAGCCGATCTCGTAGCCCTTGGCCAGCGACAGCTGCAGCGCGCGCGCCGGGCGGAGCGGCGCGACCCAGCGCGCCACCTGGCGGATGGCCTGTGTCGGGACCGCGTACACCAGCAGTTCAGCGGCGCTCAGCTCGGCGTCCTCGATCGCGGCGAAGCGGATCTCGTCGGGCAGATGGACGCCCGGCAGGAAGTGCGGGTTCTCGTGCGTCGCCTGGAGCTCCGCGGCCTCCTCGCGGGTCACGGCGAGGACCTGGACGTCGTGCCCGCGGCGCGCCAGCAGCCGGGCGAAGCCGCTGCCCCAGCTGCCGGAGCCGATGACGGTGGCCTTCATCTCAGCCTCCTCCTCCCGTCTCGCCGCCCGACGGGCGCGCCTGCGCCCAGGGCAGCTTGACGCGGTTTTCCTCGCCGGCGAGCAGCCGCTGGATGTTGCCGCGATGCGCCCACCACACGAGGATCGCCACGAGCACGCCGGCGATCTGGTACGGGAGCGGTTCGTCGAAGGCGATGGTGAGCACGGGGACCAGGACCGCGGCCACCAGCGAAGCCAGGCTGACGTACCTCGTCAGCAGGATGAGCGCGATCCAGGTGGCGAAGATGATGATGAAGGCCAGCGGGACGAGCGCCAGCACCACGCCGGCTCCCGGTGGCGATGCCCTTGCCGCCTCTCCCCTTGAGGAAGATCGAGTAGATGTGGCCGACGACCGGCGCCGCGGCGATGAAGATCGCCGCCCACGGCGTGAACAGCGCCGCCGCGATCGCCGCCGGGATGTACCCCTTGAGGATGTCGCAGACCATCACGACCGCGCCGGCCTTCTTGCCCAGCACGCGGAACACGTTGGTCGTGCCGACGTTGCCCGAACCGTGCTCGCGCACGTCCACGCCGTAGAACACCTTGCCGACGACGACGCCGAACGGGATCGAGCCTGCGAGATAGGCAAGGACGAACAGGACGATGAAGCCGACCACCTTGACTACGATCAACGCTTGCCCTTGAAGTCGATGACGAGCGGCACGCCTTCGAGGCCGAACTGCGCCCGCAGCCGGTTCTCGACGTAGAAGCCGAAGTCGCGCGTCACCAGCGTGCGGTCGTTGATCTCGATGGCGATGCGCGGCGGCGAGGTGCCGAACTGGGCGATGTAGTACATCTTGAGCCGCTTGCCGTGCTTCTGCGGCATCGGGACGGTCGGCGGCGAGCTCGGCGAGCGCGCGGTTGAGCGCGCGCGTCGAGATGTGCGAGGTGTAGAGCGCGTCGAGCTCGGCGACCTTGCGCAGCACCTCCTTGACGCCGCGGCGCGTCTCGGCCGAGACGGCGATCACCGGCGGCCGCTGGCGGAGCTTGCGCTGGGCGATGCCGGCGATCTCCTCCAGGTCCGGCTCGGCGATGTCGCACTTGTTCACGGCGATGATGGTGGCGCAGTTGCGGTGCGTCGCCTCGGTGCAGATGGAGAGGTCGAGCTCGCCGAAGCGCATGGTGGCGTCGACCACGATGATGGCGACGTGCGCGCGGTCCAGGCTCTGGACGCTGCGCAGGTACGAGTAGTACTCGACGCCGCTGACCTTGGCGGCCTTGCGCATGCCGGCCGTGTCGATGAAGCGGAAGCGGCCGGAGTCGGTCTCTATGACGCTGTCGATGGCGTCGCGCGTCGTCCCGGCGAGCTCGCTCACGATGGTGCGCGTCTCGCCGGCGATGGCGTTGAACAGCGACGACTTGCCGGCGTTGGGGCGGCCGACGATGGCCACCGGCGTCTCGGCCGGCGCGACCTCCGCCTCGGCGTCTTCCAGCACGGCCCCGGAGACTTCGATGAGACGGTCGAGCAGCTCGCCGCTGCCGGTGCCGTGCACGGCGGAGAACAGCAGCGGCTCGCCGAGGCCGAGCGCGTAGATCTCCGGCGCCGTGGCCGTGCTCGCGGGGTCGTCCATCTTGTTGGCGACCACGACGACCGGGGCCTTGGCGCGGCGCAGCACGTCGGCGATGGCGTAGTCGTCGGTCAGCGGGCCGGCGCGGCCGTCGAGCACGAAGAGGACGACGTCGGCCGCGGCGATGGCGTGCTCGACCTGGTCGCGGATGTGGCCGGCGAACGGGGCGTCCTCGGTGGTGTCGTAGCCGCCGGTGTCGACGAGGAGCAGGCGGTGACCCGTCCACTCCACCTCGATCTCTTTGCGGTCACGCGTGACGCCCGGCGTCTCGTGGACCACGGTGGCCCGGGTGCCGGTGAGGCGGTTCACAAGGGTGGACTTGCCGGCGTTCGGAGAGCCGACGACGGCGATGATGGGGAGTGTATTCATCCGGACAGTCTAGCAAACGCGTCGCCCAAGGATTCGGCGACGACGAAACGGCCGCCGCAGGCGGCCGCAAGCTCCTCCTCCGTGACGTCGTCGAGCGTGCGGCCGAGGTCGGCCGGGAGCCACACCCGCGGCGCCAGGAGCCACTCGCCCTCGGCGAGCGGGTCGCGACGCAGCGCGTCCAGCACTTCGCCGCCGCCGAGCAGCCCGGTGACGGTGACGTGCGGGCCGAAGACGGCGTTCTCCACGGCCAGCGGCCGCACCGCCACGCCCGCGCCCGGCGCCAGGATCGTCGCGACCCTCTCGAGCACCGGCCGCGCGAGCGTGCCGGACAGCAGGCGCACGCCGGTGACGCCGCGACGCGGCACGTGCCGGCGCGTCCGATGACCGTCCGGCGCCGGTCCACGCGGCCGCCAGCGTCTCCGCCTCCGCGATGGTGGCCGCGGCGATGCCGACGCCGTTCTCGTACTGCTCGAGCGCGTCGCCGGCCGGAGGCTCCGCGCCGGCCAGCAGGTAGAACTCGTCGGCGGCGTGCACGAAGGCCGTCCCCCGCCGCCGCAGGAACTCCCGCTGCCACCCCTCGACGGCGGCGATGACGCCGCGCGCGTCCTCCGGCGTGACCCGGCGCAGGTCGCCCTCGGCGGCCAGCGAGACCGGCACGACGCCGAGATCGGCCACGGAGTCGAGCTCGCCGGCGCGCAGCACGGTCTCGGCGAGCACGTCGCCGTCGTTCCATCCCGGGCAGAGGACGATCTGCAGGTGCAGGACGAGACCGGCCTCCGCCAGCCGCTCGAGCACCTCGCGTGAGCCGGCCGCCGCCCGCCCCATGAGGCGGACGCGCGCCGCGTCATCCCAGGCGTGCAGCGATACGTAGAGAGGCGACAGCCGCAGCTCTTCGATGCGCTCCAGCTCGGGCTCCCGCAGGTTCGTCAGCGTCATGAAGTTGCCGTGCAGGAACGACAGGCGGTAGTCGTCGTCCTTGACCGACAGCGCCCCGCGCAGGCCGGCCGGCACCTGGTCGACGAAGCAGAACCTGCAGGCGTTGCGACAGGTGTGCGGCTCGTCACCGAGTCCCCCGTGGTCGAGCGAGATGCCGTGCCACTCGCCGGGCCCGGGTGTGACCACGAGGTCGAGCGGATGCCCGTCACGCAGGACGGAGAGCCAGAGCGTGCCGTCGGCGGCGGCGTCCTCCAGGTCGAGGACGTCGAGCGGGACGCCGCCGTTCAGGTCGACGATGCGGTCGCCGGCGCGCAGCCCGCCGCGGGCGGCGGCGTCTCTGGCGTCGGCCACGAGGACGCCGCCGCAGGCGGCCTCCGCGCGCTCAGCCACCGCAGAGGTCCAGGAGCGCGTTCACGGTGGCCTCGATCTCCTCATCCGGCGTCGAGGCCCCGGCAGTGACGCCGATGCGGGAGGCGCCCTCCAGCCAGTCCGCCCGCAACTCGGCCGCGGACTCGATGTGGTGGGTCCGCGGCTCGATGGCGGCGCACAGCTGGGCGAGGCGGGCGGTGTTGGCGCTGTTGCGCCCGCCCACGACCACCACGACGTCGACGTCCTCAGCCAGCTCGCAGGCGGCGCTCTGGCGCTTCTCGGTGGCGTCGCACACCGTGTTGAAGACGAGCAGTTCGCGCGCCACGGGCGCGAGCGCCGCGGCGAGCGCGGAGAGGTTGGCGCGCGTCTGGGTGGTCTGGACGACCACGCCGATGCGCCGCCCCCGCAGCCGCTCGAGCGGCAGCCCGGAGGCGTCCTCCACGACGACCGCGCCGGACCCGGCGAAGCCTTCGAGCCCGACGACCTCCGGATGGTCGCGCTCGCCCAGGATCACGACCGCGTAGCCGGCCTCGCGCAGCGCCGCCGCCTTGCGCTGGGCGACCGAGACGAACGGGCAGGTGGCGTCGACGACGTTGAGGCGGCGCGAGCGGGCGTGCTCGATCACGTCCGGGGAGACGCCGTGCGTGCGCACGATGAGCGTGCCGACCGTGGCGTCGTCGACCTCGTCGACCACGTCGACGCCGCGGTCCTTCAGGCTGCCGACCACGCTCGGGTTGTGGATGATCGGCCCGAGCGTCGCGACGGGCGCCGGCGCGCCCTCGAGCGCCTCACCCGTGAGGCGCAGGGCGCGCTCCACTCCGTAGCAGTAGCCGGCGTAGCGGGCGACGACGATCTCGGACTCGCCGGCGGCCACGTGCCGCAACTCGTGGCTGCGCTCCGGCTCTTCGTCGTAGGACGGTGAGGCGTGCCCGGCGACCGGCGGGACGTCCTCAGAGCCGGGCATAGAGCCCCGCCATCGCCTCGTGCATGCGGCGGGCGGCCTCCTGATACGCCTTGCTGTTCCGGGTCGTGATGTCGCTGAGGTCCACGGGCGGGCCGACCAGGCCTCGCAGGGCGGGCAGACCGAGCTTGCCGTCGCGCAACATGTCCTGCGTGCCGTCCAGGGCAAGCGGGATCACCGGCGCGCCGCTGCGCAGGGCGATCATGCCCACGCCGGGCAGGAACTCGCCGACGCCGTGGTACCGCTGCCGGTGTCCCTCGGGGAACATGAGCAGCATCTCTCCCCGTTCGAGCATCTCCAGCGCCGCCGTCAAGGCAGCACGGTCTCCGGCGCCGCGGTCGATCGGGAACGCGCCGAGGCTGGTGATGAACTTCGCGGCCGCGCTGTGGACGAACAGCTCCTTCTTCGCCATGAAGCGCAGCGGCCGGTCGAAGATCATGCCCGCGATCACCGGGTCCCAGAAGGCCTTGTGGGTCATGATGACCATCACGGGGCCCGTCTGCGGCAGGTTCTCCGCGCCCCGGACCCGGCAGCGATACAGCCCGCCGAAGAACGGGATCGCGAGCCAGCGCAGGAAGGTGTACAGACGCGTGTCGCCGTGTCCGACGACCGGATAGCGCCACACGCGGATCACGGCGCCACCTTCTCTCCGACCACGGCGACCACGGCCGCGACGACCTCCTCGAGGCTGAGGTCCGACGTGTCGACCTCCACGGCGTCGGCCGCCTTGCGCAGCGGCGCGACCTCGCGCTCGCTGTCGCGCCGGTCGCGCTCCAGCAGCGCGACGAGGACTTCGTCCACGTCCACCTCCTCGCCCTTGGCGCACAGCTCGTCGGCCCGGCGCGCCGCCCGCACCTCCGGGCGCGCCGTCAGGTACACCTTGACCTCGGCCTCGGGGAACACGTTGGTGCCGATGTCGCGGCCCTCCATCACGATGTCGGCGCCGGCACCGAGCGTCCGCTGACGTTCGACCAGCAGCCGGCGCACGCCCGGCAGCACGGAGACGACCGAGGCGGCCGCGCCCATCTCCAGGCTGCGGATGAGCCCGCTCACGTCGCGGTCGCCGGCGAACAGGCGGCCGTCGCCGTCGAAGCGCAGTTCGGCGGCGGCTGCGATCGGCACCACGGCCGCCTCATCGTCGAGCTCCACGCCGGCCTCAGTGGCGAGCAGCCCGACGGCGCGGTACATGGCGCCGGTGTCCAGGTACAGGTAGCCGAGCCGCTCCGCGACCCGCCGCGCCACCGTGCTCTTGCCGGAGCCCATCGGCCCGTCGATGGCGACCACGGTCATTCGGCCTCGACCTCCGCCCTGGTGCTCACCTCGTAGCCGAGCGCGCCGAGCACGTGCGCGGCACGCTGGCAGACCTCGTCGCCGAGGACGAACACGGTCAGCGTGCCGCCCAGCTCGGCGCTCATGTGGTGCATCGAGAGGTCCTCGACGTTGATGCCGGCGTCTCCGAGCGCGACCATGATCTCTCTCAGCACGCCCGGCCTGTCGGTGATCGGGATGATGATGCGGTACAGGTCCTCCGCCGGCAGGCTCCCGGCCGCGAGCATGCGGTCGCGCTGCTCCTTGGCGCGGCTGATGGTGTCGCTGAGGCGCGGCGCGTCCGCCGCGGCGAGCGCCTCCAGGACCTCCTGCAGGCCCTCCTGGAACTGGGCCAGCGAGGCGAGCAGCGCCGCGCGGTTGTCGAGGAAGATGTCGGTCCAGACGCGCCGGTTGCTGCCGGCGATGCGCGTCAGGTCGCGGAAGCTCGGCCCTGCAGAGAGCAGCGCGTCGCGGGCGCCGGCGTGCTGGCCGGCCTGGCTCATGAGCACGTTGGCCAGCACGTGCGGCAGGTGGCTCACGACGGCCATCTGGCGGTCGTGCTCCTCGGGGTCGACCGCCACCGGGCGGGCGCCGATGTCCCCCAGGAACCCGTACAGCGACTGGTAGGCGTCGGCGTCCACGTGCGCGCCGGGCGTGACGAAGTAGGTCGCGCCCTTGTACAGCGAGGCACGCGCGTTGGCGACGCCGGCGTTCTCGGACCCGCAGAGCGGGTGCCCGCCGATGCAGCGCCGCTGCTCCTCGGGAGAGAGCGCCCGCATGAGCGGCCCCTTCGTGCTCCCCACATCGGTGACGACCGCGTGCGGCGGCGCGGCGGCGAGCGCCGCCCGCACGTGCTTGATCACGAGGCGGACGGGCGTGCAGACGAAGACCAGGTCGGCGCCTGCGCAGGCCTCTTCGAGGCTCCCGCAGGCGCTCGTGATCGCGCCCCGCGCGAGCGCGAGGTCGAGCGTGGCCTGCGTCTGGCTGAAGCCACGGACCTCCGCCACGCCGGCGAACTCGCGCGCCGCGAGGCCGAGAGACCCTCCCATGAGGCCCACGCCGACGAGGGCGACGGTGTTGATCGGCTGCCCGGTCATCGTCTCAGGCGGTCTTGCCGGTCCAGCGCGCGAGGTCGAGGACGCGCTCTGCGTACTCTCCGAAGGCCGCCGTCGGCAGCGACTGCGGCCCGTCACAGAGAGCGTGCTCGGGGTTGGGGTGCGTCTCCACCAGCACGCCGTCGGCGCCGGCGGCCACGCCTGCCAGCGACAGCGGCAGGACGAGGTCGAGCCTCCCCGCCGAGTGGCTCGGGTCCACGACCACCGGCAGGTGGCTGGCGAGCTTGATCACCGGCACGGCGCTCACGTCCAGCGTGTTCCGCGTGGCCGTCTCGAAGGTGCGGATGCCGCGCTCGCAGAGGATCACGTCCCGGTTGCCCTCCTTGAGGATGTACTCGGCCGACATCAGCAGTTCTTCGACGGTCGTCGCGGGTCCGCGCTTGAGCAGCACCGGCTTGCCGGCCTTGCCGAGCTCGGCGAGGAGCAGGAAGTTCTGCGTGTTGCGCGCGCCGACCTGCAGGACGTCGGCGTACCGGCACACGACGTCCAGGTCGCGCGGGTCGAGCACCTCGGTCACGATCGGCAGGCCGGTGTCGGCGCGCGCCGCGGCCATCATCTCCAGGCCCTCTTCGCCGAGGCCCTGGAACGCGTAGGGCGAGGTGCGCGGCTTGAAGGCGCCGCCGCGCATCATGTGGCCGCCCGCCGCCTTGACGGCGCGGGCGGCCTCCAGCACCTGCTCCGGCGTCTCGATGGAGCAGGGGCCGGCGATGAGGCAGAAGTGCCCGCCGCCGATCTTCACGCCGTTCACGTCGATCACCGTGTCCCGCTGCTGGAACTCACGGCTCACGAGCTTGTAGGGGCGCAGGATCGCGACGACCCGGTCGACTCCCGGCATCGCCTCGAGCGGAAGCTCCGTGATCTCCTCGCGGTCGCCGATGACCCCGATGACGGTGACCCGGTCGCCCAGGGAGAGATGCGCGCTGGCGCCGACCTCCTCCACGCGCGCACAGACGTGCGCGACCTCTGCTTCGGTCGCGGCCTCGTGCATGATCACCATCATGCTCACGAGGTCCTCCCTCCGGGGCCATCGCCGGCGCCGACCTCGAGCGAAGCCAGCTTCTCCAGGAAGAACTCGATCTCATCGTGTGTGCCCACGGTCACCCTCGCCCAGCCGGGGCAGCCGAGCGCATTGCCGTCCCTCACGATGGCGCCCAGGGAGAGCAGGGTGCCGCAGACCTTGTCGTGCGGATCACAGAGGTCGTTCATGTCGACCAGCATGAAGTTGGCCTGCGTGGGCACGGTTGCGCGGCCGCGCGCCGCGAGCCGCTCGACCATGTGGTCGCGCAGCGCCGCGTTGGTCTCCCGGCGCTGCGCCACCTGGTCCTGGTGCTTGAGCGCCTCGATCGCGGCGAGTTGCCCGAGGAGGTTGACGTTGAACGGCTGCCGGACCTTGTCGACGGCGGCCTTGACCTCCGGAGCGCAGATCCCGAAGCCCGTGCGCAGGCCGCACAGGCCGTAGATCTTGGAGAAGGTGCGCAGGACGACGACGTTGTCGTGTTCCTTCTGGATGGCGAGCGATCCCTCGCGGTCCTCCGCCGTCACGAACTCGATGTACGCCTCGTCGATGACGACCATGACGTCGTCGGGCACGCGCTCGACCAGTCTGGCCACCTCGGCGGACGGCACGTAGGTCCCGGTCGGGTTGTTGGGATTGCAGACGAAGATCATCTTGGTGCGCGGCGTCACCGCAGCCGCCATCGCCTCGAGATCGTGCGTGTAGTCCACGAGCGGCACGGTCACGGGGATCGCGCCGCGGATGTCGATGACGTCGCGGTACGACGTGAACGACGGCGCGGCGAGCACGACCTCGTCGCCGCGCTCCAGCACGGCGTGCGCGAGCAGGTACAGAAGCTCGCACGTGCCGCAGCCGACGGTGATCTCTCGGGGCTGCGGTCGAAGTGGTCGCCGAGAGCCACTCTCAGATCGGTCGAAAAGCCGTCCGGATACCGCTGCAGGCGGTCCAGGGCCTCCATCACGACCGCCTTGACCTCCGGGAACGGCGGCAGAGGGTACTCGTTGGACGCGAGCTTGACCACCTGCTCGAGGCCGAACCGTCGCTGGACGACCTCGATCGGAAGGCCGGGCTGGTACGGGACGATGCCGGCGAGCTCGGGGATGAAGCGGACGGTCATGTCGTCACTCCGAGATGTCGAGGCGCAGCCGCATGAGTATACATTTCAGGCGTCGTCGTCCTGCGGCGGCGCGTCCGGCTCGCCGGACGGCTCTGCGGGGGCGTCCGGCTGCCCGGACTCGGTCTCATCGCGGTCGTCGAGGCCGGCGCCCTCGTCCGGTGACTCGCCCGGCTCGGGCTCGTCCGCCGGAGCGGATGGGTCTCGCCGGCCTCGAACGGCTGCGACTCGCCCTCGTCCGAGCTCGCTTCGGTGTAGGCCTCGCTCGAGACGTCGGCGCGCGTGAGCACGGCGTCCGCGGCCTCCTCCTGCACCTCGGCGGCGAGCATCAGGGGCGAGCCTTCGACTTCCTTGGCGACCTCGCCGGCCACCTCTTCCCCGGCCCGGCGCAGCGCCTCGACCTCTTCGCCGGTGAGCTCGCGGAAGCCCCCGGGCTCCAGGCCCTTGTCCGTCAGCGGGCCGTAGCGGCGCCGGCTCAGCTCCTCGACCGGCAGGCCGACGGCCACGAACATGCGCCGCACCTGGCGCTTGCGGCCCTCGTGGATGGTGATCTCGACGAGGGCCGTCTTGGCGCTCTGCTTCTTGAGCCTGACGTCGGCGGGCGACGTCATGCCTTCCTCGAGGTCCACACCCTGGCGCAGCGTGCCGAGAGCGCGCCTGCTGACCTTGCCGCGCACGCGGGCGACGTACGTCTTGGGGACACCGTACCGCGGGTGCATGAGGCGGTTGGCCAGCACGCCGTCGTTGGTGAGGATGATCAGCCCGGTGGTGTCGACGTCGAGGCGGCCGACGGGGAACAGGGACCGGCCGCCCGGCACGAGGTCCACGATGACGCGGTCGGCGTGCGGGTCGCTGCGCGTGCTGGCCACGCCGCGGGGCTTGTTCACGAGGAAGTACCGCAGTTCCTGGGCCGTGACCGGCTCGCCGCGCACGGCGACCACGTCCTCGGGCGTGACCTTCTGGCGCGGGAACGTGACGACCTCGTCGTTCACGGTCACGGCGCCGTCACGGATGAGCTCGTCACAGGAGCGGCGCGAGCCGACTCCGGCGCGCGCAAGGTAGACGACCAGGTTCATAGGCTGGGCAGGGCTCATTGCGCCCTCCTCTCGGCGTTTGCATGGAGCCGGGAACGGATCTCGTCGACTTCGTCGGCGCCCAGCGAGAACTCTTCGAGCGGCGGCAGGTCGTCGCGGCTCGCGAGTCCGAACAACTTCAAGAAGCGGTCGGCGGTCCCGTAGAGCACCGGCGCGCCGGGGGTGTCGGCACGTCCCTGCTGCTCCACCAGACCGCGCTCCTCGAGCGCCCCGAGCGCGTACTCCGAGGACACGCCGCGGACCTCGGCGATCTCAGCCCTCGTCACCGGCTCGAGATACGCGACCACGGCGAGCGTCTCCAGCAGGGCCGGCGTGAGCTCGTCCGGCCTCTCCGCGCCGGTGAACCGGCGCACGTCCTCGGCGCAGTCGTCCGCCACGGCGAACGTCAGACCGCCGGCCACCTCACGCAGCTCGATCCCGTGCGCTCCGCCGGCGTACTCGGCGCGCAGCGACTCCATGGCTGCCCCGACCTCCGCCTCGCTGCACGCGCACGCCTCGGCCAGCCTGTCGGCCGCGATGGGTCGCGAGGAGATGAAGAGAAGCGCTTCGAGGCGCCGTGCGAGTGGCAGCATGCCGAGCCTGGGTCGGACGTCGGGACCCATCGATGCTACCGCACGGCGGCAGCCGGCGTCACCCTGCGACGGGCACCGGAGTCTTGATGCGGCGGACCACGATGTCGCCGAAGTGGCGCGTCTGCTGCAGGCGCGCCTCACCGCTGGAGTGCAGCTCGAGGAGCGCGAAGAACGTCACGGCTCTCTCGAGGCGGTCGCGAGGCGCCACGGCGGCGAAGGTGAACTCGCCCTCGTCGTCGAGGATGAGCCGCAGGCGGCGCAGTTCCTTGACCAGGGAGACAGCGAGGTCCGCGAGATGGCTCGTGTCGGGGACGGGAGGCTCGCGCAGCAGGGGCGCAAGAGCACCGGCAAGGACAGTTGCGGACATCGATCCGTCGACGGTGCGCCGGCGCAGCAGCTCCGCCGGCACCGGCGCGTTGCGGTACAGCCGCGCGCTGTGCTCCTCCCAGGCCGACCGGAGACTGCCGGCCGCGTTGCGGAACTGGCTGTAGCGCACCAGGCGCTCGAGCAGCTGGCGCGCCGCCTCGTCGGGGTCGAGGTCCTCGAGTTCCTCCTCGACGTCCTCCTCGAGCAGCAGGCGCGACTTCATCTCCAGCAGCGCGGCGACGAGCACCACGAACTGTGAGGTGGCGTCGAGGTCGAACTCGCCGGTGTCGGCAAGGTGGACGACGTATTCGGCGATGATCCGCGAGACGCGGACCTCCCAGATGTCGATCTCGTCGCGGAGGATCAGCGTGACGAGCAGGTCGAACGGCCCGTCGAAGACGTCGAGGTCGAGCTCGAGAACGACCGGGGATGCGGCGACGGCGTCAGCTCTCATCGCCGTCGCCTCCTCTCCGGGTCACTCGCTCACTCCGCCTCGCCAGGCGCGCTTCGCGCCGGCGAGTCGCTCACTAGCACTCCGTACTCTCCGTCAGCTACGGGCATTAGTCCTCTGGCTGATTGACGAACGACGGGATGTCGAACTCGCTGTCGTCGAACCGCGGCGCAGGGCCGAACAGGGGACCGCGCTCGGCCTTCGGCTCAGCCTTCGGCGCCGCGGAGCGACCCTCGGGGCTGCGCGGCGGCGCCTGCGCGTGCCTGACGTCGTCGCCGAACCCGGTGGCGACCACGGTGATCGAGATCTTGCCCTTGAGCTTCTCGTCGACGACGGCTCCGAAGATGATGTTGGCGTCGTCGTCGGCCGCCTCGCTGATGACGCCGCAAGCCTCATTGACCTCGTACAGCGTGAGGTCCTCGCCGCCGGTGATGTTGAGCAGCAGGCCGCGAGCGCCCTCGATGCTGGTCTCGAGCAGCGGCGAGTGGATGGCCATGTCGGCGGCCGCCTGGGCGCGGTTCTCGCCGCCGGCGACGCCGATGCCGAGCAGTGCGGTGCCGGCGTCGTGCACGATGGTGCGCACGTCGGCGAAGTCCAGGTTGATGAGCCCGGGTACGGTGATGAGGTCGGTGACGCCCTGGACGCCCTGGCGCAGGATGTCGTCGGCGTGCTGGAACGCCTCGACGACGCTCGCGTTGCGCTCCACGACCTCGAGCAGGCGGTCGTTGGGGATGGAGATGACGGTGTCGGCCACGTCCCTCAGGACGTCGATGCCGTCGAGCGCCTGGCGCTGGCGGCGGTTGCCCTCGAAGCCGAACGGCTTGGTGACGATGGCGATGGTCACGGCGCCGAGCTCGCGGGCGATCTGCGCCACGACGGGCGCGCCGCCGGTACCGGTGCCGCCGCCCTCTCCGGCGGTGACGAAGACGAGGTCGGCGCCGCGCAGCGCAGCCTTGAGCTGGTCGCGGCTGACCTCCATCGCCTCACGGCCGACCTCGGGGTTGGCCCCGCCGCCGAGTCCGTGGGTGATCTCCTGGCCGATGTGGATCTTGACGTCGGCGTCGCACACGTCGAGCTGCTGCACGTCGGTGTTGACGGCGATGAACTCGACGCCCTTGACCCCGGAGTCGACCATCCGGTTGACGGCGTTGGTGCCGGCTCCGCCGATGCCGACCACCTTGATGGTCGTCACGTACGGCCGGCCCTTGACTGGAGCGTCCGCGCCCGTGGCATCGGGGATCGCACCCGCCGCTGTCGGTGCGCCGGAAGAGCTCGCTCAGTCCATCCTTCATGCTAGGACGATCTGCCATTCAGCACCTCCCGCGCGAGGGCGCGGTACGATTCTGCTCCCCTGCCTTTGGGATCGTACTTCAAGACCGAGGTGCCGCCCACAGGCGCCTCGGCGAACTTGATGGTCTTGCGGACCACGGTGTCGAAGACCAGGTCCCCGAAGTTCTCGCGCAGCACCTCGATGGATTCCTTGCCGTGAAGCGTCCGCGCATCGAACAGCGTCGGCAGGATGCCCTGGATGTGGACGTCCGGGTTCAGGTTCTCCCGGATCATCTCCAGCGTCTTCTCGAGCTGCAGGAGCCCGCGCAGCGAGAGGTACTCGCACTGCACGGGCACGATGACCCCCTCGGAGGCGGTCAGCGCGTTGATGGTGAGCAACCCCAGCGACGGCGGCGTGTCGATGAGGATGTAGTCGTAGTTGTCGCGCACGGCGTCGAGGGCGCGCTGCAGCGCCCGCTCGCGCCCGATCATCGTCGCCAGGGCCATCTCGGCGCCGGCGAGGTCGATGGTGGAGGCTGCGACATCGAGCTCGCGCTCGTAGATGACCTCCTCGATGGGCGTGCGGTGCACGAGGACGTCGTACATGCTCTTCTCGAGACCCTCGGTGTCGATGCCCTGGCTCATGGTCAGGTTGCCCTGGGGGTCCATGTCGACGGCGAGCACGCGCAGATCGTGCTCGCGGAGGGCCGCGCCGAGGTTCACCGTCGAGGTGGTCTTGGCCACCCCGCCCTTCTGATTGGCGAACGCGATGACATGCGCCATATGAGCGTTACCCCTGTGTCGGATCGACGTCAGAACGCAGTTCGGGCCGCAGGCAAGAATCCCTGCATGGGACGGGCCCCGCAGCGTCTGCGGGGCCCGTCGTCACACGCTGCGTCTTGATCAGTCCCGGAGACGGCGCCGTCACGCCTTGGGAGCCTCCGGCGCGTCGGGGGCGTCGAGCGTCTCGTCGGTGGCCTCTTCGGCGACCTCTTCGTCGTCGACGACTTCCTCGTCGTCCTCGACGAACTCCTCGTCGGTCTCCTCGGTCACGTCCTCGTCGCCGGCCTCGATGTACTCGTCCTCTTCTTCCTCGTCGTACTCATCGATGCTCGTGATGGACGAGATGGCGCGCTTGAGGTAGCGGACCCGCGTGCGCTTGGCGACCTCGAGCTCGACCCAGTCGTCGCCGATGGCGCTGATCGTGCCGAACATGCCGCCGATGGTGACCACCTCGTCACCCTTCTTGAGCATGCCGACCATCTCTGCGTGCTGCTGCTTCTGACGGCGCTGCGGGCGGATGGCGAGGAAGTAGAAGATCCCGAAGAATACGAGGATCCAGATGATGATCGTGAACGACACGGACTCAACCTCCTGCGGAGTCGCGCCCCGCAACGTCGTTGGCGAATTCTGCAAAACGCCCGGCGCTGATCGCGCTGCGGGCGTCGCTCGTCAATCTTAGCAGAACGCGCAGGTTGTGAAGACTCAGGAGCTGCGCGCCGAGCATCTCCTTCTGCGTCACCAGATGGCGCAGGTACGAACGCGTGAACGTCGTGCACGTGTAGCAGTCGCAGCCGTCCTCGAGCGGCGCCAGATCGGCGGCGAAGCGGGCGTTCCGCAGGTTCAGCCGCCCGCCGCCGCGCAGGATGGCCGTGCCCGTGCGCGCCATGCGCGTCGGCAGCACGCAGTCGAAGATGTCCACTCCCCGGGCGATGACGTCCACGATGCCGACCGGGTCGCCGATGCCCATGAAGTAGCGCAGCCGGTCCCCGCGGCAGCAGGTCGTCCATCAGCTCGACCGTGGCCAGCATCTCGTCGCCACGCTCGCCGACGCTGAGGCCGCCGATGGCGTAGGCGTCGAAGCCGACGCCGGTGATCTCGGCGGCCGACCGCCGCCGCAGTTCCTCGTCGGTCCCGCCCTGGACGATCCCGATGAGGAGCTGGTCGCGGCGGCCGTGAGCCTCCTTGCAGGCCGCCGCCCAGCGCGTGGTGCGCTCCACGGCGGCCTCGAGCTCCGCCCGCGGAAGCGTGCCCGGCGCGCACTGGTCGAACGCCATGATGACGTCGGCGCCGAGCTCCTCCTGGATGTGCATCGCCAGCTCGGGCGTGAACACGTGGCGCGACCCGTCGTAGACGGAGCTGAACTCCACGCCGTCGTCGCGGATCACGCGCGTGCCCTCGAGGCTGAAGACCTGGAAGCCGCCCGAGTCCGTGAGGATCGGCCGGTCCCACTGCATGAACCCGTGCAGCCCGCCGTGCGCGGCCACGATCTCCGTGCCGGGGCGGAAGTAGAGGTGATAGGTGTTGCCGAGGACGATCTGCGCGCCGAGCTCCCGCAGCTCGCGAGGCTCCACGGCCTTGACCGACGCCTTGGTGCCCACCGGCATGAAGCACGGCGTCTCCACCACGCCGTGCGGCGTGGTCAGCCGGCCGGCGCGGGCGCTGCCGTCGCGCGCCTCGACCTCGAAGGCGAATCCCTCTGCCGTCATCGGTGCGGCGCGGACCGGCGCTGCCGCGTCGCGCCGGTCGACAGCTTCGCTGCGTCGGCTGTTCACAGCGCCAGCATCGCGTCGCCGAAGCTGTAGAACCGGTAGCGCTGCGCCACGGCGTGGCGGTAGATCGCCCGCGTCTCTTCGACGCCGCAGAAGGCCATCACCAGGGCGAGCAGGCTCGTGCGCGGCAGGTGGAAGTTGGTCACGAGGCCGTCGACCATGCGGAACGGGAAGCCCGGCCTGATGAAGAGGCGCGTCTCGCCCCGGATGGTCTCGGCGCCGTCGGCCGGCGCGCCGGCAAGCGCCACGTGCTCCAGCACGCGCATCGAGGTGGTGCCGACGGCGACGATGCGGCGGCCGTCCCGGCGCGCCTCGCAGAGGCGCGCCCACACGGCCGCCTCCACTTCGAACGACTCGCGGTGCAGCGTGACCGCCTCCAGCGGGCCCTCCTGCAGCGGCTTGAACGTCCCGAGGCCGACGTGCAGCGTCACGCTCTCGACCGTGACGCCGGCTGCGGCCAGCGCCGCGTCCAGGCCCGGCGTGAAGTGCAGGCCGGCGGTCGGCGCGGCGGCCGAGCCGAGCGCGCACGAGTACGTGGTCTGGTAGCGCTCGGGGTCCTCCAGCGGCGTCGTGATGTACGGCGGCAGCGGCGTGACCCCCGCGGCGGCCAGCAGTCCCAGCACCGGCGACGGAGCGAGGCTCTCGACCACCCAGCGGCCGTCGCCCAGCGGCTCGATGCAGCGCAGCGGCCAGTCGGGACCCATCACCTCGCTCTCGAGCACTTCCTCCCGCCGCGGCCGGCCGCGCAGCAGCGCCTCCCACCGCTCGCCGGCCGGCGACGGCGCCGTCAGGGCGCACAGGAACAGGACCTCGATGCGGCCGCCCGTCGCGCGGTGGAAGAAGCTGCGCGCCGGGAAGACGCGCGTGTCGTTGCGCACCAGCACGTCTCCCTCGCGGAGCAGCGACGGCAACTCGGCGAAGACGTGGTCCTCGACCGCGCCGGTCGCGCGGCGCTCGACGAGCAGGCGCGACGCGTCGCGCGGCTCGGCCGGCGTCTGGGCGATCAGCTCGTCGGGGAGCTCGTAGTCGAGATCGGCCGAGGTGAGGCCGGCAGTCTCGTCGCTCACGCGGACCTCCGCCGCGCGCGGCGCTCGTGCCACGCCTCCCACTTGCTGGCCGCGCAGCCGCAGTACGGCTGCCGGTAGAGCTCGAGGCGGCGGCTCTCCGCGTAGCTCTCGCGGAAGCGGTCGCGGGCGTCCAGATAGACGAAGTCGACCCCGTGCACGTCGGCGGCAGCCTCGCCCGCGGCGACGATGAGGTCGTGCCGCTGGTACGGGCTCACCGTGAGCGTCGTCGAGAAGCGCGAGAAGCCGAGGTCGCGCGCCGCCTCGCCGGCGGCGTCCAGACGCAGGCCGAGGCAGGCGGCGCAGCGGGCCTCCGGCGCGGCGGCCGAGAGGCTGTCCCGCCACTCTGCCCAGCCGGGCGCCTCCTTCCCCGCCGTCGCTCGACGACCAGCTCGAGGCCGGCCGCACGGCTGAAGCGCCGCATGCTCTCGCGGCGGCGCTCCAGCTCCGCGGCCGGCTGGATGTTCGGGTTCTCGAACCAGCCCACCGGCTCGACCCCGCGCTCGCGCCACGCGGGCACGGCGACGGTCGAGCAGGGGCCGCAGCAGGTATGCAGGAGCAGGTCGGTCATCGGGCGAGTATAGCGCGGGCCTCCGGCGCGGCAGCCGGAGGCGTCAGAGCTCGTCGAAGAGGCTGTCGGTGGGCGACGGCGGCTTGAGGCCGCAGTGCAGGAAGCCGGTGCGCGTGAGCACGCGTCCGCGCGGGGTGCGCTTGAGGAAGCCCTGCATGATCAGGTACGGCTCGTAGACGTCCATCACCGTGTCCGCCTCCTCGCCGAGAGCCACGGCAAGGGTGTCCAGGCCCACGGGCCCGCCGTCGAACTTCTCGGCGATGATCTTGAGGATGTCGCGGTCGAGCTTGTCGAGACCCTCCGCGTCCACCTGGAAGAGCTCCAGCGCCGCGAGGCAGATGTCGTGGTCGATGATGCCCTCGTGGCGCACCTGCGCGAAGTCGCGCACGCGCCGGAGGAGCCGGTTGGCGACGCGCGGCGTGCCGCGCGAGCGCCCGGCGATCTCGAGCGCGGAGTCCTTGTCGATCTGCACGCTGAGGATGCCGGCGGAGCGGCGGACGATGGCGGCGAGCTCCTCGATCTCGTAGTACTCGAGCCGCTGCCACACGCCGAACCGGTCGCGCAGCGGCGTCGTGAGCAGGCCGGTGCGCGTGGTCGCGCCGATGAGCGTGAACGGAGCCACCTGCATGCGGATGCTGCGCGCGGCCGGACCTTCGCCGATCATGATGTCGATCTCGTAGTCCTCCATCGCCGGATAGAGGACCTCCTCGACGGCGGCGTTGAGCCGGTGGATCTCGTCGACGAACAGGACGTCGCCCTCCTGGAGGTTCGTGAGCAGGCCGGCGACGTCGACCTTGCGCTCCAGCGCCGGCCCCGACGTGGTGTGCATGCCCACGCCGAGCTCCTGGGAGATGATGCCGGCGAGCGTGGTCTTGCCGAGGCCGGGAGGCCCGGCGATGAGCACGTGGTCCAGGGTGTCGCCGCGCTGCTTGGCCGCCTCGACGAAGATCTCGAGCTGCTCCTTGGCCACGCGCTGGCCGACGAAGTCGGAGAACCGGCGCGGCCGGAGGCTGAGCTCGAGATCCTTGTCGTCGGCGCGCTCGTTGGGGTCGCCGATGCGGTCTTCGGGCTTCTTGGGCATCACTCAGCCGCCTGGCGCGTGAGCGCGAACTTGACGAGGTCCTCGAGCGGCGCGTCCTCGGGGGCGCCGCGCAGCGCCTCCTCGGCCTCGCGCAAGCTGAGACCGAGGTTCTGCAGCGCGGAGCGGGCGGCGAGGAACGCGCTCGTGGTCGGGTCGCCGGTCCCGCCGGGCTCGCCGGCGCTCACCGGCGGCAGCTCCCCCACCTTGTCCTTGAGCTCGACCACGAGCCGCTGGGCGAGCTTCTTGCCGATGCCGGGGATGCTCTCGAACTTCTTCACGTCGTCGCGCGCCGCCGCCAGTTCGAGCTCGGCCACGGGATAGCCCGAGAGCACCGCCAGGGCCACCTTGGGACCGACTCCGCTGACCGCGGTCAGCCACAGGAAGAACGTGCGCTCGCCCGGGTCGCGGAACCCGAACAGCTGCAGCGCGTCCTCGCGCACGTTGAGGTACGTGTGCAGGCTGACCTCTTCGCCGAGGTGCGGTGAGATGCTGCTCAGCGTGCGGCTCGAGGCCAGCACCTCGAGGCCGAGCCCGCCGACCTCGATCACGGCGCGCTCGCCGTCGACCAGCTTGAGGGTGCCGCGCACCGAGGCGATCATCTGCGCCCCCCGGGCGGGCGGGCGCAGGCCTCGCGGAAGGCGTCCGCGTTGTGGTGCGTGTGCGTGATCGCCACGGCGAGCGCGTCGGCGGCGTGGTCGGGCCGCGGGATGCGCGGCAGGCAGAGGATGACCTTGGTCATCTCCTGCACCTGGATCTTGCTGGCCCGCCCGTAGCCGGTGACCGCCTGCTTGATCTGCAGCGGCGAGTACTCGCAGGGCGACTCTTCGAGGTCCGAGGCGGCCAGGTACAGCACGCCCTTGGCCTGGCCCACGGCGAGCGCCGTCTTGACGTTCACGTTGACGAACAGCTCTTCGAGGACGACGACGTCCGGGCAGAACCGCTTGATGAGGCCGCGCGCCTGATCGTAGATCTGGCGCAGGCGCACGTGCGTCGGGTCCTTGGCCGAGGTGACGATGCAGCCGTGGCCGAGCGAGCGCAGGCGGTTGCCCTCCTGCTCGATGACCCCCCAGCCGGTGTTTGCGGTGCCCGGGTCGAAGCCCAGGACGATCATGCTCGTCAGCCCGCCAGAGCCTCGAGGATGTCCTCGGGGATGTCGAAGTTCGCGTAGACCTCCTGGACGTCGTCGCTGTCCTCCAGCGCGTCCATGATCTTCATGGTCTTGCGAGCGTCGTTCTCCTCGAGCTTGACCGTGGTCTTGGGGATCATGGTGAGTTCGGCGTTGTCGAACTCGATGCCCGCCGCGGTCAAGGCGTCGCGGACGGCGGCGAAGTCCGACGGCTCCGTGAGCACCTGGAACGCCCCCTCGTCCGCTACGACGTCCTCGGCTCCGGCGTCGATGGCCGCGGCCATGATGTCGTCCTCCGCGTACTTGGCGCCGTCGACGACGATGGAGCCGCGGCGCTCGAAGCCCCATGCGACCGCGCCGGGCTGCGCCAGCTGGCCGCCGTGCTTGCTGAAGATGTTGCGCACCTCGGCGGCGGAGCGGTTCTTGTTGTCGGTGAGGACGTCGACGATGATCGCGACCCCCGCGGGCCCGTAGCCCTCGTAGAGGATGCTCTCGTACTGCTCGCCTTCGACCCCGCCGCCACCGCGCTGGATGGCCTTCTCGATGTTGTCCTTGGGCATCGACTCGGCCTTGGCCTTCTCGATGGCGTTGGCCAGCGAGATGTTCATGGCGGGGTCGATGCCGCCCTCACGCGCCGCGACGGTGATGGCCCGCGACAGCTTGCTGAACAGCTTGCCGCGCCTGGCGTCGGTCTTGCCCTTCTTGTGCTTGATGGTCGCCCACTTGGAGTGCCCGGACACGTGACACCACCTCCCTTTTCAGCGGTGGCCGGCCGCGGCGGCGGCCCGGCCGGGCTCGCCGGCGTCGCACGCCGGCGGTCGCGCCCTCGGGCGCGCCCGCCGCGGCCTGCCGGCGGCGGATCATTTGCATGAACAGTTCGTGCAGACGCGTGTCGTCGGTGAGCTCCGGATGGAACGCGGTGACGAGCACGTCGCCCTCTCGCGCCGCGACGATGTGACCCTGGCAGGTCGCGAGGACCTGCGACGCGAGGGCCGGCGCTCTCGACCCACGGCGCGCGGATGAAGACCGCGCGGACCGGCGCGGGGCCGAGGCCCTCGACCTCGAGGTCCGCCTCGAAGCTGCGCACCTGGCGGCCGAACGCGTTGCGGCGGGCGACGATGTCCATGAGCCCGAGCGTCGGCGGCGCACCCTCGACGGTGTCGCGCGCCACGGTGATGAGGCCGGCGCACGTGCCGTAGACGGCGCCGCCGGCGGCCGCGAAGTCCTTGATGGGACCGGCGAGGTCGTAGGCGGCCATGAGCTTGTGGATCGTGGTGCTCTCGCCGCCGGGGATGACGAGGCCGTCGAGACCGGCGAGGTCGGCTGGTCTGGCGCACCTCGCGGGTGCGCGCCCCGAGCCGCTCGAGCATGAGGCGGTGCTCGCGAAAATCTCCCTGCAGCGCGAGCACGCCCACGACGAGTCCGGCGCCCGGACCATGAAGGTCGAGCGCCGGCTCAGGCGACAGGATCCAGTCCAGCCGCTTCTTGCCACTCTCCAGCGTCATGCCGCTCCCTGACTCACCAGCCGCGATGCTGGATCTTGGCTTCTTCGGGCATGCGCGCGGCGTCGATGCCGGGCATCGCGTCGCCCAGGCCCACACTGACCTCGGCCAGGACGGCCGCGTCGCGGTAGTTGGTCGTCGCCTTGACGATGGCGTTGGCGCGGCTCTGGGGATCCTCGCTCTTGAAGATGCCGGAGCCGACGAACACGCCCTCGGCGCCGAGCTGCATCATGAGCGCGGCGTCGGCCGGAGTGGCGATGCCGCCGGCCGAGAAGTTCACGACCGGGAGCTTGCCGTTCTCCGGCGACCCACTTGACCAGCTCGATCGGCGCCGGCAGCTCCTTGGCGATGACGTACAGCTCGTCCTCGTCCAGCGTCTGCAGCTGGCGGATCTGCCCCATGATCGTGCGCATGTGGCGCACGGCCTCGACGACGTCGCCGGTGCCGGCCTCGCCCTTGGTGCGGATCATGGCCGCGCCCTCGCTGATGCGGCGCAGAGCCTCACCGAGATTGACGGCGCCGCACACGAACGGCACGTCGAACTTCCACTTGTTGATGTGGTTGGCCTCGTCGGCCGGCGTGAGCACTTCGCTCTCGTCGATGTAGTCGACCTCGAGGGACTGCAGGATCTGCGCCTCCACGAAGTGGCCGATGCGCGCCTTGGCCATCACGGGGATGGACACGCAGCCCTGGATCTCCTGGATCTTGGTGGGGTCGGCCATGCGGGCCACGCCGCCCTGGGCGCGGATGTCGGACGGCACTCTCTCGAGCGCCATCACCGCGCACGCGCCGGCGTCTTCGGCGATCTTCGCCTGCTCGGCGTTGGTGACGTCCATGATGACGCCGCCCTTGAGCATGTCTGCGAGACCGCTCTTCACTCGCATGGTGCCGATATCTGTCACGGGAACCTCCGGTTACTGTTGCACGCCAATCCTACCGCAGCGCTCGAAGCGCCCGCTACCGGCGCCACGCCACGAAATGCCCAGCTTTGCGGGGAAAACTGGACGGATTGGACTCAGCTCTTCTGGGCTTCTTCCTTGTCCTTCTGGGCCTGCTCGACGATCTTGGCGGTGAGGTGCGCCGGCACCTCGTCGTACCGCAGGAGCTCCATGTGGTAGTCGCCGCGGCCGCCCGTCATGGACGTGAGGTCGGGCGCATACGTGAGCATCTCGGCCAGCGGCACCTCGGCGCCGACCACGTTGTTGTGGCCTCGCGGAGTCGTGCCGAGCACGCGGCCGCGCCGCGAGTTGAGGTCGCCGATGATGTCGCCGACGTTCTCGTCGGGGATGGTGATCTCGACGTTCATGATCGGCTCGAGCAGCGCCGGCTGGGCCTTCTCGCAGGCCGCCTTGAAGCCGAGGGAGCCGGCGATCTGGAACGCCATGTCGCTCGAGTCGACGGGGTGGTACTTGCCGTCGTAGAGCTTCACGTGGACGTCGACGACCGGATAGCCGGCGAGGAAGCCGTCGTCCATGGCGGCGCGCACGCCCTTCTCGACCGCCGGGATGAAGTTGCGCGGGATCGAGCCGCCGACGATCTTGTTCTCGAACTCGAAGCCTTCGCCGCGCGGCTGCGGGCGGACCTCCATCCAGGTGTCGGCGAACTGGCCGCGGCCACCGGTCTGCTTCTTGTGCTTGCCTTCGGCCTTCGCCGTGCCCTTGATGGTCTCGCGATACGGGACCCGCGGGGCCTTGAGCTCGACCTCGACGCCGAAGCGGCGCTTCATGCGTTCGACCGTGACCTCGACGTGCACCTGGCTCATGCCGCCGACGATCATCTCGCCGGTCTGGTCGTCGTGGTGCACCTCGAGCATCGGGTCTTCTTCGGAGAGGCGGCGGAGGGCGGTGATGACCTTGTCCTCCTCGCCCTTGCTCTTGGCGGTGACGGCGAAGCTCATGAGCGGTGCGGGGAAGTCGATGGCCGGGAAGCTGACGGCGTCGGCGTCGGCGCACAGCGTGTCGCCCGTCACGACGTCCTTGAGCTTGGCGATGGCGCCGATGTCGCCGGCGACGAGGTCTCCGGAGGCCTTGCTCTCCTTGCCCATCGTCTTGAGGATCTGGCCGAGGCGCTCCTTGTGACCGTCGCGGGCGATGACGACCTGGGAATCGCTGCTCATCGTGCCCTGGAAGACGCGGAACACGTTGACGTGACCGCTGAACGGGTCGGCGAGCGTCTTGAAGACGAAGGCGACGGCCGGCTGCGAAGGATCGCAGTCGAGCTCGATCTCGGCGTCGCCCTTCATGGCCTTGGGGTGCGTGACGTCGACGGGCGACGGGGCGAGCGCGAGCACGTCGAAGATGTGGTCCACGGCGATGTTGGCCGTGGCGGACGCGCAGGCGACCGGGTAGAGCTGGGCGGCGGCGACGGCGGCGGCGAACGCCGCATTGAGCTCCTTCGCCGTGATCTCTTCTTCCATCAGGTACTTCTCGGCGAGGTCGTCGTTGGTGCTCGCGACCGCGTCGATGAGCTTGTCGCGAGCGGCCGCGGCGGCGTCGGCGAGCTCCGCGGGGACGTCGCCCACAGTCGCCTTGCCGCCCTTGTACGTGTGCGCCTTCATCGTGAGCAGGTCGACGACGCCGATGAACTCGTGCTCCTTGCCGATGGGCAACTGCACGGCGACGACCTGGGCGCCGAAGGACTCCTGGAGGAGGCCGAGGGCGTGGTCGAAGTCGGCGCGCTCACGGTCGAGCATGTTGCAGACGATGACGCGGCCCAGTCCGCGGGCGGCCGCGCGGTCCCAGAGCCGCTCGTGCTGGACCTCGACGCCGAGCACGGCGTTGACGACGACGAGCGCCGTCTCGACGACCTGGAGGCTGGCGATGGCGTCGGCGAGGAAGCTCGAGTCGCCGGGGGTGTCGATGAGGTTGAAGGAGAGACCCTCGCGGTCGACGTGCGCCAGACCCGCCGACAGGCTCATCTGGCGCTTCTTCTCGTCGTCGTCCCAGTCGGAGATCGTGGTGCCGTCCGCGACCGAACCCAGCCGGGTGACAGCCCCGGCGTCGAAGAGCAGCGCCTCGAACAGCGACGTCTTGCCGGTACCGCGATGGCCGACGAGCGCGATGTTCCTGATCTTGGCTGGGTCGTTCATCCGGGGTCTCCTCGTTATCTTTCGCCGGCCTGTCGCCCGCGGGCGCGCGAGGCGGCCGGTCGTGTCCTGTCGGAAGGATGAAGTCTAGCACAGGGGGCCTGGTGAGACGCGCCTCACGCAGGCTCCGGGAGCGGGCTCCCGCGCGGCCGCGGCGGCGAGCTCGCGAGCGGCTCCGCGGCGCCTCCTCGGCAGTCGTGGCCGGCTACGAGCTCGGGGTGGAACGACTGCGCCGGCGACTGGTGGTCGAGGTGGCGCCGGGCCGGCGAGCCGCCCGCCAGGGTGAGCGCCTTGAAGCCGTACTTGTCGCGCACCTTGTCGACGGCCTCGCCGAGCGCCACCTCGCGCCAGCCGTCGTCCATGGTGAGCTGGAAGGCGTTGTGCGTGAAGCCGCTGACGCTCACCCCGACGAGGCGCACCCAGCGGGCGCCGACGTCGAGCTCGTCGAGCAGCGCCATGGCCGTCTCGTGGATGGGGCGCACGCTGCTGACCGGTCGGGCCAGCGTGCGGCGCCGGCTCACGGTGTGGAACGTGTTGAAGCGCACCTTGAGCGCCACCGTGCGCGCCGCCAGGCCCTTGCGGCGCAGTTCGGCGACGGCGCTGTCGGTGAGCGAGAGCAGCGTGGCGCGCAGAAGCTCGCCGTCGTTGATGTCGTCGTCGAACGTGATCTCACGGCCGACGGACTTGGGCAGCGGCCGGTCGCTGCGCACCGGCGAGAAGCTGCGCCCCAGGGCGAGCTGGCGCAGCCCGTGCGCACCCTTGCCGAACGCCGCCGCGAGCAGCGGGAACGGCACGTCCTGCAGCATGCCGACCGTGGTGAGGCCGAGGGCGGTGAGCCGCTCCTGGGTGACGGGGCCGATGCCGCAGACCTCTCCCACCGGCAGGTCGCGCAGGCGGCCGTGCACGTCGGCGGCGGTGAGCTCGCCGATGCCGGCCGGCTTGTGGAGGCCGGCGGCCAGCTTGGCCAGCAGCTTGGTGGGGCCGATGCCGATGGAGCAGGTGACGGCGTGGGCGTCGTAGACCTGCTCCTGGACGCGGTGGGCGATGGTGCGCGGCGGGCCGAACAGCCGCCGGCTGCCGGTGACGTCCAGATAGGCCTCGTCGATGGACGCCACCTCGACGAGGTCCGTGTAGTGCCCCAGGAGCTCGACCAGCGAGCGGTGGACGGCCAGATAGGCCTTCATGTCGACCGGCAGGAACACCCCGTGCGGGCAGAGCCGCTCGGCCTGCGTGATGGGCAGCGCGCTGTGGACGCCGTAGACGCGCGCCTCGTAGGAGCAGGCCGAGACCACTCCCCGCCCCCCGCGCTCGCCGCCGACGATGACCGGCAGGCCGCGCAGCTCGGGGCGGCGCGCCTGCTCCACGGAGGCGAAGAAGGCGTCCATGTCGAGATGGAGGATCGATCTGCCGGATGCGAACATACGTTCGTAGTCGTACCCCCGGCAGGGACGGAAGGACAACGTCCGGAGTGGACGCCGGGCGACCGCGCGCAGCGAGCAGCCCGGCCCGGCGGCTACTGCATGCGCCGCCCGAAGTCGATGGTGTACATCACGACGCCCGAGTAGCCCGTGTACGTGCCTCGGGCGCAGCCGATGCCGACGTCACGCCACCGAGCGGTCAGGATGATCTGCCGGTGGGAACTCGACCCCATCCAGCCCTTGAAGATGCTCGCCGGCGTGCCCCGGAACGGACGAGCCGTAGGCGATGCACCTCGTCACCGAACTGCGCTGCCGCTCGGGTAGCCGGCGCTCCGCGCCCTCGACGGCGAGCGTCGCACCGCCGCGCGACGAGTGCGAGAAGTAGTCATGGCCGATCATGTCCCGCGAGTGCAGCAGCGCCGCCCGGTCGAGCGACGCGACGATCTTGACCGCGTGCAGCCCCCGGCTGGTGCGGGCGTGATTGACCAGCCGCAGCATGGTGGCCTCGTTGGCCGAGTGGTCGAAGGCGAGCGCCGGGACCGGACCTGCGAGCAGGAACGCGAACAGCGTGATCAGCATCGCACCCGTGAGTCTGCGCTTCATGGCGGACCTCCCCATGGCCTGGCTCTCGAGCCCTTTTCGTGGTGCGGGCGCTCAGCCCTCCACCGGCACGTCGAGCCGGGGAACGTCGCCCCACAGCGTCTCGAGCCGGTAGAAGTCGCGGGCGGTCGTGGTGAAGATGTGCACGACGACGTCGATGAAGTCGACGAGGATCCACTCACCTTCGCGCTCCCCCTCCACGCGAGCGGGACGGCGATCGGCGCGGAGCCTGTGCTGGATCTCGTCGGAGATGGCCTTCGTCTGGCGCGTGTTGGCGCCGGTGACGACCACGAAGTAGTCGGTGTACGACACGGCCTCGTCCATGCTGAGGACGACGATGTCCTGCGCCTTCTTGTCGGCGGCGAAGGTGACGATGTCGCGAGCCAGGCGTTCGGAGGTCGTGGGTTCTGGGCGAGCGGCTACGGCTGGTCCTTTGTGCTGGATTGCGATGCCTTGAAGTCGTCACCGACGATGACTTCGACGGTCCCTTCAGGCAGGTTGGGGCCGTCGAGGACGACGCCGCGGCCGAGTATAGCACGGATGTCGCGAGCCACCGTGAGGGTCTCCGGGCCGGCGAGGATCTGCGTCTGCTTGTACGAGAAGCTGTCCGCGTTGAGCGGCTTGGGCAGATTCACGTCGAGGCTGGCGAGGCGCTCGACGACCGCCTCGCCCACCCCGATCTTGCCGCTGCCGTTGCGCACCTGGACGGTCACGTTGGCGTGATAGGCGGGCGCCCGCCTGGTGATGCCCGCCTGGATCTCCTGGGCGTCCGGCACGAAGGCGAACTGCCCTTCGGCCACTCTGGTCGTGGCGGGGAACTGCTCCACGACCGCGGAGCCGCCGGTGATCGCCGCGAGGACGGCGGAGAGCCCCGGTCCGGCCGTGGGCGACGGGCTCACGCCGGCCAGGGCCGTACGCTCGCCGGCCGGTCGCAGCGCCGCGGCCTCGAGCGCGGACTTGACCAGCGCGACCTGCAGGGCGGTCATGTCGCGCCGGTTCGCCCCGGGGTCGGAGAAGATCGCCGGCAGGTCGGACACGGCGACGGAGTCGCCGTCCTTGACCATCTGCGTGTGGCCGTTCACGTCGGCCGCCACGGGACGCTCGAGCGCGACCTGCAGGTCCGCGGTGCCGGCCCATCGGCCCAGGTCGGAGACGGGGACGGTGTAGACGGCGTCGATCGGCGCGTTGACCACACGGCCGAGGTCAGCGGCGAGCGAGCCGCCGGCCATCGCGTCGGCCGCAAAGACGTACTCGCCGTTCGGCCCCTCGAGCAGCAGGTCGGGCGGCACGACGTACACGGCGGGAGTCGCCGCCCGCCGGGTCCTGCACGACGAGCAGCGCGGCGACCGGGGTCTCCTCGGCCGGGCGCCGTGAGCTGCACGGCCGCGAGGTACCCGCTCTTCTTGGCGAGAGGCTCTTCCTTGGTGAAGCGGCTGGCCAGGTACCAGGCGCCGAGCACCGCGACGAACGCGACCGCCGCTGCGAGCAGGTACAGGATCCACGCCTGGGACCGCTCGATCCGCGAGCGACGCCGGCGCTTCAGGCGGTCGCTCCGGTATCCCTTACTCTTCGGCATGAGTCTCGTTGTACAACGCGAGTGCCTCCGGGACCACCCCGCGGCCGCGGCCGATGATGTCCAGCAGGCTCAGGCGGGCGGCGGCGCCCAGAGCGCGATCCAGCGACGTCGCCGCCAGCTCGCGTACCTCGTCCACTCCGGGGAAGTCGCGTCCGGGCTCCAGGTAGTCGGCGAGATACACGCACTTCTCGAGGACGCTCATCCCCGCCGCGCCGACGGTGTGCAGGCGGATCGCGGCCGTGACCTCCGGGTCGACGCCGAGGTCGGCGAGCTCCGCGGCCGCGACCGGGCCGTGCAGGATCTTCTTCGGCCGGCGCGCCTCGACGGCGCTCACCGGGATGCCGTAGCGGGCGGCCGCCGCGAGCGTGTCCTCGTCGGAGAGCTCGCGGCAGTAGTCGTGCAGCAGGCCGGCGAGCTCCGCCTTCTCCACGGAGGCGCCGAACCGCTGCGCCAGCGTCACAGCCTCGGCGGCGACCCGATGGGCGTGGTCGCGTCGCCGCGGAGACAGCCTGGCGGCGATGAGCTCTTCGGCCGCCGCCCGGTCGATGTCCGTCACCGGTACAACCCCGACTCCAGCACGTACTGCTCCACCCGTTGCGGCACCAGGTAGCGGATCGGCCGCCCGTGGGCCACGCGGTCACGGATGGCGGACGACGACACGTCGAGCAGCGGCACGTCGAGCGACACGACCTGATAGTCGCCCCAGCGCGCCGCGGCGGCGGCGATCGCCTCCGGCGCATCGCCCGGCCGCGGCGCAACCGCCAGCGAGCAGAGCGAGAGCAGCTCCTCGGGCTCGTGCCACGACGCGAGCTGCAGCAGGGAATCCGACCCCATGATGAAGACCAGATCGTGGCCGGCGTAGCGCTCGCTGAGGGCGCGCAGGGTGTCGACGGTGTAGATGAGCCCCCGCTCGATCTCGATGCCAGACACCGTGAAGCGGAGGTCGTCGTCGATGGCGAGAGAGGTCATCTCGAGTCTGACCGAGGCGGATGTGCGCTCGCCGGTGCCCTTGTGCGGCGGCGCGGCGGCGGGGACGAACAGGACGCGCTCGAGAGCGAACTCGTGGCACGCCTCGGAGGCGATGGCGAGATGCGCGACGTGCGGCGGGTCGAAGCTCCCGCCGAGGATCCCCAGGCGAGGCTGCGCGGCGGCCACGGGACTAGCCCCTCACCTGCCCGTCGCCCCACAGCTCGTACTTGACGCAGGTGAGCTCCTGCAGCGCGATCGGGCCCCGGACGTGCAGCTTCTGCGTGGAGATGCCCATCTCGGCGCCCAGCCCGAACTGGCCGCCGTCGGTGAAGCGCGTGGAAGCGTTGACGTAGACACACGCGGCGTCGACCTGGGCGATGAACTGCCGGGCGGCCCCAAGGTCCTCGGTGACGATGACCTCGGAGTGGCGCGTGCCGTAGGTGGCGATGTGCTCGACCGCTTCGTCGAGCGAAGCCACGACGCGGACGGCGAGCTTGAGTTCCAGGAACTCGGTGTCGTAGTGGGTCTTGTTGGCGCGTTTGAGGGCCGGGTCGCCGATGGCGTCCCCGGCAGCCTTGTCGACGACGAGCTCGACGCCGCGCCGCTTGAGCTCCTCGGCGGCGCGCGGCAGGAACTCCGCCGCGACGTCGTGGTGCACGAGAAGGGTCTCGGCGGCGTTGCAGACGCCGGGGCGCTGGCACTTGGCATTGACGATGATGGGCAGCGCCTTGTCGAGGTCCGCGGCGGCGTCCACGTACACGTGGCAGTTGCCGCCGGCGGCGTAGATGACCGGCACCTTGCTGTTCTCCAGCAGGTACTCCTTGAGCTCTTCCCCGCCGCGCGGGATGACGAGGTCGACGTACCTTGCGCTGCTTGAGCAGTTCGGCGAGTTCCTTGCGGTCCGGGCCGAGGTACGAGACGGCTTCGCGAGGCAGTCCGGTCTCGATGACGGCCCCCTGCACGACCTCCGCGAGGATGCGGTTGGTGTGCAGCGCGGCGCTACCGCCGCGCAGGATGACCGCGTTGCCCGACTTGAGGCAGAGCGCGGCCGCGTCCACGGTCACGTTGGGCCGCGCCTCGTAGATGACGGCGATGACGCCCAGAGGGACGCGGACCTTGCGCAGTTCGACTCCGTTGTCGAGGCGCCAGCCGTCGACGATCTGACCTACGGGGTCGGGCAGTGCGGCCACGTCGCGGACGGCCGCCTCGACCTCACGCAGGCGGTCCTCGTCGAGCAGCAGGCGGTCGACAAGCGCATCGGCGAGACGGTTCTCCCGCGCCAGGCGGACGTCCTCGTCGTTCTCCGCCAGGATCTCGGCCGAGCGCCGGCGCAGGGCGTCGGCCACGGCGAACAGGACCTCGTCCTTGCGCGCCCGCGGGAGCCCGGCCAGGGCGCGCGACGCCCGCTGCGCATCCACACAGGTCTGCTCGACCTTCATCCTGCCTCCTCGCCGACCAGTACCAGATGGTCCCGGTGCACCACTTCGTCGTCGAGTTGCGGGTTCAGCGCCCGCAGCTCGTCGCTGCGCAGACCGCGAACGCGACGCAGGTCGCGGGCGCTCATCGTGGCGATCCCCCGGGCGAGTTCGTCGCCGTCGGGGCCTACGATCGCCACGGCGTCGCCGGCCGAGAACGAACCGTGCACCGCCTTGACGCCCACAGGAAGCAGACTGCTTCCCCCCTGCGCCAGGGCACGCGCTGCCCCGGCGTCCACAGCAAGCGTACCACGCACCGGCTTGGCGTAGCGCAGCCAGAGCTTGAAGGCGGAGGCGCTGGTTGCGCGGGGAAGGATCTGCGTCCCGACGTCCTCCCCGGCGACCACCGCGGTGAGCGTGCCGGGTCGCGAGCCGTTGGCGATGATCGTGCGCACGTCGGCCGCGGCGGCCATGAGCGCCGCGGCGGTCTTGCCGCGCATGCCGCCGGCGCCGCGGCGTGACGCGTCTCCGACGTCGAGCGCGGCGAGCTCCGCCGGGTCGGTGACCCGGCGGACCAGTTCCGCGCTCGCCGTGCTTGCGCGGATCCCTGGTGTACAGGCCGTCCTGGTCGGTGAGCAGCACCAGCATGTCGGCGCGCAGCATGATGGCGACCTGGGCGGCGAGCACGTCGTTGTCGCCGAAACGGATCTCGTCGGTCGCGGTGGTGTCGTTCTCGTTGACGACCGGCACCACGCCCCACGTCAGCAGCCGGCGCAGGGTGTTGCGCGCGTTGACGTAGCTGGAGCGCCGGGCGAAGTCCTCGCTGGTGAGCAGCACCTGCGCCGCGGTGAGCTCGTGGTCGCCGAACAGGCGCTCGTAGTGGGCGAACAGGCGGCCCTGGCCGACGGCGGAGGCCGCCTGCAGCGCGGGCACCTGGCGCGGCCGTTCGCTGACGCCCAGGACGTGCTGCCCGCAGGCGATGGCGCCGCTCGAGACCAGCACGACGCGTCGCCCGCCGTGCACGAGCTCGGCGATGTCGGCGACGAGACCGGCGAGGAGGCGGCGGCGGAGGCGCAGGTTGTCGTCGGCGACCGTGCTGGAGCCGACCTTGACGACGATGGTCTTCACGGGCGGGATTGTAGCAAAGCCGTCGGCGCGCTCGCGGGTGCGCTCACGCGAACTCGAACTCCGACTGGCCGACGACGACCGTGTCGCCGGGGACGGCGCCGGCACGGCGGAGAGCGTCGTTGAGGCCGGCGCGCTCGATGACCTGCTGCAGGTACCTGACCGCGTCCTCGTTGTCGAGGTCCGCCTTGGCGAACAGGCGCTCCATCTGGACGCCGCGCACGACGTAGTAGTCGCCACGACCTCCACGGTGAAGGAGTCGAGCCGACTGTCGGCCGGGCGAAGGACCGTCGCGG
>CAVUBA010000013.1:0-66687 GCA_963739595.1 uncultured Thermoleophilia bacterium
GCGCGGACGTCGAGGCCATGGGCCTGCAGTTCCGCGACCCGCCCTTCTATGGCTGACGTCGGCGACAGACGGGAGGCGCGGAGCCCGTCCGCGAGGAGATGGTGAGATGAGTGACACGACGTACACGCCCGCGGAGGGCGCCCAGGTCATCCGCACCATCGACGTGCACGCTGCCGGTGAACCGCTGCGCGTGGTCGTCGAGGGTCTTCGCCGGTGCCCGGCGCCACCATGCTGGCGAAGCGCCGCTACGCGCAGGAGCACCTCGACGGCGTAAGGCGGCGGCTGATGTGGGAGCCGCGCGGCCACGCGGACATGTACGGAGCGATCGTCACCGAACCGGTGTCGCCGGGAAGCGACTGTGGCGTGTTTTTCTTCATAACGAGGGGTTCAGCACGATGTGCGGGCACGGGATCATCGGCCTCGGCAAGGTCCTCGTCGAGACCGGCATGGTCGCAGCGACTCCGAGCCCCACCGACCATCCGCATCGACACGCCGGCCGGACTCGTAGTGGCGCACGTGTCACATGATGGAGGAGTCGGTGCGGCGGTGGCGTTCGAGAACGTCCCCTCGTTCGTATATCGGCGAGGCATACGGTGGTCTTCCGGCATCGGACAGGCCGCCTGTGATGTCGCCTTCGGTGGGGCCTACTACGCGTTCTGTGAAGGCGGGGACCTGGCCTCTCGCTCCAGCCGTCGCAGCACGATCGCCTGATCGAGGTCGGCCGGCTCGTCAAGGCGGCTGTGCTGACCCAGACCTCGATCGATGACCCGCTGACGCCCGATCTGGGGTTCCTCTACGGGGTCATCTTCACCGGGCCGCCCCTCGTGCAGGGGCATCACAGCCGCGCACGTGTGCGTCTTCGCCGAGGGAGAGGTGGACAGGTCGCCGACGGGCACCGGCGTGAGCGCCAGGGCCGCGCTGCTTCACGACGCCGGGCGCCTGCGGGACGGTGAGACCATCGTGATCGAGAGCATCCTTGGGACCTGTTTCTCCGTGACCGTCGAGGGACGGTCCCAGGTCGCCGACTTCGAGGCAGTGCTCCCGCGGGTCTCCGGCGAGGCCTACTTCACCGGCACCAGCTCGTTCGTTCTCGAGCCGGGCGACCCGATCGGCGATGGCTTCATCTTCCGCTGAAGCACTGGTGCCCAGATGACGAACGACTGAAGGCGCATCTGGTACGCACAGTGTATACACTGTGCATCTACGAGTGGATGCGAAACAGCGGGGCCCTGAGCCAGCACGCCTGTGGCCGCGTCCGGATCGGGAGACGAGAGAATGCAGGACTACATCTGGGACTACCGCGATCCACACGTGTGGATGGATCGGACCGCCAAGTTCCCACCCATGATCATCACCTGCGCCGTGGACGGCGGCATCCAGGGCAAGGAAAGCCATCCGGCGCTGCCGGAACTACCGGGGGAGCTGGCCCTGGAGTGTCAGGCGGCGTATGAGGCGGGCGCGTCTGTCGTCCACATCCACGGACGCGACCCGGGCAACTTCACGAACTGCACCGACGACCCCGAGGTCTACCGGGAGATACTCGGCCTGGTGCGAGAGAAGAGCCCGGAGTTGATCCTCAACATCACCACGGGCGGTGGCCCGACGACCACGGACGAGGGCCGCATCGCGGTCCTCGACGCCGGTCCGGAGATGGCGACTCTGAACCTGGGTCCGGACATGGAGCGCTTCGAACTCGCGGCGCGCAAGCCGCCATTACCGCACCCCCGCGAGGCGATGGTGGTCGACATGGTCATGCCTTTTACCTACGGCTTCATCGACAGACTCGCTGGACTCATGCTCGAGAAAGGCATCAAGCCCGAGCTCGAGATCTACCAGCCCGGCCAGTACTGGGTGAGCAGGGGCCTGGCCGAACGCGGGCTCATCAAACCGCCGTTTGCGCACCAGTTCGTGATGGGCGTGCAGACCGCGATCGTACCCCACGCCTTGGAACGTGCTGAACATGCTCCAGGAGCTCCCCGACGACTCCCTGTTCACGGTCGCCGCGATCGGCAAGTTCCAGTGGCCGCTGATCACCATGGGCATGATCCTCGGGGGCAACGTCCGCGTCGGTCTCGAGGACAACCTGTACGAACGCAGGGGTCGCAAGCTGACCGGGAACGGCGAAGCGGTGGAGAAGGTGGTCCGCCTCGCCAAGGAGCTCGGACGTGAGATCGCCACGCCGGCCCAGGCGCGCGAGATGCTCGGCCTGTCGGCTATGCCAAGCAGCTACTGAGCAGGGAGTCTCGATGAACCATCAGAAGTCGCGCGAGCTGTTCGAGCGCCTCGCCAAAGTCATGCCGGGCGCCAACACACGGACGGTCACGCACTACGACCCGTTCCCCGTAGGCATCGACCACGGCGCAGGGTGCCGCCTGTGGGACGTGGACGGCAACTCGTACATCGACCTGCTGAACAACTACACGCCACTGGTGCACGGGCACGCCCACCCGCGGATCGTCGAGGCCATCACGCAGGCGGCGGCCCGAGGGATGGCATCTGCCGTACCTGCGCCGTTCGCCCTGCAAGGTGAGCTGGCGGAGCGACTGTGCGCACGCACGCCGTCCATCGACCTCGTGCGCTTCACCAACTCTGCGAGCGAGGCCGTGATGATGGCGGTGCGCGCCGCGCGCGCCTTCACCGGCAGGGACGAGATCATCATGCCGTCCAACGGCTATCACGGCAGCTGGGAACAGGTCTCACTGGCTGGCGCCGACGAAGCTCATCCGGACGGCGCGCAAGGCGTCGTTCCACCGGGCATCCCGGCAGTGCTCGCAGACCTCGTGCACTTCGTGCGCTTCAACGACGTCGGTCATCTCGAGGAGCTCGTGCGGGAGCACGGCTCGTCAACGGCCGCGATCCTGCTCGAGCCTGTCCTCGGCCACATCCTCGAGCCCGGCGACCCCGCATTCTTCCGCGCCGCCCTGCGGCTCGCTCACGAGTCTGGCGCCTTGCTCATCCTGGACGAGACGATCACGTATCGCCTGCACGTCGGCGGGTGGCAGGCCGAACATGGTATCCAGGCCGACCTGACGACGCTGGGCAAGACCATCGGCGGCGGGATGCCCGTCGGTGCGTTCGGCGGCCAGGAGCATGTGATGCGGATGTTCGATCCGCGCACGGCAGATCCGCTCTCCGCACATGGCACCATGAACGGGCACGCTCTGTGCATGGCTGCCGGGTGCGCCAGCCTCGACCTGCTCGACCAGCCGGCCATCACTCGCATCAATGCTCTTGGGGAGTCGCTGACCGCGCAGCTCGATGCAGCCGGCAGAGAGACCGGCATGGAGGTCCGCGTGCGCAGCTGTGGTTCGCTGCTGCAGGTGGCCGCGCCGGATCCGCTGGCCTTCCACCGGGCCTGCCTCGAGGAAGGGCTCTACATCGCGCCGCGCGGCAGCATGAACGTATCGACACCCATGGACGACGAAGTGGTCGCGGAGATCGTGGCCGCGTGGAAGCGCGCACTGGAGCGGATCACCGTCGCCGTCTGACGGTCGCTGGCTTGCTCCGGCGACCGTCTCCGGAGCCGACAAAGGAGCACACGAGAAGATGGCGACAAAGCCCGTGACTCTGCTCGGCAGGGAAGCCTTGGACCGCATCCACGCGGAGTCCTTGAGGATCCTGGAGAACATCGGCGTGCGCGTAGAGAACGCGGGGTGTCGCGAGGCGCTGCTTCGCGCCGGCGCCAGGGGCGTAGGGCAGACGGATGTCGTGCGTCTGCCGGCGACCATGGTCGAGGAGGCCATGGCACAGATCACCAAGAAGTACGACCTCGTGCATCCCGGGGGACAGCGGTTCACGATCCCCGACGGCAGGCAGCGTGCCGGTGTGCGCGTGAAGATGCCGAAGGTCCTGGACTATGGGACCGCGGAGTTCAGGCCGCCTCGCCGCCAGGACGTCATCGACCTGTGCCGCATTACAAATGCTCTGCCCGCCGCGGAATTCACCGTGGCGATCCAGTACCCGTCCAGCGACGTACCGCCGGAGATCGACGTGGCCGACACCCTCGGCCTCGTGTTCGCCATCACCGGGCATCTCAGCCTGTGCGCTCCGCAGGATGTGAGCGACGCCCGCACTTCGCTCGACCTCGCGATGGTCGCGGCCGGGACGGACAGCCTGGACGCGGCTCCAGGCACGTGGGTGGAGATCAACACGACGACCCCCCTGGTGCTCGGTCGTCGGGAAGGGGACATCATCCTGCATGTCGTCGGGCGTCACTGTCCCGTCGATGTCGGGCCGATGCCCATTGCCGGTGTGGCGACGCCCGCCACTCTTGCCGGCAATCTGTTGCTGGGCAACGCGGAGTCGCTGTTCCTCTGCACTCTCACCAATGTCATCTGGCCGGGCGCCAAGGTGCTCCACGCGACGACCGGCTCCTTGATGAACATGCGGACCGGGTACCTCTCGATGGGCTCGGCGGAAACGTGTCTGCTCAGCAGCGGAGAGATGGCTCTGGCCAAGTACTACGGGTTGCCCACCACGCGCATGGGGGGGTACAGCGACTCGCAATGGCCGGACGTACAGGCAGGCATCGAGAAAGCCATGGCGCTGCTCATCCTCGCCCAGAGCGAGGCCGACTTCGTCACGATGGGTGGTCCCCTGGACAACGCCGCCCACCACAGCTACGAGCAGGTCGTGATCGACCATGATATCTGGGAGATGGCGCAGCGTATCTCGACCGAGATCGTGGTGGACGACAACACGCTCGCCTATGACGTCATCGAGAAGGTCGGCATCGGCGGCTCGTTCCTCGGCGACACACACACCAGGCGCGCCGTACAGGCTGGCGAGCACTACTACGGCGGCTCGTTCAACCACATGGGGCGCACAGCGCAGGAGTACACGATGCTGGCGCGGGCGCATCAGCGTGTGGAGGCTATTCTCACGCAGCCGCTCGTGTACCGCGCCCCCGCGGACGCCGTTCGGCGCGTGAAGGACTACGTACGCGAGCACGCGGTTGAGAAGCACGTGCCGCCGCCGGAGTGGACGGAGTGACCGGGCCTCGCCGTCGTCGGCCGGCCCGCGAGCAAGAGACGTTGGTCGCGTGGACCGGGAGGACCGATGACCATGCGCTCCGTCGCTCCGGGCTTCCTCGCCGCGGAGCGTGTGGACCAGCTCGGCACCGAAGCAGGTGTTCCAGGTCGCAGTCGAGGCACGCGAACTGGAGGCAAGCGGCCGGACCGTCTACCCGTTCCACATGGGCGAGCTCGACTTTCCCACCCCGCCGAACATCGTCGAGGCATGCGCCAGGGCGCTCCGCGACGGCAAGACCAAGTACACGCCAAATGGTGGGCTGCCGGAGCTGAGGGAAGCGCTGGCGCTGGACGTCGGACGCGAGCGCGGCGTGGAGTACAGCAGCGAGAACGTGGCCATCCAGCCGGCCGGCAAGCCGGTGATCGGCAAGTTCCTGCTCGCGCTCATGGACCCCGGCGACGAGGTGCTGTTCCCCAACCCCGGCTTTCCCGATCTACAGCTCGCTCATCGGGTTCTTCGGCGGGGTCGCGGTGCCGTACCCCTACCGTGAGGCGCCCGATGGGTTCCACCTCGATCTCGAGAGCATCGAGCGTCAGATCACACCACGGACCCGTCTTCTCATCCTCAACGACCATCACAACCCGACCGGCGGCGCATGCACGATGGATGAGCTCGCAGCGGCTGGCTCATATCGTGCGGAGGCATAACCTGTTCGTACTGAGCGACGAAGCCTACTTCGCCGTCCGGTACGCGGGGGAGAGCCTCTCCCTCGTGACGCAAGCCGGGCATGCAGGAGCGCACGGTCATCCTGTACACCTTCGGCAAGAAGTACGCGATGACGGGGTTCCGTCTGGGCGCCGCCATCGGCCCGAAAGCCGTCATCGATCATCGTGGTCCGTCTCAACGTCAACTGGGAGTCGTGCTGCAATCATTTCGCGCAGTATGGCGCCGTGGAGGCGCTGACGGGCGACGACGACGGCCGCCTCGCGATGCTCGAGGCACTGAAGGAGCGACGTGACGCCGGCGCCGGGATCCTGAACGCCACGCCGGGCGTGAGCTGCCTGTCGCCGGAGACCACGTTCTACCTCTACCCGAACGTCACCGGAGCGGTCGGGCTGACGGGGTGCACGGACCACGAGAGCTTCCGACGCCTCGTTCTTGAGCGCACCGGAGTCTCGTTCTGTACGCGGCCGCAGTTCGGCGAGCCGCTGCCGGGCGAGACGGACTACTACCTGCGGGTGTCCTACTCCGGCCTGCCCAAGACACAGGTCATCGAGGGCCTGGGCTCGTTCAGGGAGTTCGTGGCGCAGTACACCTGAGCCATCTCCGCCGCGTACCCACCGGGTCGCTTCCGGCGCCCGCCGGTCGCGTTCGCACCCCGCATCGCCCTTGTCCGGCCCTCGTCCCCACTGCTACAGTACGACTCGACCTTTAATCCACGTCCCGAGAGACGGAAAGGGGGTGCAGCGTTGCCGTACGCCATCAGGTGCCGGCGGCGCTATTTTTATGCCTGAACCCAGACCCGCCAGTGAGACCGTCGTCCTGACGGCCGAGCAGATGTCGCGCACCATCACGCGCATCGCCCACGAGATCCTCGAGAAGAACCCCGGCGGGGAGAAGCTCGCCGTCGTGGGCATCCACACGCGCGGCGCCTTCATCGGCGCGCGCATCCACAAGCTGCTCTGCGAGGTCGGCGGCCGCGAGTACTCCGCCGGCAACCTCGACATCTCCTTCTACCGCGACGACGTCGCCGCGCGCGGCGCGGTCGGGGTCATCCCCAGCACGCCGCAGCCGGTCGTCAAGGACACCGACCTCCCGTTCACCATCGACGGGGCGCGGATCATCCTCGTCGACGACGTCCTCTACACGGGGCGCACCATCCGCGCCGCCATCGACGCCCTGTTCGACTACGGGCGGCCGTCGGCCGTGCAGCTCGCGGTCCTCGTGGACCGCGGCCACCGCGAGCTGCCCATCCGGCCCGACTACGTCGGCAAGAACCTGCCCACGGCCCCGCGCGAGCGCATCAGCGTGCGGGTCGAAGAGTGCGACGGCGTCGACGAGGTCGTTCTCGTGCGCTCCAAGGAGGCGTGACCATGCCCAAGCGAGACCTGATCAGCATCGAGGACCTCTCGCGGGCCGACGTCGAGCTGCTGCTCGACACGGCCGAGAGCTTCCTGCCGGTGCTGGAGCGCGACATCAAGAAGGTCCCGACGCTCCGCGGGCGCACGATCATCAACCTCTTCTGGGAGGCCTCGACGCGCACCTCGTCGAGCTTCGACCTCGCCGCCAAGCGTCTCTCGGCCGACACCCTGGCCCTCAAGGCCAGCGGCTCGGCCGTCGAGAAGGGCGAGACGCTCAAGGACACGGCGATCACGCTGAGCGCCTACTCGCCCGACATCATCGTCATGCGGCATCCCTCGGCCGGCGCCTGCCAGACGCTCTCCGCCAATACCGAGGCGAGCGTCATCAACGCCGGCGACGGCAAGCACCAGCACCCCACGCAGTGCCTGCTCGACCTCTTCAGCATGCGCCAGAACCTGGGGCGCGACCTCGACGGCCTCAAGGTCTTCATCATCGGCGACATCCTGCACAGCCGCGTCGCGCGCAGCGACATCATGGGCTTCCAGATGCTGGGCATGGACGTCACGCTGGTCGCGCCGCCGACGCTCATGCCGCGCGGCATCGAGGAGATGGGCGTCAAGGTCGAGTACGACCTCGCCAACCTCAAGGACGCCGACGTCATCTACCTGCTGCGCATCCAGAAGGAGCGCATCAAGCCCGGAGCCGCCTACCTGCCCTCGCTGCGCGAGTACAGCCGGCTCTGGGGCATCTCGCAGGCGCGGCTGCGGCCGGGGCAGCGGGTCATGCACCCCGGCCCGATCAACCGCGGCGTCGAGATCGCGTCGGACATCGCCGACGACGACGAGAACCTGATCGCCCACCAGGTCTTCAGCGGCCTCGCGGTGCGCATGGCGATCCTGTACCGGACCATCGTCGGCTACAGCGACGGTGCTGCGAGTGGGGAGGTGCTCTGATGGAACGGACGTGGTGCAAGCGCCTCCCGGCCGCCGAGCTGCTCATCAAGGGCGGCCGCGTCGTCGACCCTGAGAGCGGCGTCGACGCCGTCCAGGACGTGCTCGTCAAGAAGGGCAAGGTGGCCGAGGTCGGCAAGGACCTCAAGGCCGGCAAGAACACGCGCGTGGTCGACGCCGCCGGCATGCTCGTCCTGCCGGGCTTCGTCGACCTGCACGCGCACTTCCGCACGCCGGGTCGCGAGGACGAAGAGGACATCGCGACCGCCTCTGCGGCCGCCGCGGCCGGCGGGTACGTGGCCGCCTTCGGCATGGCCAACACCGACCCGGTGATCGACAACGCCGGCCTGCTCAAGGGCCTCGCCCTGCAGGCCACCGTCGACGCGGTCATCCCGGTCGGCTTCTTCGCCGCGGTCACCAAGGGGCTCGAGGGCCAGGAGCTCACCGAGATGGGCGAGCTCGGCGCCGCCGGCGCCGTGGCCTTCAGCGACGACGGCATGCCGCTGCCGACGGCGGCGATCACCCGGCGCGCGCTCCAGTACGTCAAGGTGAGCAAGCGCTTCGTCGCCATCCACGCGCAGGACGCCTCGCTCTTCAAGGGCGGGCAGATGCACGAGGGTCCGGCGTCCGCCCGGCTCGGCCTCACCGGCATCCCGTCGCTCTGCGAGAGCCTCGACGTCTCGCGCACGCTCGACATCGCCGCCTACGAGGACGCCGACCTGCACGTCTGCCACGTGAGCACCGAGGCTTCGCTCGAGGCCATCGCGCGCGCCAAGGAGGCGGGCGTCAGGGTCACGACCGAGGTCACGCCGCACCACCTCACGCTCAACGACGAGTGCGTCGCCTCGCTCGACCCCAACCTCAAGATGAACCCGCCGCTGCGCGCCGAGAGCGACCGCAAGGCGCTCGTCGAGGCGCTCAAGAGCGGCCTCATCGACTGCGTCGCCACCGACCACGCGCCGCACGTCTCGGAGGAGAAGGACGTGCCCTACGAGGAGGCGCCCTTCGGGTGCATCGGCCTCGAGACGGCCTTCAGCGTGCTCAACAAGGAGCTCGTCGACACCGGTGAGCTCGACCTGGCCACGCTCGTCACGCGCATGAGCGCGGCCCCGGCCCGCATCGCCGGCCTGGACGCGCCGGCGGTCGCCGCCGGAGCCACCGCCGACCTCTGCGTCGTCGACCCGGCGGCCGTCTGGACGGTCACGCCGGAGGCCCTGCAGTCGCGCTCCTGGAACTCCCCGTGGCTGGGGCAGGAGCTCACCGGCAAGGTCCGCCTCACGGTGGCCGCCGGTCGCGTCGCCTGGGATGACCTTGCCTAGCCCCGCCGTCATCGTCCTCGAGGACGGCGTCACCTTCGCCGGCGAGGCGCTCGCCGGCTCCGGGTCCGTGGGCGGCGAGCTCGTCTTCAACACCAGCATGGCCGGCTACCAGGAGATCGCCACCGACCCGTCCTACTGCGGCCAGCTCATCACCTACACGTTCCCGATGAACGGCAACTACGGCGCCGACGCGGACCGCGACGAGTCCGGCAAGGCGCACGCCCGGGCGATCATCGCCCGGGAGCTCACCAACTACCGCTTCAACCGCGCCTCGCGACAGACGTGGCTCGACTGGCTGGCCGAGCACGGCGTGCTGGCCGTGAGCGGCGTCGACACGCGCGCCCTCACGCGGCACATCCGCGACGCAGGGCGCGCTGCGCGCGGTCGTGAGCACGGACGTGCGGGACGTCAAGCACCTGCGCAAGGCCGCCCAGGGACTGCCCGCGATGGGCGGCCTCGACCTGGCCAAGGTCGTCACCTGCGAGAGCGCGTACGAGGCGCCGGCTCCCGAAGGGGCGCCGGCGCCCGACCTCCACGTCGTCGCCTACGACTACGGCATCAAGCGCTCGATGCTCGGCTACCTCGCCGGGTGCGGGTTCCGCGTCACCGTGGTGCCCGCCAACACCAGCGCCCAGAAGGTGCTCAAGCTGGCGCCGGACGGGGTGTTCCTCAGCAACGGGCCCGGCGACCCGGCGGCCGTCACCTACGCCGTCAAGGCCATCGAGCGCCTGCTCGGCAAGGTGCCCGTGTTCGGCATCTGCCTCGGCCACCAGCTCCTGGCGCAGGCGCTCGGCCTCAAGACCTTCAAGCTCAAGTTCGGCCACCGCGGCGCCAACCACCCGGTCAAGGACCTGCGCACCGGCGTCATCGAGATCACGACCCAGAACCACGGGTTCGCGGTGCGGGACGAGGCCGTCCCCGGCGCCGAGATCACCCACGTCAACCTGAACGACGGCACCGTCGAAGGCGTCGCGGCGCCGCGGCAAGTTCGCGTTCTCGGTGCAGTACCACCCCGAGTCCACGCCGGGGCCGCACGACTCGCTCTACCTGTTCGACCGGTTCCGCGACGAGATCGACCGGTTCAAGCGGGGAGGGGAGGCCTGATGCCGCGCCGCGACGACCTCCACAAGATCCTGATCATCGGCTCCGGGCCCATCGTCATCGGGCAGGCCTGCGAGTTCGACTACTCCGGCACGCAGGCCTGCAAGGTGCTGCTCGACGAGGGCTACGAGGTCGTGCTCGTCAACAGCAACCCGGCGACGATCATGACCGACCCCGCGTTCGCGACGCGGACGTACATCGAGCCGCTCGACCTCGCCACGCTCACGCGCATCATCGAGGTCGAGCGCCCGGACGCCCTGCTGCCCACGCTCGGCGGGCAGACGGCGCTCAACCTGGCCATGGAGCTCAAGGCCGCCGGGGTGCTCGACCTCTGGGAGGTCGAGATGATCGGCGCCGACGAGAAGGCCATCCACCGCGCCGAGGACCGCCTCGAGTTCCGCACCGCCATGGACGAGATCGGCCTGCGCACGCCGCGCAGCATGCTGGCCGAGACCATGGACGAGGCCGAGAGCCGCCTGCGCGGAGCTCGGCCTCCCGCTCGTCGTCCGCCCCGCCTACACGCTCGGCGGCAGCGGCGGCGGCATCGCCTACGACCACGACAGCTTCGTGCGCATCTGCGAGCAGGGGCTGAGCCTCAGCCCGATCTCGCAGGTGCTGCTCGAGGAGTCCGTCGTCGGCTGGCACGAGTTCGAGCTCGAGGTCATGCGCGACCACGCCGACAACGTCGTCATCATCTGCTCCATCGAGAACATCGACCCGATGGGCGTGCACACCGGCGACAGCGTCACCGTCGCGCCGGCGCTCACGCTCACCGACGCCCAGTACCAGGAGCTGCGCGACGCCTCCAAGGCCATCATCCGCAAGATCGGCGTCGACACCGGCGGCAGCAACGTCCAGTTCGCCGTGAACCCGGAGACGGGCGAGGTCGTCGTCATCGAGATGAACCCGCGCGTCTCGCGCAGCTCGGCGCTCGCCTCCAAGGCCACCGGCTTCCCGATCGCCAAGATCGCCGCCCGGCTCGCCGTCGGCTACACGCTCGACGAGATCGACAACGACATCACGCGCAAGACGCCGGCCTGCTTCGAGCCCACGCTCGACTACGTGGTCGTCAAGATGCCGCGCTGGGCGTTCGAGAAGTTCCCGCTGTCCGACCGCGAGCTCACCACGCACATGAAGAGCGTGGGGGAGGCCATGGCCATCGGCCGCACCTTCAAGGAGGCCTTCCAGAAGGCGATGCGCTCGCGCGAGCTCGACTCCCCGGCGGACCTGCCGTCGTCCCCGCAGGACCTGCGCAAGGCGCTGGCCATCCCCACGGCCGAGCGCTACGAGCTCGTGCTGCAGGCCTTCCGCCAGAAGCTCACCGTGGACGAGGTCCACGAGCTCACCGGCGTCTCGCCGTTCTTCCTCAGCGAGCTCGCCGACATCGTGGAGCTCGAGACGGAGATCCGCGAGACCCCGCGGCTCACGCCCGAGCTGCTGCGGCGCATGAAGCGCTACGGCTTCAGCGACAAGCGCCTCGGCGAGCTCACCGGCCGCGGCGAGCGCGAGATCCGCGCGCTGCGCATCGAGCACGACGTGCTGCCGGTGTACAAGGCCGTCGACACCTGCGCCGCGGAGTTCGAGGCCGAGACGCCGTACTTCTACTCGACCTACGAGGAGGAGAACGAGGCCGAGCCCGGCGACAAGGAGCGTGTCGTGATCCTCGGCTCCGGGCCCAACCGCATCGGCCAGGGCATCGAGTTCGACTACTGCTGCGTGCACGCCGCGCTGACCGCCCGGGAGCAGGGCTTCGAGGCCGTCATGGTCAACTGCAACCCGGAGACGGTGAGCACCGACTACGACATCTCCGACCGCCTGTACTTCGAGCCGCTCACCTTCGAGGACGTCGCCAACATCGTCGCCAACGAGCGGCCCAAGGGCGTGATCGTGCAGTTCGGCGGCCAGACGCCGCTCAAGATCGCCGGCGCGCTGGCCGAGGCCGGCATCCCCATCCTCGGCACGCCCCAGGAGTCCATCGACCTCGCCGAGGACCGCGGGCGCTTCGGCGGCCTCCTCGAGGAGCTCGGCATCAAGTGCCCCGAGTACGGCCTGGCGACGACGGCCGAGCAGGCCGCGGAGGTCGCCGCGCGCGTCGGCTACCCGCTGCTCGTGCGGCCGTCCTACGTGCTCGGCGGCCGGGCCATGCAGATCGTCTACGGCCCGCAGGAGCTCGAGCACTACATGGCCACGGCGGTCAGCATCAGCCCCGAGCACCCGGTGCTCATCGACAAGTTCCTCGAGGACGCGATCGAGGTCGACGTCGACGCGGTCTGCGACGGCGAGGACGTCTACATCGGCGCCGTCATGCAGCACGTCGAGGAGGCCGGCGTCCACTCCGGCGACTCGGCCTGCGTCATCCCGTCCATCTCGCTCGGCGAGGGCACGCTCGAGCAGGTGCGCAAGCAGACGAAGGCCCTGGCCCTCGGCCTCGGCGTCCGCGGGCTCATCAACGTGCAGTTCGCCTACCAGAGCTACCAGCTGTACGTGCTCGAGGTGAACCCGCGCGGCTCGCGCACGGTGCCGTTCGTCAGCAAGGCGACCGGCGTGCCGATGGCGCAGATCGCCACCCGCGTGATCCTCGGCGAGTCGCTCGCCGGCATGGGCCTCGAGCGGCGCGTGCCCGAGTACGTCAGCGTCAAGGAGGCGGTGCTCCCGTTCAGCCGCTTCCCCGGCACCGACACGCAGCTCGGCCCCGAGATGAAGTCCACCGGCGAGGTCATGGGCATCGCCGAGGCGTTCCCGGCGGCGTTCGGCAAGGCCGCGGCCGCCGCCGGCATGCCGCTGCCGACCGAGGGCAACGTGTTCCTCTCGGTCTGCGACAGCGACAAGTCGGCGGCCACCATCCTCGCGCAGCGCCTGCCAGTCGCTCGGGTTCACCATCTACGCCACCCGGGGCACGGCGACCGCGCTGACCAGCCTCGGCATCCCCGTGAACGTCGTGAACAAGGTGTTCCAGGGCGAGCCCAACGTCGTCAACCTCATCGAGAGCGGCCAGATCGCCCTCGTCATCAACACGCCGTTCGGCCGCGGCGCCCGCGCCGACGGCTACGAGATCCGCACCACGGCGCTGCGCAAGGGCGTGGCGTCCATCACCACGCTGGCCGGCGCTTCGGCCGCGGTCTCGGCGATCGAAGCGGCCAAGCGGCCGCGGGTGCAGGTACACTGTCTGCAGGACCTGCACGCGACGGTGGACTGAGCATGAGCGGCGCTGACGCACAGACCTCGGCGACCACTCGCAGTGGGCGGAGACGTCCCACTGCCGGGTCGCCGGCGTGCGTCACTTCGGCGCCTTCGCCGCGCTCGAGCTCATCGCGCCGCGCGTCGCGCGGCGCGCGGCCCCCGGGCAGTTCGTCATGGTCACCGTGCCCGGGGGAGGCTTCCTGCTGCGCCGTCCCATCTCGCTGTTCGCCGCGCACGGTGACCGGATCAGCCTGCTCATCGAGGCGCGCGGCGCCGGCAGCGAACGGCTCACGCAGCTCGACGTCGGCGACGCGGTCGATGTCGCCGGTCCGCTCGGCAGCCGCGTTCCCGACGGAGGGCGTCACCAACGCGCTGCTCGTCGGCGGCGGCATCGGCTGTGCGCCGCTCCAGTACCTGGCGGACGAGCTGGCGGCGGCGGGCGCCCACGTCACCGCCGCCTTCGGCTTCCGCGACTTCCGCGCCGCTCGCGCGGCCGGCGCCTTCAGCATCGAGCGGCTCTGGGTCGCGACCGAGGACGGCAGCGTGGGGAAGGCCGGCACCGTGCTCCACCTGCTCGCCGCGCTCGACGTCGCGCCCGGGACCACCGTGTACACCTGCGGTCCCAACCCCATGATCGCCGCCATCCAGCGATGGACGTTCGCGGAGGGGCTGCGCGGCTACGTCTCGCTCGAGGCCCACATGGCCTGCGGCACCGGCTCGTGCCACGGCTGCGTGGTCGACACGGCGCGCGGCAAGCTGCGCGTCTGCAGCGAGGGCCCGGTCTTCAGGCTCGACGAGGTGACGCCGTGAATGACCGCCGCGGCGCGCTCGACCTCGTCCGTGCGGCTCGGCCCCCTCGTCCTCGAGCACCCGCTCGTCGACGCCTCGGGCACGTTCGACCTGCTCGAGTACGCGCGCCGCTACGACGGCGACTACTTCGCCGACTTCCCGTACGCGGCGTACGTCCCCAAGACGGTCACCGCCGACGCGCGGACCGGCAACCCGGCGCCGCGCGTCACCGAGACGCCGGCCGGCATGATCAACGCCATCGGCCTCGAGAACCCGGGCATCCACGCGTGGATCGGCCAGCTGCCCGAGTGGGCGACGCTGCGGCAGCCGGTGATCGTGAGCGTCGGCGGCAACGAGCCCGGCGCAGTACGCGGCCGTGGTCGCAGCGCTCGAGGCGCACCTGGCCGAAGCGCCCGCCGGCACGGCCCCGCGCATCGAGGGCTACGAGCTCAACGTCTCCTGCCCCAACGTCTCGAGCGGCCTGCAGATCGGCGCCGACCCGGCCGCCACCGCGGAGGTCGTCGCCGCCTGCCGCGAGGCCACGGACCGGTTCCTGCTCGCCAAGCTCACGCCCAACGTCCGCGACGTCACCGAGGCCGGCGCGGCCGCGCTCGGCGCCGGCGCCGACGGCCTCTCGCTGGTCAACACCTTCAAGGCGCTCGTGCTCGACCGGCAGACGCTGAAGCCCTTCCTGGGCAACCGGACCGGCGGCCTGTGCGGCCCTGCGATCAAGCCCATCGCGCTGCGCATGGTCGCCGAGGTGGCGCAGGCGTTCCCGGACACGCCGATCGTCGGCATGGGCGGCGTGATGACGGGTCAGGACGCGCTCGAGTTCATCGCCTGCGGCGCCACGGCCGTGGCGGTGGGCGCCGCCAACTTCACCGCCTTCGAAGCGCCGCAGCGCATCCTGGCGGAGCTCCGCGACGAGCTCGAGGCCCACGGCTTCTCGTCCGTGGCCGAGGCGCGCGGCGCGGCGCTGCGCGCCTGATCGCCGCGCGCGGTCCGGCCGTCCAGGAAAAGTCCAGCTAGTCTACGCTTTTCCTGCCGCGGTCCTGTTGAACTGCGCGCGCGGCATCACATATACTCTCGCGCGATGTCCGCCTCTTCCAAGCAGTTCAATACGGCTCCCGCGCGCTCGCTCGGCCAGCGCATGGACGCCCTCGGCAGGGCCAACGAGGTCCGCAGCCGCCGCGCTGCGCTCAAGTCCGACCTCAAGCACGGCAGCGTGAGCATCAACGAGATCCTCGCCGCGCCGCCGGAGTTCCTGCTCACGGCCAAGGTCGCCGACCTCCTCATGGCCGCGCCCAAGTGCGGCCGCGTCAAGTCGGCGCGCATCATGGAGCAGTGCCGCATCAGCCCGAGCAAGACCGTCGGCGGTCTCTCGGAGCGCCAGCGGCACGAGCTGCTCGCCTACTTCGGAGGCTGACGCATCCCCGCTGTCTTCGTCATCTCGGGGCCCTCGGGCGCCGGGAAGGGGACCGTCATCGCCCTCGTCCGCCAGCGCCTCGACGCGCGTCGTGACGTCCGTCTCGGCGACGACGCGCGCGCCGCGGCCCGGCGAAGTGGACGGCCGCGAGTACCACTTCCTCGACGAGGAGACGTTCCGGCACGCGGTCGCGTCGGGCGACTTCCTCGAGTGGGTAGAGTACAGTGGGAACCTGTACGGCACGCTCCGCAGCGAGGTCGAGGCCAAGCTGGCGGCGGGCGACGACGTGATCCTCGAGATCGAGCTCATCGGAGCACGCGCGGTGCGCAGGACGATGCCAGAGGCGATCTCGGTGTTCATCGCACCGCCGAGCATGTCCGAACTCGCGGAACGGCTTCGCGGGCGCGGCACGGAGACGGCGGCGGCCATCGCGAAGCGGCTGGACAGGGCGGAGACCGAGGTCGCCGCAGCAGAGGAATTCGACCACGTCGTGGTGAACGACGAGGCCGGGCGCGCCGCCGACGAGGTGGCCGCCATCATCGAAGCACAGAGGAGAGAAGACTAGTGGACAAGCCCCGCATCGACGAGTTGCTGCCCCACGCGGACGGCTCTCGCTACGAGCTGGTCATGATCGCCGCCAAGCGCGCGCGGCAGATCAACAACTACTACCACAGCCTCGGCGAGAACACCCTTGGGCTCGAAGAGCTCACGCCGCCGCTGATCACGACGCGCAGCACCAACCTGCTCACGATCGCCTTCGAGGAGATCGTCGACAACAAGATCGACCACGAGAATCCCGCCGACTGATCGAGCCGTGAGCGAGGCTCCCACCATCCATGCCGCCCGCACCGTGCTCGTCGGTGTCACGGGCGGCATCGCCATCTACAAGGCCGTGGAGCTCGTGCGCGGCCTCGTCAAGGACGGCTTCCAGCCGCTGGTCGTCACCACGGAGGCCGCCCAGCGCTTCGTGATGCCCCTGACGTTCGCGGCCGTCTCGCAGGCGCCGGTGCTCGACGACCAGAGCGCCTGGCAGGCCAGCGGCGGCTGGTTCCAGCACATCGAGGCTGCCAGGAAGGCCAGCGTCATGGTCGTCGCTCCGGCGACGGCGAACACGCTGGCCAAGATGGCTGCCGGCATGGCCGACAACCTGCTGACGGCGATCTACCTCGCCTTCCGCGGTCCCGTGATCGTCGCGCCCACCATGAACTGGGCGATGAACGAGCATGCGGCCACGCGCGAGAACGTCCGCGTGCTCGCGGAGCGCGGGGTGGAAGTGCTGCCCACCGAAGAGGGAGAGCTCGCCTGCGGCGAAGAGGGCTCGGGCCGGATGGCCTCTCCCGACGCCATCCGCCTCGCCGTGCGCCGGGCGCTCGCCCGTTCCTCGTCGGGCGCTCTCGCCGGCAAGAAGGTCGTGGTCACCTCCGGCGGCACGCGGGAGCGCATCGACGCGGTGCGCTTCATCGGCAACCGCTCCAGCGGCAAGATGGGCCGCGCGGTCGCCGACGAGGCCTACCTGCGCGGCGCCGCGCGTCACGCTCGTGACGACGCAGCCGGCCGAGGGCGACGTCCTACGACGTCGTGCGCGTCGAGAGCGCAGCCGAGATGGCCGCGGCGGTCGGCGAGCAGGTGCGCGACGCCGACGTGCTCGTCATGGCCGCGGCCGTCGCCGACTTCCGGCCCCGGGACGAAGAGGGCGGCAAGATCGAGCGCGGCGAGCGCGAGTCGCTCACTCTCGAGCTCGTGCGCACGGTCGACGTGCTCGCCTCAACGGCCAGGCCCGGCCTGTACCGCGTCGGCTTCGCCGCCGAGGCCGGCCCGCGGCTCGACAGGGCGCGGGCCAAGAAGGCGGCCAAGGGCGTCGACCTGCTCGTGTTCAACGACATCCTCGCCGAGGGCGTCGGCATCGGCTCGGACGAGAACGAGATCACCATCCTCACGCCGGCCGGCGAAGTGCACGTGCCGCGGACGACGAAGACGGCCTGCGCGGCCGCCATCGCCGACCAGATCGAGGCGGGGCTGGCCCGATGACCATCGACCGCGCCCCCGTGCTCGCCGAGGTGCAGGCGCACGTGCAGAACGAGAACCTGCGCCGCCACATGCTCGCCACCGAGGCGATCATGCGCGCGCTCGCGGCGCGTCTCGACGAGGACCCGGACGTGTGGGGCCTCACCGGCCTCGGCCACGACCTCGACGCCGAGGAGACGGAGCACGACATCGCCCGCCACGGCGCCCAGGCCGCCGAGACGCTTGGCGCGCTCGGCCTGCCGGAAGCGGCCACGCACGCCGTCGCGGCCCACAATCCGGACACGGGAGTCGTCGCGACGGAGCGCATCGACGTCGCGCTCATCGCCGCCGACCAGCTCAGCGGCCTCATCACGGCGGCGGCGCTGGTGCGCCCCGACAAGGACCTCGCCGGCGTCAAGGTCAAGTCGGTGCGCAAGCGGTACCGCGAAGGCGCCTTCGCGCGCGGCGTGGACCGGGAGTCCATCGCGCGCTGCGAGGAACTCGGCCTCGAGCTCGACGAGTTCTTCGCCCTCGGCCTCGAGGCGATGCAGGCCATCGCCCCCGAGCTCGGCCTCTGAGGGACCTGCTCGTGGAGCCGTCCGACCGTCCCATCCCCGATTTCTGCGCCGAGAGCGAGGCCTACACGCTGTTCCGGCGCGGGGTCGACTTCCTCGAGGACGGGCATCCCGCGCAGGCCGCCATGTATCTCTCGCGGGCGCTCCGGCTGGAGCCCGGACGCAACTCGATCCGGGAGACGCTCGGGCGGGCGCAGTTCGCGGTCGGCCACTTCGAGCAGGCGGCCGAGCTGTTCGGCGCCGTCGTCGACGACGTGCCGGACTGCGACTACGCGCACTACGCGCTCGCCAGATGCCTGAAGGCCATGGGGCGCGGGGAAGAGGCGCGGGGACACCTGCGGCTGGCCCGCGCCCTGCACCCCCGGAGCGAGACCTACCGGCAGCGCCTCGACGGCGTCGACTGAGCGATCAGCCGGGCGGCGCGGGAGGTCCGGCGCGGCGCGGGGGCGGCGGCGGCGTCGGCGTGACCGGCTGGGCGGAGCGCCTGGGCGGCCGCGCCGCCCGCGGCCCTCCCGGGACCTGGGCGCCGGCGGGCCTGCGGCGGCCGGCCCCGCCCCCTCCGCCAGCGCTTCCGGCCCGACGTGGGCCATCTCCAGCAGGACGGCGATGCGCTGCTGGATGGGCGGGTGCGTGTCGAAGACGCCGGTGACTTCCTTGGTCTTCTTGAGCGGGTTGGCGATGTAGAGATGCGCCGTCGCCCGGTTGGCGTGGCGCAGGGGCGCCGGGTCTGAGGCGATGCGTGTGAGCGCCCGAGCCAGGCCGAGCGGGTTGCGCGTGAGCTCGACGGCCGAGGCGTCTGCCAGGTACTCGCGCCGCCTCGACACCGCGAACTGCACGGCGTAGGCGGCCAGCGGCGCGAGGATGGCGAGCACGATGGCGACGATCGCGAGGATCGCCCCGGCCTGGTCGTTGCCGGAGCTGCCCCCGCGGCGGCGGCCCATGCCGCCCCAGAAGCTCCAGCGCAGGAAGAAGTCGGCGATCAGCGCGATCATCCCGACGAGGATCCCGACGAGCGTCTCGAAGCGGATGTCGTAGTTGCGGATGTGCGACATCTCGTGGGCGACGACGCCCTGGAGTTCCTCGCGGTCGAGGCGCTCGAGCAGGCCCGCGCGTCACCGCGATGGAGGCGTGCTGCGGGTCGCGCCCCGTGGCGAGCGCGTTGGGAGAGGCCTCGTCGAGGATGTACACGGCCGGCACCTGCGGCAGGCCGGCCGCGATCGTCATCTCCTCGACGACGTTGTAGAGCTGCGGCGCCTCGGTCGTGCGTCACCTGGCGGGCGCCGCTCGCGGTGAGCACGATCTTGTCGCCGGTGTAGTAGCCGATGATGCTCCAGGCGATGGCGACGATGCCGAACACGCCGAGCAGCCCGATGCCGCCGGAGGTGCCGCCCATGGTGGCGTAGCCGATGGCGAAGCCGAGCATGGCCAGCAGGGCCACGACGAGTCCCGCCAGCAGCCAGGAAGCCCGGCGGTTCTTGGCGATCTGTTCGTACATGCCGGTCCGCGGCCGACGGGCCGCGCGCCTACCTCAGGTCGACGGTCGGGACGGCCTTGTCGGTCTCCGGGACCTCGAAGAACTGCCGCGTGGTGAAGTTGAACATCCCGGCGATGAGGTTGGACGGGAACATCTGGATCTTGTTGTTGTAGGTGAGCACGCTGTCGTTGTAGAACTGCCGCGCGAAGGCGATCTTGTTCTCCGTGGAGGTCAGCTCTTCCTGAAGCTGCATGACGTTCTGGTTGGCCTTGAGGTCCGGGTAGTTCTCGGTCACGGCGAACAGGCTCTTGAGGGTGCCGGTGAGCGCGTTCTCGGCCTCAGCCACGGCCTGGGGGCCCTTGGCGCCGGCGTCGATGGCGGCGGCGCGCGCCTTGGTGACGTTGGTGAGCGTCTCCTGCTCGAAGGACATGTAGTCCTTGACGGCCTCGACCAGGTTGGGGATGAGGTCGTGGCGGCGCTTGAGCTGGACGTCGATCTGGCTCCACGAGTTGTCTACCTGGTTGCGGCGCTTGACGAGGCTGTTGTACATCCCCGCCAGCACGGCCACGATCACGACCACGATGACGATGAGGACGATGACGGCGATCAACCGGCGCTCCTTTCGTTGCTGCCACTACGTCCGTATTAGTGTACGCCACTGAAGGGAATCGACCACATGCTCGTTTGTACCTGTTGCAGCGGCTCACTATCCTTGGACCGATGAACTCACGCGTGCGCAGACATCCTGCTCCTGGTCGCCGGCCTCGCCGTCGTGCTCGCGGCGGCCTTCGGCGGGTACGCCGCCGTCCGCGCCCGGGCCGCAGGGGTCGGGCACCAGCCAGGCGCTGGCGCCGGTGGCCAGGCCGACGCCGCCTCGCGCCCGGTGCGGTCGCGCCGCAGTACGACCGCTGGACGGTCGGCAAGGCCGTCAGCGCCCGTCACCGTGTACAAGCGCGCCGAGCGACGTCCGCGCCGGTCCGACGCCAAGCTGGCGAAGGTCAATCAGAACGGCTACCCCACGCTCGTGCTCGTCGACTCCATCAAGGACGTCGGCGGCAGCGATCTGGTACCGCGTCTGGCTGGCGGTACCACCCAACGAGACCCGCGGGTGGGTGCGCGGAGGGCAAGCTGGCCTTCTACACGACGACCGCCAAGATCGTCGATCGACCTCTCGCAGCGCAAGCTCTCGCGTGTATCGCCGGGGGAGCCTGGTCGGAGACCTTCCCGGTCGCCGTCGGGCAGGCCCGGCCTGACCACACCCACCGGGTCCTTCTTCATCAACCAGAAGCTCCGGCCGCCGACGCCGAGCGGCGCCTACGGCGTGCTGGCGCTCGGCATCAGCGCGTTCCAGCCCAAGCTGGCCTACTGGGCCGCAGGGCGGGCCGGTGGCGTATCCACGGCACCAACGAGCCGTGGCTGATCGGCAAGGCCATCAGCCACGGGTGCGTGCGCATGCAGAACAAGGACGTGCTCGAGGTGAGCAGGCTCGTGCCGGCGGGCAGCCCGGTCGAGATCGTCAAGTAGCGCCGGCCGCCGCTTCTACCAGTACTCTCCCTGGTGCAGCTTCATGTCGTGCGCCTTGCACTTGGGGCACGTGTAGGAGGCGGCCTTCTCGAGGAAGAAGAGCTCGCTGCCGCAGACCACGCAGCGGAACTCGTCCACGTGGATGTCGGCGCCGGTCATGTCGACCTCGACGATCGTGCCGCACTCCACGCAGTAGCCGGGCATGAACCGCTTGCGAGGGTCATACACGCTCACGCCCCAGCGGATGCGCTCGGCCTTGTAGCTGCACTGGCTGCATTCGAACGTGGTGTACTCGCCCATCGCCTGCCTCTCGCCCGGTCTGCCGTCTGTCAGTCTCCCTATCGGCAGAAACGGGCACGGCCTGAGCCGGCGCTCCCTTGGACGCCTTTCGAAACGGGTGCTATACTTCTCGGGCTGTACAACACACCACGAGGCGGACTCTTGCGTCAAAAGTCGGTGGCAACCGACTTTTCTCGTGTTAGGGGTCGGTATGAGGGAGAAGAGAGAGGAACTGGAAGCCGTCATCGAAGCCGCGCTCACCGAGCGGCACCCCGACGTCGAGCTCGTGGACTTCGAGGTCCGCGGTCAGCCGCCGATCCTGACGCTGTTCATCGACCGGCCGGGCGGGGTGGACCTCGACCTGTTGGCCGCGGTGAGTCAGTCGCTCGAGGAGCTGCGTGAGCGCTACGCGCTCGAGGTGTCGTCGCCCGGTCTTGACCGGCGGCTGCGCAAGCCGAAGCACTTCGCCGCGCAGCTCGGCCGCGAGGTCGCAGTGACCATGACACGGCCCATCGAGGGCCGCCGCAACTTCCGCGGCATCCTCGCGGGGGCCGACGACCAGTCCATCACCCTCACCCTCGAGGGCGGGAGCAGCGCGACGCTGCCGCTCGACGCCCTCGGAAAGGCCCACGTGGTCTACAACTTTGAAACCGACGGAGGCCAACGTGAGTAGAGAGATCATCGAGGCTCTGCGCCAGATCGAGAGCGAGAAGGGCATCGCCTTCGAAGCTCTTGTCGAGGCTCTCGAGGACGCGCTGCTGTCCGCCTACAAGAAGTCGCCCGACGCGGCGGAGTACGCCGCGGTGGAGATCGACACGGAGACCGGCGACATGCGGGTCTTCGAGCTCATCTTCCCGGACCACATCGACACCGAGTCCCTCAAAGTACTCGACGAGGAGACCGGAGAAGAGGTGGGCCTCGACCTCAGCGGCGTCGACATGAGCGAGGTCGAGCGCATCGAGGTCACTCCGGACGACTTCGGCCGCATCGCCGCGATGACGGCCAAGCAGGTCATCCTGCAGCGCATCCGCGAGGCCGAGCGCGACCTCATGTACGACGAGTACATCGACCGTGTCGGCGAGCTGGTGACCGGCATCGTGCAGCAGAGCGACCCGCGCCACAACACGCTGGTCGAGCTCGGCCGCGTCGAGGCCGAGCTGCCGCGCGGCGAGCAGATCGAGACCGAGCACTACGAGCACGGCGCCCGCATCAAGGCCGTGATCATGCGCGTCGAGGAGTCGGCCAAGGGCCCGCAGGTCAAACTCTCGCGCCGCAGCGAGGAGCTCGTGCGCAAGCTGTTCGAGCTCGAGGTCCCCGAGATCGCCGACGGCCTGGTCGAGATCCGCCAGGTGGCGCGCGAGACCGGCTACCGCGGCCGCGACGGCAAGCCCGTCCCCGGCCGCTGCAAGATCGCCGTCATCTCCCATGCCGACGGCGTCGACCCGGTCGGCGCCTGCGTGGGCCCGCGCGGCTCGCGCGTGCGCATGGTGGTCAGCGAGCTGCGCGGCGAGCGCATCGATATCATCCCCTACAACGAAGACGCCGCCAGATTCGTCGCCAAGGCTCTCTCGCCCGCTCGCGTGCGTGAGGTCATCGTCGACGACGACGAGAAGACGGCCACGATCATCGTCCCCGACGACCAGCTGTCGCTGGCCATCGGCAAAGAAGGCCAGAACGCCCGGCTGGCGAGCAAGCTCACCGGCTGGCGCATCGACATCAAGAGCCAGCAGCAGATGGCCGAGGCCGAGAACAGCCTCGAGTTCAGCGACGAAGAAGGCGTGGACGGCCAGTGCATGGCGATCATGCGCACCGGCAAGCGCTGCCCCAACCAGGCCGAGCCTGGCTCTCGCTACTGCAGCATCCACGCCGACTACGTGCCGGCCGAGCCGGCAGCTCCGGCGGCCTCGGAGGCCGTCGAGAAGCCGGCGGACGCCGGTGAGCCGGCCGAGGCCACGGAGGCGAACGAAGAGTGATCGCCGTGGCGACGCCGGAGAGGACGTGCGTCGGCTGTCGCCGCAAGCGCGGCCAGGACGAGCTCGTGCGGCTCGTGGCTTCGCACGGGCGAGGTCGTCAAGGCCTGGCCCGGCGCTCCCGGCAGGAGCGCCTATTTGTGTCCACAAGAGAATTGTCTCGAGGCCGCGGAGAAGAAGCGCGCGTTCGCGCGCGCCTTCCGCGGCCCGGTGACTCTCGATCCCGCGGTGCGTGCGGTCTTCGCGGGACCGGGGAAGATGCGGTTCAATCACGACAGCCCGCATGACTATGAGCCTGCGGCGACCAAAGTGCGGCGCAGCTGCGCCGCCCCGCACCATAGCGTGCCTGCGGCGACTATCGACGAAAGGCGGTGAGGTGAATGGCGAAACGTAAAGTGTCGGACATCGCGACTCAGAGAAAGACCAGCGTCGACGATGTGCTCGCCCACCTCAAGAAGGCGGGCATCGAGGTCGTCGACGGAGAGGTCAACGTCGACGACGAAGCGATCGAGAAGGCCTACACGGCGGCCGCGGGCGGCGCCGTTCGCCGGCGTTCCGGCGGCGGAGCGCCGGCCGGCAAGAAGCGCCGCGTCATCATCGACGCCGGCGCGTCCAGGCGTGGCGGCGGCCCGGGCGACCGGCGCCGTGGCCGTGGCCGCGGCCGCGGCCGTGACCGCGAGGAGCAGCAGACCGCGCCGGTCGTCCCGACCGGCCTGGTCAAGGTCCCGTCCGGCTCGAGCGTCAAGGACATCTCCCAGCTGCTGGGCATCACCACGTCCGACATGATCAAGGCCCTCATGGGCTACGGCGAGATGGTCACCATCACGCAGACCCTGAGTGACGAAGCCATCGAGGTCCTGGCCACCGACTTCAACCGCGAGGTGGAGATCACCCACGCGGCCGACGAAGAGGCCGAACTCGAGAAGGAGGCCGTGGACGATCCCAAGGACCTCCAGCCGAGGGCCCCGGTCATCACGGTCATGGGCCACGTCGACCACGGCAAGACCAGCCTCCTCGACGCCATCCGCGACACCGCGGTGGCGGCCGGCGAGGCCGGCGGCATCACGCAGCACATCGGCGCCTATCAGGTGAAGCACAACGGCCACCCGATCACGTTCATCGACACGCCCGGCCACGCCGCGTTCACCGCCATGCGGGCGCGCGGCGCCAAGGTCACCGACATCGCCGCCATCGTCGTGGCCGCCGACGACGGCGTCATGCCGCAGAGCGTCGAGGCCATCGACCACGCCAAGGCGGCGCAGGTCCCCGTCGTGATCGTCATCAACAAGATCGACAAGCCCGACGCCAACATCGAGCGCATCAAGCAGCAGCTCGCCGAGCACGGCATCGTGCCGGAGGAGTGGGGCGGGGACAACATCTTCGTCGAGGCCAGCGCGAAGCAGCGCATCGGGCTCGACAACTTCCTCGACACGCTCCTGCTCGTGGCAGAGGTCAGCGACCTCAAGGCGAACCCCGATGCGCCCGCCAGCGGGTTCATCATCGAGTCCAAGGTGGACCCGGGCCGCGGCGTCGTGGCGACCATGCTCGTCAGCCGCGGCACCATCCGCGTCGGCGACGCCGTCGTCGCCGGCGAGGCGAGCGGCAAGGTGCGCGCCATGCGCGACTTCCGCGGCGGGCCGCTCAAGGAGGGTGGTCCTTCGACGCCGGTGGAGATCATCGGCTTCGACGAACTGCCGGTGGCCGGCGAGTTCTGCCGCGTCGTGAAGGACGAGCGCGCCGCACGTACGCTCGGCCAGAAGCGCTCCAACCGGATCAAGACGGAGGCGCTCGCCAAACAGCACGCGCTCACGCTCGACGACGTCTTCGCGCGCATCGCCGCGGGCAAGGTCCTCGACCTCAACCTCGTGGTCAAGGCCGACGTCCAGGGCAGCCTCGAGGCGCTCAGCGACGCGCTGCTCAAGATCCAGCACCCCGAGGTCAAGGTGCGGATCATCCACTCGGGCGTCGGCGGCGTGAACGAGTCCGACATCATGCTCGCCGCGGCTTCGACGGCGATCATCATCGGCTTCAACGTGCGCCCGAGCCCGCAGGCGACGGCGCTTGCCGAGACCGAAGGCGTCGACATCCGCACGTACCGCGTGATCTACAAGGTCACCGAGGACATCACCGCCGCCCTGGTCGGCATGCTCAAGCCGACCATCGAGGAGGTCGTGCTCGGCCAGGCCGAGGTGCGCACCACGTTCAAGGCGTCCAAGCTCGGCACCATCGCGGGCTGCATGGTCACGCACGGGAAGATCGTGCGCAACGCCAACGTGCGCGTCCTGCGCAACGACGTGGTGGCCTACGACGGCAAGATGGGCTCGCTCAAGCGCTTCGCCGAAGACGCGCGCGAGGTCCTGGAAGGCTTCGAATGCGGCATCCTGGTCGACGGCTTCAACGACCTCAAAGAAGGGGACGTGCTGGAGGCGTACGAGACCAGAGAAGTCGCCCGTGAAGCATGACGCCTGCCTCGGCGTCTATCTAGCAGAGCTGCACTTCCCCGAGGCGCGGACGCTGAAGGAGAAGCGCGCGCCGCTGGCTTCGCTGCGTGATGTGCTGCAGTCCCGGTTTCGCGCCTCGTTCAGCGAGGTAGGACTGCAGGATGCGTGGCAGCGGGCGAGGGTGCTCGTGGTGATCGCCGCTTCTTCGCTCCAGCAGACTCGCGAGCGCCTCGACGATATCGATCGCTATCTTCACGCGCAGGCCTTCGAGGTCGCGCGCGTGCTGCTCAAGACAGCCGACCCAGTGGATACGGTATGGGACATCGACTCCTGAAGATCAACGAAAGCATCAAGGAAACGCTCTCCTCGGTCATCACCGTGGAGGGGCTCAAGGACCCCCGCATCGGGTTCGTGACCGTGACCGGCGTCGAGACGTCGTCGGACCTGCGGCACGCCAAGGTCTTCGTGAGCGTGCTCGGAAGCGCCACGGAGCGCGACTCGACCATGACGGCGCTGGAGAAGTCGCGCGGCTTTCTCCAGGGCAAGATCAATGCCTCGCTCCACATGAAGCGCACGCCGCAGCTGCACTTCTTCTACGACGACACGCTCGACAACGCCCTGCGCATCGAGCGCGCGCTCAAGCGTGAGGCGGAGTTGCTGGGCGAGGAAGCGCACGAGATCCTCGTACCCGGGGTGGACGACCCGGATGCACCCGCGCCGGCTGACGGAAGATGCGGGAGCCGGCGAGACCTCCGGCGAGGACGAGGCGTGAAGGCGCTCGCCGCCGACCTCGACGAGCTGTGCCGGCGCATGCGCGGCGAGGCCCGCGTGGCGCTCGCCGTCCACGAGAAGCCTGACTCCGACGCGCTCGGCGCGGCGGCGGGCATGCTCGACCTGTTCGCGCAGCTCGGCGTCGACGCCGAGCTCTACGTCTCCGAGGACGAACTGCTGCCGCTCGGCGACGTCCTGCTCCCGGCCGCACGCGTCCGGCGCGGCGCGCCGCCGGCCGACGCCGCGCTCTACGCGCTCGACTCCGGGAGCCCGGACCGCCTGGCGCTGCCCACCTGGGGCGACGTCGCCGTGAACATCGACCACCACCACGACAATCCGCGCTACGGCGAGCTCGCCTACGTACGCGGCGACGCCAGCAGCACGAGCGAGCTCGTGTGCGATGTCGCCCGCGCGCTCGGGCTGCGGCCCTCTCGGGAGGCCGCCGCCGCCCTGTACGCGGGCATCTCGTTCGACACCGGCCACTTCCACCACGACAGCACGTCGCCGTCCACGTTCCGGACCGCGGCCTGGCTCGTCGAACTGGGCGTGGACGTCACCGGCATGTACGCGCTGCTCTACGAGAGCCGCTCGGAAGCGTCGCTGCGCCTCTGGGCGCGTGCCGTCGCCGGCGCCACGTCCGTGGCCGGCGGCCGCGCGCTGCTCGCCGCCGTCACCCGCGAGGACTTCTCCGAGACCGGCGCCGGACCCGAGGAGACCGACGGCATCGTCGACAGCCTGCGCGGCGTCGACGGGGTCGAGGTCGCCGCCCTCGTCAAGGAACAGACGGGCGGCGCGCCCGTGCGCGTCAGCCTGCGCTCGGAGACCATCGACGTCAGCGCCATCGCCGCCCTGCGGGGCGGGGGCGGCCACAAGCTGGCCTCCGGGTTCTCCAGCGACGACAGCACCGAGGAGGTGATCGCGTGGCTCAGTTCCGAACTCGAAAGACGCCTCTCGACGGCGTCCTCCTGATCGACAAGCCGGAGGGCTTCACGTCCCACGACGTCGTCGCCCGCGTGCGGCGGAACCTGCGCCCGAACGTCAAGAAGGTGGGCCATGCGGGGACGCTCGACCCGTTCGCGACCGGCCTGCTGGTCGTGCTCGCCGGTCGCGCGACCAAGCTCGCGCGGTTCTTCGTCGACCTGCCCAAGGAGTACGAGTGCACGGTCAGGTTCGGCGTCCGTTCGGACACCGGCGACCTGACCGGAGACCTCACGGAGACGGGCGTGGCCACGACCCGCGCCGCCGTCGACGCCGCCATCCCGGAGTTCCTCGGGCACATCATGCAGAGCGTGCCCATGACCTCGGCGGTCAAGGTCGACGGCGAGAGGCTCTACAAGAAGGCCCACCGCGGCGAGGTCGTGGAGACGCCGGTCAAGGAAGTGGAGATCGAGGCCATCGACGTGCTCGACTTCGATGAGGCGGCGCAGACCATGCGCTGCCACATCGCCTGCTCCAAGGGCACCTACGTGCGGCAACTGGCCATCGACCTCGGCGAGGCCGTCGGCGCCGGCGCCCACCTCGAGCAGCTCTCGCGCACCGCGGTGGGCGACCTGCTGCTGGACGAGGCGCAGACGCTGGCGGAGTTCGAAGAGTCGATCGAGGAGCGGGAGGCCGGCGACGAGCACATCCCCGGCCTCATCCCGCCGGCTGTGGCGCTGCAGTTCATGCCCGGCATCGAGCTTTCGGCCGCCCAGGTGACCGCCGTGCGCAACGGCGCCCGGCTGCCCGGCGGCCCGCAGGAGCCGGTGCGCCTCACCTTCCGCGGCGAGCTCATCGCCATCTACGGGCCGGCCGAGGAGGGCAACGCCCTGAAGCTGCTCGTCAAGGTGTGATGCAGGTCGTCTCCGATATCGCGTCGCTGCCGTCGCGCCCTCGCGCGCTCGCGCTGGGGACGTTCGACGGCGTGCACGCCGGGCACCGCGCGGTCATCGGCCGCGCCGTCGAGCTCGCGGCCGAGCGCGGCCTGACGAGCGCCGTGGTCACGTTCGACCGGCACCCGCTCTCGGTGGTCGATCCCACGCGGGCGCCGCGCCTCCTCACCTCCAACGAGGAGAAGGTGCGGCTGATCGCCGACCTCGGCCCGGACGAGCTCATCATGCTGCCGTTCGACGAGAAGATGGCGGCGCTCACGCCGGCCGAGTTCTGCGCCGGACTGCTGGCCGACGGACTCGAGGCCAAGGCAGTCGTCGTCGGCGAGAACTTCAACTTCGGCGCCCGCGGGGCCGGCGACGCGGCGCGACTGCGCGCCTGCGGCGCGGCCAACGGCTACGACGTCGAGGTCTGCCCGCTGGTCACCGAACACGGCGAGCCGATCAGCTCCACCCGCATCCGGCGGCTGCTGCACGACGGCGAGCTCGAGGAGGTGCGGGAGATCCTCGGCCGGCCGCCGTCGGCCGCCGGCCTCGTCGCTCACGGAGACAAGCGCGGCCGCACGCTGGGCGTGCCGACCGCCAACGTCGACGTCGAGGCGGGCACGATCTTCCCGGGCCGGGGCGTGTACGCCGCCCGCGCCCACGTGGCGGGGTCCTGGTACCGCGCGGCGGTCAACATCGGCCACAACCCGACCTTCCAGAGCCGCGACGAGCCGACGACTCACGTGACCGTCGAGGCGTTTCTCCTGGACTTCTCGGGGGACATCTACGAGCGTGAGATCCGGCTCGACTTCCTCCACAAGATCCGCGACGAGCGGCGCTTCGACAGCGTCGACGCGCTCGTCGTCCAGATGCGCCTCGACATCGAGGCGGCCGCCTCGCTCACGGACCCGGCGCTCGACGCCGTGGGTCTGGGCGGCGGCGCCTGACCGCGCTCCGGCGCGCCGGGCACGGTTTCTCGCCGGACGCCCGCTGTGCTACCCTAGCGCGACCGCTTTCTCGGTCACGGGCCGCCATCCCGTGACTGGGTTCCCGGATACTCCCCCGAGGGAGGTGAACCACATGGCAACCACCAAGGACGTCAAAGAGACCATCATCGCCAAGCACGCCAAGCACGAAGGCGACACTGGCTCCCCCGAGGTGCAGATCGCGCTCCTCACCGAGCGCATCACGACTCTCACCGAGCACCTCAAGACCCACAAGAAGGACCATCACAGCAGGCGCGGCCTGCTCAAGATGGTCGGTCAGCGTCGTCGCCTGCTCAACTACCTGCAGGCGCGTGACCTGGAGCGCTACCGCGCGCTCGTCAAGGAGCTCGAGCTCCGCAAGTAACCACCACTTCGGCGCCAGACGCGTCGATGACAATCGTCCCCGTGCCAACCCCACGCCGACGACAGAGTACCCGAGCGCAATGGGGCGCCGGGTCGAGACAGACGAAGGAACAGATGAACACGATTCAAGTAGAAGTCGGGGGTCATACCATCACCCTCGAGACCGGTCGCCTCGCCAAGCAGGCCAATGGGTCCGTGCTGGTGACGTGTGGCGACACGGTGGTCCTCGTCGCCGCGACGGCGCGCGAGACCGCGAAGGAGGGGCAGGACTTCTTCCCCCTCACGGTCGACGTGGAAGAGCGCCACTACGCTGCCGGCAAGATCCCCGGCGGCTTCATCAAGCGTGAGAGCCGTCCCAGCGAGAAGGCCATCCTCGCGGCGCGACAGATCGACCGGCCGATCCGGCCGCTCTTCAAGAAGGGCTTCATGAACGAGGTCCACGTGGTCGCGACGACACTCTCCGTGGACTTCGAGATCCCCTACGACATCCTCGCCACGCTCGGCGCCTCCGCGGCGCTGACGCTCAGCGAGATCCCGTTCCTCGGCCCGATCGGCTCGGTGCACGTCGGCCGTATCGACGGCCAGCTGGTCATCAACCCGACGCTCGAGGAGCTCCAGGACGAGTCCGACCTCGATCTCGTGGTCACCGGCACCGCCGACGCCATCGCCATGGTCGAGGCCGGCGCCCAGGAAGTCTCCGAGGCCACCATCGTCGAGGCCCTGCGCCTTGCGCACGACGAGATCAAGAAGCTCGTCGACGTGCAGCTCGAGCTGCAGAAGCTCGCCGGCAAGCCGAAGTGGGACGTGCCCGAGTACACCGTCGACGAGGCGATCCTCGAGCAGGTCCGCTCCGGCTTCGGCGCGGCGTTCGACGCCGCCACCCAGGTGCACGACAAGAAGGCCCGCCAGGACGCGACGTCTGAGGTCAAGGAGTCCGCGTACGCTCAGCTTCTGGGCGAGGATCCCGACCCCGAGCGCGTCGTCCAGGTGCGCCGCGCCGTCGCCAAGTTCGAGAAGGACATGATCCGCGAGCGGATCGCCGTCAAGAAGATGCGCCCCGACGGCCGCGCCGTCGACGAGGTCCGGCCGATCACGTGCGAAGTGGGGCTCATCCCGCGCACGCACGGCAGCGGCCTCTTCACGCGCGGCGAGACGCAGGCCCTGAGCATCGTCACGCTGGGCGGCACCGGTGAGTTCCAGCGCATCGACGGCCTCGGCATCGAGGACAAGAAGCGCTACATCCACCACTACAACTTCCCGCCGTACTCGGTGGGGGAGACCGGCTTCATGCGCGGCCCCAAGCGCCGTGACATCGGCCACGGCGCTCTCGCCGAGCGCGCCCTGGTGCCGGTCCTGCCGGACGAGGTCGAGTTCCCCTACACGATCCGCGTCGTCTCGGAGATCCTCGAGAGCAACGGCTCCTCCTCGATGGCGAGCGTCTGCGGCAGCACCCTGTCGCTCATGGACGCCGGCGTGCAGATCAAGCGTCCGGTCGCCGGCACCGCGATGGGCCTCATCAAGGAGGGCGATGACTACGTCGTCCTCACCGACATCGCCGGCGTCGAGGACCACCTCGGCGACATGGACTTCAAGGTCGCCGGCACCGCCGAGGGCATCACCGCCCTGCAGATGGACATCAAGATCACCGGCGTCACGTTCGAGATCCTCACGGAGGCGCTCGAGCAGGCCCGCAAGGCCCGGCTCCACATCCTCGGCAAGATGCTCGAGGCGATCGCGGAGCCGCGCAGCGAGCTCAGCGAGTGGGCGCCGCGCATCTTCTCGATCCAGATCAACCCGGATCAGATCGGGCTGGTCATCGGCAAGGGCGGCGAGACCATCCGCGGCATGACCGAGGAGTTCAGCGCCGACATCGACATCCAGGACGACGGGACGATCTTCATCTGCGCCCCCGACGAGGAGGCTGCGGAAGGCGTCAAGAACCGCATCCAGTCGATGACCAAGGAGGTCGAGGTCGGCGACGTCTTCACCGGACGCGTCGTCAAGACCACCGACTTCGGCGCCTTCGTCGAGCTCAAGAAGGGCACCGACGGGCTCCTGCACATCTCGCGTCTGGCCCCCAAGGGCGAGCGCGTGAAGAACGTCGAGGACGTCGTCAAGCGCGGCGACACCGTGACCGTCGAGGTCGTCGAGATCGACAAGGCGCGCAACCGCATCGGGCTGACGCTCCTCACGACGCCCGAGGGCGACTAAGAGAAGAAGCGGAGCAGGGAGCAGGCCACGGAGGCCTACCGCCTGTCAACGCTGGAGAACGGGCTGCGAGTCGCCACCGAGCGCATGGACAACGTGCGCTCGGTGGCCCTCGGGGTCTGGATCGCCGCGGGCTCACGGCTCGAGCCGGTCGAGCTCGGCGGCATCTCGCACTTCATCGAGCACCTGATCTTCAAGGGCTCGGACAAGTACTCGGCGTCCGACATCGCGCACATCTTCGACGACATGGGCGCCGAGCCCAACGCGTCGACCTCCAAGGAGCACACGCTGGTCAACGCGCGGCTCCTGGACGAGGACCTCGACAGGGCGTTCGAGATCATCGCCGAGATGGTCGCGCGGCCGACCTTCGCCGACCTCGACGACGAGCGCAAGGTCGTCCTCGAAGAGGTCGCGATGTACGAGGACTCGCCACCCGAGCTCATCCACGACGACCTCACCGAGGTCGTCTTCGGGGAGCACCCGCTCGGGCGGCCGATCATCGGCAACAGCGAGACCCTGAGCGGGCTCGACCTCGACACCGTGCGTGACTATCACGACGCCCACTACGTGAACCCCGGCATCGTGATCGCCGCCAGCGGACACGTGGACCACGAGCGACTCTCGGAGCTGGCGGCGAAGCACTTCCGTCCGGAGCCGGGAGCGGTGGTCCGCCGCGCCGACCTGAGCGTGCCCGAGACCCGGCACATCGCGCGCTTCACGCAGAAGGACACCGAGCAGTACAACATCTGCCTCGGTGGTCCGGGACCGAAGCGCGGCGACCCCGACCGCTACGCCGTGTTCGTGGTCGACACGATCCTCGGCGGTTCCTGGAGCTCGCACCTCTTCCAGGAAGTGCGCGAGAAGCGCGGCCTCGCGTACTCCGTGTACTCGTACACCAGCCTCTACGCCGACGCCGGCCTCACGGCCGTGTACTTCGGCTCGCGCGAGGAGGCGGTCGAGGAGGCGATGCGTGTCATCCTCGACACGCTTCGCGACCTGGAGGCCGACATGGCCGACAGCGCCATCGACCGCGCCAAGAACCACCTCAAGGGGCAGCTCGTCCTGGGCATGGAGAGTCCCGGCAGTCGCATGCAGCAACTGGGGCGCGCCGTGCTTCTCGAGCAGCCGGTCCTCACGGTGGACGAGGTGCTCGAGCGCATCGACGCCGTCGACCGGGACGCGGTCATCGCCGCGGTGCGGCGGTACTATGACCCTGAGACGTGGTCGACGGCCTGCATCGGCTCGCACCCGGAGCCGTTCCGGGCCGTCACGCAGGACTTCGCCCTGGAGGAACGATAAGCGGTATGTCTACGTTGTCCCGCTTGTGTACGCCGGAAGAGGGGGCGTCATGATCGACGTCCTCGTGACCGGCGCGGCCGGCAAGATGGGCTCGCTGAGCGCCGCGACCATCGCGGCGCAGAAGGACCTTCGCCTCGCCGCTCTCGTGGACCCGCACAAGGGCGACGGGGGAGAGGTGCCGTGGTTCGGCGACGTCGTCTCGGCGCTCGCACTGACGTCGCCCACGGCCGCGCTCGAGTTCAGCGTCCCGGGCGCCGTCTACGACAACGCCGCCGCGCTGCTCGAGGCCGGCGTCCCGACCGTGGTCGGCGCCACCGGTCTGGACGACGCCCAGGTGGACGACCTGTCGGCCAGGGCGCAAGCGTCCGGCGCCGGCCTGGTCATCGTCCCCAACTTCGCGCTCGGCGCCGTGCTCGTCATGAAGTTCGCCGCCGAGGCGGCGCGTCACTACACGCACGCCGAGATCATCGAGACTCACGAGAAGGGCAAGATCGACGCGCCTTCCGGGACGTCCCTGCGCACGGCCCGGCTGATGGCGGAGGCGCCGGGGTCCGCCCTGACGGCCCCGCCCGGCGCCGGCCAGACCTCGCGCGGGCTCGTCGCCGACGAGCGCGTCACCATCCACAGCGTGCGCCTTCCCGGCGCGGTGGCGCACCAGGAGGTCGTCTTCGGCGGAGAGGACGAGCTGCTCACGCTGCGCCACGACTCGCTGTCGCGGCGCTCGTTCATGGGTGGCATGCTCCTGGCCCTGCGCCGCGTCGGCGCTGTTGAAGGGACCGTGATCGGCCTCGAGAATCTGCTGGACTGATGCCCGTGGAGTCACGAAGTGTACGGAGTGCTCGTGAGCGGCCGCCGGCCCGCAGGGCGCAGCGGCGGACGGACTGACCTGACGAACCTGCGTGACCAGACGACTGGAGAGGAGCGACGTGACAGACAGCCTCGGGACCATCCTCACCGCGATGGTGACGCCGTTCGACGCGGCTGAGGCCGTCGATCTCGGGCGCCTTGCCGAGCTCGCAGAGTTCCTGCTGGCGAACGGCTCCGACGGGCTCGTCGTCGCCGGCACCACCGGCGAGTCGCCGACGCTCAGCGACGACGAGAAGCTCGAGATGTTCCGCACCGTGGTCGCCGCGGCCGGTGGCCGCGCCCCCGTCGTGGCCGGCACGGGCTCCAACGACACGAGGCACAGCATCGAGCTCACGCGAGCAGCCGAGGCCTGCGGCGTCGACGCCGTGCTCGCAGTGGTCCCCTACTACAACAAGCCGCCGGAGCGCGGGGTCCTCGCGCACTTCCGCGCCATCGCGGCCGCCACCAGCCTGCCGGTGATCGTCTACAACATCCCCGGCCGCTGCGTCATCAACCTGTCGCCCGAGGCGCTGGCCGAGCTGGCGCGGACGGAGAACATCGTCGCCGTCAAGCAGGCCAACCCGGACCTGGCGGAGACCGACCGGTTGATGGAGCTCAGCGACCTGGCCGTCTACGCCGGCAACGACGACATGCTCTGCGACGTCATGTCGCGCGGCGGCGCCGGCGGCATCTGCGTCGCCAGCCACGTCGTCGGGCCGCGGATGGCCGAGGTCGCCCGGCTCTGCCGCGAGGGCGACAGCGAAGCCGCCGCGGCCGAGGACGCCGCGCTGCACGGCCTGTACGAAGCGCTGTTCGTGACCGCGAACCCCATCCCGGTCAAGGCGGCGCTCAACCTGCTCGGGCACGAGGTCGGAGGCTTGCGCCTCCCGCTCGTGCCCGCCACACCAGAAGAGACTGCAGTGGTGGCCGCCGAGCTCAGACGGCTCGGCTTGATCGGCGCCTGAGCGCCGCCACCACTCGAAGAGAGGCTTTCCATGACTGAAGACGCCGTACGTATCATCCCCCTCGGGGGACTCGGCGAGATCGGCAAGAACATGACCGCCGTCGAGTATCGCGGCAAGATCGTCGTCCTCGACTGCGGCGTCGAGTTCCCCAGCGAGGACATGCTCGGCATCGACCTCGTGCTCCCCGATATCCGGTGGCTGATGGAGCGCCAGCAGGACGTGCTCGCCTTCGTGATCACGCACGGTCACGAGGACCACCAGGGGGCGCTGCCGTTCGTGCTCCGGCGGCTCAACCGGCCCGTCTACGGCAGCCGCTTCACGCTCGCGCTCATCAAGTCCAAGCTGGAGGAACACGGCCTGCTCAAGAGCGTCGAGCTGAACGAGGTCAGCGACAAGTCGCACCTGCAGCTTGGGCCCTTCGACCTCTCCTTCATCGCCACCAGCCACAGCATCCCCGATTCGCTCTCGATCGTGCTCGGCACCGATCTCGGCGCTGTGGTGCTCACCGGCGACTACCGCTTCGACCACACGCCGATCGACGGCCGCGTCACCGACGTGGACGCGTTCGCGCGACTCGGCGAGAAGGGCGTGCTCGCGTTGCTCGGCGACTCGACCAACGCCGAGGCTCCGGGACGACCGCCTCGGAGAGCACCGTCAGCCACGCCTTCCACCAGATCTTCGCCGAGGCCGAGGGCCGCGTGATCGTGGCCAGCTTCGCCTCGCACATCCACCGCATCCAGCAGGCGATCACCATCGCCCATCTGCACGGGCGCAAGTTCGCGCTCTCCGGCCGCTCGATGGTCAAGAACGCCAACATCGCCCGCAACCTCGGCTACCTCAAGGTGCCGGAGGGGGCGATGATCAAGCTCACGCAGATCGACGACTACAGGCCCGAGGAGATCCTCATCCTCTCCACCGGCAGCCAGGGTGAGCCGCTCTCGGCGCTGACTCGCATGGCGTTCAACGACCATCCGCAGGTCGAGCTGCACGAGGGCGACACGGTGGTCATCTCGGCCAAGGCGATCCCGGGCAACGAGCGCAGCGTGACGGCCACGATCGACCGCCTGCTCAAGGTCGGCGCGACGGTGATCTACGGCGAGCGCAGCGGCATCCACGTCAGCGGCCACGCCGCCCAGGAAGACCTCAAGATGATGCTCAACCTCACGCGGCCCCGGTTCCTGGTCCCGGTCCACGGCGAGTACCGCATGCAGCACATGCACGCCGAGCTGGCCCGCCAGTCGGGCATCCCCGACGAGGACATCTTCATCCTCGAGAACGGCGACGTGCTCGAGCTGGAGGCCGACAACGGCGAGATCGTCGACAAGGTCGCGACCGGCATGGTGTTCGTCGACGGCTCCGAGATCGGCGACCCCGAAGGCCTCGTGCTGCGTGACCGCCAGCAGCTGGCTGCCGACGGCATCCTGATCGCCGTCGTGACGGTCGACGCTCAGACCGGCGCTTCGGTCGCCGCCGCCCGAGCTCGTCGCCCGAGGATTCCTCCACGACGACGAACGTCTCAAGGACATCCTCGACGAGTGCGGCGTGGCCCTCGACGCTCTGATGGACGAGCTCGGCGCCGAGCACGTCACCGGCCAGCACCTGATCCGGGAGGACATCACCCAGCGACTCGCGGAGCTGGTCTTCCGGCGCACCAAGAGCCGGCCGCTGATCATGCCCGTCGTCGTCGAGGTCTGAGGCCGGGCGCGGACTGACCTGGCGCCGGGGCACACTCGCCCGGCGCTAGGGATTCGCCCCCGGGCGTCGAACAACTCCCCATGGCGACTGCACGCCCGAAACAGGCTCGTCGGCGCGCGGGCGCCGCGTCACGGACGCGACCGCGCTCAGCCGCAGCCTCTCCCAAGCCCAAGCAGAAGGCCCCGGCCTCCCGGCATCGCCGCGAGCTCGGGGCGATCGCCTGCCTCGCCATCGCCGTCTTCCTGGGCTTCGTGCTCTACCTCGGCTGGGACGGCGGCTCGGCGGGCCGCTGGCTCGGCGACGTCGCCCGCTGGCTCGTGGGCATCCTCGCCTTCGCGCTGCCGTTCCTCCTCGGCTTTCTCGCGTACCTGCTCGTCGTCAAGGAGGAGAGCCGGCCGCGCCGCGGGATGAGCTGGGGGATCGCCTTCATCGTCGCCGGGGTGGCGCTGGCCGCCGCCGCCGACGCCTTCGGCATCTTCTCCGGAGACCGCCCGGCCGCCCTGTTCCGTGACGCCTACATGAGCGCGCACGGCGGCGTCCTCGGCGAGATCCAGTGGGCCGTGCTCAGCCCGTTCATCGGCCGCGTCGGCGTCGACGTGCTCGTCATCGCGCTCATCGTCGCCGGCGTCCTTCTCGTCACCGGTTCGTCGCTCCGCCAGTGGGCCACGCACTCGAAGCAGGGCGTCGCCAAGGCCGGCAGGGCGGCGCGCAGCCAGGCGGAGTCGCTCGGCGCGCGCCGCAGGGAGGCCAGCGACACGCGCGTCGTGGAACCCTATGAGTCGCAGACCATCGACGCCGGCGACCTCATGCGCACCTCCATCACGCCGGCGGCGACGCCGGAACTCGATTTCTCCCGCCCGCATGCCGGCCGCCGGGCCGCACCTCATCGACGGCGTCTCCGAGGCGCCCGAGATCTTCGGCGAACCCACGCCGCTGCCCGACGAGCCGGCTCCCGAGCCGATCGTGGCGGCGGATGACGGCGTGCAGCTTTCGCTCGCCGCTGCGGCCGCCGCCGCGGCCGAGAAGGGCGAGGAGAGCGACGCGGCCGTGGCGCTCGCCTTCGCGGACGCCGAGCGGCGGCAGTGGTCCCTGCCGGACCCGGCGGTCCTGCGCCGCCTCGCGCAGGGCAACGGTGAGGCCCCGGAGGCCGTCGCCCGCGTCTCCGAGCGCCTGGTGTCCACGCTGGCGAGCTTCAACATCCCGGCCCAGGTGATCGGCACGGTCTCCGGCCCGCGCGTGACGCGCTACGAACTGCAGCTGGCGCCCGGCATCAAGGTCAACAAGGTGGCCAACCTCAAGGACGACCTCGCCTACGCGCTCGCCGCCACCGATGTGCGCGTCCAGGCGCCGATCCCGGGCAAGCAGGCCGTCGGCGTCGAGGTCCCCAACATCCAGGCCAACTACGTGTCACTCGGCGACATCCACGGGCTGTTCCCGCCGCACGCCTCGCCGATGGCGTTCTGGCTGGGCAAGGACGTCACCGGCAAGGCCATCCTCGCCGACCTGGTGCGGATGGTGCACCTGCTCATCGCCGGCACCACCGGTTCCGGCAAGAGCGGCTGCCTGAACGCGCTCATCACGTCGATCCTGCTGCGCGCCACGCCCGACCAGGTGCGCATGATCATGATCGACCCCAAGAAGGTCGAGCTCAGCAACTTCAACGGTGTGCCGCACCTGCTCGCCCCGGTCGTGACCAACATGAAGCAGGCGACGTACGTGCTCGACAACATCTGCCGCGAGATGGACCGGCGCTACGACGTCCTCTCGCGCAACGGCTGCCAGGACATCCGCGCGCTCAACAAGAAGCTGGTGCGCGCGGGCGAGGACGCCATGCCGTACACGATGGTGATCATCGACGAGCTGGCCGACCTGATGATGGTGGCCCCGTCCGAGGTCGAGGACTCCATCATCCGCCTCGGCCAGCTGGGGCGCAGCTGCGGCATCCACCTCGTGGTCGCCACCCAGCGCCCGTCGGTCGACGTGGTCACGGGCATGATCAAGACCAACATCCCGTCGCGCATCGCCTTCGCCGTGAGCTCGCAGACCGATTCGCGCATCATCCTCGACCAGGGCGGCGCCGAGAGCCTCCTGGGCATGGGCGACATGCTGTTCAGCCCGATGGGGAGCAGCAAGCTGCTGCGCGTGCAGGGCGCGCTCGTGACCAGCGCCGAGATGAAGCTCATCACCGAGCACTGGCGCCGGCAGTCCAAGCCGGACTACCACGAGGAGCTTCTCGAGAACCCGGCCGGCCCGGACGCCGAGCAGTCGCAGCAGGCCGCCGGCGGCGACGAGCTTCTCGCCGAGGCCATCAAGACCGTGGTCAACACCGGCGCCGCCAGCGTGGCCCTGCTCCAGCGGCGCCTCCGCGTCGGCTACGCCCGCGCCGGCCGCCTCATCGACATCATGGAGGAGATGGGCATCATCTCCGGCTACGACGGCAGCAAGGCCCGCTCGGTGCTCATCGACGAGGCGGGACTGCCGACGGCGCTCGCCCGCCTGCACGGCGACGTGATCGACCCGGCGCCTCTGCCGGACGAGCCGGCGCCGAAGCGCCGGAGGGGCCGCCTGCGGCGGCCGAGCCGGCGCCCGCGGACTTCTAGGGCCCGGCCTCTCGCGCCGCGCCTCGTTTGTCTTCGCACGACCCGGTTACTAGACTGTACGTTCGGGTGACCGCCGCGACCTGACCCCCTGCGGCGAGCGAGGAGAACGGCATCCACCGTGTTTGAGATCGGCAACACGCTGCGCGAGGCCCGCGTTCGTCGCAACCTGACGCTGCAGCAGGTCGAAGAGGACATCAAGATCCGGGTCAAGTACGTCCAGGCCATGGAGAACGAGGACTGGGACGTCATGCCCGGCGTCACCTACGTCAAGGGCTTCCTGCGCACCTACTCGACCTATCTCGGCCTCGACCCCGACGTCATCATCGGCGAGTTCCGCACGCGCGCCATGGCGCCTTCGGCGGAACACCACGAGCCGTTCGGCGGCTCGTCGGTCATCGGCAAGCCGCACAGCCACCGCGGACGCAACACCATCGTCATCGTCGCCATCGTGTGCCTCATCGCCCTCGCGGCGATCTATGCGCTGGGCATGCTGAACGGCGGCGGAGGCAACGACGAGCCGACCACCAAGCCGGGCGCGCTCGGCATCGGCAGCCCGTCGCCGTCGGCCAGCAAGACGCCGAAACCGGGTGCGTCGAGCACCGCCGTCCCCGCGTGGCAGAAGAACCTCGTCAAGATCTCCGCCGTGGACGGCGACTCGTGGATGGAGATCCGGCGCAACAACAGCACCGGCGTCGTCCTCTTCTCGGGCACACTCAAGAAGGGCGACAAGAAGAAGTTCAAGGGCAAGGACATCTGGATGAGCCTCGGCGCACCGGGCAACGTCCGGCTCGAGGCCGGCGGCAAGAAGGTCGAAGCTCAAGAGCGACGTCGGACCGTGGACCGTCGAGATCATCCAGGGGCGCGTCGTCCAGGGCTCCAACGTACAGGGGTAGACATGGCCAAGGAATTCTCGTTCGACGTGGTCTCCAAGGCGGACATCAACGAGGTGCGCAACGCCGTGAACATGGCGCAGAAGGAGATCGCGACCCGCTACGACTTCAAGAAGAGCGTGAGCGCGGTGACCCTCGAGGGCGAAGCGCTCGTGCTCGTCTCCGACAACGAGGGCAAGCTCAAGCAGGTCGTCGATGTGCTGGAGGACAAGCTGGTGCGGCGCAAGGTGCCGCTCAAGGCCATCCAGTACGGCAAGGTCGAGGAGGCCCTCGGCGGCACCGTGCGCCAGCACGCTCCCATCGCCCAGGGCATCCCGGACGAGAAGGCCAAGGCGATGAACAAGCTCATCCGCCAGCAGTTCAAGAAGGTCAAGGTCCAGATCCAGGGCGACAGCCTGCGGGTGTCCTCGGGCAGCAAGGACGAGCTCCAGGCGGCCATGGGCGCCCTGCGCGACGAGGACTGGGGCGTCCCGGTCCAGTTCGTCAACTACCGCTGAGGCGTCGCACGGGCAGCACGTTCTTCATCCAGACGCTCGGCTGCCCCAAGAACGAAGCCGACTCCGACGCGCTCGAGGCGCGGCTCCGCGCCGAGGGGCACGCCCCCGCGGCGCCCGGCCGCGCCGACGTCGTCGTGGTCAACACGTGCGGCTTCATCGACGCCGCCAAGGAGGAGTCGATCGAGGCCATCCTGGACGCGGCCGAGGCGGCGCACGCCCGCGGCGCCCGCGTGGCGGCCGTCGGCTGCCTCGTCGAGCGGTACCGCGACGAGCTCGCCGCGGAGCTCCCCGAGGTGGACCTGTGGTGCGGCCTCGACACGGCGCCGCTGCTGGCGGCGCTCGGCGAGGCCGGGGGAGAGGCGCCAGCGCGGGAGAGCGCACAGGGCGCCGGCGCATCCCTGCCCGTGCCGCGCCGGCCGCGCCCGGTCAGCGCCTACGTCAAGATCTCCGACGGCTGCGACCGTCGCTGCTCGTTCTGCGCGATCCCGCTGATCAAGGGCGACTACGAGACCGTCGCGGCCGCCGAGGTGCTGCGCTCGGCCCGGGCGGCGCTGGCCGCCGGCGCCCGCGAGCTCGTGCTCGTCGGCCAGGACACGTCGCGGTGGGCGCAGCCCGGATGGGGCGGGGTGAGCCGCCTGCTCGGAGAGCTGGCGGCGCTCGAACCCGCCCCGCTGTGGCTGCGCCTCCTCTACCTCCAGCCGGAAGGCATCGATGACGGCCTTCTGGAGGCCCTTGCGGCGCACGCGGTGCCCTACGTGGACGTCCCCCTCCAGCACGCCTCCGGCGCCGTCCTGCGCCGCATGCGGCGCTCTGGGGACGGCGCGGCCCACCTTGCCCTGCTCGACCGCGTCCGGGCGGCGCTTCCGGGCGCCGCCGTCCGCTCCACGTTCATCACCGGGTTCCCCGGCGAGACGGACGCCGAGTTCGAGGAGCTCGTCTCCTTCGTCCGCGCGGCGGACCTCGCCGTGGCCGGCGTCTTCGTCTACGACGAGCAGGAGGGGACGGCCGCTGCGGGCCTGCCGGACGCCGTCCCGCACGCGCTCGCCTTCGCGCGCGCCGCCCGCCTCGGCGAAGTCATCGACAGGGAGGCCGAACGCTTCTGGTCCGAGCTCGCCGGCCGCGAGGTCGACGTCCTCGTCGAGCAGGGCGCCTCGCGCCCGGACGGCACCGCCGCCGGCCGCATCGCCCTGCAGGCGCCCGACGTCGATGGCCGTACGGCGCTGACCGGCGTCCGCACCCGGCGTGGCGACGTCGTGCGTGCCGTCGTGCGTGACAGCCTCGGGTATGATGTTGAGGCCGTCGCCACGACAGGGGGAAAGTGAGCAGCCAGCTCAATCTCGCCAACAGCATCACCATCGCGCGGATCCTGCTCGTCCCGGTGTTCCTGGTGATACTCCTCTCGGGCATCCCGCAGCCGTACGGCGACCTCCTCGCGGCGGCAGTGTTCATCCTCGCCGCGGCCACCGACAAGCTCGACGGCTACGTGGCGCGGCGGAGCAAGCAGGTCACCACGCTCGGACAGTTCCTCGACCCCCTGGCCGACAAGCTGCTCATCGCCGCCGCGCTCATCGCGCTCGTGGCGCAGGACCGCGTGGCCGCCTGGGTCGCCATGGTCATCATCGGGCGAGAGATCGCCGTGAGCGTGCTGCGCATCATCGGCGTCTCGCAGGGCGTGTCGCATCCCCGCCGACAAGTACGGCAAGCTCAAGACGGTCCTGCAGATCGTGTACGTCGTGTACGTGCTCTTCCCGACGGCCGACATCGCCGAGTTCATCCACGTCTCCACCGACGTGGCCGTCATCATCCAGTGGATCCTGGCCGTCGTCGTCGTCGTCGTGACCCTGGCCAGCGGGATCAACTACTTCCGCAACGCCCGCGGGCTGATCCACATGCCGGGGACCAGCAACTGATGCCACCGGGAGCGCCGCGCGCGGCCGTGGTCCTCAGCGGCAACGAGCTGCTGGACGGCCGCACGCGCGACACCAACGGGGCCTTCGTCTGCGACGACCTGAGCCGGAGGGGCGTCAAGGTCACCGAGCTCCTCACCGTCGCCGACGATCGCGCGCGGCTGGTCGCCGCCCTGCGGCACGCGCTCGGCGGCGAGCCCGACCTGCTCGTGGTCGGGGGCGGGCTGGGCACCACGCACGACGACCTCACGGCCGAGTGCCTCGCCGAGGTGCTCGGCGTGGACCTCGTCGAGGATCCGGACGCGCTGGCCTTCGTCGAGGAGCGCGTCCGCGTCGTGGCGGAGCGCCGCCACCTCGACTACCGCGAGACCTTCGGCCTCGCGCGGCGCCAGGCGAAGCTCCCGGCCGGCTCCACTGCCGTGCCGCCGGCCGGCGTCGCCCCCGGCATCGCCGCGCGCTCCGGGCCGACGCGCATCTTCGCCTATCCGGGCGTTCCCTACGAATTCCGTCAGATGTGGCTCGAGACGGCCGCGACGCTCGAGCGCGAGCACTTCTTCCCGGACGTCGCCGTGCGCATCGTGCGCGTGTTCGGCGTCGGCGAGCTGCAGGTCGGCCCCGTCCTCGACGCGCTGCCGCACGAGCTCGTGGAGCTCGGCATCAACGTCGGCGGGGGAGAGGTGGTGGTGCGGATCCGCCATCGCCGGGAGTCCGGCGCCCAGGCGCAGGCAGACACGCTGGTCGCCGCCCTGGAGGCGGACGTGCCCGTGTACTCGGTGGACGGCCGCGCCATCGACGACATCGTCGCCGACGAGCTCCGCGGCCGCGGCCTCATGCTCGCGGTCGCCGAGTCCTGCACGGGCGGGATGCTCGGCGCGCGGATCACCGCCCGGTCCGGCAGCTCGGACTACTTCGCCGGCGGAGTCATCAGCTACGCGAACCAGGCCAAGATGGACCTCCTCGACGTGCCGTCCGGCATGCTCGCGCAGTACGGCGCGGTCTCCGAGGAGGTCGCGGGCGCGATGGCGGAGGGAGCGCGCGCCGCGCTGCGCGCCGACTTCGCGCTCTCCATCACCGGCGTGGCCGGTCCGGACGGGGGCACCGCCGAGAAGCCCGTCGGGCTCGTCTACCTCGGCTGCGCCGGCCCCGGGGCACGCGCGTCCGCAGAGGCTCGTTCCCCGGCGACCGCGACAGCGTGCGCACGTTCGCCGCCACCTCCGCGCTCCACCTGTTGCGCGCGGCGCTGCCCGCATGAGCGGCGGAGAAGCGGAGGCCAAACCGGAGCGCCTGCGGCTCTTCGTCGCCTGCGACCTGCCCCAGGACGTCGAGCGCGCGGTGATCGCGTGGCAGCGCAAGCGGCTCGGCGGGCACGAGGACCTGCGCATCGCGCCGACGCTGCACCTCACGCTCGCCTTCCTCGGCAGCCTGGACGCCGCGCGCGTGCCGGACCTTGAGCGCGTCCTCAAGGGGATCGAGTGGACGCGCGCCGAGTGCCGGTTCAAGGAACCGCTCTTCCTGCCGGCGCACGGCCCGCGACGGGTCGTCGCCCTGGAGCTCGACGACCCGTCGGGCGAGCTGCGCCGGGTGCAGTCGGAGGTGTCGGCCGGGCTCGCCGCCGAAGGCCTCTACGAGCCCGAGAAGCGACCCTGGCTGCCCCACGTCACCGTGGCCAGATTCCGCCGTCCAGGTCACCCCTTTTCCCTGCAAAACGTGAACATCGGACGATTTGGTGTCGTCCGGATGGTCTTGTATAGTAGCCACCTGGAACGGGCTGGAGCAGTTCACACCCCCGTAGCAGACTTTCCCGCGTCCTGAGCAAGAGAGGAGCGCTACCTTGGACAAGGACAAAGCCCTCGAGGCCGCCATGACACAGATAGACCGCCAGTTCGGCAAGGGCAGTGTCATGCGTCTTGGCGACCACCCCGTGAGCGACGACATGCAGTTCGTGCCGACCGGGTCGCTGGCCCTCGACATCGCCCTCGGCGTCGGCGGCATCCCGCGCGGCCGCATCATCGAGATCTTCGGGCCGGAGTCGTCGGGCAAGACGACCATGGTCTACCACCTCATCGCCCAGGCGCAGAAGCTCGGCGGCCAGGCGGCGTTCATCGACGCCGAGCACGCCATGGACCCCATCTACGCCAAGGCCATCGGCGTGGACGTCGACAATCTGCTGGTCTCGCAGCCGGACTACGGCGAGCAGGCCCTCGAGATCGCCGAGATGCTCGTGCGCAGCGGCGCCCTCGACATCGTCGCCATCGACTCCGTGGCCGCGCTCACGCCCAAGGCCGAGATCGAGGGCGAGATGGGCGACAGCTTCGTCGGCCTGCAGGCGCGGCTCATGAGCCAGGCGCTGCGCAAGCTGAACGGCAGCCTCAGCCGCTCGGGCACCATCTGCTGCTTCACGAACCAGCTGCGCGAGAAGATCGGCGTCATGTTCGGCAACCCGGAGGTCACCACCGGCGGCAAGGCGCTCAAGTTCTACGCCACCATCCGGCTCGACATCCGCCGCATCGAGACGCTCAAGGACGGCACGGAGGCCGTGGGCAACCGTGTCCGCGTCAAGGTCGTGAAGAACAAGGTCGCCCCGCCGTTCAAGCAGGCCGAGTTCGACATCACCTACGGCCTGGGCATCTCGCGCGAGGGCACGCTCCTCGACCTCGGCGTCTTCTACGACGTCGTCGCCAAGAGCGGCGCGTTCTTCAGCTACAACGACGAGCGTCTCGGCCAGGGCAGGGCCAACGCCAAGGTGTTCCTCTCGGAGAACCCCGACATCGCCGACGCCATCGAGGTCCAGATCCGCGCCAAGGCCGGCCTGCCGGCCAGCGCAGCGCTTGCCGAAGCGAGCGCAGCGTTCGCGGACGCCACGGCAAAGGCCGACGCCGCCAAGGCCGAAGCCGCAGCGCCCGAGCGGCGTCGATCCCGTCACCGGCGAGGTCCTGAAGGCGTAGTGAACGGTGTGCCTTCGGAACCCCGTTCGCTGTAGCGCCTGCGGTCGCTGGTCGTGCCCGTCGTCACCGCCCTGCGCGCCACCCGCCGCGGGGGAGTGGCGCTGCACGTCGACGACGAATACGCCTGCGTCGTCAGCGAGTCCCTCGTCGCTCGCTGGCGCCTGTTCAAAGGGCGCGAGCTCTCCGAGGGGGACGTGGCCGAGATCCGCGCGGCGTCGTCCGGCGAGCGCGTCATGGGCGACGCCTACCGCCTGCTCGGGCACCGCGCCAGGAGCCGGGACGGAGCTGCGTCGCCGGCTCCTGGCCAAAGAACACGACGAGCACGCCGTCGAGGCTGCCCTGGAGCGGCTCGCCGCGGACGGGTTCCTCGACGACGCCGCGTTCGCGCGCAGCTACGTCGCCGACAAGCGGCAGCTGGCGTCCTGGGGCGTCGAGCGCATCCGTCGCGGGCTGCGAGAGCTGGGCGTCGACTCGCTCGTGATCGACGAGGCTCTCGGCGGCCGGCAGCGGAGGCGGCGGGGAAGAGGGCGAAGAGCTCGACCGCGCCCTCGCCGTCCTGCGCCGCCGTGGCGCGCCGGAGCAACCGCTGGACGCGGCCCGCCGGCGCGCCTTCCAGGCCCTTCAGCGCCGCGGCTTCTCGTCGTCGGTCGCGTACGCCGCCGTGCGCCTGTGGATCGAAGGAGAGCCGCCCCGCGCGAATTGACTCCGCGCGGCGGCGTCACGTACTATCCAAGCACGCGACGTTTGCGCGTGCTTTGTGTATTCCACTTCTCGCTCTTGCATAGCGATACCGACGGCGCTACTGCGCCGATGAAGCTGAACCGATCGACCAGGGGTCACCGATGAGAGCTTTGGGAGGTTTTGCGAACCTACATTCGTCCTGACCCCTGGACGCAGTCACAGCTGGATCACCGTATCGTCGTGCACGTGCGAGCGTGGCACAGGCCGGGCGCGTTGCCCGGCCTTTTTCGTGCCGCGCGACCTGTGAAGGGACTGGATGATGATTGCGGTCTATATCGTTGTTGGCCTGGTGGTCGGCATCGCGGTGGGGTACTTCATCCGCCGCAACCTCGCCTCGAGCAAGCTGGCGGGGGCCGAGCGCGAGGCCGAGAAGCTCCTCAAGGACTCTCGCCGTGAGGCGGAGACCATCGTCAAGGAGGCCCGCCTCGAGGCGAAGGAAGAGGTCCACCGCGTCCGCAGCGAGGTAGAGAGCGAACTGGGGGGCCGGCGCGAGGAGCTCAACAAGGCGGAGCAGCGCATGCTGCAGCGCGAAGAGGCCATCGACGCTCGCGCCGCCGAGCAGGACCGCCGCGAGCAGTCCATCCGCGACCGCGACGCGAACAGCCAGCGCGATCTCCGACGAGACTGCAGAACGCGCACGCCGAGGCGATGATCCAGCTCGAGCGCATCTCCGGTCTCAGCGCCGCCCAGGCGAAGGACATCCTCCTCAAGCAGACGGAAGAGGAAGCCCGCCACGAGATGGCCAAGCTCGTCCGCCAGATCGACGAGGAGGCGCACCGGGAGGCCGACCGTCGCGCCCGCAACATCCTCTCGCTCAGCATCCAGCGCACCGCCGCCAATCACGTCGCCGAGACGACCGTCTCGGTCGTGAACCTGCCTTCAGACGACATGAAGGGCCGGATCATCGGGCGCGAGGGCCGCAACATCCGCACGCTCGAGAACGTCACCGGCATCGACTTCATCATCGACGACACGCCGGAGGCCGTCGTGCTCTCCGGCTTCGACGGTGTGCGCCGCGAGACGGCGCGCCTCACGCTCACCAAGCTCATCACCGACGGGCGCATCCACCCGGCGCGCATCGAAGAGACGTACACGGCCGCCAAGGCCGAGGTCGAGGCCGCGATGGAAGAGGCCGGCGAGCAGGCCTGCTTCGACACCAACGTGCACGGTGTGGCGCCCGAGCTGGTCAAGGTCCTCGGGCGCCTCAAGTACCGCACCAGCTACGGCCAGAACGTCCTCAACCACTCCATCGAGGTCGCGCACCTCGCCGGCATCATGGCCGCCGAGCTCGGCGCCAACGTCAAGATCGCCAAACGCGCCGGCCTGCTGCACGACATCGGCAAGGCCATCGACCACGAGGTCGACGGCTCGCACGCCGTCATCTCGCAGCAGCTCTGCAAGAAGTACCGCGAGTCGCAGAGCGTGTGCCACGCCATCCAGGCGCACCACCAGGACGTGGAGCCGCAGACCGTGGAGGCCGTGCTCGTGCAGGCGGCCGACGCGATCAGCGCCGCCCGTCCCGGCGCCCGCCGCGAGTCGCTCGAGAACTACATCAAGCGGCTGGAGTCGCTGGAGCGCATCGCCGAGGCCAAGAAGGGCGTCGAGAAGTGCTTCGCCATGCAGGCGGGGCGCGAGGTGCGCGTGATGGTCAAGCCGGGCGAGATCGACGACGACGCGACCGTGCTGCTGGCGCACGAGATCGCGCGCGACATCGAGGACCAGCTCGACTACCCGGGCCAGATCCGGGTGACCGTCATCCGCGAGAGCCGCGCCGTCGACATCGCCAAGTAGCGGGCGCGGCGCCCGTGCGCCGTCCCGCGACCGCGACGAGATCGTCATGACCGGCCGCTACTACCTGCGCTCGTTCGGCTGCCAGATGAACGAGCACGACGCCGAGCGCATCCGCGCGCTGCTCGAGGCCGAAGGCCTGGAGCGCGCGGCCGAGCCCGACGATGCGGACGTGCTGGTCTACAACACGTGCACCGTGCGCAAGAGCGCCGACGACCGCCTCGCCGGGCACCTGGGCACCGCGGCGAGGCTCAAGCGCGAAGATCCGGCGCGCGTCGTCCTCGTCACCGGCTGCCTGCCGCAGGCGGAGCAGGCGGAGTTCTTCGCGCGCTTCCCCTTCGTGGACGGCGCGCTCGGCCCGCAGAACCTGCATCGGCTGCCGGAACTGCTGCGCGTGGCGGTGGAGCCGGCCGGCGGCAGCCCCGCCGGCTTCTTCGACGACGGGCCGCACTTCAGCGGCAGCCTGACCGCACGCCGCGAACGGCCGTTCCAGGCCTGGGTGCAGGTGATGAGCGGCTGCACCAACTTCTGCTCGTACTGCATCGTCCCGTTCGTGCGCGGGCCGGAGCGCAGTCGCTCCGTGGAGGAGTTGGCGGCCGAGGTCGAGGCTCTGGTGGGGGACGGGGTCCGCGAGATCACTCTGCTGGGTCAGAACGTCAACGCCTACGGGCGCGACCTCCGGGGCGGGGGAGACGCGACGACCCCGAGCTTCGCAGGGCTGCTGCGACGGCTCGACGCGATCGACGGCCTGGAGCGCGTCCGGTTCATGACCTCGCATCCCAAAGACCTCGGCGACGACCTCGTCGCCGCCATCGCCGAGCTGCCGAGCGTGTGCGAACACGTGCACCTGCCGGCCCAGGCGGGCTCGGACCGCGTGCTCCGGGGGATGCGGCGTGGCTACACGGCCGCCGAGTACCTGGACCGCGTCCGCGCCCTCCGCGCGGCCGTGCCCGACGTCAGCATCACGACCGACCTCATCGCCGGCTTCCCCGGCGAGACCGAGGGCGAGTTCGCGGAGACGCTCGCCCTCGTGCGTGAGGCCGCGTTCGACGCGGCGTTCACGTTCGTGTTCTCGCCCCGCCACGGCACCGCGGCCGCCGACCTGCCCGGCCAGGTGCCGCCCGACGTCCGCCGGGAGCGCGTGGAACGCCTCATCGCGCTCACGCAGCAGCAGGCGCTGGCCTCCCGCCAGGCGTGGGTCGGACGGCGCGCCGAAGTCCTCATCGAGGGCGCCAGCCGGGACGGCGTGCAGCACCGCGGGCGCTCCCGTCAGAACGTCACCGTCAACGTCGCCGGAGCCGTGGAGCCCGGTGCTATAGTGACGGTGGATATCACCGCAGCGACCTCCACCACGCTGCGCGGTTCGGTCTGAGCCGGCGACCAGGAGGCATCGTCATGCAAGGCTGCATCTGCCCTCACCCTCCACTGCTCATCCCCGAGGTCGGCGGCACCGCGCGCGGCAAGATCGCCGCCACCGTCACCGCGATGGAGAAGCTGGCGGCTTCCGTCGGCGAGCCGGAGACGATCGTCGTCATCTCGCCGCACGCCGACGACTTCGGCTCTTCGCACGCGGTCAAGACCGCGCCGCGCCTGCACGGCGACTTCGGCCGGTTCCGCTGTCCGGACGCGGCGTTCAGCTACGACAACGACGTGCAGTTCACCGAGTTGCTGCTCGCCCTGGCCGGAGACAACCGCAAGCTTCGCCTCATCCCCGACGACGGCGACGTGCTCGACTGGGGCGTGCTGGTCCCCTTGAGCTTCCTGCGACCCGATCGCATCGTCAGCCTCTCGGTGGTCGGGCCGTACGCCGAGCACCGCACGCTCGGCCAGCTCGTGCGCCGCTGCGCCGAGGAACTGGGCAGGGACACGCTGTTCCTGGCCTCCGGCGATCTCTCGCACGCGCTCATCCACGGGGCGCCGGCGCCGTACGACCCTCGCGGCAAGCTGTTCGACGACGAGGTCGTCAGCCTGCTGGGCGTCGGTGACTTCCCCGGCCTCATGCGCATCGAGCCGGTGCTGCTGGACGGGGCCGCCGAGTGCGGCCTGCGCAGCCTCGTCGCGCTCGGCGGCTTCCTCGGCGACGACGCGACCGTCGACCCTGAGATCTTCAGCTACGAGGGCCCGTATGGGGTCGGGTATCTCGTGGCGCGCTTCGGGCCTCGCCCGGTCGCGGCGGACGCCGAGGCGTGAGCGAAGCGTGCGACGGGGGCGCCGGTCCGGCACCTGGCCCGGCGGACTACGCGTTCGCCTGCGTCGGCGCCTACGTGGCCGGCGGCCGCGCTCCCGAGCCGCCCGAGGACGCTTTCTACGAGCGCCGGGCGGCGTGCTTCGTCACCCTCAAGAAGCACGGCGAGCTGCGCGGCTGCATCGGCACCCTGGAGCCGGCGGAGACGTCGCTGGGCCGGGAGATCGCCCGCAACGCCCACTCGTCGGCGATGCGCGACCCTCGCTTCCCGCCGGTGACCGGCGACGAACTCGAGGCCCTCACCTGCTCGGTCGACGTCCTCGACCCCAGTGAAGCCTGCGAGCTGACCGACCTCGATCCGCAGGCCTACGGCGTGATCGTCGAGGCCGGGTTCAGGCGTGGCGTCCTGCTGCCCGCCCTCGCGGGCGTGGACACGGTCGACGCGCAGGTCGGCATCGCCTGTCAGAAGGCGGGCATCGCCGCCGACCAATCGTTCGACGTGCGGCGGTTCAAGGTCACCCGGTACCGGCAAGGCGACGCGCCGGCCGTTCACGACGACGACGGCTGCGCTCCCGGGGATGACTGACGCGCCGCCGGTGGTCGCCCTCTTCGGCGCCACCGCCCTGGGCAAGAGCGACGTGGCGCTGGAGCTCGCCGCGCTGCTGCGAGGCGACATCGTCGTCGCCGACTCCATGCAGGTCTACGCCGGGCTGCCGATCGTCACCAATCAGCCCGGCGCGGAGGCCCGCAGCCAGAGCGAGGTACCACCTCGTGGGCTGGGCGTCTCCGCAGGACGAGTGCACCGTGGCGGAGTACTCGGGCCTGGCGCACGAGATCGTCGACGGCCTTCTCGCGGCCGGACGGCCGGTGATCGTCGAGGGTGGCTCCGGGCTCTACCTGCGCGCCGTGCTCGGCGACCTCGCCTTCGGGGCCGAGCCCGATGCGGCGCGGCGGCGGGAGCTGGAAGAGCGCTGGGAGCGCTCACCCGGGGAGCTCCGGGCGGAGCTTCAGCGGCGCGCGCCCGACGTCGCGGCGCGCATCGACCTGCAGAACGGGCGCCGGGTGATCCGCGCCCTCGAGGCGCTCGAAGGCGGGGGAGAGGGCGGAGCGCAGACGGGCGAGCTCTGGAGCGCCGGCGGCCGCTACGCGCACCGGCTCGTCGCCCTCGACCCCGGCGACGACCGCGCCGCGCTCAAGGAACGCATCGAGCGGCGCGTGGACGAGATGCTCGCCGCCGGCGCCCTCGAGGAGGTGGCCGCGGCGCGAGCGGCCGGCCCCTTCTCGCGCACGGCCGGCCAGGCCATCGGCGTGCGCGAGCTCTGCGCCGTCCTCGACGGCGACCTCGCGCTCGAGGAGGCCGCGACGCGCATGAAGGCGCGCACGCGCGCACTGGCGCGCCGCCAGCTCACCTGGATGCGCAAGCTGCCCGATGCGGCCAGGATCCCTGCCGCGGGACGCTCCGCAGCCGCCGTCGCCCACGACGTCCTGAGCATCCTCCGAACCGCGTCGTGGTAGGATTTCGGTTCCGGCGCGGTGCACCACGCTTCGCGCTGTACGCTCACAGGGGGTCATGACGGGTGCAGCAGCCTCAGTGGCAAGGTCTCGGCAAGGTCCAGTTCTCCAAGTGGCAGGGCCTCGGCAACAACTACATCGTCTTGCACGTGGAGCAGCTTCCGTTCGAGCTCACGCCCGAACGCGTCCGCCTGCTCTGCGACCGTAACCTCGGCATCGGCTCGGACGGCATCCTGCTCATCGGCGAGCCGACCGGCGAGGCTCGCTTCCCGCTGCGCATCTTCAACCCGGACGGCAGCGAGGCCGAGATGTGCGGCAACGGAGTCCGCATGGTCGCCCGCAAGCTCAGGATGGAAGGCGCCATCACCGGCGACACCGTCGTCCTGGACACCGGCGCCGGCGAGATCATCCCGAAGCTCGGCGACGGCTATGAGGTCACCGTCGACATGGGCATCGCCCGCTTCGGCGGCGAGAAGCTCGAGGGCTTCGACGGCGACTGCGTCGAGGAGACGCTCAACGCCGCCGGGCGCAGCTTCACGTTCACCTTCGTCGACGTGGGCAACCCGCACGCCATCATCCAGTCGCCGTGGCCGCTCGAACTCGTCCCGCTGCACGAGATCGGCCCGATGATCGAGGAGCACAAGTACTTCCCGCGCAAGGCCAACGTGGAGTTCGTGAAGGTCCTGGGCGAGCACGACGCCAAGGTGCGCGTGTGGGAGCGCGGCGTGGGGGAGACCCGCGCCTGCGGCACCGGCGCCACCGCGACCGCGGTCGCGCTGGTGCGCACCGGGCAGTGCACGAGCCCGGTCACCGTGGAGCTCCCGGGCGGCAAGCTCGTCGTCGAGGTCCGCCCCGACTGGCGCGTGTTCATGACCGGGCCCGCCGAGGAGATCTACCACGGCGACCTCTCGCTCGAGTTCCTGGCCCACCTGGAATAGGGCCTACGACCAGGACCCGCATCTCCGGAGGACCATGAGGATCGCAGAACGCGTGCGCACGCTGCCGCCCTACCTGTTCGCCGCCATCGAGCGCCAGATCGCCGAGCGCAAGGCCGCCGGCGTCGACGTCATCAGCCTCGGGATCGGCGATCCCGACCTGCCCACGCCGCCGCACATCGTCGAGGCGCTCGCGGCCGGTGCGGCCGATCCGGCGACCCACCAGTACCCCAGCAACCAGGGCGAGCTGGGCTTCCGCGAGGCCGTGGCCGGGTTCTACGCGACGCGCTTCGGCGTCACGCTCGACCCGGCCGACCAGATCGTCCCGCTGCTCGGCGCCAAAGAGGGCATCGCCCACATCTGCCAGGTGCTGCTCGACCCGGGCGACGTGGCCCTCGCGGCCGACCCCGGCTACCCGGTCTACGTCACCGGCCCGACGCTGGCGGACGGTTCCGCCGTGCACCTCCCGCTCGTGCCCGGTCTCGGGTTCCAGCCCGACCTCGAGGCCATCCCGGCAGAGACGCTGGAGCGCGCCAAGATGATCTTCGTGAGCTACCCGAACAACCCGACCGGCGCCGTGATCGAGGACGACTTCTTCGCCCGCCTCGTCGACTTCGCGAGAGCCAACGACATCGTCGTGGTCCACGACAACGCCTACGCCGACATCACCTACGACGGGTACGTGGCGCCGAGCTTCCTGGCGACCCCCGGCGCGTCGGAGGTCGGCGTCGAGATGTTCAGCCTCTCCAAGAGCTACAACATGACCGGCTGGCGCGCCGGCGCCATCGTCGGCGACCGCGAGGTCGTCGACGCGTACTGGCGCCTCAAGACCAATCTGGACTCCGGCATGTTCGGCGCGGTGCAGCGCGCCGCCGCCGCGGCGCTCTCCGGCTCGCAGGAGTGCGTCCACGAGATGTGCCGCGTCTACCAGCACCGCCGCGACCTTCTCGTGCACGCACTGCGCACGGTCGGCATGCATGTCGAGCCGCCCAAGGGAACCATCTACCTGTGGGTGCCCGTGCCCGACGGCTACACCTCCGCCAGCTTCACCCAGCAGGTACTGGAGCAGGCGGACGTCGTGGTCACGCCGGGGGCGGCCTACGGGCCGTCCGGCGAAGGCTACGTGCGCCTCTCACTGACACTGCCGGACGACCGCCTCGAAGAGGCCGTGCGGCGCATCGAGGAGCGAGTACGACTCTAGACAGCCGCAGCGCAGGAAGAAGGACGCCATGATGGACGCTGAGACCGGTCAGGAGACCGGCGCCACCGTCGTCCGCCCGCGCTCGGTCGTGTTCGCGGTCGTTCCCGGCGGCGGTCGCGCGGACCCCGGCGAGGACGAACAGCTCAGCGAGATCAAGGAACTCCTGCGCTCGGCGGACATGGACTGGGTCGCCGACGTGATCCAGCACCGGGACTCGCCCAACCCGCGCACCTATCTCGGCAAGGGCAAGATGGGCGAGCTCAAGGAGACGATCGTGGAGAACGCGGCCACCGTCGCCGTCTGCGAGGACGATCTCTCGCCGGCGCAGGTCGCCTCCGTCCTCGACGCGGTCGACGCCGACGTGCTCGACCGCACCGAGCTCATCCTCACGGTGTTCAGCAAGCACGCGCACTCGCTCGAGGGCACGATGCAGGTGCACCTGGCCCAGCTCGAATACGAGCTCACGCGGATGCGCGGCAAGGGCCTCGTGATGAGCCGCCTGGGAGCCGGCGTCGACATGCGCGGCCCGGGCGAGACCAAGATGGAGGTCGACCGGCGCGTGGTGCGCAAGCGCATCCAGACGCTGCGCAAGCGCATCGAGCAGATGGCGCGCACTCGCCGCACGCAGCGCGCCAAGCGCCTGCGCACCGGTGTGCCGCTCGTCGCGCTCGCCGGCTACACCAACGCCGGCAAGTCCACGCTCCTCAATGCGCTCACCGACGCTGAGGTCTCCGTGCGCGACCGCCTCTTCGAGACTCTGGACCCGACCTCGCGGACCTTCCGCTATCACGACCGCGACTACGTGGTCACGGACACGGTCGGGTTCATCCGCAAGCTGCCGCACCAGCTCGTCGACGCCTTCGCCAGCACGCTCGAGGAGACGACCCTGGCCGACGTCGTCCTCGTGGTCTCCGACGCCGCCCTCGATCCGTCCGAGATCGCCGTGCGCGAGAAGACGGTGGCCGACGTGCTCGACATGATCGGCAGCACGGCCCCGAGGATCATGGTCTTCAACAAGATCGACCGGCTCGACGAGGGCAAGCTCACGCGGCTGCGCGCCCTGTACCCGGAGGCCGAGTTCATCGCCGCGGGCGCCGGCCAGGGACTCGACGAGCTCCAGGCCCGCCTGGCGCGCTTCTTCGACCGCGCGCTGCGGCCCGTCCGCCTGCTGTTCCCGTACAACGCGGCCGGCGAGATGCACCGCCTGCGCGGTGTCGCCAGCGACGTGCAGGAGGAGCACACGCCCGACGGCGTGATCTTCGAGGCCCGGCTGCCCGCCGCGGAGGCCGGGCGCTACGCACGCTTCCGTCTGGATCCCGAGATCCCGGATGAGGACGAGGACGCTGCGACTGGTGGACGAAGACGACGACTTCGAGGTCCTTGAAGATGCCGAGGAGGCCGGCGACGATGCCTGACGCCGGCCTGCCCGTGCCCGTGAGACTCCTCAGCCCGGCCGCACGCCTGCCGGAGCGCGCCTACGAGCACGACGCCGCCTGGGACCTGTGCGCCGCCGAAGAAGCCACGCTGCGGCCGCTCGAACGCGCAGTCGTCGGCACCGGCATCGCCCTCGGGCTGCCGAGCCACCTTGCGGCGCTCACTCTGCCGCGCTCAGGACTCGCCGCCCGCCACGGCATCTCGATCGTCAACGCGCCCGGCCTCATCGATCCGGGATATCGTGGCGAGGTGCGCATCATCCTCCTGAACACCGACAAGACCGCGGAGTTCCACGTGGCCGTCGGCGACCGCATCGCTCAGTTGCTGTTTCTCCCGCTCACCGCGGTCGATCTGGTCCAGTCCGACGCGCTCGACGACACGCACCGCGGGGAGCGCGGGTTCGGCTCGAGCGGCACGGGGGGGAGGTGACATGCCGGACGTGACTCCAGACCCCGAGGCCGCCGGCGTCATGGACGACGCCGCGGACCCGGGAGACAAGCCTACTATTCGCGTCGCAGGTCTGCTCATCCATGAGGGTAGTATCTTGATGGTAGAGCAGGGGAGAGGCGACGAGCGCTACTGGCTCCTGCCCGGCGGCGGCGTCCAGTTCGGTGAGACGCTGTCCGACGCGCTGCGACGCGAGCTCCAGGAGGAGCTCGGCCTGCGCGTCGGCGTCCAGCGCCTGGTCGCGATCGTCGAGTCGATCTCGCCGGAGCCGGACTACGCGAAGCACGTGATCCACCTGATCTTCGAGATCTCCGCGCCGGCGGAGGCGCTGCCGGAGCCGCAGGACGTCAAGGTCCTCAACGCGCGCTTCCTGAGCGAGTTCCAGCTCCAGTCCGCCGACGTGCGCCCGCCGATCTCCGAGTTCCTGAGCGCGTGCGTGAGGGAGATGCCCTCGTCACCGCAGTTTCTCGGGCGGCGCTGGTAGCCGCTTGCGAGCGGTTCTTCCCCTGAAAGGCCGTCGTTGGCCGCCGATCGGGCTCAGAGAGAACACGCGATAATCTCCGTTATGTAAAGCTAGCCGTTTGGCGAACGGCCACGAGTCCATCCCCGACCTCCGGTGTCCAAGTCGCGCCACCGCTCCCTCCCCCGTCGGCGAAGAAGCCAGCACGTCCTGCCTCGTCTTCGGCGACGTTGGCGGTCGCGCGCACTCTTCGCCTGCAGTCGCGCTCGCGCCGCGCGCCTGCACCGTGGCCGTGGCGTATCGGCCGTGCGACGTGCCGCCGGCGCGTTGTGCGGGCTCCCCGGACTGCCGTCGACGCGTCTCCCGTGATCCGCCGCACGATCCGCGTGGCCGCCCTGTGCTACGCTCTTTCGTCGGCCGACGGGGCAATGAACGCTTTGCCGACGGGCGTGCAAATGGCGCACGGCCTTGTCGGAACCCGGTGAGTACTGCTCGACGTGCGTGAAGGAAGCGACAGACGAGCCGCCGCAGACGAACAGGTGTTCGTGCACGGCGCTCGGTCCGACTCGACGGGCGCCCGGCGGTCAGCTCAGGCGCGACGAACGGCGGCGGGCCGGCGAAGCGCCGCCCGCCCTGCGCCGTCAGTACGTGATCAGGCTGTAGACGTCGTAGCCCTCGAGCTTCTTGCGGCCCTCGAGGCCGGCGAGCTCGATGATGAAGGCGACGCCGACGACCTTGCCGCCGAGCTTCTCGACGAGCTCGACCTTGGCCCTGGCCGTCCCGCCGGTGGCCAGAAGGTCGTCGTGCACGAGCACGTTCTGCCCCGGCTTGATCGCGTCGGCGTGGACCTCGAGCTTGTCGGTGCCGTACTCGAGGTCGTACTCGGCGGAGATGGTCTCGTGCGGCAGCTTGCCGGGCTTGCGCGCGCAGACGAAGCCGGCGCCGAGGCCGTAGGCCACGGCGGCGCCGAGGATGAACCCGCGCGCCTCCGCCCCCATCACGACGTCGACGTGCTTGCCGACGCCGTACTCGACGAGGCGGTCGACGGCCTCGTGCAGCGCCTTCGGCTCCTGCAGCAGCGGCATGATGTCGCGGAACAGGATCCCCTCCTTGGGGAAGTCCGGGATGTCACGCACGTGGGCGGCGAGGTCGAAGCCGGCGTCAGTCATGGGATCTCCTTGTGAGTGCGGATGCGGCGGCGCCGCTGTGGGTGACGGGACCGCTCCCTCAGCGCGAGTCGCTGCCGGTGAGCCGGCGGACGCCGCGGGCGAGCAGAAGCTGGCGGAGCTGGGCCGAGGCCTGGACGATGTCGTCGAGCTGGTCCAGGCCCTCACGGCGCCGCTCGGGCCGGTTGGAGCGGAGCGCCGGCAGGAGCACCTGCTCGATGAGCCCGATCTCGCGGTCGACGGCGCTCTTGACGACGCGGAGGTTCTTGGGGCGCAGGCCCAGCTGCGCGAGCTGCGCCGCGGCCGCCACGATGCCGGCGTCGGTCTCGGTGTAGCGCTTGACGCCGCTGACCTGGCGGCCGTGGATGAGCTCGTAGTCCTCGAGCTCGTCCAGCAGGGCGACGTCGGCGCCGGTGAGCTGGATGACCTCCTCGGAGGTGTACTCGCGCCCGTCCGCCGTGCTCAGCAGGTCGGTCTTGCGCAGTCCCTGCCGCGCAGTCGGCAGCGGGCTCGCGGGGCTGCGCTCGAGCTCGCGGCGGATGACCTTGAGCGGCAGGTACTCGTCCCGCTGCATGCTGAGCACGCGCACGAGACGCGAGAAGTCGTCCTGGGAGTACAGCCGGTACCCGGACTTGGTCCGCCTGGGCGTGACCAGGCCCTGCTCTTCGAGGTAGCGCAGCTTGCTGACGCTGATGTCGGGAAACTCCCCGCGCAGGCGATCGACCACCGTGCCGATGGTGAGCAGACGCTCGTCGCCGACGTCGAACAGCAGTTCCGCGGTCTCGGACACGTCGCCCCCCGGCGCCCGTCAGGTCCCCGCCGGGGCGAGGAACGTGAGCTTGTACTTGCCGATCTGGATCTCGTCGCCGTCGCTGAGCACGGTGCGCTCGCCGCGGCGGCGGTTGATGAACGTGCCGTTGAGGCTGCCCTCGTCGACGATCACCCAGGAGTCCCCGTCGCGCATGACCACGGCGTGGTTGCGCGAGACGGTGACGTCGTCGAGGAAGATCGCAGCGTCCGGATGCCGGCCGATGGCGACGCGCTCCCCGCGGAGAACGTACGTCTCCCCCGCCCTGCCGCCACCGCTGCGGACGACCAGGCAGCCCTCGTCCGAACAGGCGGCGAACGGCGTCGTCTCGCCGTCCTCCTCGCCGGGCACGTAGCTGAGCGTGGTCGCCGACTCTGGCTGGTCCGCGAGGAGGCTGGCTCCGCAGCGGAGACAGAAGCTGGCGCCCTCTGAGTTGCGGATGCCGCACTCGGGGCAGAACACGCTACTTCTCCGCCTCGCCCGATGCTTCGCGCGGCGAGTCGCTCACTAGCACTCCGTTCACTGCGTGCACTGCGGGCATCAGTCGGCGTCCTCGTCATCGCCGGGCTCGGCGGCGGGAGCGTCGCTGGTCGGCACCTTGCCGGCCAGGATCTGCGACAGACCCGCCACGTCGTCGGCGGAGATGACGGACTCGCCCTTGGCGTGCTTGCGCTGCAGGCGCATCACGAGTTCGGCGCGAAGGATGTCGAGTTCGCCGTGCAGGATGCGCCGGCGGCGGGAGATGTCGCGCTCCTCGGCCTCGAGCTCCGCGATGAGCGCGCGCAGGTCGTCGTCCGAACGGGACACCAGATCGACGATGTCATCCATGGCGCGACTCCTCTCCGTGGGTAGAGGGCTGGATTGTCGATGCTACCGGACCCCGCCTCAACGTTCAAGCTCAGGTTGAGGTGGTCTGCCGGCGTGCAGGTCTCCCCCGTCGGCCAGCTGGGGGCGCTCGACGCGCACGACCTCGCGGGACGCGAGGCGGCGCAGCGCGTGGAGCGCGTCGTACTCGTCGGCGTCGCCGCCGACGAGGATCCCCTCGACGACGTCCCCGACCGTGCGCGCGCCCGGACCGAGGTAGCCGAGGACGCGCGCCTCGAGGGCGTCGTCGGGCTCGCCGCCGAGGTACCGCACGACGGCCGGCGCCGGCAGGCGCCGGCGCAGCCTGTAGGTCTCGTCGAGGCGGCGCATGCCCTCGATGAGCAGCGACTCGGTCGGCAGATTGACCTCGTCGTCCTCGAGCTCGGCAGTCGGGTCGAAGTCGAACGATCCGGTCTTGAGTCCGAGCAGTGCGTAGAAGGCCTTCTCGGCCGTGAGTTCGCCGCTGCGCGCGCCGACCAGGCGGCCGCCGCGGAACATGAGCACTCCGGCGACCACATCCTCCTCGTCGAAGAGGACGAGGCGGCCGGTCTTGCCGCCGACGGACGTCATCTCCACGAGGTCCGCAAGGGGAAGTTCACCGAGGTCGCCTTTCAGGCCCATGCCGGGCCTCGCTCGCCTCGTGTGGTCATGCGCTGGCGTCTTCCATACTTGTGACAGCTTCGCAGCCGGCGCCCGGCTTCCTGCCCGGAGACGGGCGCCCTCTCAGCCTCTCGCTCCCGCGCTCGGCCCCCTCATGCTTTCCCCCGAACGCGACGATACAGGGTGCAGCGCCGGCCGGACGCGGGCCCGCGGCGGCGCTGATATATACTTCGGCCACCGCGGGCGTCTACGGGAGGAGCGTGCGTGGCTCGTCGCAAGGGACTCGTCATCAACGATCGTCAGCTGGACCGCTGCGACGACCTCCTTCAGAAGCTCAAGGAGGTCTCCGGGTCCAGCTTCCTCGCGCTCATCAGCACGTCGGGCCAGCCCATCACCACGGCCTCCGACGAGTACCACCCCGAGACGCTCTCCCTGGCCTCGCTCGCGGCCAGCTCGTTCGCGGCCACCCAGCAGCTCGCCAAGATCCTCGACGAGAACGAGTTCACGCTGCTCTTCCACGAGGGCAAGGCGCTCAACCTGCACGTGTCGCAGGTCACCGACCAGGTGCTGCTCATCGTCACCTTCGGGCGCGAGACGCAGGTGGGCAAGGTGCGCCTCTACACGCAGCGCGCCATCGAAGTGCTCCGGCAGATCTTCGAGGGGCCGGAGGACGAGACCACGCCGGAGATGGACGCCGACTTCGAGGCGGCCGCCGGCACTGCCATGGACGACCTCTTCAAGGACATGTGAGACAGCCCTATGCCCCTGATCAACTTCGCCGCCCGCGAGATCAACTACAAGATCGTCTACTACGGATGCGGCCTCTGCGGCAAGACGACCAACCTCCAGTACATCCACCGCAAGATCAATCCGGACGCGCGCGGCAAGCTCGTCAGCATCGCCACCGAAGAGGAGCGCACGCTCTACTTCGACTTCCTGCCGCTCACGCTGGGCACGGTCAAGGGGATGCAGACGCGGTTCCACCTCTACACGGTGCCGGGCCAGAGCTACTACAACGCCAGCCGCAAGCTCGTGCTGCAGGGCGTCGACGGCGTGATCTTCGTCGCCGACTCGCAGATCACGCGTCTCGACGAGAACGTGGAGAGCTACCTCAACCTCTGGGACAACCTGCTCAGCCAGGGCGACGACCTCAGCAAGCTCGGGTTCGTCATCCAGATGAACAAGCGCGACCTCACCGAGGTCTTCTCGGTGGAGGACCTCAACGAGCTGCTCAACCACACCGACTCGCCGGTGACGGAGAGCAGCGCGGTCACCGGCCAGGGCGTCTTCGAGACGCTCAAGGTGGTCTGCAAGCAGGTCATCGCGAAGACGGGCTGAGGCCGGCGGCGCGGCGGCGCGGACTCTCCCCCGCCGCCTCACGAGCGCGTCAGGTCCCGACGCGCTTCACCCAGTCCAGCGGATCGTAGTGCGACACGAACGTGTCGCGGAACAGCACCTTGCCCTCCGCATCCTTCACCGTCCGCTCGACCTTGACGCTGCGGCCGTCGATGCCCTTCTCCCAGCGGATGACGCCCGGGCCGAGGTCGCTGTCGTAGATCACCCTCGGGTTCGACTTGCCGTGCGCAGGCTTACGAATATCGTAGAAGTCGCTGGTCTTGTACTCGACCGTGCGCCCCGTCTTGCCCACCAGCGCCACCGTGAGCGCGCCGCCGTCGATCCAGCTGCGGATCATGATGCTCTTGCCGGTGTCGTTCTTGAACTTGAAGTCGGCGCTGCCCCACGACACGGTGGCGTCGCGGCCGATCGGGTAGTGCGAGATGTACAGCGAGTGCGCGTCACGCTCCACGATCGGGAGTCCGGCGAAGAACACGGCGTTGAAGAGCGTCGTCGCGTACTGGCAGATGCCGCCGCCGACACCCTGGCGGAGCACGTTGTCCGAGGCGATGACCGGCGCGTAGTCGAACCCGCGGTTGGCCGTGCGCGGCCCCATCGTGGCGTTGAGCGAGAACGTCTCCCCCGGCTGGACCACCGCGCCGTCCACCAGCTTGGCCGCGAGCGCGATGTTGCTGGCCCTCGAGACGTTGCGCGGGTCGAAGTAGGTGACGAACTGCGAGCCCAGAGAAGCGAGCCCCATGCTCTCGACGTCGGCGGTGCTCAGCTTGGGGAACGCCGGCGTGAGCGCGACGAAGATCGTGCGCATCCCGCCGCCGGTGGCGGCGTCGTCGAGCTCGTCCATGAGCACCGGCATGTCGAGCACCATCCCCGACTGGCTCTGGGTCACGTGCACGGTGCCGTCGTCGTTGACCTCGACGGTGGCGTCCACCGGGGGCGTCTCCGCGAACGCGAAGATGCGGTGAAGCTCCTTGGCCGCGTGGTCGTTGTGGAACGTGAGCGGGTACTGGTCGGCGTCGTCACCCTTGTTGACCGACAGCATGTCGGCCATCTGGGCAGGCGTGAGGGCGACCTCCCTGGAGCGATAGCGCAGCGTGATCGGCCGCGCGAGGTACTCCACCGCGGCCGAGGCCCGCGCCTCGGCGTCGACGGTGCTCACCTCGGGCGCGACGACCCTGGTCGGGACCGGGCCGGCGTAGCTTCGCCCGGCAGCCAGGGCGCCGAGGACGGCGCGCTCGAGCGCGACTGCATCCAGTTCGGTCCCTTGCCTCGCCGGCACGACGGCGACGCGCTCGCCGCTGAGCTTGAGCCGCGCGTCCTGCGCCGGCACGTCCGTCTGGGCGCGCACGGCCTCGAGGCCCTTCTTGTAGGCGGTCGCATCGACGTGCACGACCGGCGACACCGTCGCTCGTCCCGCCCGGCAGCCAGACGCTGAGGCCGAACGGCAGGTCGTGGCGGCCCGCGGCCAGTGGCCGCCGCCGGCCGTCGCCGTCGGCGTCGAGCGCTGATGCCGAGCTGCCGCAGCGTGAGCGTGAGCGGCCCGTCCTCGCCGGTGTCGAGCTGCACGTGCCGACGCGTGGCAGCTGCCCGTCGACGGCGTCCGCCACGGCGCGCAGCCGCCGTCGGTCGAGTCCCGCCCAGGGGCACACCGGCGACGGAGACGCCGTCGCCGACGCGGTCCCAGGTGAGCGCCTGCACGGCCACGAACCCGGCGACCGCGAGCACGACGATGAGCAGCGCGGTCGCCACCCACACATGGCGGCGGTACCAGGAGCCGAGCCGCCGCAGCGGACCTCGGCGTGAGACGGCGGCGGGCTGCCCGGCCCCGGGCGAGAGTGCGTCCATACGTTCCATTCTACGGCAGCGTTCGCCGCCCGCACCCCGCGTCCTACTCGGCGTTCTCCCGGATGACGCCGCGGACGACCTCGAGGAAGCTCTCCGCGAGGCGCTCGGAGTCCTGGCGGTCGGCCCCTTCGGCGTACACGTGGAAGACCGGCTCGTCGGCGTCGGGAAGCAGCTGCACCCAGCCGTCGTCGCGACGCAGCTGGATGCCGTCCACCATGCCGATCTCGGCGTCGCTCGACGCGGCCTCGCGCTGCAGGTGCTCGGTGGCCGTGCGCATGACGGTGCCCTTGAGCGCCCACGGGCACGCCACCGTCTTGTGGACGAGCGTGCTGACCGGGATCTCCTTGAGCTGCTCGCTGAGCGGCCGCGCCTGTGGCGCCAGCAGCTCGAGCAGCTTGCCCAGGCTCATGACGGCGTCGAACGCCGGCAGGAACCGCGGGAAGATGTAGCCGCCGCCGAGAGAGCCGGCGAAGACGACGTCCTCCTCCGTCGACGAGAGCGCGAGGGCGGGCAACGAGACCTTGGTGCGCACGACCTCGACGCCGAACGGCTCGGCAAGCTCCTCCGCGAGGTGCGTGACCGTGAGCGGCAGGACGACCTTGTCGCCGCGCGACGCGTGCTGCGCCACGAGCTTGACGTACAGCAGCAGCGCCTTCTCGAGCGGCACCTCGGCGCCGGTGTCGTCGACGATGTACAGCCGCTCCGCGCCGGGGCCGATGACGAGCCCGAGGTCGGCCTCCATGGTCCGCACCAGGCGCTGGACCTCCTGGATGTTCGCGCCGAGCTCCTCCGCGCCCATGCTGACGTGGTTCTGCTCGTTGAAGGCGCGCACCGAGAGCACCTCGGCGCCGAGGTTGCCGAGCAGGTAGGGCAGCGTCAGCGACGCCGGCGAGTACGAGTAGTCGATCACGAGCCGGTAGGCGCGGCTGTGGATGCGCTCCACGTCCCAGGACCTGAGCAGGCCGCGCACGTACGTCTCCATGGCCCTGTCCGGGAACTGGAGCTCCCCGAACTCGCTGTAGAAGGCGCGGCGGAAGTCCTGGCGGCCGTAGTACTTCTCGATGTCCTTCTGGCGCGACTCGCTGAGGTTGATGCCCGGCGGCTCGAACAGCTGGATCTGGATCATCTCCGGGTCCCAGCTCGCGATGCGCACGTGGATGCCGCCCTGCGAGCTGCCGTTCTTGACGTCGAAGCGGTTGATGGCGCTGCTCGCGACGCGCAGGTCGCGCACCACGACGCCGGTGGAGTTGAGGCCGGAGATGATGGCGCGCTTGATGACCCGCGACGCGGGGTGCGCGTCGCGGCTGGTGCAGACGCGCGCACCCTTCTTGAGCACGGTGCCGTAGGCCATCGCCATCTTGAGCGCCAGCTCCGCGGTGATGTCGACGTTGATGAGGCCGGTGATGCCGTCCTTGCCGAACAGCTGCGCGCTGCCGCGCGACTCCCAGATGATGCTGCTGTTGATCTGGGCTCCGGCCTCGACCGTCTTGTTCGGGTAGATCTTGACGTCGGGCGCGATGTACGCCTGCTCGCCGATGACGGACTCGTCGCCGACGGCCGCGCCCTCGCTGAACGTCGAGCCCGCCTTGAGGTCGCAGTTGCGCCCGATGATGGCGCCGCGGACCTTCGCGGACGAGCCCACGTAGGTATTGGCGGCGATCACGCAGTTGCGCGTCTCGGCGTGGTCCTTGACGACCACGTTGCTGCCCAGCACCGAGTAGGCCCCGATGGACGCCGTGCGGTCGATCTTGACGTAGTTGCCGATGAACGCGGGGCCCTGCATGTTCTCCAGCGAGTCGAGGTTGACCCCGTCGCCGAGGAAGATGCGGTTGTGCAGCTCGATGCCGGGAAGCTCGGCCTGGACCTTGCCGTCGAGCAGGTCCCGGTTGGCGGCGAGGTACTGCGGCAGGCTGCCGATGTCCTGCCAGTAGCCCTCGGCGACGTAGCCGTAGAGGGGCGCGCCCATCTCGAACAGCTTGGGGAACAGCTCCTGGCTGAAGTCGTACTTGGTGTCCGCCGGGATGTGGTCGAACACCTCCGGCTCGAGCACGTAGATGCCGGTGTTGACCGTGTCGCTGAAGACCTGGCCCCAGGTGGGCTTCTCGAGGAAGCGCTCGATGCGGCCCTCTTCGTTGACCACGACGACGCCGAACTCGAGCGGGTTCTCGACGCGCTTGAGCGCGATCGTGACCATCGCGCCGCGCTCCTTGTGGAACCTGATGATGTCCTGCAGGTCGAAGTCGGTGAGCGCGTCGCCGCTGATGACGATGCACGCGTCGTCGCGGAGCTCGTCCTCGGCCAGCTTGACGCTGCCGGCCGTGCCCGCCGGCGACTGCTCGACCGAGTACTGCATGCGCACCCCGAGCGAGGACCCGTCGCCGAAGTAGTCGCGGATGACCTTGGGCAGGAACATCAGGGTGACCACGGTCTCGTCGATGCCGTGCCGCTTGAGGAGTTCGACGATGTGCTCCATGCACGGCTTGCCGCACAGCGACACCATCGGTTTGGGCTGGTTGCTCGTTAGCGGACGCAGGCGGGTGCCCTCGCCGCCGGCCATGACCACTGCGCGCACGCCACACCTCGGCTTCTGTGAGAGGGAAGTACTGCGGCTAGCGTACCAGATGGGCGCGCGCGACCGGCCGTCAGGCGGGCGCGCTCTCCCCCGCCGCCCGCGCGCACGTAGACGATCACCTTGTAGCCGTACCACAGGCCGCTGGCGATGTAGAGCGTGGCGCCCACGGCGAAGAACGCCCAGCCGAGCACTCTGATGTCCACGATGAACCACTGCAGCGCGCAGATCAGGATGAAGTTGGACGCCTTGCCCCAGCGGCTGATCTCCGGCCCCTTGGTCGTGTACACCCGCGTCGGGATCGCGAGGACCAGGATGAGGCCGTCGCGGATGAGCAGCGGCACGACCGCCAGCCACGGCAGCGTCCCGAAGTACCAGAGCATGGCCACGATCGTGAAGAAGAAGGCGCGGTCGACGATCGGGTCGACCCACCGCCCGAACTCGCTCTGGACGTGGTAGTGACGGGCGATGTAGCCGTCGGCGACGTCGCTGAGCGCGGCGAACAGGATGACGATCGCCGTCGTCCAGCTCGCCCCCGGCGCGTCACGGCTGTACAGGTAGACGATCACCGGCAGCGCGCACAGCCGCAGGACGGTCAGGACGTTGGGGACGACGCGGATGGGGCCCGTGGCGGGCTGGCCTTGGTCCATGGGCCGAGTCTACCAGCCGCGCCGTTCACAGACGCCGAGGCCGCGGCGGAGAGCCCTCTCCGAGCCCTCCGCCGCGGCCTCATTCGCGCCGGCAGGCCTGTGCTAGAATGCCCGCTACGGTCGGCGTGTGGCGCAGCCTGGTTAGCGCACTAGTCTGGGGGACTAGGGGTCGCCAGTTCAAATCTGGCCACGCCGACCATTCTCTTTAGCCTCGAATGG
>CAVUBA010000014.1:0-66076 GCA_963739595.1 uncultured Thermoleophilia bacterium
TCTGCGAGCCGATGTGCGCGTGCACGCCGACGAGCTCCAGGTGGGGCGCGTCCCTGAGGCGGCGGACCGCCTCGTGCGCGCGCCCGTCGGCCAGCCCGAAGCCGAACTTGCTGTCCTGCTGGCCGGTCTGGACGAAGTCGTGCGTGTTGGGGCGCACGCCCGGCGTGACGCGCACGAGGACTTCCTGCACCTGGTCGCGCGCGGCCGCGGCCGCCTCGAGCCGCTCTATCTCCTCGAACGAGTCGACGACGAAGTGCCCGATGCCGGCGTCGAGGCCCGCCTCGATCTCCGCCGGCGACTTGTTGTTGCCGTGGAAGTAGATGCGCCCGGGCGGAAAGCCGGCGGCGCGGGCGGCGGCCAGTTCGCCGCCGGTGGCGACGTCCAGCGAGAGGTCCTCCTGCGCGATCAGCTCCGCCATCGCGCGGCAGCTGAACGCCTTGCTCGCGTAGACGATCTCGTAGAGGTCGGTGCGCGCGCCGAAGGCGGCGTGGTAGGCGCGGCACTGGTCGCGCAGCGTCTGCTCGTCGTAGATGAACAGCGGCGTGCCGAAGTCGCGCGCAAGGTCGACGACGTCGCAGCCGCCGATCTCGAGGTGCCCGGCGGCGTTGTGGACCGTCGTGTGCGGGTAGATGAGCGTGTGCGTCACGGTGCGGCCTCCGTCAGAACTCGATGCCCGGCCGCGCCTGGACGCCGGCGTCGTAGTAGTGCTTGAGCGGCCGCATCTCCGTGGCGAGGTCGGCCGCCGCGACGAGCTCGTCCGGCGCACGGCGGCCGGTGATGACCAGTTCCACGGCCGCCGGCCTGGCAGCGATGAGCTCGAGGACGCTGCTCAGCGGGACGAGCTCGAAGAACACCGCGGTCACGAGCTCGTCCAGCACCACCACGTCGTAGTCCTCGCTCTCGACCAGCGTTCGCGCGCGGTCGAAGCCTGCGGCCGCCGCCGCCCGGTCCTCGGCCGAGACCTTGCCGGCCCGCACCCAGTGGTCGAGCCCGCACTGCTGCACCGGCACGCCCAGCTTCTTGAGCGTGACGATCTCGCCCCAGTTCGGGTCACCCTTCATGAACTGCAGCACGGCCGGCCGCAGGCCCTGGCCGAGCGCGCGCAGCACGAGGCCCAGGGCGGCGGTCGTCTTGCCCTTGCCGTCGCCCGTGTACAGCTGGACGTAGCCGCGCTCGAGGGAGCTCACCGTGAGGTCACTTCCCGTAGTCGTAGAAGCCGGAGCCGGTCTTGCGGCCCAGCTTGCCGGCTTCAACGAGCTTGACCAGCGCCGAGCTCGGAGAGTACTTGCCGTCGCCGAGCTCGCGCTCGAGCGTCTCGAGGATCGCCTTGGTGGTATCGAGCCCGACGAGGTCGGCGAGCGCCAGCGGCCCCATCGGCCAGTTGGCGCCGAGCTTCAAGCCGGTGTCGATGTCTGCGGCGCTCGCCACTCCCTCGTCGTACGCGTTGGCGGCTTCGTTGATCATCGGGAACAGGATGCGGTTGACGACGAAGCCGGGTGAGTCCTTGACGGTGATCGCCGTCTTGCCCGTGGCCTCCGCGAACGCCTTGGCGGCCGCCATCGTCTGGTCGCTCGTCTGGTCGCCGCGCACGACCTCCACCAGCGCCATCATCGGCACGGGGTTGAAGAAGTGGATGCCGACGAAGCGCTCGGGACCGGTGACGAACGCCGCCAGCCTGCTCACCGAGAGACTCGAGGTGTTGGTGGCGATGATGGCGTCGGGTCGCAGCGTCGCGTTCGCCTTCTCGAACAGGCCCTGCTTCAGCTCCATCGACTCCGGCGCCGCCTCGATGAACAGGTCGGCATCGGCGCCGGCGGCCATGTCGGTGCTGGTGGTGATGCGGGCCAGCGCGGCGTCGCGAGCGGCAGCTTCCATGCGGCCCTTCTCGACCAGCCGGCCGAGGCCCTTCTCGATGCCGGCGATGCCGCGGGCGATGAACTCGTCGGCGACGTCGATCATGACGACGTCCATACCGGCGACGGCGGATACCTGGACGATGCCGGCGCCCATCTGGCCGGCGCCGGCGACAAGGATCTTGTTGACGCTCACGTTGGTCCTCCTCGTGGTCACAGCGCGCGCGGCCGGTCAGGCGACCACGCGCGACGATGTCTTGTGGGGTCGCGAAGGCCAATGCTACCGCAGGCCGCGTGACGGAGTACACGCCGCGGCCGTCCCGCCGGGCTGACACGAGCGCCGAGGACCGGAGGACAGGACCGTCCTTGTCCTGTTACCATGGCGCCATGACTGCCGCACCCAAGATCGTCAGCTGTGAGGTGCTGCGCAACGAGATCGAGGCCGTGCTCGAGCACGACGGCCGCGGCCTCGAGCTCGAGTTCGTCGACGGCGCGCTGCACGACTACCCGGACAGGCTGCGCGCCGCGCTCCAGGAGCGCATCGACGGCACCCCGGGCGACTGCGACATCTACCTCTCGTGCGCGCGCTGCAGCAACGGCACCGTCGGCCTCAAGGGCGGCGATCACCGCCTCGTGCTTCCGGCCGCCGACGACTGCATCTCCCTGCTGCTCGGCTCGCGCGCCCGCTACCTCGAGGAGCACGGAGCCCAGCCCGGGACCTACTACTACACGCGCGGCTGGGTCGACTTCATCGACGACCCGTACAAGGAGTACCTCGCCATCCTCCCCAAGTACGGCGAGGAGAAGGCCGCCCACGTGGCCCGGCTGATCATGGAGCACTACACGCGCCTCGCGATCATCGAGACGCCCGGCGTCAAGGGACTCGAGGACAAGCGCGAGTACCTGGAGACGGTGAGCCGCTTCTACGACCTGCCGCTCGAGCACCTCACGGGCTCACTGCGCTTCCTCGAGAAGCTGGTGAGCGGGCCGCACGACGAGGAGTTCATCGTCGTCGAGCCCGGCGACCACCTCGACGAGTCGCGCTTCTGGGCGCTCTCGAGCGCCTGACGCCGGCTGGTGAGCGGTGCGCCTCCGGCGCCCCTCTCGCTGGCTCGACCGCGCAGGCTGGTGAGCGGTGCGCCTCCGGCGCCCCCCTCGTCAGCTCGCCTTCGGAGGCTGATCAGCTCTCGCCGGCCGGCTTCTTCTTCGCGGCCGGCTTCTTCTTTGCCACCGGCTTCTTCGCCGCCGGCTTCTTCCCGCCGGCCGTCGCGCCGCCGGCCGCAGGCTTCTTCCGCGCCGCTGGCTTCTTCCGCGCCGCCGGCTTCGCCGCCGGCGGCTCGTCCTGAGGTTCGGGGGCTTCGGCCGCCTCCGCCGCCGGCGCGGCTTCGCCCGCGGCGGCGTCGTCTGACGCATCCGCCGCCGGCGCGTCCGACGCCTGCCGGCCCGCTTCGCCCGCGGCCGCGCGCTCGGCGTTGGCGAGCTGCACCGCGTGCGCGTAGGCCAGCTGCATCTGCGCGAGCGTGTCGTGCAGGTCGCTCGTCTTCTCGCCGGCGTGCTCCCGCTCCAGCACCTCGAGGATCGCGCGGACCAGCTCGATGCTGACGCGCACGTCGTTCAGGTCGCGGACCCCGCGCGTCTCGTCCGAGAGGCCGAGCTTCGGGTAGCTGAAGTTGACCGCGGCGATGACCATGTCGCGGCCGATGTCGACGGCGTGGACGCCCTTGAGCTGCTCCAGCATCGCCTTGGCCCGCTCCTCGTCCGGCACCACCCGGCGCCGCTCGTTCGGCTCGCTCATCTCACTTCTCCCTGCGTCTCTGACGCGGACGCCACCGAACTGCGGTGCGCGTCCGCCACCGTGCCGGCGAACACCTCGAGCAGACTCTTGCCCTCGACGTGGCCGCGCGCCTGCTGCTGGGCGCCGTTGCCGTCGCGGAGCATGCGCTCCACGTCGGCGAGGTGCGGACTCAGGCCGATGGCGTCGGCGTAGGGCGCCGCCAGCTCGACCAGGTGCCGCACCGCGTCGGCGGCCGGCAGCTCCTCTCCCATGGCCCAGTCCACCAGCTTGCCGTCCAGCCCGTAGCGGATGGCCCGCCACAGGTTCTCCTCCACGTACCGCGTCTCGAGGATCGGCAGCGGCAGGCCCTCGTCGTAGATGCGCGCCAGGTGGGCGATCAGGCCCACGGTGAGCGACGAGATGGCCAGGCTCTGCCACGCCTCGGTCTGCGCGTCGCAGATGCGGACCTCGACGGTCCCGAAGCGGTGGTGCGGCCGCACCGACCACCAGATCTGCGTGAACTCCTGGATGCAGTTGGTGTCGACGAGCTCCTCGTAGAAGCGCCGGTGCTCGGCCCAGGTACCGAAGACGTCGGGGATGCCGCAGCGCGGGAACATGCGCACGAAGGTCTGCGTGCGCACCGAGTGCAGCCGGGTCCACACGTCCTCGATGAACGGTGAGTTGGCGGAGAGGGCGAGCAGGTGCGGCAGGTACGTGCGCAGCGCGTCGCAGACGGCCACGGCGCGGTCGCAGCCGCGCACGCCGACGTGTACGTGCGCCGCCCAGGTGTTGTTGCGCCAGGCCACGTACTTGAGCCGGTCCTCGACCAGCCGGTAGTGCGGCGTGTCGATGATCTGCTGGTCCTTCCAGCCCGAGAACGGGTGCGTGCCGGTGGCGCCGAGGGCGTACCCCTGGGCGTCGGCGTGCGCGAACAGCTCGGCGCGGTTGAGCAGGAGCTGCTTCGCCGCCTGCCCGAAGTGCAGCGTGCGCGGCGTGCTGACCTCGATCTCCGAGGTGAGCAGCTCGCCGGCGATGCGCTCGCGCAGGCGCGGCGGCGCCGAGTCGCGCAGCACCTCGAAGGCGCCGGTGAGCGCGAGCGTCTCCCGGTCGAGGACCTGGAACTCCTCTTCGAGCCCGAGGTCGAGGTCGTGCGCGTTCTCGAACCGCGCCTCGACCTCTTCGAAGTATGCGTCGTGGTCGGCTCCCATCGAGGAGCACTCTACCGAAACCCGCGTGCTTCACACTCGCGCAGCCGCGGAAGCTCTCCCGGAGCGCCGGGCGCAGAAAGGGCCGCCGGCCCGGCTCGCGGCGCGAGCGGGGCCGGCGGCCCTGGTCCTGCGCCCCGCTCAGCAGCAGGGGACGCCGCCGCGGCTACTGCGCAGGCGGCGGCGTGACGTCTGGCGTGAGGTCGCGGTACTTCAGGTTCTTGATCGTGTAGACCAGGGTGATGACGCCATTGCCGTCAGCGACCTTGGCGATCGTGCCGCGCGCCTTCACCTTGTCGCCGACCGCGATGTCGGCGAGCGTCTTGGCGACGGCGCCATCATCAGTGAGCAGCCAGATCTTCGCTCCGGGGTCCACGGCGATGGTGGCGGGCGTGTCGGAGCGCACCAGCGCGCGCACCGTCTTCGTGCCGGCCTTGACCTTGATGGTCAGGGTGCCGAGAGTCGCGTCAGCGCCGGGCTCAGCTACCCTGCCGACCAGGTTGAACTTGGCCTTGCCGTGCTTCCAGCCCCCACCGCCCGGCGCGCCGGCGAGAGCCAGCGGTACGAGCGTCAGTGCGAGGGCTGCGACGACGACGATGAGGAGCAGTTTCTTCACGGGCATGACCTCCTTGGTCCTGTGGGTCGCAGAAGGCGATTTGTGTGGTCCCACACTCTCTTAACGGGTCGAGAGCGCGGAACCTTACACTCGGCGAGACCACGCCCGTCGCCCGTGTGGGCTACGGGCGGGGTCTCCGTCGTCGCTGAGTCGTCGCCAGGGCCTGCGTCGGCACCGCCGATGCAGGGACAAGCGGGGGTTGCGCACCGTTCCATTCCGTATAGCATTACGCGCGGCACAGGGCAGGTAGGGGAAAGGAGCCCGTGTGAAACTCAGCCTCGTTCCGAAGGAACACGACTACTTCCGGCTGTTCTCAGAGCTTGCGGCGAACCTCGACGCCGCGGCTCAGCTGCTCGTCAAGTTCATGAGCGACGGCGACCGCAAGGGCGTGGCCGCGGCCATCCTCGAGCACGAGCACGTCGGCGACAAGATCGTGCACGACATCATCCGCAAGCTCAACAAGTCGTTCATCACGCCCATCGACCGCGAGGACATCTACGACCTCGTGGCGACCACGGACGAGATCCTCGACAACATCGAGGCGGCGGCCGACATGGTGATGCTGTACCGGGTCGGCGACATCACCGAGCAGGCGCGCCGCCAGGCCGAGGTCATCGCCAAGGCGACGCCGCTGCTCAAAGAGTGCATGGACAACCTCGAGAAGCCCAAGGGCCTCGACGAGCGCATCATCGCCATCAACAGCCTCGAGAACGACGGCGACCGCATCCTGCGCGACGCCATGGCGAGCCTGTTCGACGGCGAGTGGGAGTGCACCGACATCATCAAGTGGAAAGACATCTACGAGATCCTCGAGGCTGCCATCGACGAGTGCGAGCACGTGGCCAACGTCATCGAGAGCATCGTCCTCAAGCACAACTGACCTGAGCACCGGCCGTGGTCATCCTCATCACGATCGTCGTCCTGGCGCTCGTCTTCGATTACACCAACGGCTTCCACGACAGCGCCAACGCGATCGCCACCTCGGTCTCGACGCGCGCGCTCTCACCTCGTACCGCGGTCCTCATGGCGGCCGGCTTCAACCTGTTGGGAGCGCTCGTCTCGACCAACGTGGCGAGCACCGTCGGCAAGGGCATCGTGAATACCGACCTGGTGACGCTGCCGCTGGTGCTCGCCGCACTGGTCGGAGCCGTGGTGTGGAACCTCACGACCTGGTATTTCGCGCTTCCGTCCAGCTCGTCTCAGGCGCTCTTCGGCGGGCTCATCGGGGCGATGATCGCGGCGGTCGGGGTCTCAGGCGTCGAGTGGAGCGGCGTCGTGGACAAGATCGTCCTGCCCATGGTGCTCTCCCCGGTGATCGGCTTCGGGGCGGCGTGGCTGCTCATGATGATCCTCATCTGGATCGTGCGGCGGCGCCCGCTCGCGCCCGTGAACCACACCTTCCGCCGCCTGCAGCCCTTCTCCGCCGCGTTCATGGCGTACGCACACGGCGGCAACGACGCCCAGAAGACGATGGGCGTCATCACGCTCGCGCTCGTGTCGAGCGGCCAGATCGAGCACCTTCACCATCCCGCTCTGGGTCAAACTGGCCTGCGCCCTCACCATGGCGGCGGGCACGTACTCCGGCGGCTGGCGCATCATGCACACGCTCGGGTCCAAGGTGATCAAGCTCGACCCGATCCACGGGTTCGCGGCAGAGACCAGCGCCGCGACGGTGATCCAGCTCGCCACCCACTTCGGCTTCCCCGTGTCGACCACGCACACCATCACCGCGGCGATCATGGGAGTGGGGGCGACGCGGCGCCTCAAGGCCGTGCGCTGGGGCGTCGCCAGGAGCATCGTGTTCGCCTGGGTCCTCACCCTCCCCGCGGCCGCACTCGTCGCCGCCGGCGTGTACCTCGCCGGCCAGGCGATCCGCTCTCTCTTCTGAGCATCGCTCCGGCGGCCGGCGGCGCAGCCGCTCCGGCCCCTCCGGGTTGACCTTAACGTAACTGTTACGTTAAATGGACGTCGGCCGCCGCAGAAGGCGCCGGCCCTTCACCCATCCCCGACCCCGGACGTCCCATGCCTCGCGTGTTCAACCGCGGGGAGCTCAAGGCGGCTCTCCTCTCCGTGATCGCCTCGCTCGGCGAGGGGCACGGCTACGCGATCATGCAGGAGCTGCAGCGCCGGGTCGGCAGCCAGTGGCGCCCGAGCCCGGGCGCGATCTACCCGGCGCTGGTCGCCCTCGAGGAGGCCGGTCTCATCACCTCCGACGAGCGCGACGGCCTGCGCGTCTACCGGCTCACCGCCGCGGGCACCGCCGAGCTCGACGGCCGCGACCTGGGGCCGAGCTGGCCGGACATCTCGCGCCGCGCCCACGCCCGGCGCCCGCGCGTCACCCTGGGCCGGCTGCTCGACCGCTTCGAGCTGGGCCTGCCCCGGCGCGCGGGCCTCAGCCCCGAGCAGGCGGAGAGCATCGACGCGGCCCTCACGCGCACGCGCAGCGACATCGCCGCGATCCTCGAAGAAGGAGCAGAGCATGGATGAGTTCGGGAAGGCCGCCCTGCGCGAGCGCGAGGCGGTGCGCATCGCGCGGCGCCAGTGGTTCTGGATGGATCTCATCGTCTGGGCGGCCATCAGCGTCTTCCTGTTCGTCATCTGGGTGCTCGCCGGCGGCGGGTTCCCGTGGTTCGTCATCGCCGTCGGGGCGTGGGGCATCGTCGTCGTCGCCCACGCCGCGTTCGCCTTCGTGCTCCGCAGCCCCGAGGACATCCTGCTCGAGCGCGAGGAGAAGGAGCGCCGGCAGCACGAGCGCGAGCAGTCCAGCCGGGACGCCGGCTGTTGAGCGAACGTAAGTATTACGTTATGATGGTGAAGACGAAGCCGGTCCGCCGGCCTCATGTCGACTGTCCACTGGGAGGACCTGCGGCTTATCATCGCGCGATGATCGGTCTGCCGGGTTCGCCGCTCGCCGTTCCACGGCCGAGGGCGCACTCCCTGTTCCAAGGAGCACCATGAAGATCCGCCTCATCGAGCCCGAACCGCCGGGGATGCACGTCTGGGCGAAAGTCCTCCTCCCCCGCCTGGGGCTGCCCATCATCGCCGCGACCCTCAAAGAGCACGGCCACGACGTGCTCGTCTACAACCCCACCATGGCGCCGATCGACTGGGACGACGTCAACACGTCGGACCTCGTCGGCCTGTCGAGCACTACCTCGACCGCGACGACGGCCTACGACTTCGCGGAGGAACTGCACGCCAGGGGCATCCCCGTCGTCATCGGCGGGTCACACGTCACCTTCATGGCCGACGAGGCGCTCGAGCACGTGGACTACGTCGCCCGCGGTGAGGGCGGCGAGCAGCTCATGCTCGAGCTCATCGACGCCCTGAACGGCGGGCGCGAGCTCGACACCATCGCCGGCCTGTCGTTCATGCGCGACGGCCTCGCGGTGCACAACGCGCCGCGCGAGGCCCTCGCCGACCTCGACGAGCTGCCGTTCCCCGACCTGCGCCTGCTCGTCGGCAGCGACAAGCTGACGACGATGCCGATCATGACCAGCTGGGGCTGCCCGTTCGACTGCACCTTCTGCTCGGTGACGGCGATGTTCGGCAAGAAGTACCGCTTCCGCAGCGCCGAGAGCGTCGTCGCCGAGCTCAAGGACAAGCGGCCGCAGCGCATCTTCTTCTACGACGACAACATGGCGGCCAACCGCAAGCGGCTCAAGAAGCTGCTGCAGATGATGATCGACGAAGACCTGGTCATCCCGTGGTCGGCCCAGGTGCGCACCGACGTCGTCCGCGACACGGAACTGCTCGACCTCATGCGCCGCTCAGGCTGCAGCCTGGTGTACCTCGGCCTCGAGTCCGTCAACCAGGAGACGCTCGACAGGTTCGAGAAGTCGCAGACCGTGGCCGACATCGAGAAGGCCATCAAGGTGCTGCACGAGTACGGCATCAAGAGCCACGGCATGTTCGTGCTCGGCGCCGACGACGACGACGTGCAGACCGTGCGCGACACGGTCGCCTTCGCCATCAAGAACAAGATCGACACGGTGATGCTCAACATCCTCACGCCGCTCCCCGGGACGCTGCAGTTCCGGGAGTTCGACGAGGCGGACCGCATCTTCGACAAGCGCTGGGAGCTCTACGACGCCCACCACGTCGTCTTCGAGCCGGCGCGCATGACGCCCTACGAGCTGCAGATCGAGGTGCTCCGCGGCTACATGCGCTTCTACTCGCTGCGCACCTGGCTGGGCTACATCTTCACCCTCCAGTTCACCAAGCAGCTGCTGTTCCACTGGTGGGGCATGGCGATCATCCGCAACTGGCGCCGGGACGAACGCAACAAGGCGTTCATCAAGGCGCTCAAGGAGATGTGGCCGCGCCCGACGCCGCGCGGCACGGTGCGCCAGGCGCGGGGACGAGTGACGCACGAGCGCAGACAGCGGCGGGACGACAGGCGCCCGCCGCCGGATGCGCGTATCGGCCCGCTCCAAACGGTTCCACGGAGCGGGCCGCGCGGTTGTCAGGCCGCCTGCCGGATGTTAAGGTCTCGGCTTGAGTTTGGTGAGTGCAAAGCACGAGACGGGCTCACCTCAACGAGGGCGCTTCGCAGGGGCGGGACGCCCAAAAGGAGGCGATGCAGTGAACGGCAGCCGACGATTCGTCACCCTTCTTGTTCTTCTCGGCACCCTCCTTCTCTGCTTTCGCTTTCGCCTCCTCCGCTTTCGCCTCCCCCGTCGCCAGCAAGAAGGCACAGCTGCGCCAGGTGCAGGCCAAGCTCCAGACCGTCTACCACCAGGTCGACATGGCCGTGGAGAAGTACAACCAGGCCACGTCGCAGCTGGACACGGTCACGTCGCAGATCAAGGAGAACGAGCGGCTCCTCAAGGTCGCCGAGTACAACCTCGGCGTCGCCAACGAGCAGCTCTCCGCCCGCGCCGAAGACATGTACAGGGCGCGCGACGTCGGCATGGTCGACGTCCTCTTCGCGGCCAACAGCTTCGACGACCTGGTGACCCAGCTCGACGTCATGGAACGGCTCGGCAACAGCGACGTCGACACCGTCAAGAGCATCGCCGCCTACCAGCAGGACATCAAGGACCGGCGCGTCAAGCTCAGCGCCGACAAGCAGGCGGCCGCCAAGCTGGTCGACGCGGCGGCGACCCACAAGGCCGAGGTCGAGGGCCTGCAGGGCAAGCTCGAGCAGATGACCGCCGGCCTCAAGTCCGAGATCAACCGCCTGCAGGCGCAGCAGGCCGCGGCGGCCAAGGCCGCCGCGGATGCAGCGGCCGCGCAGAACGCCGCGGGGCGGCACCGGTGGCGGGACCAGCGGTGGAGGCGGCGGCACCGTCGTCGACCCGGGCGGCTCCGGCCACTCGACCGTCGTCGGCATCGCCCAGCGCTATCTCGGCGTGCCCTACGTGTACGGCGGCGCCAGCCCGAGCGGCTTCGACTGCTCCGGCCTCACCATGTACTGCTACGCGCAGATCGGCATCGGCCTCTCGCACGGCGCGACCGACCAGCAGCGCGCCAGCACGCCCGTCCCGCTCAGCGCGCTGCAGCCCGGCGACCTCGTCTTCTTCGGCAGCGCCAGCTACAGCTACCACGTCGGCATCTACGTCGGCGGCGGCAGCATGATCCACGCCCCGCACACCGGCGCTGTGGTGAGCTACGGCTCCATCGGCGGCGCCTGGATCGGTGGCCGTCCCTGATCTTCCGCGAGCCTGAGGGCGCGTTCCCACCAGTTCGTAGGGAACGCGCCCTCAGGCTCGAATACGTTCTCACCCCGAACCGTGGCAAGCGACCGCGCGTCACCCCACAGGCGTGACGCCGGAGGACAGCACCGAGTGAACCGACACAGCAGCTTCATCAAGACCGCCACCCTCGTCGTGTTCGGCGTCGTGGCGGTCATGCTCATCTCCGCCCCCGCGGCCCCGGCCGCAGGCTCCGTCGCCAAGGCCAAGGCGCGCCTCCAGGCCGTGGAGGCGCGCCTCGGCAGCGTCTCCACCCAGTCCGAGATCGCGGTCGAGAAGTACAACCAGGCGACCAGCCAGCTCGCGACGGTGCGGGCGCAGATCGACGAGAACCAGAAGCAGCTCGAGACGGCGCGCAAGAACCTCGAGCTCGCCGACCAGCAGCTCATGAAGCGCGCCCAGAACATCTACAAGTCGCGCGACGTGGGCGTCGTCGACGTGATCTTCGAGGCCGACAGCTTCGACGAGCTGATCAGCCAGCTCGACATGATGCAGCGGCTGGGCAACAGCGACGTCGACACCGTGCACGCCATCGCCGCCTACAAGCGGGACATCAAGGACCGCCGCCTCACGCTCGAGGCGGACCAGAAGGCGGCTGCGAAGCTGGTCGCCGCGCGCGAGGACCAGAAGAACCAGCTCATCGCGCTGCAGGCCGACCTCCAGGGCCTCACCGGCAAGATCAAGAAGGAGATCAAGAAGCTCAAGTACCAGGCGAAGCTGCGCGCGCAGCTGGCGCTCACCGGCTACTCGGGGCCCATCCCCGGCCCCGTGGACCCCAACAGCCCCGGGCACCCGGAGATCGTCGTCCATCGCGCAGCGCTACTTCGGCGTCCCCTACGTGTGGGGCGGCGCCAGCCCGAGCGGCTTCGACTGCAGCGGCCTCACCATGTACTGCTACGCGCAGATCGGCATCGGCCTGTCGCACGGCGCCACCGACCAGCAGCGCGCCAGCACCCCGGTCGCCCTCACCGACCTGCGCCCGGGCGACCTCATCTTCTTCGGCAACGCGAGCTTCAGCCACCACGTGGCGATCTTCGTCAGCGGCACCACCTGCATCGAGGCGCCGCACACCGGCGACGTGGTGCGCTACGGTACCTTCACGGGCCGCGACGCCTGGATCGGCGGCCGCTTCTAGGCGCCGCCTTCACGGACGCGGACGGACGAAGGCCCGGCGACATCGCCGCCGGGCCTTCGTCATCTTCGGCCTCCGTCGGCGGCCCTCATAGGCAGAATCGCTCGTTCGGAGGTAAGCTTTTGCGTACTTCTGCCGAACAAGGACACGGAGAGAGAACCCGAGCGACTGGGGCGGCGTGATGAAACCGATCGATGATCTGCTGAGCGACATGATGGCGCGCAACGCGTCGGACCTGCACATCAAGGCGGGCAGCCCGCCCGTGATCCGCGTGGACGGCGAGCTGGCTGCTCCTGGACGAGCCGCCGCTGACCCCCGAGGACACCAAGGACGTGGCGGCGTCCATCATGACCGACAAGCAGATCCGCCGCTTCAGCGAGCACAACGAGATCGACTTCGCCTACTCGGCCCCCAACCTGGGCCGCTTCCGCGTCAACGTCTTCCGCCAGCGCGGGAGCATCAGCGTGGCCATGCGGCAGGTCACCACCCGCATCCCGAGCTTCGAGGAACTGCACCTGCCCGAGATCATCAAGCGCCTCGCGCTCGAGCCTCGCGGCCTGGTGCTGGTCACCGGCACCACCGGCTCGGGCAAGACGACCACGCTGGCGGCGATGATCGACCACATCAACAACACCATGCGCCGCCACATCGTCACCGTCGAGGACCCCATCGAGGTGCTGCACAAGGACAAGAAGTCGATCATCAACCAGCGCGAGATCGGCCTCGACACCGACAGCTACGCCACGGCGCTCAAGTACGTGCTGCGCCAGGACCCCGACGACATCCTCATCGGCGAGATGCGCGACCCGGAGACCGTGGCGGCGGCGCTCACCGCCGCGCAGACCGGCCACTTCGTGATGAGCACGCTGCACACCATCGACGCGACCGAGACGATCAACCGCATCATCGACTTCTTCCCGCTCCACCAGCAGAAGCAGATCCGCATCATGCTCGCCGGCACGCTCAAGGGCATCATCAGCCAGCGCCTCCTGGTGCAGCGCCGACGGCACGGGCCGCGTGCCGGCCATCGAGATCATGGTGTGCACCAACCGCATCCGCGACTTCATCCTCGACCCGGACCAGGCGAGCCTCATCGGCGACGCCATCAAAGAGGGTGACTTCTACGGCATGCAGACGTTCGACCAGGCGCTGCTCAACCTCTACGAGGACGGGCTCATCACGCTCTCCGACGCGGCGCAGGTGGCCAGCAACCCGCACGACTTCAAGCTGCTCGTGCAGTCGCAGGGCCACGACGTGAGCCTCATGACGTTCTAGCAGCGCCGCGCGGGACGGCCAAACGACGGGCGGGGCGGCCTCACGGCCGCCCCGCCCGTCGTTTGCGTCTGTGGAGGAGCCCCTCGCGCGGGCCGCCGCGCAGGCGGCGCGCGTCAGGTGGGGACGCGCCGCCCCTCGAGGTGCAGGTCGACCTTGCGCTTGATGCGCTGCAGCGCGTTGTCGACCGTCTTGCAGTCGCAGCCGAGCTTGGCGGCGATGCGCTCGTAGCTCAGGCCCTGCAGGTACAGGCGCAGGACCTTGCCCTCGAGCTCGGAGAGCATGCTCGTGAGGCAACCGGTGAGGCTGTCGACCTCTTCGGAGCTGATGACCTGGTTGACCGGGTCGTGCGTGGTGGGCCCGGGCAGCACGTCGGCCAGGGAGCAGTCGCCGTCGTCCGACGAATCGCTGGGTGACTGGCTGAACGAGAGGTAGCCGTTGAGCGGCACGTGCTTCTGGCGCGTGGCCGTCTTGATGGCGGTGATGATCTGGCGCGTGATGCAGAGCTCGGCGAAGCTGCGGAAGCTGGCCAGGCGGTCGTCACGGTAGTCGCGGACCGCCTTGTAGAGGCCGAGCATGCCCTCCTGGATGAGATCCTCGGCGTCGCCGCCGGCCAGGAAGTACGAACTCGCCTTGAGACGCACGAACTGGTGGTAGCGGACCATGAGGGCATCGAGCGCCGCCTGGTTACCGCGCCGGTACGCCTGCACGAGGGCGAAGTCAGAACTCTCGGTGAATACTTGAGGGTTGTGAGACGCTCCCGAGCCGCGGCTGTGGTCGGCCGTGCGAGCCATGCGTGATCCCCACCTCCGCCCGTTTGCCCCTGCACATTCCGGTAAAACACCCCTCCGGAACGTCTACTGCGGCTTGTGGCGCATCTCCTCGAGACGTCTCAAAGTCTCAGGGTCTACTTTATCCTCAAGCCGTGAGGGCATTCTAGTAGAGTCTGGGGCAGAGTCAAGAGCCTGCCCGTTTCTGTCGTCGCCGGAGAGCTCGGCGGCCAGTTCCGGGGGCGTCATGCGGCTCACGCCGGCGCGCGAGGCCGCGCGCTGCACCTCCTGGTCGGCCGAGACCACCACGACCTCGACATCGGCCGGCTGGCCGGCGATGCGGCGGGCGATCAGCGTGTCGGCCGTGAAGCGCCCGCCGGCGAACACGACCTCCACCGGCGCCCCCTTGATCGGCTCGCTGCTGGTGCTGCGCGGGCCGCTGCCGTCGAAGACCAGCACGACCCGCGCGCCGCGCAGCGCGGCGAAGCTGGCGAGACGGTCGGCCAGCCAGTCGCGGCGCGCGAAGATCTCTTCCTTCTCCGCGCCGCGGAACAGTGAAGTGCAGCACGTTGTAGCCGTCGACGATGTAGAGCGTGCCGCTCGCGCCGCTCATCCGTCGCCTCCCCGGCGCTTCGCGGCGGCCTCTCGCTGGCGCCGCGCCTCATAGAGGAGGAGCGCGGCGGCCACGCTCACGTTGAGGCTCTCGACGACCGGGTCCATGGGGATCGAGACCAGGGCGTCGCAGGTGCGCGCGACCAGCGGCCGCAGGCCGCGGCCCTCGGCCCCGGCGACGATGACGATGCGACCGGTGAGGTCGGTCTCGAGGTACGAGGCCGCGGCCTCGCCGGCGGCGCCGTAGATCCAGAAGCCGGCGTCCCTCGCCCGAAGCAGGAAGCTGACCACGTTGGTCACCTGGGCGACGGGCAGGTACTCGAGCGTGCCGGCCGATGCCTTGACCGCCGCCGGCGTCACGTGCGCGGAGCGGTGCCTGGGCACGACCAGCCCGCCGGCCCCGGCGGCCAGCGCGCTGCGCGCGACGGCGCCGAGGTTGTGCGGGTCGGTGACCTCGTCGAGCACGACGAGCACGTCGGCGGCCAGGAGCTGGTCCGGGTCGGCGTACGGATATCCCTCGACCTGCAGCGCGACGCCCTGGTGCTCCCGCGTGCCGAGGAGCTCGTCCAGCTGGTGCGCGGCGACGGTGTCCACGGGCAGGTCCTCGGGCACGAGCGCGGCGACGGTGTCGAGGGCCGCCGAGGTCGCGGCGAGCCGGTGGACTCGCCGCCGCGCGCCGGCCCCGAGGGCGGCCTTCACGACGTTGCGCCCGTACAGCCACTCCACGGCGTCAGCTCACCGCCCCGGCGCCGGCGCACCGCGAGGCCGCGAGCCGCCTGTACACTGGCGCCATGCCCATCGACGTCTCCCCCGGCTCGTTCGCCGCCGTCGCCATCACGACGCTGTTCTGGTGGACCGTGCTCTCGCCGGTCGCCCTGCTCGCGGTGGCGGCGCTGTGCGGCCGCAGGCCGCGCCTTCGCGCCGCGCTGACCATCGTCGTGCTGGTGCCGCCGGTGGTGACGCTGCTCCCGGTGGCCGTCATGCACGGCGGCGCGGGAGCCGTCGCGGCGACGGCGGCCGCGCTGGTCGCCGGCGCTGCCGTCGCCCTCGCGGCGATCAGCCTCGCCCAGACTCGCAGCGCCCCCGAAAGCGCGGAGCGGTACGCCACGGCTTCGTTCCTCTTCGGGGTCGCCGGCGGCATGCTGGGCTCCGCCGCCCTCGTCGGCGCGCTGCTGTTCGCCTGATCCGCCGCGCGGTCGCCGCTCACCGTCCGTCCTCTCCGCGTCGCTCGCCCGGCTACTTCCTGACGACCTGTGTGCCCTGGGGCGTGTCGCGCACCTCGAACCCGGCGCCCTGGATCTCGTCGCGCAGCCTGTCGGCGTCGGCCCACTGCTTCTCGGCGCGGTAGTGGTCGCGCAGCACGCAGGCGTAGGAGGCGTCGTCGCAGCCGAGCCGGTCGGCGTAGACCAGCGCGACGTCGTCCCAGCGGCCCTCCTCGGCGAGCCGGGCCGCCGGCAGCAGCGCGACGCCGCCGGTGACGCAGGCCGCGGCGTCGTCCCCGGCCACGCGTCCCCACGCCGGTGAGCCCGGCGCCGGCCCCCGGCACGGGGATGAGCAGCGCGCGCGAGCGACTCACGCAGCACGTCGCCGACGGTGACGAGCGCATCGGCGTCCAGCGGAGCCTCTCCCTTGTCGACGGCCGTGAGGTAGCGGTACATCTCGCCGACCAGGCCGAAGAGCTCGCCGATGGCGCCGGCGGTGTTGAGGTCGTCGTCCATGCGCTCGCCGAAGGCCGAGACGGGCCGCCTCGGCGCGCAGCGTGAGGTCCGGCCACTCGCCGCGCGTCGCCGCCTTGCCGGCGTTGGCGACGCGGAAGTCGATGTCGGCGAAGGCGCTCGCGAAGCGGCCGTAGGCGGCCTTCGCCTCGTCGAGCTTCTCGGTGCTGAACTCGAGCGGGCTGCGGTAGTGCGTCGTGAGGAAGTACGTGAGCACGACCGCGGGGTCGTAGCGGTCGAGCACCTCGCGCAGCAGGAAGATGTTGCCGACGCTCTTGGCCATCTTCTCGCCGTCGCTGCGGATCATCCCGTTGTGCATCCAGACCTTGGCGAACGGCAGGCCCGCCGCCTCGCTCTGGGCGATCTCGTTCTCGTGGTGCGGGAAGATGAGGTCGCGGCCGCCGCCGTGCACGTCGAACCCGGCGCCGAGGTAGCGCAGGCCCATGGCCGAGCACTCGATGTGCCAGCCCGGCCGGCCCATGCCCCAGGGGCTGTCCCAGGCCGGCTCGCCCGGCTTGGCGGCCTTCCAGACGGCGAAGTCGAGCGGGTCGGCCTTGCCGGGCTCGGTGTCGACGCGGACGCCCTCCGCGAGCTCGTCGATGCGCTGCTTGCTGAGCTTGCCGTACTCGTCGAAGCTGCGCACGCGGAAGTAGACGCTGCCGTTGGCCGGGTAGGCGTGGTCGGAGCTGATGAGCTGGCAGACGAGGTCGATGATCTCGGCGATCGTCTCCGTCGCCTTGGGCTCGATGTCCGGGCGCGGGATGCCCAGCCGGTCGGTGTCCTCGACGTAGGCGGCGGTGTACTCCTCCGCCACCGCCGCCGGATCGCGGCCCTCGGCGTTGGCCTTGTTGATGATCTTGTCGTCGACGTCGGTGATGTTGGTGACCAGCGTGACGTCGAGGCCGCGACAGGCCAGCCAGGACCGCAGCACGGCGAACGTGACGTACGGCCGCGCGTTGCCGATGTGCACCAGGTTGTAGACCGTGGGGCCGCAGCAGTAGACGCCGGCCTTGCCGGGGTCGCGGGGCTCGAAGGGCTCCTTCTGCTGGGTCAGGGAGTTGAAGAGGCGGATCACGGTACGTCTCCTGGTGTCGGCGTGGACTCACCGGCAGGGTTCCCGGCGAGGAGGTGGTCGAGTCGCGCGAGCGCCGTCTCGCGCTCGAGCGCGGCGAGCACGAAGGGCAGCTCGGGGCCGTGCTCGGCGGACGTGAGGGCGATGCGCAGCGGCATGAGCAGGTCGCGGGCGCCGATGGAGCGCTCCTTGCCCCAGGCGCGGTAGGCGGCGAGGAGGTCGCGGGCAGCGGCGGGCGTGAGCCAGCCCGGCGCCTCCGCGCGCAGCGCGCGGACGTGCGCGAGCTGAGGGACGGCCGCGAGCGCGACGGCGCGCAGGTCCGGCGGCGGAGGCGGAGGCGCGAGCACCTCCGCCACGGCGGCCGGCGCATCGCCGTAGCGCACCAGCGACGGCTGGAAGGCGGCCGCGAGCGCGGCCGCCGCCTGCGGCGGCGTCCCGGCGGGCAGCCGCTCCGCGAAGCGGCGCTCGTGCTCCTCCGGCGCGAGCGCCATGATCCGCTCGTGGTCGAGCCAGTCGAGCTTGGCGAGGTCGAACACCGCGGGGCTCGACGAGAGCTCTTCCAGATCGAAGTCGGCGATGAGGCGGTCCAGCTCGAGCACCTCGTCCTCGCCGTGCGACCAGCCGAGCAGGGCCAGGTAGTTCACGATCGCCTCGGGCAGGTAGCCCAGCTCGCGGTAGTCGCCCACCGCGGTCGCGCCGTGGCGCTTGCTGAGCTTGCCGCCGTCCGGGCCGAGGACCATGGAGTGGTGGGCGAAGCGCGGCACGGGCCCGCCGAGAGCCTCGAAGAGCAGCTGCTGGCGGGCGGTGTTGGTGAGGTGGTCGTCGCCGCGGATGACGTGCGTGATGCCCATGTCGCGGTCGTCGACGACGGTGGCGAAGTTGTAGCCGGCGACGCCGTCGGAGCGGACGATGATGGGGTCGCTGAGCGCGTCCGCGCCGATGACGACCCGTCCGCGGATCAGGTCGTCGACGACGACCTCTCCCAAGGGCACCTTGAAGCGCACCGCCGCCGGCTCCCCCGCGCCCAGCCGGCGCTGCACCTCGTCGGCCGGCAAGGCCAGGCAGCGGCGGTCGTACCGCGGCGTCTGGCCGGCGGCGAGCGCCTCGCGGCGAAGCTGCTCGAGGCGCTCCTCGGGGCAGAAGCAGTGGTAGGCGCGGCCGGCGGCGAGCAGCTCCTCGGCCGCGGCGCGGTGCCGCTCGAGCCGCTCGCTCTGCCGGTACGGGCCGGAGGGACCTCCGACGTCCGGTCCCTCGTCCCACGCCAGCCCGAGCCAGCGCAGGTCGCCCATGATGCTCGCCTCGAGCGCCGCGTCCGAGCGCGCCGCGTCGGTGTCGTCGATGCGCAGGATGAAGCTGCCGCCGGTGTGGCGAGCGAAGAGGTAGTTGTAGAGCGCCGTGCGCGCCGAGCCGATGTGCAGCGTGCCCGTGGGGCTCGGCGCGAAGCGTACTCTCACTGTCTGGTCGAGGGTTATCTCTGCTCCCTGCGCAGAGCTCGTTTCTCCTGCAAACAGGTCGAGTCTATCACCCCGCCTTGGTATGCTTGCGGCCAGCGAGCCGGCGGGCCGCCCGGCCGCCCGAGCCACTGGAGGACCCGAGTGCCGCACGACCAGCGGGAGACGCCCTACCTCGACGCCGCGATGCGCTACCGCACCATCGGCTACACGCCGTTCCACACGCCGGGCCACAAGCTCGGCAAGGGGGCGCCGGCAGGCCTGCGGGAGTACCTCGGCGACACGTGCCTCCAGGCCGACCTCGCCATGGCCGGCGCCGTGGAGGACACGCGCGAGTCCACGGGCCTCATCCGGCTCGCCGAGGACTACGCCGCCGAGGCGTGGGGCTCGGATCGCACCTGGTTCCTCGTCAACGGCTCCACCAGCGGCGTCCACGCCCTGCTGCTCGCCCTGTGCGGCCCCGGCGACACGGTCATCGTGCCCCGCAACGCCCACAAGTCCATGCTTGCGGGGCTCATCTTCACCGGCGCGATGCCCCTGTACATGGAGCCGGCCATCGACCCGCTCTGGGGCATCCCGCTCCAGGTGCGCGCCGCCGACGCGCTGGCGGCGCTCGAGAAGGCGCCGGAGGCGCGCGCGCTGTTCGTCACCTCGCCCACCTACAACGGCCTCGGCGCCGACCTGCCGCGCGATCGGCACGCTCGCGCACGGGGCCGGGGTGCCGTTCGTCACCGACCAGGCCTGGGGCCCGCACCTGCGCTTCTGCCCCGAGCTCCCGGTCGACGCCATGACCGCCGGCGCCGATGCCGCCGTGGTGAGCACGCACAAGCTCATCAGCGGCCTCACCCAGTCGTCGGTGCTCATGGCGCGCGGCGAGCGCATCAACCTCGCGCGCCTCGACGGCATGGTCCACCTGACGCAGAGCACGAGCCCGCAGGTGCTCATGTACGTGAGCATCGACGCCGCGCGCCAGCAGATGGCCGTGCACGGCGCGGAGCTGTGGCGAGGGGCCATCGAGCTCGCCGGCTGGGCACGGGCGCGCATCGGCGAACTGCCCGGCCTGCGCTGCCTGGGCGACGAGACTGCTCGGGCGCGACGGGGTCTTCGAGTTCGACCCCACGCGCCTCACCATCTCGGCCTGCGGGCTCGGCCTCAGCGGCTACCAGTTCGAGACCGTGCTGCGCGACGACTACCGCATCGCCGTCGAGGCCGCCGATCCGCTCAACATCGTGCTCAACGTCACCTTCGGTGACAGCCGCGAAGACCTCGAACTGCTGGTCAGCGCGTTGCGCGACCTGGCGGCGCGGTACGGCGAGCAGGCCGGCGGGGGCGGCTCCGCCGCCTGCTCCGGCCTGCTCGCCCACACGCCGCCGTTCACGCGCCAGGTGCTCTCGCCGCGCGACGCCACGTTCGCGGCCGCCGTCGCCAAGCCGCTCTCGGAGTGCGCCGGCGAGGTGAGCGCCGAGATGGTGACGCCGTACCCGCCGGGCATCCCGGTGCTGGGGCCCGGCGAGGAGATCTCCGCCGAGCATCGTCGCCTACCTCCAGGAGGCCTCGGCGACGGGCCTCAAGGTGCACGGCCCCGAGGACCGCACGCTCGCGCTCACTGCGCGTCGTCGCCTGACGGGGCGGCGCCGCCTCCTCCGAGGCCGCCCAAAGGTCAAGAACGCCGGCGCCGCGGCCGACATTGCTCCCAGAGGAGTCCCGCGCGTTCGCGCGAACGCTCCGCGCATACCACGACTCGAGGAGGCACTACCGTGCACCGCATCCGCAGCGCCATCGCGCTCGCGCTCGCCTTTGCCGCTCTGGCGCTCGTGCTCGCAGGCTGCAGCGCGAGCGTGACCACGGGCGGAGCAGCAGCCCGTCCGCCAGCGACGGCGGGACGACAACGTCCACCAGGACCTACAGCAACCCGCAGTACGGCTTCTCGATCACCTACAGCGACCGCTTCACGCAGGGCAAGCCGGTGAGCGGGACCGGCGCCGGCGGCAGTTCCGTGTTCGACGTCGTCTTCGCCGACAAGAGCGGGCCCGTCGTGTCGGACCGCTACGTGAACGCCATCCAGGTCTCGGTCTACGAGCTGGCGCGTGAGATCAAGCCGTCCGAGGTGCCCAAGATCAAGTCCGAGCTGCAGGGCATCGTCGACCAGTTGATGAGCTCCCTGCCCTCGGCCAAGGTCGTGGAGAAGCTGAGCCCCGTCAAGGTCAACGGCGTACCGGGCTTCGCGCTCAAGTACACGTACACCGAGTCCGGCAAGGACCTCACCGCGGTGACGTTCTTCCTGATCAGCGGCAAGTACGAATACCAGATCACGGCGCAGGCGACCACGGCCGACTGGGACTCGCTCAAGGGAGAGCTTGAGGCGGCGGTCCAGTCGTTCACCGTGCAGTGAGACCCGGGCCGGGCGGCCGAGCCGCCCGCCTCCCTACTCCGGCTTCTTGACGCCCAGCGTGGTGAGCGTGAACAGCGGGTCGAAGGCGAGCCCCTTGGCCTCGATCTGCTCGCGGCCGCCCTCTTCGCGGTCCACGACGCAGAGCAGCGCGCCGACCTCGAGGCCGGCCTCGCGCAGCTTGTCGGCCGCCATGAGGGCCGCGCCGCCCGAGGTGACCACGTCCTCGATCATGACGACCTTCTGGCCGGGCTCGGCCTTGCCCTCCATCGCCTTGTCGGTGCCGTAGCCCTTGGCGCCCTTGCGCACGATGACGAACGGCTTGCCGCTGGCGAGCGAGACGGCGGCCACGATGGCCACGGCGCCGAGCTCGGGGCCGGCGAGGAGGTCGAAGGGCTCGTAGGCCGGCAGCTTCTCCGCGAGGCCGGCGGCGATGTCGCGCAGCAGGTCCGGCCGCGTCGAGAACAGGTACTTGTCGAGATAGAACTTGCTGCGGCGGCCGGACCTGAGGACGAAATCGCCCTCGAGGTAGCTGGCGTCGAGCAGGCGCGGGCCGAGATCGCTCATGGCTCCCCTCCGGCGCCTCGCTCAGGCTCGCTGCGGTGCGCGTCACGGGCGCCCTTAGCGGGTCGCGGCAGCGGCGCGCCGCCGTCGCTCGGACAGACCCGTATAGCCGGTGAGCCTGCGGCGCACCCCCAGTCGACCCCGGCTGCGCCGGTCGATCAGGTGCCGCCGATGGCCATCCCGTCGATGACGACGGACGGCGTGTAGATGCTGCCGCCGGGGACCCAGCGGGCGTCGTCGCCGAGCGCGCGGATGCCGGTGAGCATCCCCACGATGTCGCCGGCGAGCGTGACCTCGTGCACCGGCGTCGTGAACTTGCCGTTCTCGATGAGGACGCCGCTGATGCCCACGGAGAACTCGCCCGAGATCGGGTTGGCGCCGGAGTGGATGCCGACGGCGTCGGTGACCAGCACGCCGCGCTCCAGGCCGGCGACGATCTCGTCCAGCGGCGTCGCCGGCCCCGTGACGACCAGGTTGGTCGGGCGCACGCCGGGCAGGCTCGAGTAGCCGCCGCGCAGTCCGTTGCCGGTGCTGGCGCGGCCCGCCTTGCGGGCCGTGTACGTGTCGTACAGGAAGCCCTGGAGCACGCCGCCGGTGATGAGCGGGGTGCGGCCCGAAGGCACGCCCTCGCCGTCGAACGGGGAGCTCTCGAGGCCGTCCTCGAGCGTGCCGTCGTCGACGAGCTCGAGGAGCTCGCCGGCCACGCGCTCGCCCTCACGGCCGGCGAACAGCGAGCGGCCCTTCTGCACGGCGTCGGCGGTCAGCGCGGAGCTGAGGACGCCGAAGAACGCGGCCGAGACGAACGGGTCGAGGATGACCGGCGCCTTCATCGACGGGCACTTCTTGGCGCCCAGGAGACGCGTGGCGCGACTGGTGGCCTCGGCGCCGACGGCGGCCGGGTCGAGCTCCTCGACGGCTCGTCCGACGCTGTACGAGTAGCCGGTCTCGACCTGGCCCTCCTGCTCGGCGAGCACGTAGGCGAAGGCGTAGCACTGGCCGGCGCGGAAGCTGCCGCGCACGCCGGCCGTGCTGGCGATGAACACCTCGCCGTCACCGTCGACGTACATGGTGTCCTCGACGGTCTTGACGCGCGGGTCGGCGGCCAGGGCCGTCGCCTCGACCTCGAGGGCGACGGCGATGCGCTGCTCATCCGTGGCCGCTTCGAGCCGCGGGTCGAACGGGTGCACGTCGGCCGGCTCGCCGCCGGGCTGCGGCAGCGCAGCGAACTCGTCCGGGTCGCTGACGGCGGCGTTGTCCACGGCGCGCTGCACGAGGTCGTCGAGCGCGCCGTCGCTCAGGTCCGAGGTGTAGGCGTGACCCACCGCGCCGCCGGAGAACACGCGCACGCCCACGCCGCGGCGCTGCGCCGCCGTGAGCTGCTCGACCTCCTGGCGGTACACCTTGATGCGGTGCGAGGTGGACCGCTCGCCGAACACTTCAACGTCTGCCGCGCCGCGCGCCTGGGCGCGCTCCAGCACGGCGTCGAGGATCTCGAACATCAGCCCGTCCCTCCCACCGTCATCTCCGCGATGCGCAGGGTGGCCTGACCGGTGCCGACCGGCACGCCCTGGCCGTCCTTGCCGCAGACGCCGGTCTTGACGTCGAAGTCGCCGGCGATCAGGTCGATCTTCATGAGGATGTCGATGCCGTTGCCGACGAGGGTGGCCCCGCGCAGCGGCGTCGTGATCTTGCCGTCTTCGATCAGGTAGCCCTCGGCGACCCCGAAGACGAAGTTGCCGCTGGCCGGCTCGACCTGCCCGCCGGCCAGGCTCTTGGCGTAGAAGCCCTTGGGCGTCGCCGCGATGATGTCCTCCGGGCGTGGCGTCGCCGGGCGCGATGTACGTGGTCGTCATGCGCGGGATGGGCACGTGGCGGAACGACTGGCGCCGCCCGTTGCCCGTGGGCGCGGCGCCCGCCTCGCGGGCGCGCAGGCGATCGTAGAGGTAGCCGGTGAGCCGGCCGTCCTCGATGACCATCGTCTTCTGCGTCGGGACGCCCTCGTCGTCGAACGCCTGGGAGCCCCAGCCGTTGGCGATGGAGCCCTCGTCGTAGGCGCTGACGATGTCCGCCGCGACGATCTCGCCGAGCTTGCCGTCGTAGATGCTGGCGCCCTTGGCGATCGCGTCGGCCTCGAGCCCGTGGCCGCAGGCCTCGTGGAACAGGGTGCCGCCGAAGCCGTTGGCCGAGCACGACCGGCATCGCGCCGACCGGCGCGGGCTTGCTGTCGAGCATGATCGTCGCCTTCTCGGCGGCGGTGCGGGCGACGGTGCGGGCGATGTCCTCGTCGACGAGCTCGAAGCCGGCGCTGCCGCCGACGGTCTCGTGGCCGGTCTGGATGACGTCGCCGCGCCGGGCCACCACCTGGGCGATGAAGCGCGTGCGCGTGCGGTCGTCGTACACCAGGTCGCCGAGCGAGTTGGCGATGAGCACGCGCTGCCGGGTGTCGCCGTAGCCGATGGTCGCCTGGACGATCTCCGACGAGGCCGCGCGCGCGGCCTCGTCGCCGGCGCGGACCAGAAGGGCCTTGCGCGCGATGGCGACGTCGCCGGGCGGCGTGAGCACCGGGTTCTTGCCCGGATCGGCGCGGACCGCCCCGAGATGGACGATCTCGGGGCCCTGCGCGCCGGCGCTCACCGCGGCGGCGACGGCGTCGGCCGCGGCGCTCAGCCCGGCCTCGTCGACGGCGTCGCTGTACGCGTAGTACGTGCGTTCTCCGGTCAGGAGGCGGACGGCGGCGCCGGTCTCCCGGCCGCCGCTGGTCTGCTCGATGCGCCCGTCCTCCAGGCGCAGCCCGAGGCTGTCGCGGTCTTCGATGAAGACCTCGGCGAAGTCACCGCCGCGGCGGAGCGCCCGTTCTATCGTGGCGCGCAGCAGGCCGGTGTCGAAGGTTGCGAGGTCCATCAGGCGCCTCCGGGGAGCGAGTCGCGGACGCCGGCGGCCAGCGTCTCGAGTTCAGTGGTCGAAGGATCGGAACGGTCGAGCGTGTGGACGGCGCCGTCGGCCAGGCCGAGCTGGACGGCCGGCTCCGGCGCGCGGGCGGAGCGCCGGCGCCACCAGAAGGCGCCGGCCACCGCTCCCGCCGCCACGACGGCCAGGGCGACGTTGCGCGCCTTCACGGCGCCTCCTCCCCGCCGGCGAACGCGTCGCCGAGGCAGGTGCGCAGGTCGAACAGCAGCAGGGCGACGGCCGGTCTCGGGCCGGTGACGGCGACGGCGCGGTGGCCGTAGCGCCTCCACGGCGGCGACGACACCGTCCGCCAGCGGCACGACGACGTGCTCGAGGGCGGCGTCGCCGGCCTGCCCGGCGCGGCGGCTCGCCGCGTCCCAGAGCAGGCCGATGGCCTCAGCGGCCCGTTCACCTGCGGCGGCGGGCCCGGCGGCCACGACGGCCCCGGTCCCGTCGACGACGGCGACCGACGCGATGTCGGTCGAGACGTCGAGCAGATCGCGGATGGCTTCGTCGATGGTCAGGGTGTCCTCCGGGTGCGGGTGCGCCCGTACACTACCCGGCTGCGCGCTTCTCTCACTCCTCGCCCGATGTGAAGGAGCACAGCATCTCGCAGCGCTCGCCGCCGCAGCTGATGCGGCAGTCGCCCGGATCGATCGCGAGGCGGCCCAGGCCGGCGGTGACCACCTGGATGATGCCCTCGAGGAAGGCGCGATGCATGGCGCACACGAGGTCGGGGTCGGCGCCGGAGAGCTCGCGGAAGCTGCAGTTGTTGACGACCACGCTGAGGGAGCCGTCCTGCCAGACGACCTCGGGCAGCAGGCCCTGCGCCTCGGTGATCTGCGCGACGAGGGCGCGCGCCGCCTCGCGGTCGCGCGGCGGCTCGGCGTCGCCGGCGAGCGCGCGGCGACCCTCGGCGACGCCGGCTTCGCGGCACGCGCGCATCGCGTCGTCCCGCGTGCCGCCGGCCGACAGCGAGTCCAGAGCGAGCCGCGAGAGCAGCTCGTACCTGCGCGGCGGGAACCCGAAGGTCACGACCTTCTCGCTCAGCCGGTACAGCTTCGCCGGCCGGCCGCCCCCCGCCGCGCGGCGGAAGCCGGTGGCGAGGAAGCCCGCCTGCTCCAGCTTGGACAGGTGCATGCGGGCCACGTTGGGATGGAGGCCGAACTCCCCGGCGACGTCGGCCACCGTGACGTCGGTCCCCGGCTGTCCGGCGATCCAGCGATAGATGTTGTAGCGGGTGTCGTCGGCAAGGACTGCCGACAGCTCATGATCGCGGTCCACGCACCTTCCCCTCTGGCAGGAATACCAGGTCCCGATACTATCGTCGGGCCCTTCTCCTGTAAACACGGTGCGAGTAGTGCGAACGTCCTCAGCGCTCGATGACGTACCGCGACGTGATGGGCACGGCCGGCCTGAGCGTCGCCTCCACCGAGCAGTAGCGCTCCTCCGAGAGGGAGATCGCGCGCTCGACCTTGCGCTCGTCGAGGTCGCCCTTGAGGTGGTAGACCACCTCGAGCGAGAGGAACCGCTTGGGGTGGTCCTCCGCCCGCTCGCCGCTCACCTCGACGCTGAACGCCTCGAGCGGCTGGCGCATCTTGACGAGGATCGAGGCGACGTCCATGGCGGTGCAGGCGCCCAGCGACGTCGCCAGCAGTTCCATCGGGGTCACACCGTTGCCGGGCTCGTCCAGCCCCGACGCCAGGGCGACGGCGCCGTGCGGCGTCGTCGCCTCGAACAGCAGCCCTTCGTGCTTCCACGTCACGTGCACCGGATCGCTGCGCGCCATTCGGCCCCACCTCCGCCCTCGCGGTCTCCGCCGCGGTCGCCTGTACTACCCAGAAGGTATACCGTGCGCTAAACGCTGCCCGACCGGATCCGCGCCGGGGCACCAGTCAGTCGTGAAGGAGCGAAATGACCGTCATCCAGGCCATCATCCTCGGCATCGTCCAGGGACTCACGGAGTTCCTGCCCATCTCGAGTTCGGGCCACCTGATCCTGGTCCCCTGGCTGTTCAACTGGCACTTCCTGCTCGACAACCCGGACCTGAACAAGACGTTCGACGTCGCCCTGCACCTGGGCACGTTCGTCGCCGTGCTCGTGTACTTCTGGCGTGAGGTCGGCAAGCTCATCGCCGCCTGGGTGCGCAGCATCGGCCGGCGCAGCCTGGCCGACCCGATGGCCAAGCTCGCCTGGCTGCTCATCGTCAGCACCATCCCCGCGGCGATCGTCGGCGTCGCGCTCGAGAGCTTCATCGAGGACCGCCTCGGCAAGCCGTGGATCATCGCCATCGCGATGATCGTCTTCGCCGGCTTCATGTACCTGGTGGACCACATCGCCAAGCTCGACCGCGAGCTCGACAGCCTCACGTGGTTCGACGCCGTCCTCATCGGCTGCGCCCAGGCGCTCGCGCTCTGCCCGGGTGTCTCGCGGTCGGGCATCACGATGATGACCGGCATGCTGCTGCGCCTCGACCGCGAGTCGGCGGCGCGCTACTCCTTCCTGCTCAGCATCCCGGTGATCGGCGGAGCCGCCGCCTACAAGGCGCTGGAGGTGGCCAAGGACGGGCTGCCGGCGGGTACGGCGATGCCGTTCGTCGTCGGCATGGTCTCGGCGGCGGTCAGCGGCCTCGCCGCCATCTGGTTCGTGCTCGCCTACCTGAAGCGGCACAACTTCAACCTCTTCGTGCTCTACCGCATCGTGGTCGGCGTCGCCGTGCTCATCCTCATCGTCGCCGGCGTGCGCTCGGGCATGGGCATCTGACTGGCTGGTGCCCCTGCGGCGCACCACCAGCTGACGCACCTGCGGCGGTCAGTCGTATAGAATCGGGGGCCCAAGAACCCCCGGAAGCGACCAGGAGTCACCGGTGCGCGACCTTTCACGCGGCGACCGCGGCAAAGAAGTCCTCGACGTCCAGACCCGCCTGCGCGGGCAGGGCTTCGAGGTGGGCAGAGAAGGTGTGGACGGCTTCTACGGCCCCCACACCGAGATCGCGGTCCTTTCGTTCCAGCAGGAGCGCGGTCTGCTCGCCGACGGGCGTGTGGGCGCCAACACCTGGCGCGAGATGGTGGAATCCGGCTACGCGCTCGGCGACCGTCTGCTGTACCTGCGCGAGCCGCCGTTCCGCGGCGACGATGTGCTGCAGCTCCAGGTCAAGCTCAACCTGCTGGGCTTCAACGCCGGCCCCGAGCGAGGGATGCACGACGAGGAGGTCGAGCGCGCCGTGCTGGACTTCCAGCGCAACGCCGGGCTCCCGCCGGACGGCATCGTCGGCGAGAGCACGCTCAAGAAGCTCGAGGCGGTGCGCAAGGCCGAGTCGGGACGCGAGGGCAAGAAGATCCCCGAGCGCGACCGCGGCTACGCCGCCGCCCGCGGCCTCACCGGCCAGTCGGTGACCATCGACCCGGGGCACGGCGGCGGCGACGCCGGCTGCGTCTCCGCCCGGGGGCTGGCCGAGAAGGACGTGACGCTCGCCCTGGGCCTGCGGCTGGCGGAGCTGCTGCGCGCCGAGGGCTGCCGCGTGCAGCTCACGCGCGAGGCGGACGAGCGCGTGCCGCTGTACGCGCGCGCCGACGCCGCCAACGGCGCGGCGTCCGACTTCTTCCTCTCGCTGCACTGCAACCAGGCGCCGTCGCCGGCGGCCCGCGGCGCCGCCGGCTACTACTTCCAGCGCAGCCACTACTACTCCGAGCACGGGCGCCGGCTGGCAGGCTCGATCGGCGCCCGCATGGAGGCCGCCGGGATCCCCTGGTTGGGCCGGTTCGGGCGCAACTACGCCCTGCTGCGTGAAGCCCGCGGCATCGCCCTCGTCGTGGAGCCGCTGTTCCTGACCAGCCCGGACGACGCGGCCCTGGCCGGGCGGCCGGAGCACGTCGAGCGGCTGGCGCGCGCGCTCGCCGGCGGCTTCGCCGACTATCTCGCGCGCGTCCCGCTCGCGAACGAGGAGGAGGCGCCGTGACGCCCGACGAAGCCGAGGCTCTCCGCATCCGCCTCACGGCGACGCAGTCGCAGCGCCTGCGTGAGCTCGGCGCCGACCCGCTCGTCCTCGACGGGCTCTTCGCCGACGCGCAGGCGCGCGACGCCGCCTTCAAGCGCCTCGAGGGCGACCTCGTGAAGGACGGCCGGCGGCGCCTGAAGGAACTGCGCGAGGGCCGCCGCGCCCCGCAACTGGTCGAGCTCGAGCAGGTGCTCAGCGGCGCGCTCCAGGCGGCCGGGTTCGTGCGCGTGGTCACGCCGCTCATCATCGCCTCCGAGTCCCTGCGCAAGATGGGCATCGAGCACGGCCACCCGCTGCGCGAGCAGGTGTTCTGGCTCGAGGACGGCCGCTGCCTGCGGCCCATGCTGGCGCCGAACCTGTACACGCTGCTGCGGCGCCTCGACCGCAACTGGTCCAAGCCGTTCGGCATCTTCGAGATCGGCCCGTGCTTCCGCCGGGACAGCAAGGGAGCCAGCCACCTGAACGAGTTCACGATGCTGAACCTGGTCGAGCTCGGCCGCCCCGAGGCGGAGGGCCGCGCCCGGCTCGACGAACTCGCGTCGCTCGTCATGCGGGCCGCCGGCGTGACGCGACTACGAACTCGAGATCACCCAGTCCGAGGTGTACGGCGAGATGGTCGATGTGCTCGTGGGCGGGGCCGAGGTGTGCTCCGCCGGCCTCGGCCCTCACCCGCTCGACGGCAACTGGGGCATCGTCGACCCGTGGGTCGGCCTCGGGTTCGGCCTCGAGCGGCTGATCATGGCGCGCGAGGGGTATCCCAACATCGAGCGCGCCGGCCGCAGCCTCAGCTACGTCGACGGCGTGCGGCTCAACCTCTAGCGCCGCTCGCCGCCTTCGCCGCCCACTTCACGTCCGTCCACGCGGAGCCGTCGGGCTCCGCCACGTGGGCGAGCAGGCGCCGGACCTCCGCAGCTGCGGCGCCGGTACATCCCGTGGCGGACAGCCAGTCGTCCAGCACGTCGCTCTCGTCCCACTCGTTCATCGCGGCCATGGCACCTCGCCGGCGACCGGCACCGTGCAAGCCCCGTGCGAGCAGCGGCGAGGGGCGGGCCAGCGGCCCGCCCCTCGGGAAACGCTCGCTGTGACGCGCTCTTACTTGCCGAGCAGCGCGTCGATCTTCTTGACGCCGTCGTTGGCGTCTTCGGCGTAGGCGTCGGCGCCGATCTGGTCGGCCCAGCGCTGCGTGCAGGGCGCGCCGCCGACGACGGTCTTGTAGGGCAGGCCCTCGTCCTTGATGCGCTTGATGACCTTCTTCTGCTCCTCCATGGTGGTGGTGAGCAGGGCGCTCATGCCGATGACGTCGGCGTTCAGTTCCTTGGCGCGCTCGATGAAGGTGTCGGCGGAGACGTCGCGGCCGAGGTCGGTGACCTCGTAGCCGTTGGCCTTGAGGTAGGCGATGACGATCGCCTTGCCGATGTCGTGCACGTCGCCCTGGACGGTGCCGATGACCATGATGCCCTTGGCCTCGGCGGCCTCGCCCTCGAGGGCGGCGTTGGTGACCTCGGTGGCGCCGGCCATGGCGTCCGCGCTCATCATCAGCTCGGGGAGGAAGACCTCACCGCTCTCGAAGAGCTCGCCGACCTCCTGGATGCCCTTGACGAAGCCGTTCTGCATGATGTCCGCAGGGGCGATGCCGGAGTCGAGCGCGCGCTGCGCGATCTCCTCCGCCGACGCCCTGTCGGCGTTCACGATGCTCTCGGCTGCTTCCTGGTAGATGTCTGCCATGACCCTGGACTCCTCCCGACTTTGCTCACGACTGTTCCCGCGCGACTAGGTATGGCGGGTGCGGAAGGCGGGCGATGACACCGCAAGCCGGAGGAGTGAACGACCCGGACCTGGCCCGACCGGACGCTCCCCCGACGCCCTCCCTCAGCACGTGCGGGGAGTATATCAGCCGCCCGCACTGTCGACCACAAGCGCACATCGTCGCACAGTGATGGACAAGCGCCCGGGCGGCCAGCCCTCCGGGACGCGCCGCCCGGGCGCCCATGCTAGCATCGAGCGCGTGAGGTACCACGGCGCAGTCATCCGCCCTCCGAGCGAGGCCGACAGCCTGATCGTCCAGGTCACCTACGGCTGCTCCAACAACACCTGCGACTTCTGCGGCACGTACCTGGACAAGCCGTTCGCGGTGCGCCCGTTCGACGAGGTCGTCGAGGACATCACCGGGCTGCCGGTCAGCGTGCGCCAGCGCGTGCGCCGCGTCTTCCTCGCCGACGGCGACGCCATGGCCCTCAGCTCGCGCAAGCTCGACGCGATCCTCGACCTCCTGCACCGCGCGCTCCCCAACCTCGAGCGCGTGAGCAGCTACGCGAACGCGCGCAACCTGCTGGGCAAGTCCGTCGAGGAACTGGCGGCGCTGCGCGAACGCGGCATCGAGCTCCTCTACCTCGGCCTCGAGTCTGGCGACGAGCAGACGCTCGCCGACATCCACAAGGGCATGACCGTGGCGGAGCAGATCGAGGGATGCCGGCGCGCGTCGGACGCCGGCATGCAGCTCTCGGTCACCGCGATCCTCGGGCTCGCCGGGCGCGAGCGTTCGCTGGAGCACGCCAAGGCGACCGGCGACGGCTCTCTCGGCCATCGACCCGGAGTACATCGGGCTGCTCACGCTCATGCTGACGCCCGGCACGGCGATGGAGCGCAAGGTGGCGACCAGCCAGGTCGTCCTGCCGGACTCCCTCGGGATGCTGCGCGAGCTCCGCGAGATCGTCGCCAGCCTCGAGGTCAGCGACTGCCTCTTCCGCTGCAACCACGCCTCGAACTACCTGCCGATCGGCGGCCGCCTGCCCGGCGACAAGGCGGCCATCCTCGCGCAGCTGGACAGGGTGCTCGACGCGCCGGCCTCGACGCAGCTGCGGCCGGAGAGCTGGCGGCTGCTCTGAGCGGCGCAGGGCCGGCGACCGCGAGAGCGGCCGCGCCGGCCCGACTCAGAGATCCTTGAGATGCGACCCGTACCCCCGCTTGAACTGCGTCGACGCGTACTTCTGCAGCTTCCAGTCGGGGATGCGGCACTTCGGACACGCCTCCGCGTACCACTTGTTGCGCAGCCAGCGGGCGGCGCGGCTCGTCTTGGAGTCGTGGACGACCATGTGCTTGTCGCAGTGGGTGACGACGACGGCGTAGGCGCCGCGATCGTCGAACTGCTTGATGCCGTGCAGGATGCCGCGGCGCGACGGCCACAGCTTGACCTTCTCCACCAGGCGGAAGAGCGGCACCTGTTTGCGGTAGTACCGGGCTTTGGCGGGATCGGTCGGCATCGGGATGGCCAGTCTAGCACGGCGGGCAGGAGCGCCCGGCGGGCGCGTCGAAGGTTCCACCCCCGACCCATCCAGACCCGAGGTGCCCGATGACCCGTCGCGCCGCAGCCGGCTTCGGCCGCCTGCTCCCGCTCCTGCTGATCGCCGCGGCGCTCGTGATCGTGGCGGGCGCCGCCCTGGTCGCCGCCTGCGGCGGCTCATCCGGCGGCGCCACACCGGGGCCCACCGCGACGGTCACCGTGACGCCGAGCGGATCGGCGACGGCGACGGCGTCACCTTCCGCGTCGCCGTCGGCGGCTCCGGCGGAGACGACGATCAGGCTGTACTTCCTCCGCGACGAGAAGCTCGGCGTCGCCGAGCGCCGCGTCGCGCACACGACGATGCCGGCGACGGCGGCGATGAAGGCCCTGCTCGCGGGCCCGACCGCAGCCGAGAAGGCCGCCGGGCTGGCCAGCGCGGTGCCGGAAGGCACGAAGCTCCTTGGCCTCACCATCTCCGGCTCGACGGCACGCGTCGACCTCTCGGACACCTTCGCCTCCGGCGGCGGCAGCCTGTCGATGACGGCCCGCGTCGCGCAGGTCGTCTACACGCTCACCCGGTTCCCCACGGTGCGATCCGTGGAGTTCCTCGTCGGCGGCAAGCCGGTCGAGGCCCTGGGCGGCGAAGGGGTCCCGCTCGCGGATGCCCAGAGCCGCGCGGACTGGCGCAGCTTCGAGCCGGCCATCTTCGTCGAGTCCCCCGGCGTCGGCGCCGTCGTCTCCAGCCCGTTCACCATCTCGGGCACGGCCAGCGTCTTCGAGGGCACGTTCCAGGCACGTCTCGTCGACTCGTCCGAGCGTCGCATCGTGAACGTGACCGTGCAGGCGAGCCGGGGCGCGCCGGGGCGCGGACGGTTCGCCAGGGAGATCGCGTTCTCGACGTCGGCCAAGCGCGGAGTGCTCATCGTCTACGACCAGTCCATGGAAGACGGTTCGCGACAGGACGAGATCCGCATCCCCATCAGCTTCTCGTCCGACTGACGCACGAGCGGGCCCGCTGCGGCGCCCGCACACGCCTCCACCTCCGCGCGACGAAGGGAAATGGTGGCGGGGAGTGCGGGAGTCACACCCGCCTGCGTGGGTTTAGAGCCCACGCTGATCCTTCCGATCGACCCCCCGCGCCCCGCGATTGTACAACGCCGGTGCCGGGGTGCGCGCCGGGCGCGTCACGGCGCCGGCGCGCCGGCGCTACAGCAGCGCGCGCGCCGCCATGACCGCGACGCCGATGGCGAGCGGCTCGTGGATGTGACGCACGCCGAGGACCTCCTGTGCGGCCTCCGTGAAGGCGGACGGCATGCCCGGCACGGCGGCGATGGTCCCCTCGCGCACGTCGGCGGCGTCGATGATGCCGGCCGCCGGCGACGCGTCGAACACCAGGTCGCAGCGCGCCATCCCGTCGGCGAGCTCGACGACCTCGAAGCCGAGTCCCACGTCCCGCGCCGCGGCGACGCGCTCAGCGTCCGGCTCGGCGACGAGCACCTTGGCGCCGCGAGACGCCAGCCGGCGCACCGCGGCGCGGCCGACCGGGCCGAGGCCGAGGACCAGCACCTCACGCCGCTCGAGGCCGCCGGCGGCCGCCTCGAGCGCGGTCACATACCCGTCTGCCGTCGCCGGGTCGTCGTCGACGCTGCAGCTCTTGGTGAGGTTGAGCGCGATGAAGCGGTGATCGTCGGCGAGGAAGAGGATGGTCGCGCCGGCGGCCACGGCGGCCTGCATGCCGCGCACGTCGGGCTGCGTGGTCATCCAGGCGTCGCAGCCCAGGTGCAGCAGCGTCGCCACCACGCAGGCGCAGAACCCCGGGATCACGCCTTCGCCCGACGACATGGGCACGGCGGCGACGCGCGCTCCGCGAAGCTGGACGCAGCGGTTCTCGTCGGTCACGGTGCGCAGCGCCAGGTCGCGAAGACCGAGGCCGGTGGCCTCGAGCAGCCGCGCCTCGACGGCCTCGAGGTCCCGCGTCAGCGTGGTGACGTCGGTCTCTGTGAGTCGTGTCATCGGGCACCTCTTTCGTCGGCCCTCTGCAGGTCGTCTTGGGGCGCGGCCCGCAGATGCTCGTGCCGCGCCAGCTCGGCGACGACACCGGCGGCGCGCTCGCGCGCCTCCTGCACGTCGGAGCCGGTGACGATGAGCGTCGCCGCCCACTCGGCGCGTCCGGGCGCGTAGTCCGTGAGCGCCTCCTCGGCGCCGAAGAAGCCGGGCACCAGCCGCAGGGGCCGGGCGCCGCTCATCACGTGCTCGCCGAGGACGTCCAGCATACCTCGCGAGGCGCGCACGTGCTGGTAGACGCAGGCGCGGCGCGGCGCCCGGTCGACCGCCGGCGGCGCCGCGTCGCGCACCGTCCGGAACAGCAGCTCCACGATGTTGAGCCCGCTGGACCAGTAGACCGCCGTCGGCGTCTGGCTGGGCAGGCGGGCGTCGATCTCGAGGAGCCTCGGCCCGTCGCCGCCGACCATCACCTCCACGTCCATGAGGCCGTTGAGGCCGAGACCCTCGGCGATGCGGACGGAGGCGGCGTCGAAGGCGGCCAGCACGCCGGCGGGGACGGCGGCGTCCCAGGCGCAGGCGCCGCCGGGGCCGGCGGCCGCAGGCTGCCCGGCCGCCTCGCCCACCGGCGCCACCACGCGCCGGCAGTCGTAGGCCGCGTCGAACTCGAGCCCGGTGACCTGGAGCGGCACGGCGCGCCCGCCCCAGGCGAGCACCTCGAGAGAGAGCGACGGGCCGGCCACGAACTCCTCGACCACGACCTCGTGGCCGGCCTGCTCCAGCGCGAGCCGGGCGGCGTCCATCTGGGCTTCATCGTGCGCCACCACGACGCCCTCGCTGCCGCTGGCCGTGCTGGGCTTGACCACGACGGGGAACCCGCAGGCGGGCCACTCGCGCGGCCGCGGCACGTCCAGGTCCTCGAAGAGGCGCCGGGAGGCGAGCTTGGACGCGCTGACGCGGTACGCCTCGAGGTCGAACAGCAGCGGCACGTCCCAGGCCGGCACCCGCTCGGCCAGCCAGGCGAGCGTGGGCTCGTCCTCGCAGGCGGGCAGGACGGCGTCGCACGAGGTGACGAGGCTCTTCGCCGCGGCGTCGTCCGCGGTGATGTCGGCGAGCACGTGGGTGTGGGCGATGCCGGCCGCCGGAGGCGACTCGCGCCGGTCCACGAGCACGGTGTCCCAGCCCGGCCTTGGCGGCGAGATAGGCGGCCTCGGTGCCCTGCAGCTTGCCGCCGACGATCAGGAGGCGCACGACTTCACCTCGGGACGGCCGCCAGGCGCGCCATGCGCTCGCGGTACTCGTCCACCCCGGCCGGTCGCAGCCCCAGCCGCTCGAGGTGCGGCAGCACGCCGTGGACCGTCCGGTAGCCTTCGTCGATGTCGAGTTCGGCCTGCGAGACCCCGGCGAGCCCCACCGTGGGCGGCACGATCGAGGTGACCACGTTGGCGCCGGCCTGGAGCCTGCGCTCGAGGCCGGCGATGCCGTCCACGTCGAGCGAGGCCGGGATGAACCGGTCCGGCATGGCGAGGCGCATCGCGGCGATGGTGAGCAGTTCGTCGGCGTCGCCGGCCGGGCGCACGTCCTCGAGCGGCGTACCGGCCTGCGGCACGAAGGTCATGACGCGCACCTGCTCCCAGCCGGACGCGCGCATGGCCACGATGGAGTCGGCGCGGTCGGCCGCCGTGTCGCCGATACCGGTGAGCAGGCCGTCCTCCACGAGCAGGCCGGCGCGCCGGGCGGCGCTGCGCGCTTCGGCGCGCGCCGCGAACGGCTGCCCCACGCGCAGGCGCTCGTACAGCTCCGCCGTGTGCGTCTCCTGGTACAGCGCGTACCAGTCGGCGCCGGCGGCCCGGAGGTCGACCAGCGACGCCTCCGGCAGCACGCCCGGCGAGACCATGACCGGCGCGCCCGTGCCTTCCGAGACGGCGCGCACGAGCTCGAGCAGCGCCGTGTGACCCGGCTCGTCGTGGATGGCCGGGTCCTCGCCCATCGTCAGGTCGAGGAGCACCACCCCCGAGGCCGCGAGGTCGCGGCAGATCTCCACGACCTCGTCCGTGGTCTTGCGGTAGCGCGGGCTCTCGTCGTTGTCGGCGCGGTAGAAGCAGAACGCGCACTCGTTGCGGCAGTAGGTCGAGAAGTAGACGAACCCGTAGAGGAAGACGGCGTCGCCCGACTGGCGGGCGCGCGCCTCGCGGGCGGCGGCGAAGACCAGCGGCGCCTCGTCGCCGGCGCGCAGCAGCGCCTCGAGGTCCGCCTCGTCGGGGACGGCTCCCTCCAGGATGTCGGCACAGAGGCCGGCGACGGGACGCGGGCGGCTCACGGGGTCACCGGAACTCGAGGACGTCGCTCGAGCGGGACGCCGCGACGAGGGCCTGGCGGCGTCAGCGGCCGGCCGACGGGGACGAGCGCCGACGAGCCGCGCCGGCGGCTCCACGCCCGAGCAGCTCCTCGATGGCCGGCGCCGCGAGCACCGGCGCGGTCATCCAGCAGGAGCCGTAGCCCATGGCGTGCGCCGCCGTGCAGAGCAACTGGACGGCGGCGCCGAGGCTCTGGATGTCCGGGCCGCTGGCGCAGCCGGTCGCGCTCGTCGCGCGGCACGCCGCGCCGCTTCGTGGAGCACGTCGGCCAGCGAGCTGGTACGGCTGGCCGAAGACGGCGATCACGAGCGGCGCCTCGCCGAAGAAGGTCGCGTAGGCGCGGTAGGCCTTGAGTCTCTTTCTCGAGGCCGGCGGCCTCGGGCCAGGCGCCATCTCGTCCAGCACGTCGTCCACCGCCTGCCTCATCGCCGCGCGCAGGTCCGCGTCCTCGACGGCGACGAACCGCCACGACTGCGCGTTGCCGGCGTTCGCCGCCCGCATCGCCAGCGCGACCATGGCCTCGACGTCCTCGCGCGGCACGGGCTCGGGCGCGTACTTGCGCACGCTCGCCCGCCCGTGCACGGCGTCCGCCAGCCCGGTGGTCTCGAGTCTCGATCTGCTGCCGTGTCCGCTCATGCGTCCAGTCTACCAACGAGGACGGGGCGGGCGCTCCTCGCGAGCGCCCGCCCCGTCCGGACCTTGCGTCTGCTGCGGCCGTCAGCCGCCGGACATGGGCGGCACGACGGATAGCTTGTCCCCGTCGGCCAGCGCCGTGTCCATGCCGTCCAGCGCGTTGACGTTGCGGCCGTTCAGGAACACGCCGGCGAAGATGCGCCCGTCCTCACGGAAGATGCGGGCGCGCATGCGCGGCTCGACCGCGATGGCCTCGTCGATCGCCTCGCGGACCGTGGCCCCGTGGCACTCGACTTCCTTGCCGCCGTCCGGCGTGGTCATGCCGACCGGCAGTCTGACGAAGGCCAGCGTCACGCGTCAGGCCTGCGCCAGTTCCTTGTCCTTCTTGTCGACCTTGAGGTCGACGGCGAGGACGTGAGGGTTCTGGCAGAAGGCGATGCACTGCGGCTCGCCGTCGCAGAGGTCGCACTTGAAGGCGACTTCGCGGTCCGGGTGCTCGTGGATGACGCCGTAGGGGCAGACGTCGTAGCACTCGCCGCAGTTGGTGCAGAGGTCCTCGTCGACGACGAGGACGTAGCCCTTGACGGTGTCGCCGCCGATCTTCTCCTTGCCGGCGAACTCGCCCTTGACCTTGACCGTGATCTCCTTGGTCACGATGGCGTCGTTGGGGCAGGCGTCCTGGCACTTGGCGCAGCCGGTCTGCAGGCAGGTGTGGCCCTTGGTGGCACCGGTGGTCGGATTGCACCTCGCTGAAGAGGCGGGCGACGGACGGGCGGTAGGCGCCCTCGTGCTGGGCGGAGCAAGCCAGCTCGCACATGTGGCAGCCGGTGCACTTCTTGCTCGAGATCATAACGTGAGGCATCGGTTCTCCTTCGTCTCGGCGTCGCGCCCTAGAGGCGCACGTCCACGCCGATCTCGGCGAGTTTGGCTTCGCTGGGTACGCCGCGCTCGTCCCACCCGCGGATCTGGTAGAACTCCTGCAGCGCGTTCTTGAACGTCTCGGTGCCGATCGCACGGCCGGCGGAGGCGCCGGTGGTGTGGGCGCCCTCCTCCATGTACAGCTTGTGCGGGATGTCGTCGGGCTCCACGCCTTCGCGCAGGTTGAACAGGCGGCCGAGGTTCCAGACGCGCTCGCCGATCTGGAAGACCTCGTCCTCGGTGAACTCGTGCTTCCAGGCGTGCTTGAAGATCTGCGCGATCTGCTCGGGCGTGACGGCCCAGAAGTCGCACCAGATGCCGGTGAACTTCACGGCGCTGAAGTTCTCGCCGATCATGCCCTCGGCCGGGTTGCCCCAGACGACCTTGAGCGCCTTGCCCTCGAGCGAGTCCGGCGGCAGGGTGCCGCCGACGATCTCGTCCGCGATCGGGTAGGCGCGCATGTGGCAGCCGCCGCGGTCGGACGTCGCGTAGCCGAGGCTCATGCCGAACGAGCCGCGCGGGTCGTAGCCCGGCAGCTCCATGTTCTTGACCTCCATGGCCAGCTCGGGCACGCCGTACTTGGCGGCGAGGCCGCGGGAGCCGAGCGCGAGCTCGGCGCCGACGCCCTCCTTGGCGCAGATGAGATCGGGCGCCTTGAGGTAGCCCTCGGTCTCGCCGAAGCGCATGCCGAAGTCCTTGATGCCCTTCTCGGTGAGGTCCATGGCGAGGCCCACGACGCTGCCGGTGCTGATGGTGTCCATGCCCAGCTGGTCGCACAGCTCGTTGAACTTCATGAGCGCGGCGATGTCGCCGATGCCGCAGTTGCCGCCGCAGAGGGCGATGGTCTCGTACTCGGGGCCCTCGCCGGCGATGCCGTCCGTCTCGTGGAACTGGCGGCAGCCGATGGCGCACTGGTAGCAGGCGCGGTTCTTGGTGCGGATCTTGAGGAACGAGTCCGAGTTGATGCCTTCGACGCCGTCGAAGCTGCCCGACGACCAGTTGCGCGTCGGCATCACGCCGGCGTCGCTCATGATCTGCGCGAGGACCGGCGTGCCCTCCTCGTTGGCCCACAGGTTGTCCTCGGTGAGCACGAACTCGCTGTGGATGCGGTACATGTCGTCGAGGAACGCCTTGGCGTCGCCGACGGTGACGGTGCCGGTGCCGCGGACGGCGATGGCCTTGAGGTTCTTGCGGCCCCAGAGGGCGCCGTGACCGCCCCTCCCGGCCTTGTGGTACTGGTCGGTGGAGAGGCAGGCCCACAGGAGCTGGTTCTCGCCGGCGGGGCCGATGGACAGCGTCTTGACGTTCGGGATCGACGTCCTGGCGCATCGCCTCTTCGATCTCGGCGGTCGTTGAGGCCCCAGTACTTGGGCTTCGCCGGCACGAAACTCGACGACGTCGTCCTTGATGACCACGACGACGGGCTCCGGCGACTCGCCGGTGATGATGACCACGTCGTAGCCGGCGAACTTGAGCTCGGGGGCGAACGAGCCGCCCACGTAGCTGTCGTTCAGGATCCCGGTCTGGGGGCTCTTGCAGCCGACCACGAGGCGGGAGGCGGTGCTGACGTTGGTGCCGGCGAACGGGCCGGTCATGAGGATGACCGGGTTCTCCGGCGCCCACGGGTCGACGTTGCGCGGGACCTCGTCCCACATGTAGCGCAGAAGCAGGCCCTTGCCGCCGATGTAGCGCTCGGCCCACTCCATGTTGAGCGGCTCGACGGTAGAGGCCCCCGCGCTCAGGTCCAGCCTGAGCACCTTGCCCTGGTAGAAGTCCACTGCGTCCTCCTGAAGACGTGCGATCGGATCGCCACCGTTCCCCCCGGCGGACCGCACGCGGCTCCAGCGTGGGACCAAGAGGAACGTGGGAGTACAGGCCCAGCCATTCTAGCCGAGGAGGCACCGCCACAGCAATGCGGGGAAACGCCGCGATTGCAGGGCAAAAGGGAGCCGAAAGCGGCTCCCGCTTGGCCATTCTGGCACGCGGCGCGGGCGCCGGGACGGACTCCTGTTCGTCGCCGCGAGCCTAAGGAAAGCCTTAGGAGATCCTGCTCCCAGGCTACTGCGAGGTGCGCCCGCGGTGCACGCTCCGTCAGCTCGGCTCCGCCGGCGAGTGTGGCGTGTGCCTGACGGCGCCCCCCACGACAACGCTACTCCGCAGGTTGTTCGTGTCCCGGGGCCTCGGGCAGGTTCTTGATGTTCTCCGCCTGGAGCCACTTGCCGTAGTTGTCGGTCATGGCGTCCACGAGCTCCTTCATGAAGCGCGTCGAGAGGTTGACGCGGCTCACGACGACGCCGTTGAGCTCGCCGTTCTCCTCGCTCTCGTGGTCGAGGCGCACGAACGTGATGGAGAACTCGTAGTCCGAGTGGCTGACGTTGGCGAAGTTGGCGTAGACGCCCGCCAGCATCTCGGGCGTGGCGTGCAGGTTGATGTGGCGTTCGTCCTCGTCCATGACGAGCCTCCTCTGCCTCAGCCGGCGATGCGGCGGGCGATGGCGGCGGCCATGCCGGAGGTGCCGGCCGTGCCGCCGAGGTCGTAGGTCACGTCCTTGCCCTCGGCGATGACGGCGGCGATCGCGTCTTCCATCCGCCGCGCCGCCGCGTCCTCCCCGAGGTGCTCGAGCAGCAGCACGCCGGAGCGCAGCAGGGCCGTCGGGTTCACCTTGTCCAGGCCGGCGTACTTGGGCGCGCTGCCGTGCACGGGCTCGAACACGGCCGCGTCGTCGCCGATGTTGGCGCCCGGCGCGACGCCGAGGCCGCCGATGAGTCCGGCGCACAGGTCGCTGACGATGTCGCCGTACAGGTTGGGCAGCACGAGGACGTCGTACAGCTCCGGCTTCTGGACCAGCTGCATGCACATGTTGTCGACGATGCGGTCCTCGAACTCGATGTCCGGATAGCCCTCCGCGACCTCGCCGCAGACGCGGAGGAAGAGCCCGTCGGTGCACTTCATGATGTTGGCCTTGTGCACCGCGGTGACCTTGCGCCGGCCGTGGCGGCGCGCGTACTCGAAGGCGAAGCGCGCGATGCGCTCGGTCCCCCGGCGCGTGATGATCTTGATGCTCTCGGCGGCGTCGTCCGTGACCATGTGCTCGATGCCGGCGTAGAGGTCCTCGGTGTTCTCGCGCACGACCACGAGGTCGATGTCGTCGAAGCGCGTCTTCACGCCCTTCATCGTCTTGGACGGGCGCAGGCAGGCGTACAGGTCGAGCTCCTTGCGCAGCGCCACGTTCACGCTGCGGAAGCCCTTGCCGACAGGCGTCGTGATCGGACCCTTGATGGCCACCTTGGTGCGGCGGACGGAGTCGAGCACGTGCTCGGGGAGCGGAGTGCCGTACTCCTCCATCACTCCCAGACCGGCGTCGTGCACCTCCCACAGGATGGGCACGCCGGTGGCGGCGATGACGGTCTCCAGCGCGGCGGCCAGTTCGGGACCGGTGCCGTCGCCGGGGATCAGGGTCACGGTGTAGGTCATGCGGGTCCTCCGGGCAGCGCGAAGCCGCCGTGCTTCTTGACGTGGGCGACGAGGCCGCCGTCGTTCAGGATGGTCACCATCACCGGCGGCAGCGGGACGAACGGGATGACGGCGCCGGTGGTCAGGTCCCTGACCTCACCGGCCTCCAGGTCCACCTCGAGCTCGTCGTGCTCCCCGATGCCGCTGGTGTCGCACTGCAGCACCGGCAGCCCCACGTTGATGGCGTTGCGGAAGAAGATGCGCGCGAAGCTCTGCGCGAGCACCGCGCCCGACGCCGGCGATCTTGATGATGCGCGGCGCGTGCTCGCGGCTCGAGCCGAGGCCGAAGTTGCGGCCGCCCACGACGAAGTCGCCTGGGCGCATCTCGGCGGCGAACTCGGGACGCGCGTCCTCGAGGACGTGCTTGGCGAGCTCGGGCATGTTCGGTGCGCAGGTGGAACAGACGGCCGGGGGCGATGTGGTCGGTGCTGATGTCGTCGCCGAAGAGCCAGGCCCGGCCGCGCAGGAGCTCGTCACGGAGCGGTGACCCTCCGGCGCCCCGCTCGACGGCATCCCCACGGAGGCTGTTCACGTGACCCACTCCTCCTCCGCGATGACCACCGAGTTCATCGCGACGCCCGGCTCGCGAGCGCGCATCGGGTCGCGCTCGGGGATCGCGTCGACGACCTCCATGCCCTCGATCACGCGGCCGAACACGGTGTGCCGGCCGTCGAGGTGCGGCGTCGCCGTGTAGGTGATGAAGAACTGCGAGCCGTTGGTGCCCGGCCCGGCATTGGCCATGGAGAGGATGCCCGGGCTGTCGTGCTTGAGCGCCGGGTGGAACTCGTCGCCGAACTTGTAGCCCGGGCCGCCGCTGCCGGTGCCGGTCGGGTCGCCGCCCTGGGCCATGAAGCCCTTGATGACGCGGTGGAACGTGACGCCGTCGTAGTAGCCGTCGCGGGCGAGCACGACGAAGTTGTTGACGGTATGCGGCGCCTTGTCGGCGAACAGCTCGACGACGATGTCACCGTTGTCGGTGCTGATCGTCGCCGTGTAGCGCTTGCTCGGGTCGATGACCATCTCCGGCGGCGCGCTGTACTGCTTGGCCACAGCGTCCTCCTTTCTAGAGGAACTCGCGGGGATCGGTGATCTCGCCGGCCACGGCCGAAGCGGCCGCGGTGGCCGGCGAGCCCAGGTAGATGAAGGCCTCAGGGTTGCCCATGCGGCCGTGGAAGTTGCGGTTCGCGGTGCTGAGGCACACCTCGCCGTCGGCGAGGATGCCCTCGTGGATGCCGACGCAGGCGCCGCAGCCGGGGTTGGTGATCACGGCGCCGGCGTCCCAGAACACGTCGAACAGGCCCTCGGCCGCGGCGGCGCGCGCCGTGGCCTGCGAGGCCGGCGTCACGATGAGGCGCGTGCCGGGGGCGCGGCGGCGCCCGCGCAGGATGCGCGCCGCCGAGCGCAGGTCCTCGAGGCGGCCGTTGGTGCAGGTGCCGATGAGGACCTGGTCCACCTTGGTGCCCTTGAGCTCGGCCGCCGGCGCCGTGTTGTCCACGGTGTGCGGCTTCGCCACCGTCGGCACGATGCTCGCGAGATCGAACGGCACGACGCGCTCGTACGCGGCGCCGGGGTCGGCCGCGAGCGGCCGCCAGGCCTCCTCGCGGCCCAGCGACGCCAGGAACGCCCTGGTCGTCTCGTCGCTCGGCATGAGGCCGCACTTGGCGCCGGCCTCGACGGCCATGTTGCTCAGCGTCAGGCGGCCGGGCATGGGCATCGCGTCGATGCCCGGCCCGCCGAACTCCAGCGCCTTGTAGGTCGCGCCGTCGGCGCCGAGCTGCCCGATCAGCGTGAGCATCAGGTCCTTGGCCTCCACGCCGTCGGCGAAGTGCGCCTTCGACCTCGATGCGGAACGTCTCGGGTACGCGCAGCCAGGTCTTGCCGCTGGCCATGCCGACGGCGACGTCGGTGCTGCCCATGCCGGTGGCGAACGCTCCGAGAGCGCCGGCCATGCAGGTGTGCGAGTCGGCGCCGATCACCAGGTCGCCCGGCTTCGCGTAGCTCTCGGCCACGCGCTGGTGGCACACGCCCATCTCGACGTCGCTGAGCGTCGCGCCGGACTGCGCGCAGAAGGCCCTGATCGTCCTCTGCGCGTTGGCCAGCTCGCTGCGGGGCGCCGGCGCCGCGTGGTCGATGAAGAAGACGCACTCCGGCGCCTGGACCTTGCCCGTGCCCAGCTCCTCGATCTGCTGGATCGCCAGCGGGCCGGTGCCGTCCTGCGCGATGGCGACGTCCACGTCGCAGACGACGATCTGGCCGGGGACGACCGCGTCCAGCCCGGCGTGCGCCGCCAGGAGCTTCTCGGCGAGGGTGGCCGCGCGGAGCGGTGCCCCGGCGGTGCCCCGCTCGATGGCTGCCTCGTGGCGTCACGTGGCGACTCCGGGAGCCGGGACGACGGGATCGGCGCCGGCGGCCTCGGCCGCGCCCTTGTTCCCCATCGGCACCGCGTCGCCGAGATGCCCGAGGTAGTCCTGATAGATGTACATGAGCTCCTTGTCGAACAGCGCCCGCTTGAGCTCCACGGCGGTCTTGCGCACCAGCGCGAGCACGCCGTCGCAGTCCGCCTGGTCGAGCTCGAGACCGAACTCCTGGAACTTGCGGTAGATGGTGCGCGAGCCGGAGTGCTTGCCGACCACGATCTGGCGCTCGAGCCCTACGTCCTCGGGGGCGAAGGCCTCGTAGTTCAGCGGGTTCTTGATGACGCCGTCCGCGTGGATGCCGCTCTCGTGGGCGAACACGTTGGTGCCCACGATGCTCTTCCACGCCGGGATCGTCCGCGCCGACGCGGCGGCGACGTACTCGCTCAGCTCGCGGAAGCGGTTGGTGTGCAGCCCCACGTCGACCTTGCCGAGGTACTTGAGCGCCATCACGACCTCCTCGAGCGCCGCGTTGCCGGCGCGCTCCCCGAGGCCGTTGACGGTGGTGTTGACGTACGTGGCGCCGGCCTTGATGCCCGCCAGCGCGTTGGCCGTCGCCATGCCGAAGTCGTCGTGCGTGTGCATCTCGACGTTCAGGCCGCCCTCTTTGATCAGGAACGTGATCACGTTGTAGGTGTCGAACGGGTCGAGGATGCCCAGCGTGTCGCAGAAGCGGAGCCGGTCGGCGCCTTCTTCCCTGGCGGCCTGGCCGAAGCGCAGGAGGAACTCGAGGTCGGCGCGCGAGGCGTCCTCGGCGTTGACCGACACGTACAGGTTCTTGTCCTTGGCGAACGCCACGCACTCGCGGATCTGGTCGAGCACCCACTGGCGGGACTTGGCCAGCTTGTGCTCGATGTGGATGTCGCTCGCCGACATGCTGATGGCGACGGCGTCGACGCCGCAGTCGATGGAGTGCCGGATGTCGTCCACCACGGCGCGGTTCCAGGCGAGGATCGACGTGTCGAGCCCGAGCTCCACGATCTCCTTGATGGTCTTCTTCTCGTCGCCGCCCATCGCCGGGATGCCGACCTCGATCTGGTGGACGCCCACCTCGTCGAGGAGCTTGGCGATGCGGATCTTCTCGTGGTTGCTGAACACGACGCCGGCGGTCTGCTCGCCGTCGCGCAGGGTGGTGTCGTCGATGCGGACCGCCGGCTCTGCCGGCCGGGCCCGCGGGGCGATGACGAAGCTGGAGAGATCGCTGGTCATGGTCACCTGCCTCAGAGGGACGGGGTGGACACTTGCTCGCTGGTCAGGCGTCGAGGGCGCGCCGCAACAGGTCGTTCACGACCTGAGGGTTGGCGCGCCCGCCACTGGCCTTCATCACCTGGCCGACGAAGAACCCGATGACCTGCTGCTTGCCGCCGCGGTACTGCTCGACCTGGGCGGGGTTGGCGGCGACGATCTCGGCGACGATCGCCTGCGAGCTCCGAGGTGTCGCTGATCTGGCCGAGGCCGTGCTGTTCGATGATGGCCTCCGGCTCCGCGCGCTCTTCGATCATGCGCGCGAAGACCTCCTTGCCGGCGCTCGTCGAGACGGTACCGTCCTCGACGAGCTTCACGAGCTTGGCGAGGCGCTCGGAGGTGACGTGGCCGTGGCCGGCTTCGAGGCCGGCGGCGTTGAGATGGCCGAGGTACTCGCCCATCGTCCAGTTGGCCGCCGGCTTGGCGCCGGCCCCCGCCGCGACGACCTCTTCGTAGAACGCGGCCAGCGGGCCCGACGAGCCGAGCACGGCCGCGTCGGCGCGCGAGAGCCCGTACTCGGTCATGAACCGCTGGACGCGCGCCGCCGGCAGCTCCGGCTGCGTCGCGCGCAGCTCCTTCGACCCATGCGGGGTCGATCTCGAGCGGCACGAGGTCCGGCTCCGGGAAGTAGCGATAGTCGTGCGCTTCTTCCTTGCTGCGCAGCGGCGTCGTCGTGCCGGTGTCGGGGTCGAAGTGCAGCGTCTCCTGGTCGATCTTGCCGCCGTCCTCGAGGACCTCGATCTGCCGCGGGATCTCCGCGTCGAGCGCCTGCTGCAGGTAGCGGAAGCTGTTCATGTTCTTGAGCTCGGTGCGCGTGCCCAGCTCGGCGCTGCCCTCCGGCCGGACGCTGATGTTGGCGTCCCAGCGGATCTGGCCCTCTTCCATGTTGCACTCGCTGACGCCCAGCTCGATGACGAGGTTGCGCAGCTGCTGGAGGAACTCCCGCGCCGCTTCCGGCGACGGGATGTCCGGCTCGGTGACGATCTCGATGAGCGGCGTGCCGCCGCGGTTGAAGTCGACCATGGAGTAGTCCGAGCCGGCGATGCGGCCGGTGTCGCCGCCGGCGTGGACGAGCTTGGCGGCGTCCTCCTCCATGTGCACCCGGTTGATGCGGCAGCGAAGCTGCTCGCCGTCCACCCAGTACTCGAACCAGCCCTCGGTGGCGAGGGGCTCGTCGTACTGGCTGATCTGGTACGCCTTCGGGAGGTCCGGATAGAAGTAGTTCTTGCGGTGGAAGATGTTGCGCGGCCGCACCGTGCAGTTGAGCGCCAGCGCGATGCGCGCGGCGTACTCGACGGCGCGCCGGTTGACCACGGGCAGCGCGCCGGGGTGCGCCAGGCACACCGGGCAGGTGTGGGTGTTGGGGTCGTCGCCCTTGGTGACCGCGCAGCCACAGAACATCTTCGTGCGCGTGTCGAGCTCGACGTGCATCTCGAGGCCGATGACGGGTTCCCACCTTGCGACGGGTGTGTTCATGACTGCGCGTCCTCGGGAGAGAAGGTGATCGGGCCGGGAGGGGCGGGCCAGTCGGCGCGCCAGCCGTTCTCGTCCCGCTCCCTGCGCGTGCCGCGGAACGTGGGCGCGGTGTCGAACCCGATGGCGCCCTCGAGCGCGTGCGCCGCCTCGAGCATGCGGTTCTCGCTGAATGCCGGCCCGATGAGCTGGAAGCCCACCGGCAGGCCGTCGCTGAGGCCGCACGGGATGCTGATCGCCGGCAGGCCGGCGAGGTTGGCCGGGATCGTGCAGATGTCGCTCATGTACATGGCCAGCGGGTCGCTCGTGCGCGACCCGGCCTTGAAGGCGACGGTGGGCGTCGTCGGAGAAGCGATGAGGTCGACGCCGGCGAACGCCGCGTCGAAGTCGCGGTGCACCAGGGTGCGGACCTTCTGGGCGCGGCCGTAGTAGGCGTCGTAGTAGCCGGCGGACAGCGCGTAGGTGCCGATCATGATGCGCCGCTTGACCTCGGCGCCGAACCCCTCGCCGCGCGTGCGTTCGTACAGGTCGAGCAGGTCGGCCGGCTCGGCGCAGCGGTAGCCGTAGCGCACGCCGTCGAAGCGGGCCAGGTTCGCCGACGCCTCGGCCGGCGCGATGATGTAGTAGGCCGGCAGGGCGTACTCGGTGTGCGGCAGGCTGATCTCCACGCAGCTGCCGCCGAGCTCCTCGATGCGCGCGAGCGTCTCGTCGAAGCGCGCGCGCACGCCGGGCTCGATGCCGACCGCAAGGTACTCGATGGGCACGCCGACGCGCAGCCCGTCGAGCCGCTCCGCCGTCGGCAGCGCCACCGGCTCCGGCAACTCGACGCTGGTCGCGTCGCGCGGGTCGTGGCCGACGAGGTGCTGCAGCAGGAGCGCGCAGTCGTACACCGAGCGCGTGAGCGGGCCGATCTGGTCGAGCGAGCTGGCGAACGCGATGAGCCCGTAGCGGCTGACGGCGCCGTAGGTGGGCTTCATGCCGACGATGCCGCAGAGGGCGGCCGGCTGGCGGATGGAGCCGCCCGTGTCGCTGCCCAGCGCCCAGAGCGCCTCGCCGGCGGCCACGGCGGCGGCGGAGCCGCCGCTGCTGCCGCCCGGCACCGTGCTCAGGTCCCACGGGTTGGCGGTGACCTGGTAGGCCGAGTTCTCGGTGCTGGAGCCCATGGCGAACTCGTCGAGGTTGGTCTTGCCGAGCATGACGACGTGGTCTTCCCAGAGCTGGCGGACCGCGGTGGCGGTGTAGACCGGCTGGTAGTTGCGGAGGATCTTCGAGGCGCACGTGGTGGTGACGCCCTCGGTGACCATGTTGTCCTTGACGGCGATGGGCAGGCCCGCCAGCGGGCCGCGCATCGCCTGCATCTCGCGGTCGACCTTGGTCGAGTACTTGGCCGCGTTGTCGGGCGTGTGCAGGATGTAGGCGCGGACCTTGCTCTCGACGGCGGCGATCTGGTCCAGATAGACCTTGGTGAGCTCGGCGGAGGAGATCTCCCCGTCCACCAGCAGTCGCTTGGCCTCGCGCGCCCTCAGGCGGAGCGGATCGAGCCCGGTCACGTCAGCCCATCCTCGGGACGCGGAAGCACTCGTCGCTCACGGCGGGGGCGTTGCGGAGGGCATCTTCCCGCGGCAGGCTCGGACGCTCCTTGTCCTCGCGCGTGACGTTGACGACGTCCAGGACGTGCGCCGTCGGCGGCACGTCGGCCAGGTCGAGCTCGCTCATCTTGTCGATGTGAGCGAGGATCTTGGCCAGCTCACCGGTCATGCGCGCGGCCTCGTCCTGCTCGATGCGGAGACGGGCGAGTTTCGCGACGTAGCGGACGTCGTCTTCGGAGATCATGTCGCGTTCCTCCTGCTGGGGCCGCCAAAGCGGGACGGCCATGATACTCCAGCCTCAGATGACCGACAAGAAAGGGGGCCCGCCGGCGCAGAGCGCCGGCGGGCCCCCCTGAGCGCACGTACATCGACTAGGCGACGGGCCTCACCGTCGAGGCCTGCAGGCCCTTGTCGCCCTCGGTGATCTCGAACTCGACGTGCTGTCCCTGGACCAGCGTCTTGTAGCCGTCCATGGTGATCTCGGAGTAGTGCACGAACAGGTCGTCACCGTCTTCCCGCTCGATGAACCCGTACCCCTTTTCGTTGCTGAACCACTTCACGTTCCCCTGCGCCAAAACCCATGCCTCCTACTTGCAGCCGTGTGCCGGCCCTGGGGCCAGGCGGGACCCCCCATACGGTACCGCCAAGCACGCATCCGAGCGTACAACACGGTTTGGAAGGTGTAAATGGACCGCTCGGGCCGGCCGGGGAGACGACTCGTCCAGGCCCCCTGTCCGGGCAGTACGCGGAAGCTCGGGCGTCAGTCGTCGCCGGGCAGGAGCGCCCGGCGGAGCATGTCCTCCCAGAGCTCGAAGAGCGGCTCCAGCTCGACGCGCTCGGGGTCCAGGAGCCGCTGGACGGCGAGACCGTCGGTCATCGCGACCATGAGCGAGGCGAACGCGCGCAGGCGCGGTTCGTCCACGGCGGTCGTGTCGCCGAGTCCCTCCACGTAGAGGTCGCGGTACCAGTCGTAGAGCGCCGCGACCCGGTCCCGCAGCTCGTCGTCGAGCACGACGTGAGGGAGGATCGCGAAGAAGTCGCGGAAGGCGGCGCGATCGTCGACCAGGCGGCGGTCGCCGGCGACGAGACCGTGCACGCGCTCGTCGCCGCCCTGCGCCCGCTCGCTCTCGGCGACCGCGCTCAGGCTCTGGTCGTGCGCGAGCGAGTCGACGACGGCGGCGATGAACGCCGCCTTGCTGCCGAAGTAGTAGCGCACGGAGTCGCGGTAGGCGCCGGCCTCCGCCGCGACCGCCTCGACCGTGAGCGCCTCGTAGCCGCCGCGCGCCAGCAGGCGCCGCGCGGCGGCCACCAGCTTGCGCGCCGTCGGCGAGAGCTGGGCGGTCGGATCCTCTGTGAGTCTCTCGTGACCGGTCATGTGCCCCTCGTGCGTCACCCTACCATCCCCGGAGGGCCTCACCCGCGGCCGTCCCTTGACCCGTTGCGCCGCCACAGGTATGGGCGTAGATTGGAGCCAGAGTTCGGTCGGTTGTCCGAACTATACTGCAAATCAGGGGATTCTGCCGTAGCGTTCATCAGGACTGGGGGAACGAATGCAGGACGCAGCCAAGCAAGACGCGTTGCGAGAATCGCGCAAGGCACTCGACCTGATGTCGAAATCCGTGCTCACGGCAGAGGAGCAGCAGGAGGTCGTGGCCGACTGCGTCACGAACTTCGACCGATACGTCAACCCCGGGATCCTCGAGTACCGCAAGTCGGTGTCCACCGACTACACGGCCGTCGAGTGGTCCGACGAGGGCTGCATCTATCGCGACATCCACGGCAAGGAGTACATCGACTGCCTCGGCGGCTTCGGCATCTACATGCTCGGCCACCGGCACCCCACCGTGGTCAAGGCGGTCAAGGACCAGCTCGAGCACCAGGCCCTGCACTCGCAGGAGCTGCTCGACCCCATGCGCGGCCACCTCGCCCACCTGCTCGCCACCGTGACGCCCGGCGACCTCCGGTACTCGTTCTTCTGCAACTCGGGCACCGAGGCCAACGAGGGCGCCATGAAGCTCGCCAAGCTCTACGCGTGGCGCCGCAAGAAGGACCACAACAAGGGCATCATCAGCACCACCAAGGCCTTCCACGGCAAGTCGATCGGCAGCCTGAGCGTGAGCGGCAAGGCCGAGTTCCGCGAGCCCTTCTACCCGCTGGTGCCGGGCGTGCGCTTCGTGCCCTACGGCGATGCCGACGCGCTCGACAAGGAGCTCTCCATCTGCGAGGCCGTCGGCTTCGACATCGCCGCCTTCATCGTCGAGCCCATCCAGGGCGAGGCCGGCGCCATCGTCCCGCCGGACGACTACTTCCCCAAGGTGCGCGAGGTCTGCGACAAGTGGAAGATCCTCATGATCGCCGACGAGGTGCAGACCGGCATGGGCCGCACCGGCAAGCTCTGGGGCATGGACAACTGGGATGTCGCGCCCGACATCATGACCATGGGCAAGGCGCTCGGCGGGGCGGTCATCCCGATCGGCAACTTCATCGCCACGCCCGAGGTGTTCGAGGCGTTCTTCGAGAACCCGTACATCCACTCCACGACGTTCGGCGGCAACCCGATGGCGACGTCGGCGGCGATCGGGGCGCTCCACGCCACGCTGGAGGAGGACATCCCCGGCCAGGCGGCCGAGAAGGGCGGGTACCTCAAGGGCAAGCTCGAAGAGCTGGCCGGCGTGTACCCGGACCTCTTCGAGGAGATCCGCGGCATGGGCGTCATCATCGGCATGCAGTTCAAGGACGCGGACATCGGCTACGCCGTGAGCCAGGGGCTCTTCTCGCGCGGCGTGCTCATCGGCGGCACGCTGTTCAACTCGCTGACCCTGCGCATGCAGCCGCCGGCCATCATCACCTACGAGCAGATGGACACGGTGCTCGAGCGACTCGACGCCACGCTCGCCGACGTGCGCAAGCTGGCCGAGCAGGGCGAACTGGTCGCACACTGACGGAGCGGGCGCCGACGGCGCCAGGGGGACCGCCGGCGCCCGAACGCAGCGAGGGCCGGGATGCCTGCAGGCATCCCGGCCCTCGTCGTCTCTGGCGCGCGGCGGCCTCAGCTTCTGCCGGCCGCCCCGCGGATCACCAGTCGGAGAACCCGGTGTTGTACCAGATCTTCTTGGTGCCCTTCTTGGCGCGCTTGTCCCACTTCTTGGTCTTGGGTTCACGGTCGATGCGCGCGCGGACCTCGTCGGCCTTCTGCTTGATCTTGGCCTTCTGCTCGTCGCTCAGCGCGTTGACGCCGTCGACGTGGTCCTTGACGCGGTCGAGGTTCGTGGTCGCGGTGTACCAGAACCCCCAGTCGTCGGCCAGACGCCGGGCGACGTAGCCCTCGTTGACCTTCTTCGTGTCGTCCTCGCCGAAGTCGGCGACGGTGAAGAGGTACTCGATGTCCTTGAGGTCCTTGTCGTTGATCTCCCAGATCTGCAGCTTCTGCAGCATGATGTCGGCGAGCGACACGCTCCAGGGGTCGAGCTCGAGACGGCCGTCGTAGTTGATCTCGTGGCAGTAGTCGAGCTTGTCGAAGAAGATGTCGATCATGGGGACCTTGCCGCCGAAGTAGATCTGACGGGTCGTGCCGGTCATGGCCATGGTCTGCAGGTCGTTCTCGTAGCCGAGCGACTCCATCAGCTTGCCCATGCCCCTGCGGCCCTTGCCGTAGACGGCGAAGTCGATGTCGGTGAAGTACCGGTCGCCCAGCCGCTCCAGCTTCGCGTACAGGTCGATCTGGTCCGGGAAGTAGTAGTGGAGCGCGAGGGGGCCCATGACGCGCATGATGATGCCCACCTGCTGCGCCGCTTCCGCGATGCGCTTGCCCTCGTCGAGAAAGACCTCAGGCTTGGGATAGCGGTCGAGCGGGATGTCCTTCGGCAGGATGAACTGTCCCATATGTGTCTATCGCCCCCTTCGGGTTCGGCGTCGAGATGAAGAGTGCAGTCTACGCTCGGCTCACCCGGAGGTGAAGACGTAGTCCTTGATCTTCTTCTTGTCGAGCATGATGATGACGCCCTTGAGGATGCCCTCAGAGTACTCGCTGCCCGGGTTGATGAGCAGCGTGCGCCCGGCCTTCTGCGCGCCACGAGACTCGTGGATGTGGCCGTGCAGGCCGAGGAGCGGCTGATACTGCTCGATGACGGCCTTGGCGCCGAGGCTGCCGGCGTGGATCTTCTCGTCGGCGGCCATGGTGAGGTTCTCGTCCAGCTTCGGGCACAGGTCGAGCGAGTACCCGTACGGCGGCACGTGGAAGTTGTAGATCGCCGTGTCCTGGTTCTTGATCTGGACGCAGAGCTCGCGCAGATGCTTCTCGAGGTCTTCCTCGCTCATCTCGCGCGGCGTCTGCCACGGCGTGGGGTTGGACGCCGACGAGGTGATCATCTCGTGATGGTCGATCTCGACGACGCGCTTGTCGCACGGATGCACGAGCTTGGCGTTGTCGATCATGTCGTCGATGACGAACCAGTCGTCGTTGCCCGGCGCCATGTACATCTGGAACGGCTTGCCCTCGAGACGCTCGTCGGCGAGGTCGAGCCACTCCTGCACGCGCGCGAACACGAGACTCTTGAACAGAGCGTCGATCTTGGCCGGGTCGCTGCGCGTGTCGTTGAACTCATCGCGCGTCTGGTGGACCCAGTAGTAGCCCGCGTTCTCCACGATCTTCTTGATGTCCGCGAGCTCTTCCTGACCATTGATCTCGCGGTACTGCCCCATGAGGGTGCATTCCCACTGGTCCCCGCCCTTGTCGACGAGCGGCACGAGGACCTTACCGGTGAGGTCACCGAGAAGGACGGCAACGTCGGCGCCATAGATCGGAAGTGCGTTCAGGAACTTCCGGTAGCACACGTTGGAGCCGTGAATGTCGGTGACGAAGAACAGCTTGATCATCTACACACTCCAAAGGCGGGAGAGGGGGCGGAGGCGGATGCCTCCACCCCCTCAAGGTACCGTTTGATCACTCGGGCGGCAACTCGCCGTACGTGACGGAGACGTCGACGCCGACGACCTTGCTGCGCCGCTTCCAGAAGAAGTACCAGGCGATGCCCAGCACCCAGGCGGTCACCAGGATCACGTTGCCGCTGAAGGTGAACTGCTTCGCCGCGGCGTTGAAGACGAAGTAGTAGAGCAGGATGCCCAGGTAGACGAAGCTGGCGAGGGCTCCCCACACGACGACCGGCAAGCCGAGGAACTTCCACGTCTTGTACGGCGAGGACTCCCAGACGCCCTTGGCGCGCTTGACGTAGGGGAAGAGCAGGGCCGCGATGGTCGTCGGGATGAACACCGAGGTCACCTGCAGACCGGTGACGATCACGTTCTGCATCGCGTTGCTGAGCAGCGTGTAGTAGAGGACCAGCAGGGCTTCGCCGAGGACGAAGCACACGATGTAGTTCTTGACCGGGCTCGCCCACCGGGGGTTGATGTCCGTGAACCACTTCGGGCCCATGCGGTCCATGCCCCAGGCGAAGAGGATGCGCGGGAAGGCGAGGTACGAGAGCGCGACCCACCAGACGGTGAAGGCCACGTAGGAGAAGCCCATGTAGCCGGCGGCCAGCTTCGTCATACCAGATCCTCGTGCCGAGCGCGTAGACGGCCAGGTCGATGAAGTTGGTGCCGAACGGCATGTTGAAGCCCTTGATCGGCCCGTTCTGGTCGTTCCAGGCGCTGGCGTTCAGGAACTGGTAGCCCACCGTCTTGTTGAGCACGAGGGCGATCCAGATCATGAAGACGAAGGGCACCGCGATGGCGAAGAAGTTGGACCAGATGATGGTCTTGTCCGGGCGCTTGACCTCGCCGCCGATGAAGGCGATCGAGTAGGCGTAGGCGAACAGCCACGACATGGCGACCATGCAGCCCAGCGTCGCGCCCCACGACCACGTGTGCGGCATGAGCTGCCCGGCCTCCGCGCCGACCTTGGCGATGAAGCCCTGGTAGCTGGGCGAGCCGGTCGCTGCGGCGGCGGCGTCCCACTTGGCCACGAAGTTGGCGCGGGACGAGAACGTGAGCACGAGGCCGATCACGATGCAGCCGCCGATGCCGAAGAACATCACGATCTTCTGCGTCAGCGCGAAGATCTTGATGCCGAAGACGACGAACAGGAAGCCGACGATGTTGAACATGGTCGCCAGGGCGAACGTGATCCAGGCGCTGCTCACGACCCACGTGGCGGCGCCGGTCCAGCCGAGGTAGTTGAACGTCATGGTGAGCCCGGGATCGACCGCGAGCGGCGTCAGCACGTAGATCCACATCAGCCAGATCATGGCGTCGCCGAAGCTCTGCGCGATGCCGAAGATGGGGTGGACGATGCGCGAGTTGTAGATGTACTCGCCGCCCGACCTCGGCATGGAGCCGCCGAGGACGCCCCAGACGACAGGGAAGCCGAAGCCGGCGAGGACGAACGAGATGAGGGCGGCGATGATCAGGTTGCCGCCGATGAAGACGCCGAGACCGAAGGTGATCGCGAACCAGATGCTCGGAGTGAGCCCCTGGTTCATGAAGCCGACCGCGAAGGCGTCGGTCATGGACAGGCCGCGGACGAGGCCGCTGGCCTTGCGGGCAAAGGCTAGTTCTTCAGCCACAATTCCCCCTTGCTACAACATCTCGCCGACGGGGCCCCAACATGCCGGCGGAAGCCGTGGTTGATGGTACAGAGACACGAGCGCGGATCCTCAGCCGATCGCCCTCCCTTCTTCAGCGGCCTCAGACGGCACGTGCCACTGATAGACGTCCTTGAGCTTCCACGGCACCATCGCGAGCTTGGTGCGGGTGACTCCAGGGACCTTGCCGATGACTTCGTTGACGAAGCGGAGGAGCTCCTCGGTGTCGCGGGCGTAGACCTGCACACTGAGGTCGCCTTCGCCGACCGAACCCGCCACGTAGCTCACCGTGGGGAACTCGACCAGCTGCGCGGCGACGTCCTGAAGCTTGCCGGGGGCGACATCGACGAGGACATCGCCGATGATGGGGAAGCCGACGGCCTGGGGCATGACGATCGCGCTGACGCGGATGACGCCCGTGCGGATGAGGCGCTCGATCCGGTAGCGCACGGCGCGCTCAGACACGTGCCCGATGCGCCTCGTGATCTCCGCCGACGAGGTCCGGCCATCCTCTATGAGAAGCGACACGATCTGCCTGTCGATCGCGTCAAGGGTGAATGGCAACTCGACCCCCCTGGTCACGTCCATTCGTGAGGCTATTTGGACACCTCACGTAGGAAAATGTCAAGGGCCGTCACGCCCATGTAGGATTCGGCAATCTCCAGATTTGGCGGGCTGCCGAATCCGACAAAGTGGAGTCACGGGCGTCGGGGCGTCGATATCCTCTGTGAGCAGCCCCTTTCGGACGTTCAACCGAACAAGCGAGGGGCAAAGGGGCGGGACGGGCAAAACGAACGGGCCCCGGCGACGCCGCTGCGACGTCGCCGGGGCCCGGAGCACGGGCATCGCGGCGTCAGGTGTGCTGCGCGCGCACCGCCGCGGCGATCTCTTCGGGGCCGCTGACCACCTTGACCGCGTCGAACTTGCAGGCGGCGCGGCAGGCGTCGCAGCGGATGCAGAGCGCCTGGTCGATGACGTGCGGCTGCTTCTTCTCGCCGGTGGCCGCGTCGACCGGGCACTTCTTGGCGCACAGCGTGCAGCCGGTGCAGGCGTCCGGGTCGATCGCGTACGTGATGAGCGCCTCGCACGAGAGCGCCGGGCAGCGGTGCTCGTCGATGTGCTGCCGGTACTCGTCGCGGAAGTAGCGGATCGTCGTGAGCACCGGGTTGGGCGCCGTCTGGCCGAGGCCGCACAGGCTGGTCCTCTTGATGTTCAGAGCCATGCTCTCGAGGCGCTCGATGTCGCCCTCCTCGCCCGTTGCCCTCGGTGATGCGCGTGAGGATCTCGAGCATGCGCTTGGTGCCGAGGCGGCAGGGGACGCACTTGCCGCAGCTCTCGTTCTGGGTGAACTGCAGGAAGAACTTGGCGAGGTCGACCATGCAGGTGCTGTCGTCGGCGACGACCATGCCGCCGGAGCCGACGATGGCGCCGGTCGCGGCGAGGCTCTCGTAGTCGACCGGCGTGTCGAGCAGGCTGGCCGGCACGCAGCCGCCGGAGGGGCCGCCGAGCTGCACGGCCTTGAACTTCTTGCCGTCCTTGATGCCGCCGCCGACGTCGAAGATGACGTGGCGCAGCGTGGAGCCCATGGGCACCTCGACGAGGCCGCCGTTGACGATCTTGCCGGCGAGGCTGAAGGCCTTGGTGCCCTTGCACGTCGTCGTTGCCGAAGGCGGCGTAGGCGGCCGCCCCGTTGGCGATGATCCAGGGCACGTTGGCCCAGGTCTCGACGTTGTTGATGTTCGTGGGCTTGCCCCAGAGGCCGCTGACCGCGGGGAACGGCGGCCGCGTGCGCGGCATGCCGCGCTTGCCCTCGATGGAGGCGATGAGCGCCGTCTCCTCGCCGCAGACGAAGGCGCCGGCGCCCTCCTTGATCTTGAGGTGGAAGTCCCAGCCGCTGCCGAGCGCGTCGTCGCCCAGCAGGCCGCGCTCCTCCGCCGCCTTGATCGCCATGCGCAGGCGCTTGACGGCGAGCGGGTACTCGGCGCGCACGTAGATGTAGCCCTCGTGGGCGCCGATGGCGTAGCTGCCGATGAGCATGCCCTCGAGCACGGCGTGCGGGTCGCCGTCCATGATGGACGCGTCCATGAACGCGCCGGGGTCGCCCTCGTCGCCGTTGCAGATGATGTACTTGGTCTCGCCCGGCGACGCCGCGGCGAACTTCCACTTCATGCCGGTCGGGAACCCGGCGCCGCCGCGGCCGCGGAGGCCCGAGTCGAGGATCGTCTCGACGATCGTCTCCGGCGTCATCGTCGTGAGCGCCATGCGCGCGGCCTCGTAGCCGCCCCGCGCCAGGTACTCGTCGAGGCTCTCGGGGTTGATGACGCCGACGTCGCGCAGCGCGATGCGGTGCTGCGCCTTGTAGAACGGGATGTCGTGGGCGCAGGCGATGCGCTCGCCGGTGGCGGGATCGACGTAGAGCAGCTTCTCGACGACGTCGCCGCCGGCGAGGTGCTCCTCGACGACGGTCTTGACGTCCTTGAGCTTGAGGCGCGGGTAGTACGTGTCGCCGTCGGAGACCACTGCCAGCGGACCCTGCGAGCAGAGGCCGTGGCAGCCGATGATGCTGACCTCGACCTGCTCCTGCAGCCCGGCCTCGGCGATCTCGGCGACGAAGGCGTCGTGGATCTTCATGGAGCCGGCGAAGACGCAGGCGGTGCCGGCGCAGACGGAGACCCGTCGCCGGCCGTTCGGGCCCGCGGAGACGCCGACCTTGACCCCTTCGGCGGGGACGGTCTCAGGCATCCGCTCCACCTCCCCGCTCGGCCAGCACCTGCTCGAGGAGCTTGCGCGCGACCTTGCGCGTCTCGTCCGCGGAGAGGTTGCCGAACGTCTCGTCGTCGACGCGCATGACCGGCGCCTGCGAGCAGGCGCCCATGCAGGCGACCGAGTCGAGCGTGAACTCCCGGTCCGCGCGCGTCTCGCCGTCGCCGACCTCGAGCTCCTGCTCCAGCGCCTCGGTGATGCGCGTCGCGCCGGCCACGTGGCAGGCGGTGCCGTGGCACACGAAGACCTTGTGACGCCCCGTGGGCACGGTGGTGAACTGGGCGTAGAACGTGATGATGCCGTAGATGCGCGACGAGGGGACGCCGCTGAGCCGGGCGATCTCGTCGACCACCGGCTCCGGCAGGTAGCCGAAGACTTCCTGGGCGCGCTGCAGGAGGGCGATCAGGTTGCCGTGCGGGTCGATCTCCTCGACGAGCGCCTGGACCTGAGAGAGGTCGACGTCGAGCTCGGGAGCGGCCGCCTCTGCGGCCTGCTCGGGTGTGGCTTCTCGCCTGGGCATCGCATCAACTCCACGTTCGCGCTTCTGCCTGGACTCAGGCGCGAGCGGTGCGCCGGTGGCGCCCCGCTCGCGGTCGAGCCTTCGACACCAAGTGAACCACACTTGGCGGGCGGCGGGTACCGCGGCCCGGAGGCCGCCGCGCCCGCCGCCCGCCGGCGGTCCCTCAGCTCACTTGACGCCCGTCTGCGCCTTGCAGGCGGCGAGGGCGTTCTTGAGCAGGATGACGTTGGTGACGGGGCCGACGCCGCCGGGGACCGGCGTGACGCGGCCGGCGACCTCGCAGACGGCCTCGAACTCGAGCGAGCCGACCTGCTTGCCGTCGACGCGGATCGTCGTGACGTCGATGACCACGGCGCCGGGCTTGACCATGTCGGCCTTGATCAGGTTCTGCACCGGCGCGGCGCAGATGAGCACGTCGGCCTCGCGGCAGGCCGCCGGGACGTCCTTGCTGAACACGTGCACGACGTGGACCGAGGCGTTGCGGTTGAGGCAGAGCAGCGCCACCGGCTTCCCGACGATGTTCGAGTGGTTGACGATGGTGACGTCGAGGCCCTGCAGCTCGATGCCCTCGCGGTCGAGGATCTCGATGCAGGCGCTCGGCGTGGCCGGCGCGAACAGCTGGTCGCCGAGCAGCACGTGGCCGATGTTGGCCGGGTTCACGCAGTCGAGGTCCTTCTCGGGCGCGATCGCGTTGAAGACCGTGTTCTGCTCGACCTCGGCGTCCATCGGCATGAGCGCGAGGATGCCGTGCACGTGGTCGTCGGCGTTGAGCCTGGCGATGAGGTCGAGGATCTCGGCCTCGCCGGCGCCGGCCGGGAGCGTGTGGTTGTAGTAGTTGAAGCCCACCGTGCCGGTGTTCTTCTCGATCTGGCCGCGGTAGAACTGCGCGCCGCCGTCCTCGCCGACCAGGATGGTGGCGACGCCGGGCTTGACGCCGCAGGTCGCGAGCTGCGCGACCTGGGCCTTGATCTCTTCGCGGACCTGCTCGGCGATCGCCTTGCCGTCGATGATCTGAGCTGCCATGGCTTCCCTCTCGTGTGCGTTCGTCAGGGGGGTGATCAGAGCTTGGAGAGCGTGATCGCGAGGACTTCCTCGCGCAGCGCCGCGGCCTCCGCCTGGATCTTGTCGATCTCGGCGGCCGCGGTCATCGTGTAGTCGCAGTCCTCGATGGAGCCGAGGTTGATGCGCACGTTGAGCGCGGCGCCGACCACGGCGGCCTCGCCGAGGATCGCGCCGATGCCGGCGTCGGTGATGGCCTGCGGGTTGCCGAGCTCGGCCGCCACCTTGGAGAGGCGGCAGACGTCCACGGCGACGCGGCAGATCTCGAGCGGGACGTCGGCGGCGATGACCAGGCCGGCCTGGACGGCCGCCTTGCGCGCCGCCTTCTCCTCGTCCGTGTCCTTGGGCATCTTGTAGGCGTCGATGACGCCGTTGTACGCCGTGGTGTCGTCCTGCAGCAGCTGCTGGAGCCGCTCGCGGTCCGCCTCGGCCTGGCCGACGAGCGCGACCATCTCGGTCTCGACGTCGGCGAACTTCTCGCGACCCTGGGTCAGGTTGCACACCATGGCGACGAGCGCGGCGCCGAGAGCGCCGACGCAGGCGGAGACGCTGCCGCCGCCGGGCGCCGGCTTCTTGCTGGCGGCGTCGTCGAGGTAGACCTGCAGGGCTTCAGTGGCGTAGATGGTGGGGCCGTCGCTCACCGTGTACCTCCAGCGCGGCGCTCGTGCGCCGCGGACGGGGAGCGACCAGGAAGGCCGGGCGAGCGCCGGCCGGCGGGGCCCCGGAGGGCTCCGCGGGGCGCCGGCCGTCTGACGGCCGGCGCCCCGGGTCGCTCCCTCAGGTTCTCAGAACAGGCCGATGATCCGGCCGGTCTCGACGTCGATGTCGACGTCGACGGCGGCCGGGCGCTTGGCCAGGCCGGGCATGGTGCGCATCTCGCCGAGCAGCGGGTACAGGTACCCGGCGCCGGTGGCGGGACGGATGTCGCGGATCGGCACGCGGAAGCCGCGCGGACGGCCCTTGAGCGCCGGGTCGTGGCTCAGCGACAGGTGGGTCTTGGCCATGCAGAGCGGCAGCTTGTCGAGGCCCTGCTCGGTGAACTTCTTGATCTTGGCCTCGGCCTCGGGCAGGTAGTCGACGCCGTCGGCGCCGTAGATCTGGGTGGCGATGGTCTCGATCTTCTCCTTGATGGAGGCCTCGAGCGGGTACAGGAACTTGAAGTCCCCGCCCTTGTCGGCGGCGGCCTTGACGACCTCGGCCGCCTCCTGGCCGCCGTCGCCGCCCAGCGCGTGGACGTTGATCGGCACCGCGTCCTCGGCGCCGGCCGCGACGGCCTCCTTGCGCACGATCTCGACCTCGGTGTCGCGGTCGAAGGCGAAGCGGTTGATGGTCACGACGACGGGCACGCCGAAGTACTTCATGTTCTCGATCTGCTTGGCGAGGTTCTCGCAGCCCTTCTCGAGAGCGGCGTTGTTCTCTTCCTTGAGCAGCTCGGGGTTGACCGGCAGGCCGCCGTGCATCTTGAGGGCGCGCATGGTGCAGGTGATGACCACGGCGCTCGGGGCGAAGCCGCCGTAGCGGCAGATGATGTCCATGAACTTCTCGGCGCCGAGGTCGGCGGCGAAGCCGCTCTCGGTGACGACGTAGTCGCTGAGCTTCATGGCGACCTTGTCGGCGATGATCGAGTTGTTGCCCTGGGCGATGTTGGCGAACGGGCCGGCGTGGATGAGCGCCGGCGTTGCCCTCGAGCGTCTGCATGAGGTTCGGCTTGATGGCGTCCTTGAGGAGCACCGTCATGGCGCCGCCGGCGCCGATGTCGTCGGCCGTCAGCGGGTTGCCCGAGGTGTCGTAGGCGAAGGTGATGCGGCCGAGGCGCTCGCGCAGGTCCTTGAGCGACGTGGCGAGACCGAGGATGGCCATGACCTCGCTGGCGACGGTGATGTCGTAGCCGGTCTGGCGCGGGATGCCGTTGAGCTTGCCGCCGAGGCCGTTGACGATCTCGCGCATGGCGCGGTCGTTGAGGTCGACGCAGCGGCGCCACGAGATGGTCAGCGGATCGATGTCGAGCTCGTTGCCGTGCATGAGGTGGCTGTCGACCATGGCCGCGAGCAGGTTGTTGGCCGTGCCGACGGCGTGGATGTCGCCGGTGAAGTGCAGGTTGAGGTCCTCCATCGGGAGCAGCTGCGAGTAGCCGCCGCCGGCCGCGCCGCCCTTGATGCCGAAGACCGGGCCGAGCGACGGCTCGCGGAGGGCGAGCATGGTGTCGATGCCGACGCGCGTTCATGCGTCTCGGAGAGGCCGACGGCCGTGACCGTCTTGCCCTCGCCGAGCGGCGTCGGGGTGATGGCGGTGACGTCGATGATCTTGCCGTCGGGCTTGTCCTTGAGGCGGTCGAGCAGGGCCATGTAGTCGATCTTGGCCTTGTAGCGACCGTAGAGCTCCAGCTCGTCCTCGAGGATGCCGGCCTTCTCGGCGATCGCCTGGATGGGCTGCATGGTGGCGGCCTGGGCGATCTCGATGTCGCTCGGCACCGGGGACTTGCGAACGATCGAACTCAACGCGTCCTCCTTTGGTCTCCACTATCCCGCGCGTCTCGATGATGCTGGGGCCGGACTGTCACGGGGGGCGAAATCCGGCGCCTTGTGCGCGATTCTACTAGCGCGGCACAAAAGCGGTCAATTTCGAACATGGGCTTGTCCGGGGGGCCGGACTGACCTTGGACGCGGGGCCGGCGGTCGCAGCCTTCCCGGCCCTCGGGCGACCTCGACGAAAGCGGCTCAGGAGCCGCTGAAGCGGCTGCGCGCCGCCGACTGCGCGGCCTCGTAGACGACCCGCGCGGGCCGGCCGACGGCCGCGGCCACGCGGCGCACGTCCTCGTACTCGGGCGAGACGGTAGCGAGACGTCCGCCGACGAAGCTGAGGCGGACACCCACCTTGAGCTTGCCGATCTTGACGCTCTCCCGCCGCTCCTCGACGTACTCGCGGTCACACGGCACGACGCGCAGGCCGAAGGTCGAGGTCTCGGCGAAGACCGCCTGCGCGAGGCGCTCGCGGTCGGCCGCCGCGGCGAGGACGTGCAGGACCACGCCGGGGCGGCCCTTCTTCATCAGCGCCTGGCTCATCCACACGTCGAGCGCGCCGGACTCGCGCAGCGCGTCGGCGGCGTGCGCCAGCAGCTCGGGCGTCATGTCGTCGATGTTGGCCTCGAGGACGACGTGGTCGCCGGGGCCGTGGCCGCCGTGCGGCAGCGGCATCGGGTCGCCGGCGCGGACCGGCCTCCGCCTCGTCCGGCACGACGGCCGGGTCGACGAGCACGGCGCGCAGCACGTTGGGCCGGCCGGGCACCTCGCGGCGGCCGGCGCCGTAGCCGACGCGCTCGACGCGGCCGGCGGGCACGCCGCCGAAGGCCTCGGCGTAGTGGGCGAGCAGGGCGGCGCCGGTGGGCGTCGTCAGCTCGCCGAGCGGAGCGGCCGGCGTCTCGCCGGCCGGCACAGCCGAGCGCGCCGCCGGACGGTCGGGAGCCCGGCGAGCAGCGAGAGCACGGCCGGAGCGGGCACGCTCAGCCGGCCGTGCGCCGTCTCGATCTCGCCGTCGCCCAGCGCCGGCGGCGACGCGACGATGCTGCTCCGGCGCGAGCTTCGCGAGCAGCGTCACCGCGCAGATGAGGTCCACGGCGGTGTCGACGTCGCTCAGCTCGTGCAGGTGCTCTTCTTCTTCGCCACGGCCGTGCACCTCGGCCTCGGCCGCGGCCATGCGCTCGGCGATCGAGGCGACGGTATCGGTGACCGGCTGCCCGAGGTCGGAGGCGTACAGCGACAGGATCAGTTCGTCGAAGGTCGCGAAGCCGGGCTGGTCGGCGACCTTGAACGCCAGCGCGGCGAACCCGCCGCGGCGCACGTCCTCGATCTGCACGAGCCGCGGGTCGATGCCGGCCGCGGCCAGCGCCGGGCGCAGCACGTCGTCGAGGGGGCCGGGGTCGGCTTCGCGCGCCCCGGCCAGCGAGAGCAGCGCGCCGGCGAGCATGTCGCCGCTGATGCCGCTGGAACAGTCCAGGTACAGGATCATGGCCGTCACTTTATCGCGTCGTCACGTCTGAGGAAGACTCTGCCCCCGTTCGGCGCACGCCGGACACCGGGTGTGCGCCTCCCATCGGCACGTCCAGCCGGATGCATGAGGCCCTGTCGCCGCCGCCCTGCGTCCTCTACAATGCCGGCATGCGCATCGCCCAGCTCGCACCACCGTGGATCACCGTCCCGCCCGAGGGCTACGGCGGCACGGAGTGGGTCGTCCAGCAGCTCTGCGACGGGCTCGTGGCCGACGGCCACGACGTCCGCCTCTACGCCACCGGCGACTCGCACACCGCGGCCGAGCTCTGCGCGCTCTTCCCCACCCAGATGCCCGACCGGATCGGCGTGACGCCCTACGACGCCCGCCAGGTCTCGTTCGCGTTCGCCGACATCGAGCAGGGCGACTTCGACCTCGTCCACGACCACTCCGGGTTCCTCGGCGTCGCCTTCAGCCGCTACCTGGCCACGCCGATGGTCCACACCGTCCACTGCGCCTTCGACGAGTTCGCCTACGGCTTCTACGAGCAGTTCGCCCGCGAGGTCGGCTACATCGGCATCAGCGAGTACCAGCAGTCGATGGCGCCTCCCGGCATGAGCTGGGCCGGCCTCGCCTACAACGCCATCGCCGTCGAGCAGTGGCCGTACACCCCCGAGAAGGACGACTACCTGCTCGCCTTCGGCCGGGTGTGCGAGGCCAAGGGGTTCCACCACAGCATCGAGACGGCCAAGCGGCTCGGCCGCAGGCTCATCATGGCCGGCGTGCTGCAGGAGCCGTACCGCGAGTACTTCGAGGAGCAGATCGAGCCGCACATCGACGGCGAGCAGATCGTCTACGAGGGCGAGGTGAGCGACGCGCGCAAGCGCGAGCTGTTCGCGCACGCCCACGCGTTCCTCTTCCCCATCACGTGGCCGGAGCCGTTCGGGCTCGTGATGATCGAGGCGATGGCCTGCGGCACGCCGGTCGTGGCCATGCGCCAGGGCTCGGTGCCCGAGGTCGTGGACGACGGCGTCACCGGGTTCGTCGTGGACGACTTCGAGGAGTTCGTGGCGGCGGTGGGCCGGGTCGGCGAGATCGACCCGGCGGTCTGCCGCCGCACCGTCGAAGAGCGCTTCACCGTCGAGCGCATGGTCGCCGACTACGAGGCGGTCTACCGGCGCTACCTCGGGGGGTGAACGGCGCCGGAGCGGCACCGCTCGACGGCGCGAGAGGCGCTCGCCGTCTACCTGAGCGACGGACGCGGCGCGGGCGACGAAGCCCATCCCGCGCCTCTCTTCCTGCTGCGGCGACGCCGCCGAGACGCTCCGCCTCTTCCCCGCCGCGTCGGTCGACTGCGTCGTCACCAGCCCTCCCTACTTCGGCCACCGTCGCTACGCCGGCGGCGGCATCGGCGCCGAGGGCGGCTGGCAGGACTACGTGGCCGCCCTCGGCGCCGTCACCGCCGAGCTGCTGCGGGCGCTCAAGCCCACCGGCTCGCTGTGGCTGAACCTCGGCGACACCTACCGGGGCAAGCGCCAGCTGGGCATCCCGTGGCGCGTCGCCTTCCACCTCACCGACGACCAGGGATGGACGCTGCGCAACAGCGTCGTGTGGCACAAGGTCAAGGGCGGCCCCGACACGAGCCGTGACAAGCTGCGCAACGTGCACGAGCTCCTGTTCCACTTCGTGCGCCGGCCCAGGGGCTACTTCTACGACGCCGACGCCGTCCGGCGCACGCCCGGCACGGCGCGCGTGGAGAACGGCGCCGTCGTCTCCGCCACCGGCGTCAGCGGCGTGCGCTACCGCCGCCAGATCGAGCTCTCGACGTCGCTGGACGGGCTCGAGAAGGCGGCGGCGCTGGCGGCGCTCGAGGAGACGCTCGGCGAGGTCGCCGCCGGCCGCCTCGCCGACTTCCGCATGGTCATCCGCGGCCGCCAGCGCGCGACGCACTCGGACGTGGGCGCCGTGTCGGGCCGTGCTCGCGAGCTCGAGGAGCGCGGCTTCTACTTCCTCCGCTACCACCCCGGCGGCGCCAAGCCCGGCGACGTGTGGGACATCCTCCCCGAAGACACGCAGGGCCGGGGAGCCCACTTCGCGCCCTTCCCGGCCGACCTCTGCCGCATCCCGATCCTCGCCACGTGCCCGGCGGACGGCGTGGTGCTCGACCCGTTCTGCGGCACCGGGACGGCCATGCTGGTCGCGGCGCAGCTCGGCCGCCGCTCGGTCGGCATCGACCTCGCCGAGGAGTACCTGGCGCTCGCGCGGGACCGCGCCGCGTCGCACTGAGCCGCACCGCGACCGGCATGTGACCGCGCGGTCACGTCGTGTAGTATTCGCGCCGGAGACGACCCGCTGGTGCGACGAGAAGGAACCGGCTCATGCCCGAAGGCAACATCAACGCCGAAGTCGCGGAGAACCTGCGCGAGCACGGCGCTCACCACGAGGACGAGGCCCACGAGCCGAGCAGGCCGGCGCATCGAGACCATCGAGATCCTCGAGGCCATCCTGCTCGCCATCGTGGCGATCGTGACCGCGCTGAGCGGCTACCAGGCAGCGCGCTGGGACGGTGAGAGCGCCAAGGAGTACGCGACGTCGTCGAGGCTGCGCGTGGAGGCCAGCAACTCGTTGCTCACCGCAAACCAGGAGCTCATCTACAACTCGTCGACCTTCACAGCCTGGCTG
>CAVUBA010000015.1:0-114804 GCA_963739595.1 uncultured Thermoleophilia bacterium
TGACGCGCGAACCCCGCGCCGCCGCCGCCCGCCGCGGGTCCTGCCCTGCCGGCTACTCGCACGCGACCCTCTGACCCCGGTCAGATTGAGGCAACGTCCCTTCCGCCGGCCTCGATCATCGCGCTGATGCACTCCGCCCGTTCAGGGCGTGTCACGCCAGCCCCAGCCTGTCGGCGGCGTAGCCGAGGCGGAGCTCCTCGAGCTTGGCCCGCGTGGGCACGCCGTCCGGCGTCCAGCCGCGCGCCTCGTAGTACTCGTCCAGCATCAGGTCGAGGTCGGCCTGGGGGATCATGTGCCCCTTGGCCGGCCCCTCCGGGATGGGCTCGGTCTTGAGGCGCTCCGGCAGGTCGTCGTCGGCGCGGGTGAGGCCCGCCAGACTGTTGAAGGCGCGCGCCAGGTTGTTGACGCGCTCGCCCACGCGCTGCACGTCGTCGGCCGTGAAGGGAAGCCCGGTGGCGCCCACCATGAGGCCGGCGGTGTTCTCGAAGAGGAAGGGCGCTACCGAGGTATCGAGCATGAAGATGCACATCGTGGGACAGTCGCCGACGGCCGTGCGCGCGTCCTGGTTCCACATCGTCAGCGCGCCCTTGCCCTTGACCTCGAAGCGGTCGACGGGGTACGGGAACGGCAGCCCGAAGATCTCCTGGATGGCGTAGCCCTTGTTGTGGTCGGCGCCGGTGTAGGAGGTCGCGTAGCCGAGGCCGTGCGCCTTGGCGCCGCGCACGTCGTAGGCGGGCAGCTCGAGGCCCTTGACATGCATGGCGTATCGCTCCGAGCCCTTGCCGATGCGCTCGGCGGCGATGCGCACGCCGTCCGAGAGTACGTCGCCGAAGCCCTCGCGCTCGCCCATCAGGTGGATCAGCTCGACCATCGACTCGTCGTTGCCGAAGTGCAGGTCCATGCCGCCGGTGTCCTCGAGCGTGATGATGCCGCGCTCGAAGAGCTCCATGGCAAAGGCGATGGTGACGCCGGCCGACATCGTATCGAGGCCGTACTCGTCGGCGGCGCGGTCGGCGGCGATGATGGCGTCTGGGTCGGTGACCCCCGTCGTGCCGCCGAACGAGTAGAGCGTCTCGTACTCGGGGCCCTCGGTCATGATGCCGGAGTAGGGCCCCGCCTGCGCCAGGCGCATCTGGCTGCAGGCCACGGGACACTCGGCGCAGGCCGTGCGCCCGACGCCGCGGCCGGCGATGGCCCCGGCGCCGATGGTGCCCGCGTACTTCTCGTCACCGGTCGTCGTCCAGTTGTTGGACGGGAAGATGCCGAGCGCGGTGCAGTTCTCCACGTTGCCGGAGGTACCCTCGTGGGCGAACTCGTGGTAGAGCACCGGGCTCTTCTTCATGGCGTCGAGCATGCGCTTGCGCGCCGCCCTGAACTTCTCGGGGTCGGCGATCGCCGGCTGCTGCTCGCCGCGCAGGGCGATCGCCTTGAGGTTCTTGGCGCCCATCACCGCGCCGAGGCCCCTGCGGCCGACGACGCGGCGCTCGTTGACGATGCAGGCCAGGCGGGAGAGCTTCTCGCCGGCGGGGCCGATGCAGGAGATGCGCACGTTCTGGTCGTGCAGCTTGTCCTTGATGGTCTGCTGGGCGTCCGTGCTCTGCATCCCCCAGAGGTCCTCCGCGGAGCGGAAGCTGACCTTGCCGTCCTTGATCCACAGCCAGGTGGGCTCCTCGGCGACGCCCTCGACGATGATGACGTCGTAGCCGGCGCGCTTCATCTCCACCGGGAAGTGGCCGCCGGTGAGGCCGACGCCCATCGCGCCGGTCAGCGGGCTCTTGGCGTTGATCGCCATGCGGCTGGCGCAGGGGATCTTCGTGCCGGTGAAGGGGCCGGGCGCGAAGATCAGCTTGTTCTCCGGACCGAGCGGGTCGCAGTCGGCGGGTACCTCGTCGAAGAGGTACTTGACCGCGAAGCCGGCGCCACCGATGAAGTCGCGCGCGGTCTCGACGGGCAGCGGCTCCTCTGAATAGGTCTGGTTGGTGAAGTCGACGCGCAGGACCTTGCCGGTGTAGCCGCCCGAGTACATCTCTCCGCCTTTGTCCGTCGCCATCAGGTTCACTCTCGCCTTTTCCGAAGAGCCGGCCCGAGTCGGCCTCTAGTTGTGGTACAAGCCGCCGTCCACGACGAGGGCCTGCCCCGACATGAAGTCACTGTCCGGGGAGGCCAGGAAGAAGGCGGGGCCGGCGAGGTCCTCCGGCAGCTCGTTGCGCTCGCTCAGGCACTGCCCTTTGCGCGTCGCCTCCCAGTGCTCCGGAGGAGGCGTCGACTTCTTCCAGATTCGCCTCGCTGAGCGTGAAGCCGGGAGCGAGCGCGTTGACGCGGATCCCCTCCGGACCGAGCTCCCGCGCGAGCGCGCGGGTGAAGCCGACGACGCCGCCCTTGCTGGAGACGTAGTGGAGGAATCCCGGCACACCCCCCCAGAAGGAATTGGAGGCGAGGTTGATGATCTTCCCGTAGCCTTGCCGCTGCATGTACGGATGGACGGCCCGGGCGCAGAACCACATGCCCCGGACGTTCACGTCCATCATGTGGTCCCAGTCTTCGATGGTCCACTGGTCGAAGGATCGGAAGTTGCCCCTGGACACGAAGCCGCCGAAGGCGGCGGCGTTGTTGACCAGGATGTCGATCCTGCCGCCATACGTGTCCGCCACCAGCTTGACAGCCGCCTCGCACTGTTCGAGGTCCGTGACGTCGCAGGTGACCGGCGTGGCCTCGCCCCCGACCGCAACGATCTCGCCGGCCACGAAGGCGGCGCCGGATCCGTTGACGTCCAGGACGCCGACCTTGGCTCCTTCTCTGCCGAGACGCAGGGCGATCGAGCGGCCGATGCTGTTGGCGCCGCCGCCGCCGGTCACCAGCGCCACCTTGCCCGACAGGCGTTGTCCCTCGGCCCCAGGACTCATTCGTCTCCTTCTCGTCGGTTCGATCCGCCCAAGTCAGTCGCTCATCCGTCCGCCAATGACCCGCCGCACTCGCAGGCGCGGCCGCAGCGACCGGGGGGTCGAAACGGGCGAGACGTGGGGCGGGGCGGAAGCGACGAACCCCGCCCCACGCTGCTCTCGCCTCTCCCGACGGGAGGCCCGCCCAGGACCATCGGGGCGGTCTGGGCGGGCCTCGGCGCCGGAAGCCGGGATCAGTAGGCGATGGCCTTGAACTTCGCTGTGGTCGGGATGTCCACGCCCAGCTGCTTCTTGGCCCACTCGCTGTTGACGACATCGATGTTGAACGGGTACTTGGTGCCCTTGTTCCACTGGCCACCCGTGAGCGCCGTGACGCACACGTTGTCGCCCGGGTTGAGCGGCTTGCCCGCCGTCCAGGTGATGTGGCCGGCGATGGTCTGGATGTCGGTGGCCTTGACGGCGTCCACGATGACCTGCTTGTCATCGACGTTCGTGGTGCGCTTCAAGGCATCGACGACGACCTCGAACACTTCGTAGTGCATGATCGGCTGCGTCCACTGCTTGCCGGTGGACGACTCGTACGCGTCGGCCAGCTGCTGGCAGGTCTGACCCGTGAGCGACGACGTGAACGGATGGCTCGGTGACCACCAGACCTCGGAGGACAGACCGTAGCCGATCTGGCCCAGCGCCTCGAGCGCGGACGGGAACAGGAGCGCCTTTGCCATGGTGTTGACCATCGGCTTGTAGCCCTGCTGGAAGCACTGCTTCCAGAAGTTGGTGAAGTCCGGCGGGATCATGACGCCGCTGACGATGTCGCAGCCCGCCGCCTTGAACTTGCTGATCTGCGAGGTGAAGTCCTCGCTGAGGTTCTGGAACCGGCCACCGTCGACGACCGAGTAGCCATCGGGGTTGTAGTAGATGCGCAGGCCGGTCTTGGGGTCGGCGTCCGACTGTCCGTCGGCGTCGTTGGGCCACATCACGCCGATCTTCTTGTTGGTCTTCAGCGTGTCCCACATGTTGAGCTGGATGTTGGCGAGGTCCTGGATGCCCCAGAACGCGTGGTACGTCCACTTGAACGCGCCGGCGGTGAACGGTGCGACGCCGCGACCGGCATAGTAGGCCTCGAGCGGGCAGTCGTTCGACACGCAGGGCGTCTGGAGAGCTTCACACTGGTCCGCCACCGGGTTCACCGTGTCGGGCGTGGAGGTCACCATCATGATGTCGACGCCGTCGTTGGTGATCAGGTCGCCGGCCACCTGCGCCGCGCGGTTGGTGTCGGACTGCGAGTCCTTGATGATGATGGAGATCGGATGCGTCTGGCCGTCGCCGCACTTGACGCCGCCCTTGACCGCCGCGTTCCACTGGTCGACGCAGAACTGGTCGGCTTCGCCGAAGGCGGCGAGCGGGCCGGTCAGCGGCGAGACGAAGCCCACCTTGATCTCGCGCCCGGTCCCGCCGGGGCTGGCGCTGCTGCCGCCCCCACCGCTGCTGGAGCCGCACGCAGCCAGGATCCCGCTGGCGCCGCCGGTAAGGCCGACCGCGGCGCCGGCGACGCCCGCGACCTTGAGAAAGTCTCGGCGCGTCACCTTCTTCCCGGTGACGCCGTTTGGTTCGTAGTCGTTCGAATCCATCTCTCCCCCTTGCCGTGGGCCGTCGGCCGGTATCGGCTACGTCACGCACAACTGCACGCTCATGGCTCTGCCCGCGCAGGTGCTGTCTCACAATGCGGGCACTGACGTTGCGATACGGGCATGATACGCTGCGCCGGACCCAAGTCAAGGCAGTCGGGCGAGGCTGGGAGACGCCCAGCGACCAGGACCCGGATCCGAACCGTCTCGCTCTCTGAGACGAGTCGCTACGGCGCCCGGAGGCGTGCTCCCCGATTCGTCCCCGACGAGGAGAGGTGCGAGATGACCAGGACGAAAGCCGCCATCGTGGACGCCGCCGGGGCGCCGTTCCACCTCGAAGACGTGGACCTCGACGAACCGCGCCCGCACGAGGCGCTCGTGCGCCTGGTGGCCGCCGGCATGTGCCACACCGACCTCTCCGCACAGGCCGGTCACCTCCCCTTCCCGCTGCCCGGAGTGCTCGGTCATGAAGGCGCCGGCGTCGTGGAGATGCTGGGCGCCGAGGTCACCGGCGTCGAGGTAGGGGACCATGTGCTGGCGTCGTTCAGCTCGTGCGGCGAGTGCCCCGACTGTCTTGCCGGACGACCCGCCTACTGCCGCCACTTCCACGCCCGCAACCTCTTCGGAGGCTCACGCCCCGACGGCAGCGCGACTATCCTGAGGGCGGGCGAGCCCGTGCACGGCCACTTCTTCGGCCAGTCCGCCTTCGCGAGGCACGCCCTCATCGACGAGCGCAGCCTCGTGAGAGTGTCAGTCGACGCGCCGCTCTCGACGCTGGCGCCGCTCGGCTGCGGCATCCAGACCGGCGCCGGGGCCATCCTGAACGCGCTGCGCCCCGAGCCTGGCTCCGCTCTCGCCGTCTTCGGCGCCGGAGCCGTGGGCTGCGCGGCGATCATGGCGGCGGCCATCATCGGGGTCGAACGCATCGTCGCCGTCGACCTCGTGGCGGAGCGCCTCGAGCTCGCGAGGGAACTCGGCGCCACCCATGTCGTCGACGCCGGGTCCGCGGATCCGGTCTCAGCCTTGCGGGAGCTGGGCGACGGCGGGGTTGACTACGCGGTCGAGGCCACAGGGAGCACGGCCGCGCTCACGACCGCGATCCAGTCGCTCGCGCCGCGCGGCACGTGCGCGATCCTCAGCACGTATCCTCGCGGCGCCACGGTCCCGCTGGACGCCAACTTCATGATCGACGGCCGTCGCATCCTGGGCATCTCTGAAGGCGACAGCGACCCGCAGCGCTTCTTGCCGCAACTGGTCGAGTTGTTCGAGGAGGGGCGGCTGCCGGTGGACAAGCTGATCCGCCACTATCCCTTCGAGGAGATCGAACGGGCGGCCGCCGACGCGCGCTCGGGCGCGACCATCAAGCCGGTCCTGGTCTTCGACTGAGCGCATCTTGGGGACGGCGCGCCTTCCGTCCTCCGGACGATCCAGTCGCTCGAGCGACCGCGGGGCGGCCCGGTCTGCTAGGTGAGGGTCTCCTCGACGACGGCGACGATGCGCGCGCAGGCGGCGTCGACGTCGTCCTGCGTGGGCGCCTCGGCCATCACCCGCACGAGCGGCTCCGTGCCCGACGGGCGCACGAGCACGCGGCCGCTGCCCTCGAGGCGGCGGGTCTCCTGGTCGACCGCCGCCCACACGGCAGCGGCTCCGTCCAGCTCGGCCAGGTCGCGCACGCGCACGTTGACGAGCCTCTGCGGCAGGCGCTCCATCACCGTGGCCGCCTCCGCGAGGGGCGCGTCCATCTCGCGCAGGGCCTGCAGCAGCAGCAGCGACGTCGCGAGGCCGTCACCGGTGGTGCTGACGTCGCGGTTGATGATGTGGCCGGACTGCTCGCCGCCGAGCAGGTAGTCGCCCTTGAGCATCTCGGCGACGACGTAGCGGTCGCCGACCGGAGTGACCAGTACCTCGATGCCCTCTCGCTCCATGGCGAGGTGGAAGCCGAGGTTGGTCATGACCGTGGTGACGACGGTGTCACGGCGGAGCTTGCCCTGGGCCTTCAGATGCTTCGCGAGGATGGCGATGATGAAGTCGCCGTCGACGAGGTCCCCCGCGGCGTCCACGGCGAGCGACGCGGTCGCCGTCGCCGTCGAACGCGAGGCCGAGGTCGAAGCCGTCAGCGGCCACGACCTTCTGCAGGGCGCCGATGTGGGTGCTGCCACAGCCCGCGTTGATGTTGGTGCCGTCGGGCCGGTCGAACAGCACCGTGACGTGGGCGCCGGACTCTTCGAGCGCGAGCGGCGCGGCCAGGTGCATGGCGCCGTGCGCGCAGTCGAGGGCGATCTTCATGCCGCTGAGGTCCAGCGGGATGCGCTTGACCACGTCCCACACGTAGCCCTCCACAGCGCCTTCGAGCTGCTCGGCGCTGCCGAAGTCGGCGCCGGCGAGCGACTGCAGGTCGTGGTGCTGGATGTGCGCCTCGATCTCCGGCCTCCTCCTCGTCGCTCAGCTTGGTGCCGGCGCTCGAGAAGAACTTGATGCCGTTGTCGGCGAAGGGGTTGTGGGAGGCGCTGATGACGACGCCGGCGTCCGCGCCGCGCTGGTGGACCAGCGCGGCGAGCCCCGGCGTCGGGATCACGCCGGCGATCTCCACGCGCGCGCCGCCGCTCGTGAGGCCGGCGGTGAGCGCCGCCTCGAGCATCGGGCCGCTGAGCCGCGTGTCGCGGCCGATCACGAACAGCGGGTGGGGGCCGGCCTTCTGCGCCAGCACGACGGCCGCCGCTCGCCCGACCTGGACGGCGAACTCAGGAGTCAGCAGGTCGCCGGCCACCCCACGGATGCCGTCCGTGCCGAAGTACTCGCCCATCAGTCCGACTCTCTCGACGCAACGTATGCGGAGAGCCGCTCGCTAGCTCTTCCGTTCATCAGTCCCAGCTGCCGAGGCTCAGGTGCACGCCGAGAGCCTTGGCCGTGCCCCACACGGCCGCCAGCGCGACCGCGATCAGCACGACGACAAAGAGGATCGCGTTCCAGGTGTTGATGTGCAGCAACTCGATCGCGAGGATCATGGCGACGGGCGCCGACAGGACGACCGAGACCTTCTTCCACGCGGGCGCCGAGTTGCGCCGCGGACCGGGCCGGGTGGTTGTGCGTGCCATCGAGGACTCCTCGCGATTGGACTCGGGCCATGGTAGCACCTGCGCGCCGGGCGGGCTTGCGGCACGCCTGCCCGTCCCCGCCCGGCCGAACGACGACGGGCCGCCTCTCGGCGGCCCGTCGGGAAGGAACCTGATCTGTGGCGCAGGGTCAGCGCTTGCTGAACTGCGGCTTCTTGCGCGCCTTGTGGAAGCCGGCCTTCTTGCGCTCGACCTTACGGTCGTCGCGGGTGAGGAAGCCGGCGCGCTTGAGCGGTATGCGGAGCGTCTCGTCGGCCTCGCACAGCGCACGGGCGATACCGTGGCGGACCGCGCCGGCCTGGGCGCTGATGCCGCTGCCGTGCACGTTGGCCTTGACGTCGAACTTGCCGGCGGTACGCGTGGTCTCGAACGGCATGAGCGCGATGGTCTCGAGGACCTTGCGACCGAAATAGGCGTCGATCTCGCGGTCGTTGATGACGACCTTGCCGACACCCGGGGTGAGGATCACGCGGGCGACGGCAGTCTTGCGCTTGCCCGTCGCGCGATAGGTCACTGCATCAGCCACGCCCTACTCCTTGATCTCGAGCACTTCGGGGTTCTGCGCCTCATGCGGATGCTCCGTGCCGGCGTAGATCTTCAGCTTGCGGAGCTGGGCGCGCCCGAGCTTGTTGTGCGGGAGCATGCCGCGCACCGAGTGGCGGAGGATCTGCTCGGGACGGCGGGCCTGGAGCTTGGCGTACGACTCGCTCTTGATGCCGCCGGGATAGCCCGAGTGGTGGTAGTACATCTTCTGCTCGGGCTTGTTGCCGGTCACGACGATCTGCTCGGCGTTGATGATGACGACGAAGTCGCCGGTGTCGATGTTCGGCGTGTAGGTCGCCTTGCGCTTGCCGCGCAGGCAATCGGCGACCACGGTCGACAGACGGCCCAGGGTGTGACCCTTGGCGTCGACGACGTACCACTTCTTCTCGATGGTGGAAGGCTTGGCGACGAAAGTCTTCATGCGCTCACTCGTTCGGTAGCAGGAAGCACGCCCGGCTCGGACGCGCGAAGGGGAACTATAGCGAATCCGGACGGGCGGCGCAACACGAACGCCGTCATCCGGGAGCCCGGCGGGGTCGAACGGCGCCGCGGGCGCCTCAGTCGAGGCGCCGGAGGCGGACTTCGTCGCCGGCGTCGAGGCCGAGGACTTCGGCCGCCGAACCGGCGTTGACGGCCACCGAAGCCTGGCCGTAGCTGTCGATGAGCACGACGATGTCGCTGGCGCGCACCGACGCGAACGTACGCGCCACGCGCGCGTGGTAGCGCTCGCCGCCGGTGAGAAGCTCGACGGTCTCCACGAGCCGGGCCCTCTCCAGGTCGCGGGCGCGCAGGTTGAGGGCGACGTTGCCGAAGCGGTCGACGAGCACCGCGATCGCGGTGAGCCCGTCGCGGTGCCGCCGCGGCTCGGGGAGGTCGATGCGGTCCAGCTCGTCGGACTTGACGAGGGAGCCGACAGTGTCGAGCTCCAGGCCCGCGGCCAGCCTGGCCGCGACCGGCGCGAAGATGTCGCGGCCGTGGAACGTCGCGGACAGCGGGCTGAGCCAGAGCTCCCTGTTGGTCAGCGCGTAGGCGTCGCTGACGCCGCCGTCGGCGTCTGCGGCGTGCATGAGCAGCCCGTTGTCGGGGCCGACGAAGAAGTGATCGCCGTGGGTGCGGAAGGCGATCGGCTGCCGCGGCCCGCCCACGCCGGGGTCGACGACGGCGAGGATCACGGCTCTGTCGGGCATGTACGGGAACGTGTTGCGCAGCACCACGGCTCCGGCGAGCACGTCGCGCTCGGGCAGGCCGTGCGTGACGTCGATGACCCGGACGTCTGGGGCAAGCCGGGCGATGACGCCGCGGCAGACGCCGGCGAAGTCGTCGGTGTAGCCGTAGTCGCTGAAGAAGCAGATGGGCCGGTCCATGCCACGAACCTACGACGAAGCCCGGCCGGGCGCAACAGCTGCGATGACAGAAGCATCGAACCGGTCCATCGGGGGGCCTCGGCCTGCGCTCGATACACGGCCCGGCCGCTTCCGCCGAACCCCCCTGTGGGCCGAATCACCCTTCCGGGGTGAGGACGCGGCCCGCGCGCCTCCCTAGAGTCCGGCTACGACCACCACTCCGAAAGGGAGACACCATGGAAGCTCACAATCGCCGCAAGTCCCGCAGGACCCGCTGGACGCCCGCCATCCTGTTCGCCGCCGTGGCGCTCACCATGCTCGTCGTCGCCAGCCCCGCCGTGGCCAGGCCAGCGCACATCGCCCACTCTCACGGGGCCGCACTCTCCACGGCCGGACTGATCGCGGTCCTCGTCATCGCGGCCTGTGGCGCCCTCGCCCTCGTCCTCGTCGCCTTCCTCTCGGGCCGCCCGGAGCGCAGCCCGCGGGTGGAGACCAGCGCGGCGAAGACCGTGAGCCGCGGCGGCGGCCAGCGCGCGGCCGCGTGACGCGGACGCGAAACGACCGACATGCTGGAGCACATCCGATCGGACCCGGAAGAGCCCGTCGCCCTGCGATCCTGGTCGCACTGACGGCCGCGATCCTGCTCGGTGTCTGCACGACGGCGCCGGCGATGCGTCCCCGCACGACACCGGCGCGCGCCGCGGCGCAGGCCGCGTCGCCGAGCGCACCGCGCCGAGAGGCGCGCGGAGGTGGCGCGGCACGACGCATGATCGCGCGCTTCTTGGCCCGCCACGACGCCGCGCTCGTCCTCGCCGCCCAGGATCCACACAGCGTTCGCGGGTCACGACCGGCTCCACCGTCCCGTGGCGCTCACCGCCTCCGGAGCCCTCGGCGTGGCCACTCTTCGCGGCGCTCGCGGCGATCGTGCGGGGCGCTCGCGGTGGTCGCCGGCACGCGGCGTCAAGCGGCCCGGCGGCGAGCGCGCGGCAGCACCGGCGACGCTGCAGGCTCGCGCGGCCAGGCTCGCGGCTCGAAGCCCGGCCGCCCGGTACATCACCATCATGAAGCTGACGGCGCAGACGCCGTAGATGGTGACGGCGCTCATCGCGCCCGCGCGTCTTCGGCGATCGCCGCGACGAGGCCCGCGGCGGTGAACTCCCGGGCCTCCACGGCCACGGTCAGGCCGAGGTCGCGCAGCGTCTGGCTGGTGATGGGGCCGATGGAGCAGAGCCGGGCGCCGGCGAGCCGCTCCGCGAGCGGCCTCCCGGCGCCGGCCGCCTGGCCGTCGGCCGTCAGCAGCGCGGCCAGTCGCTTGGCCGTGCTGGCCGACGTGAACGTGATGTAGTCGGCGGCTTCCACCTGAGCCGCCGGAACGGCGAGCTCGCCGGCGGCGACCGTTTCGTAGATGTGAAGCACGTCGACCACGGCTCCCCGCTCGCGCAGCGTCTCGGGGAGCACGTCGCGGGCGTCGCGGGCGCACGGGATGAGGACCCGGGCGCCGGCCACCGGCGCGGCCTGCTCCTCGAAGGCGTCGAGCAGGCCCTCGGCGACGTACTCGTCCGGCACCAGGTGGCAGGCGAGGCCGTGCTTCTCGAGCGCGGCCGCGGTGGCCGGACCGACGGCGGCCACGACCGGCCCGGCGGGCATGCCGCCGTCCTCGGCGCCACGCGCCAGGTAGCCGGCGAACACCCGCACGGCGTTGGCGCTGGTGAACACCACGAGCTGGTAGGCTGGAAAGCTCGCGCAGGACGGCCGCGACGTCATCGTCAAGCGGTCGCGGCTCGATACGGATCGTCGGAGCCAGCAGCACGGAGGCGCCGAGCGCCTCGAGAGGTTCGACGAGCGACGCCGCCTGCTCCCTCGGCCGGGTCACGACGACGGTGCGGCCGGCGAGTGGCCGGTCCGGCGGACGCGCCGTGTCCGGGCCGGCCGGGCTCACAGCGTGCGGATCTCGCCCAGGATCTCGCCGGCGCCGCGCTCGAGCAGTTCGGCGGCGAGGAAGCGGCCCAGCCCCTGCGGGTCGTCCGCGACGCGCGTGCGCGCGCCACGCACGCAGCGGGTGCCGTCCAGCGAGCCGACGTAGGCGGCGATCGCCAGCGTGCCGGCGTCGCCTTCGCCGCCCGCCTCCCAGAGGGCGTGCGCGGCGATCGGCACCTGGCAGCCGCCCTCGAGCGTCCCGAGCAGAGCGCGCTCGGCGGACACCGCCAGCGCGGTCGGCGCGTGCTCGAGCGCGGCCTTCAATGCGCCCAGGAGCGGGTGATCCGAGCGCGCCTCGATCGCCAGCGCGCCCTGGCCGACGGCGGGCAGCATCTGGTCGAAGTCGAAGGAGAACGCGACGGCGTCCGAGCGCCCGAGGCGCGAGAGCCCCGCCGCCGCCAGGATCGTCCCCGCCATCTCCTCTTCCACGACCTTGCGCATCCGCGTCTCCACGTTGCCGCGGATGTCCACCACGTCGAGGTCGGGCCGCAGCGCCAGGAGCTGCGAGCGGCGCCGCAGGCTCGAGCTGCCCACGCGCGCGCCCTGCGGCACGTCGTCGATGCCGAACTTCGCCCCGTGCTGCGCGCGCAGCGCCGGGTTGGCGACGAACACGTCGCGCACGTCCTCGCGCTCGGTGAAGGCGATGATCTCGAGCCCGTCCGGCACGGCCGTGGGCATGTCCTTGGCCGAGTGCACGGCGACGTCGATGCGCCCGTCGAGGAGCGCCGCCTCGAGCTCCTTGGTGAACAGGCCCTTGTCGCCGATCTTGGCGAGCGGGGCGTCCAGGAGCTTGTCGCCCTTGGTGTTGATGATCTCGATCGCCACGCTCAGGTGAGGATCGCGCTCCGCCACGCGGTCGCGCACCCACTCCGCCTGCACGAGCGCAAGGCGTGAGCCACGGGAGCCGATACGGATCATCTTCGTCACGCGTCCTCCGTCCCGGTGCCGCGGAGCTGGTGGACGGTGCCGCCGGTCGCGGCGGCCGGCTCGTCCTCCGTCTTGGCGGACGGCTCGTCGCCGTCCGCGGCGGCCGGGGCGTGCGACCCCGCGCCCTCGTCGTCGCGTCGCCTTGTCCTCATCGGCGTCGAGGTCGAACAGCGTGCGCACCGCGTCCACGTAGAGGTAGCACTGGTCGCGCCCGGCGACCTCCTTCATCTTCACGGTCGGCACGTGCAGGATCTTGTTGACGATGCTGGATGGTGAGCATGTCCACCTGGGCGCGCTGCTCGTCGGTGAGGTCGCTCAGGCGGTTGCTCAGGCGCTCGAGCTCGCCGCGGCGGATGTCCTCGACCGCCTCGCGCAAGGTCGCGATGGTCGGCACGACCTCGAGGCTGCGCAGCCAGTCGTTCACGCTCGCGAGCTCCTGCTCGACGATGCGCTCGGCGTGCAGCGCCTCCTTCTCACGCTCGCTGCGGTTCTCCTCCACCACGTGCTGCAGGTCGTCGATGTCGTAGAGGTAGGCGTCGCGTACGCGGTTGATCTCGGGGTCGAGGTCGCGCGGCACCGCGATGTCGATGAGGAACATGGGGCGGTGCCGGCGGTGCTTGAAGGCCCGCTCCACGCGCTCGCGGGTGATGACGTAGTGCGGCGCCGAGGTGGAGCTGATGACGATGTCGGCGGCGGAGAGGTGCCCCTCGAGGTCCTCGAAGGGCACGGCCTTGCCGTCGACCCGCCGCGCCAGCTCCTCGGCGGCGGCGAACGTCCGGTTGGTGACCAGGATCTTCTCGATGCCGTGCGCCTTGAGGTGCGTCGCCGTGAGCTCGCTGGTCTCGCCGGCGCCCACGATGAGCACGACGTGGTCGCGGAGCTTGCCGAACACCTGCAGGGCGAGCTCGACGGCGGCCGAGCTGACGCTCACGGGGCGCTCGCCGATGGCGGTCTCGGTGCGCACGCGCTTCCCCACTTCGAGCGCGTGCCGGAACAGCCGGTTGAAGACCACGGCGGTGCAGCCGCCGTCGCACGCCTGCTGGTAGGCGGCCTTGAGCTGGGCGACGATCTGCGCCTCGCCGACGACCATGGAGTCGAGGCTCGACGTGACGCGGAACAGGTGGGAGATGGCGCCGTCGCCGGAGTAGGAGTAGAGGCTCGGCTCGAGCTCGGCCGGCGCGACGCCGGCGTGGCGCGCCAGGTGCCCGAGCGCCGCCTGGCGGGCCGCGAGCGAGTCGCGCCCGTAGAGGTAGAGCTCCGTGCGGTTGCAGGTGCTCAGGGCGACGCACTCGCAGGCCACGCCCTCGTCGAGCAGCTCCTGGCTCAGGCGCAGCGCGGCCTCTTCGTCCAGCGCGAGGCGCTCGCGCAGCTCGAGCGAGGCGGTCTTGTGGGAGATGCCGGCGACGACGACGTGCATGCGCTCAGCCCCCGTAGGTGTGGAAGCCGCTGAGGTACGGGATCGCCGCGAAGCGGATCACGAGCAGCAGGATGAGGCCCGTGACGGCGAGCCAGGAGACGGCGCGGCCGGACCAGTCCCCGCGCACGCGGCCGGCGATGAGCACGAGGTAGACGGCCCAGGTGACGGCCGACAGCAGCACCATCGGGTCGGTCGGCCACCCGGGGACCTTGAAGGTCTCGGCGCGGATGACGCCGGCCGCCATGCCCATGGTGAGGAAGGGGAGGCCCAGCAGCGTGGCGTGGTAGATGAGCCGGTCGAGCGACGCCAGCGACGGCAGCCGCCCGAGGACGCCGCCGGTCTTGCGGCGGTGCAGCAGCGACTCCTCGATGAGGTAGATGATCGCGGCGCCGCCGGCCACGTACAGGCAGCCGATGGCCACGAGCATCACGCTCACGTGGACGATGACGATGTCGCTGCGCAGCGCCGGCACCAATCCCCGGGGCGGGTCGTACTCGACGAGGGCGATCGTGAGCAGCACGAGCACGACGGGCATCACGTAGAGGCCCACGGCCTTGATCTTGGTGAACGACTCGAGCACGTGCCAGACCAGCACGATCGCCCACGACACCAGCACCATGGATTCGTAGATGCCGACGAACGGGAAGTGCCCGGCGCTGACGCCGCGGAAGATGAGCCCCAGCGTCTGGCCGACCAGGCCGGCGGCGGCCACGATCATCCCGAGCCGGTTCATCCACGGCCGTTGCGTGAAGAAGCCGATGAGGAACACGGCGAAGGCGGCCGCGTACAGGAGGTACGCGATCCAGATCAGGATGACGGAGGTCTGCTCCATCGCCTCGGCTCAGCCCGCCGATCGCCCGCTGCGGAGGCGGAGCGTCACTCCGCGCCGCCCTGCAGGCGCTTGGCCTCGTCCTCGAGCAGCTGCACGTCGCGCTGCAGGGTCGCCACGCGGCGCGCGCTCATGAAGTAGTAGATCAGGATGACGGCCATGATGACGCCGTAGGCCGCGGCGACGTACTTGACGCCTTCTTCGAGAGTCATGCGGTCAGCCTCCCAGAGAGGTCTTGAGGTCAGAGACACGGTCCTTGATCAGTTCGATCTCGTAGTCGCGGCGGATCAGCGCCGCGAGCAGCAGCGTCATGCCGAGCATGCAGATCGCGAAGCTCACCGCCATGCTGCCCTCCATGCCGCCGCCGCCGGGGCCGATGACCACCGGGTGCAGCCCCTCGGGCAGGAAGCGCGTCGCGAAGAACGTGATCGGCACGTCGATGAAGGCGATGATCGCGAACACCGCCGCGTAGGTGGCGCGGCGCTGCTCCTCGTCGACCACCGAGCGGAGCACCCAGTACGCGGCGTACAGGAAGCAGACGAGGAGGAACGTCGTGAGCCGGGGCTCCCAGGCCCACCAGGTGCCCCACGCCGCCTTGCCCCAGATCATGCCGGTGATCATCACGAGGATGCTGAACAGCAGGCCGACGCGCACGCTCACGAAGCCGAGGCGGTCCCACTTCATGTTCTGCGTGCGCAGGTAGGCGATGGCGGCGACGAAGGCGACGCCGAAGGCGACGAGGGCGGCCTCTGCGATCGGCGCGTGGTAGTAGAGGATCTTCTGGCTGAAGCCCATGGACGATGAGTCGGTCGGCGAGTACCAGAAGGCCAGCACCACGCCGACGACGAGAAGGATGCCGGCGGCCGCGAAGAGGGCCGGCGCACTCAGGAGCTTCTTCACGCTCACTCTCCTATGGCGAAGTCGTAGGTACCCCAGGCGGCGACGAGGAAGATCGCGTCGAAGCCGAGGAGAAACAGCAGTCGCGCGACCAGACTACCGAAACTCGCTCCCTCTGCGAAGATGAGCGTGGTCGCGCCCGTGGCTGCGATGAGCACGGGCACGATCAGCGGCAGGAAGAGGATCGGCAGCAGCAGGTCGCGCGAGCGCGTGTTCATGGAGATGGTCGCGAGCAGCGTGCCGAGGGCGCAGATGCCCAGGTCGGCGAGCAGCAGCACGGCGAGGAACGGCAGCAGGTCGCCCACGAAGCTGCGCTCGATGAAGAAGAGCGCGAACACCGGGACGGCCACCGCCTGGATGATCAGCAGGAACACCAGGTTGCCGGCCGTCTTGGCGAAGAAGATCGTCACGCGGTCGACCGGGCAGAGCAGCAGGCCGTCGAGACACTGCTCGTCCTTCTCCTGCGCGAACGAGCGGTTCAGCCCGAGCAGCATGGCGAAGATGAACGTCACCCACAGCATGCCGCCGGTGAAGTAGGTCAGGTCCGTGCCCTCTTTGACGGTGAAGGCGTAGTGGAAGATCACCATCGCCAGCAGCACGAACAGGATCATGCTGACGATCATGTCGCGGGTGCGCAGCTCGCGGATGAGGTCCTTGCGCAGGATGGCCATGAACTGGCGCGCGGCCATTCATGCCACGCTCCCGTCGTTGACGTGCTCACGGTAGACGGCGCTGAACGCGGCGTGGTCGACGCCGGCCGCGTGCTCGTAGACGATGCGGCCTCCCTCGATGATCATCAGATCGGTCCCCCACTCCAGGCCCTTGGCGATGTTGTGGGTGACCATGACGAACGTGTGCTCGTCGCGGATCTCGGTGAGCAGGCCGTCGAGGATGTCGACGGCCCGCGGGTCGAGGCCGGAGTGCGGCTCGTCGAGCAGGAGGACGCGCGGGCGGTGCAGGATGGCCCGCGCGATCGCCAGCCGCTGGCGCATGCCCTTGCTGTACGTGCGCACGACGTCGTGGCGCCGGGCGGAGAGCTCGAGGCGCTCGAGCAGCTCCGTGATGCGCGCCTCGCGGTCCTGCACGCCGTACATGTCGGCGTAGAAGCGCAGGTTCTCCTGCGCGGTGAGGTCGGGATAGAGCATGGCGTTGTGCGAGATGAAGCCGATGGCCCTGCGCACCGGCATGGGGTCCTCGCGCACGTCGTGGCCGGCGACCTTGATGGTGCCCGCGCCGGGCGTGAGCAGCGTGGCGAGCACGCGCAGGGTCGTCGTCTTGCCGGCCCCGTTGGGGCCGAAGATGCTGAGGAACCCGCCGCGCGGCACGCCGAACGAGATGCCCTTGAGCACCTCGCGGCGACCGAACGTCTTGCGCAGCCCCTCGACCTCGATCTCGAGGGGGGCCGCGCCGTCCTGCCGGTCGTGTTCGTCCGACATAAGCGCAGCCTCCGTCAGGCGGTCGCGCCGTCCGCCTCGGCGGGCTCGACGACCCGGGCCTCCTGCTCCTGCTTCCGGCGCTTGGGCCAGAGGGAGACGACGGCGCCGGCGCAGAGCAGGATCGAGCCGATCCACACCCAGCGGATGAGCGGGAAGATGACCATGCGCAGGGCGATGGTCTTGGACGTGCTGTCGAACGGCTCGTCGGCGACCACGAAGAGGTCCTCGAAGGGACGGCCGAGGATGACGGCCCGGACGGCGGCGCCGCTCACGGGGAACACGTCGGTGTGCGGGCCCAGCGTGCCGAGCGACTTGCCGTCCTTGGACACGTCGAAGGTGGCCACGGCGCGCGTCGAGTTCTGCGCGCCGGTGCCCTCGCTCATGCTCTTGTAGGTGAGCGTGTAGCCGTTGAGGCTCGCGGTCTCGCCGGGCTTGACCTTGACGATGGTCGACTGCTCGACCTTGTAGACGGTCGAGCCGAGCAGGCCGGCGACGACGAGGACCATGCCGAAGTGGACGATATAGGCGGCCGTGCGCGTGCGGCTGCCGGTGAAGGCGCGCCCGAGGCCGGACCAGAGGCTCTTGTCCGGTCCGGCGGCAAGCCTGGCCGAACGGAGCACGAACTGGATGACGGCGCCGAAGGCGAAGCCGCAGACCAGGAAGCCGATGAAGCCCCACACGTTGGACTGGAAGCCGAGGTACAGCCACAGCGGGATCGACACCAGCATCGTCACCGTCGGCAGGATGAGCGTCTTGCGCAGCAGCGAGCCGTCGGTCTTGCGCCACGCGAGCAGCGGGCACACGGCGATCATGCCGAGGATGACGACGCCGAGCGGGCGGGCCACGGCGTCGTAGGTGCTCGCCCCGACCGTCCGGTCGAGGAGCAGCGGCACGGCGACGGTGCCGAAGGCGACGGCCACGGCGAACAGCGTGAGCAGCAGGTTGGTGACGTAGTACATGAAGTCGCGCGAGAGAGCGCTCTCGACCTCGTCGTGACTGTCGAACCTGCGCCAGCGCCAGACGATGAGCGCGACGCTGGCGACGGCCGCCACGACCAGGAAGGTCGAGAGGATCCAGATCAGCACAGGGTTCTTGCCGAAGGCGTGGACCGAGCTGATGAGCCCGGTACGCGTGGTCCACGTCGCGAGGATGGTGAACCAGAAGGTCGCCGCGGCCAGGCCGAGCGCCCAGCGCTTGAAGAGGCCGCGCGACTTGTACAGCGTGAACGAGTGCAGCAGCGCCGTCGCCGTGAGCCACGGCACCAGCGAGGTGTTCTCCACCGCGTCCCAGGCCCAGAAGCCGCCGAAGCTGAGCACGACGTAGGCCCACCAGGCGCCGAGGCCGATGCCCAGCGAGAGGAAGAGCCAGCCGAACACGGCCCACTTCTGCGAGCGCTGCACCCAGAGCTTGTCGCCGCGGCCGAGCAGCAGCGTGGAGACGGCGAACGCGAACGGCACGGCGAGCCCGACGTACCCGATGAACAGGGCCGGCGGGTGCAGCACCATGGCCGGGTGCAACAGGAGCGGGTTGAGGCCGAACGGCACGGCGCCGGCCTCGGCTTTGATGAACGGGTCGGAGCCCGGGTCGAACACCATGAGCGCGGTGAAGACCGCGGAGATGACGCCGAGCACGGCGACCGCCCCGGCGGTGAGCCGCTCGAGCCGGTTGAGGTCGATGACGGCGATGATGATGGCGGCGATCGCCAGGAAGAGGAGCCAGAGGAGGAACGAGCCGGACTGCCCGGCCCAGAAGCCCGCGATGCGGTAGAAGACCGACAGCGTGGAGTCCGAGTTCTCGGCCACGTAGCCGAAGCTGAAGTCCTTCTTCAGGAACGCCTGCAGCAGCACCGCCGAGGCGACGACCGTGGTCAGGAAGAAGCCGTAGACGGCGTAGTAGCCGTAGCGGATCAGGTCTTTGCGCTCAGACCAGGCGCCGAGGGCGAGCAGCCAAGCCGCGCCCAGGGCGAAAATGAGCGTGGCAACGAGAGAGTATGTACCTAGTTCGCGCAAGTGTCAGACCTCACTGCCCGGTCGGCTGGGCTGCGGGTGAGGCTGACCCCTTGTATTTGCTCGGGCACTTGGTCTGGAGCTGGTCGGCGGTGATCAGCGCGCCGTTGGAGGCGTACTTGCCGATGACCACCACGTCCACGCCGGCGTCGAACGTGTTGGGCATCTGGCCGCTGTAGAGCACGTTGACCTGGGCGGTCTTGCCGGTGAGGTCCTCGATGGCGAAGTGCACGCCGGTCGAGTCACGCTTGATCGTGCCGTCGAGCACCTTGCCGCCGACCTTGACGTTCTTGCCGTCGTACTGGCCGGTCTGGAGGTCGGACACCTGGCGGTAGTAGGCGCCTTGCTTCTGCACGAGGAAGACGACGCCGACGATGAACACGGCGACGATGACACCGGTGGCGATGAGCAGACGAGTGCGGGATTTCTTGTTCAAGCGGATACCCCTGGTTGTATGAGCGGGAGCCGGACTAGTGTAGCCGACGAACGGCCGTCTTGCCATTTCCACTACGTGGGAGTGAGTATGCGCCGCCCTGAGGCCCGGTGCGACCTTCGTCGGCCGGGCCCGCCGCCGCCCCGGCAGGAGAGTCCCGGGCGGCGGCGTAGCTAGCAGCATGCCCATCGACAAACGCCGCGAGACGAAGGTCATCGCCGTGGTGTTCGCCGACGTCCCGGGGGCGGGCGCCGCGGACCGCGACAAGCTTCGCGCCGCCCTCGAGCGCGTCAACCAGGTGTTCCTGCCGGCCGTCGCCGAGCCCTTCGGCCTCGCCGGCGAGGACCGGCTCGACGGCGCCCTCGCCGACCCGGCGCAGACGCCGCTGTGCATCAGCGTCCTGCGCGAGCTCATCGCGCCGCTGCCGCTGCGCGCCGGCATCGGCATCGGCACGGTCGACACCCTGCGGGACGCGACCGCCACCGACCGCGACGCCTACTCGATCGCGCGCCGCGCCCTGCAACTCGTGGTGAGAGACAAAGGGCTGACGCGCTATCTCGGCACCGGCGACGCCGGCGACGTGCTGCTCGGCGCCCTCTGCCGGCTGGTGGACCCGCTGATCCGCGCGCGCACGCTCAAGCAGTGGGAGGCGATCGCCGCCTACCGGGAGCTCGGCCACCAGCGCGACGTCGCCGAGCGTCTGGGAGTGACCCGGCAGAGCGTCGGCGACCGCCTTGCGGCCGGCAACCGGCGCGCCGTGGAAGAGGCGGACGCCGCGATCGCCACCTACCTGAGCTACCAGCGCCGGCAGCGGTTCGGCGTCTGAGGCAGAGGGCCGCGCGGACCTCCGCGGGCCGCGGCCCGGATCAGCCGGCGGGCGGCGAAGGCGGAGCGCAGTCGCCGCCCAGGTCGAGCAGCTTCTCCACTCCGTGCGGCAGCGCCTTCGCGATCATCGCGAACTGCTCGGTGCAGGCGCGCGGGCTCCCCGGCATGTTGATGATGAGCGTCTTGCCGCGGATCCCGCTGACGGCGCGGGAGAGCATCGCGTGCGGCGTCGTCGCCAGCGAGCCGGCGCGCATGGCCTCGGCGAAGCCGGGCGCCTGACGGTCGAGGACCGACAGCGTCGCCTCGGGCGTCACGTCCCGGCTGGTCATGCCGGTGCCGCCTGTGGTCAGGATCAGGTTGACCGGCGTCTCGTCGGCCCACCGCCGCAGCTCGGCGGCGATCTGGTCGGCCTCGTCGGGGACGATCGCCCGCTCGACGGAGGCGACGCCGAGCGCCTCGAGCGCCTCCTCGAGGGCGTCGCCGCTCGTGTCCTCGCGCTCGCCGCGCGAGCCCTTGTCGCTCACCGTGAGGACGGCGGCGGCGATGAGGCTGTTCTTCATCAGCACGATGCCGTTGCCGGGGGTGATCTCGCCGCCCTCGATGACCTTGGCGAAGATGCCCTCGCGCGGCATCACGCAGTCGCCGGCCTGGTGGAAGATCGCGCAGCGGTCGTGGCACTCCTTGCCGATCTGGGTGACCTCGAGCAGGACCTCGCCGGCGTAGAACCGCGTGCCGACCGGCAGCTCGTAGAGCACGAGGCCCTCGGTGGTCACGTTCTCGCCGAACGCGCCCGGGTTCACCGTGGGGCACGCGGCGAGCATCTTCTCGATGCTCTCGTTGGCCAGCAGGCTCACCTGGCGATGCCAGGGCCCGGCGTGGGCGTCGCCCTCGACGCCGTGGTCGACGACGAGGGTGATGGACTCGACGGGCTGCTTGCGCACGCCCTTCTTGTCGGCGACGTTGACCGAGACGATGGTGCCGTCGACCTGGTGGGCGCTCACAGTCCTCCTCCGGATGCTCCGGCCCCGGCCGGCTCGTCTGCTTCGCCGGCGCCGTCGCGCCGCCAGTGTCCGCTGCGCCCGCCGCTCTTCTCGAGCAGGCGCACGCCGGTGACCTGCATGCCGCGATCCACGGCCTTGCACATGTCGTAGACGGTGAGCGCGGCCACCGACGCCGCGACCAGCGCCTCCATCTCGACGCCGGTGCGGCCGCGCAGCCGCGCCTCCGTCGTGATGCGCAGCCCCGGCAGCCGCTCGTCGGCCTCGATGTCCACCGCGACCTTGGTCAGGTTGAGCTGGTGGCAGAGCGGGATGAGCTCGTGGGTGCGCTTGGCGGCCATGATGCCGGCCAGCCGGGCCACGGCGATGACGTCGCCCTTGGGCGCGGCCTCGTCCACGATGATCGCCAGCGTCTCGGCGGCCATGACGACCGCGGCCTCGGCGCGCGCCACGCGCTCGGTCTCGTCCTTGCCGCCGACGTCGACCATGGCCGCGCGGCCGCGCTCGTCGAGGTGGCTGAGCTCGCGCATCGTCACCCTCCGATCTGGGACATCGACCGGTCGTTGGCGAGGGCCTCGCTGCAGCGGTCGTACGTCTTGCCGGCGACCGCCGTCTCGATGGCGCCGCGCAGGACCGCCGGGTCGCTCAGCAGCGGCCGGATGTTCACCTCGCGCCCCGAGAACAGGCAGGTGCGCAGCCGGCCGTCGGCGGTGAGGCGCAGGCGGTTGCAGGTCTCGCAGAAGTGCTCCGAGACGCCGGCGATGAACCCGATGGTGCCGCGCGCGCCGGCGACCTTCCAGTACTGGGCGGGCCCGTGGCCGTAGGGGCCGTCGTGCCCGACGAGCACGTGGCTCGCCATGAGGCGGCGCAGCAGGTCCCCGGCGGGCAGCAGCCGCCCCTCTCCCCCGAGATCGTCGCCGGCGACGCGCCGGTCGAGGGGCATGAACTCGATGAAGCGCACGTGGACGTCCAGGTCGCGCGTGAGCTGGACGAAGGCGTCGAGCTCCTCCTCGATGCCGGGCAGCAGCAGGGTGTTGATCTTGATCGGCGAGAACCCGGCGGCGAAGGCCGCGTCGAGCCCCGCGAGCGTGTCCTCCAGGCGGCCGCCGCGGGTGATGCGCGCGAACCGCTCCGGGTCGAGGCTGTCGAGGCTCACGTTGACGCGCCTCAGCCCGGCCGCCGCCAGCTCGTCGGCGAACCTCGGCAGCAGGACGCCGTTGGTGGTGAGCGAGATGTCGTGGATGCCGCTGGTGCGGCTCAGCATGCCGACGAAGTCGGCGCAGCCGAGCCGGACGAGCGGCTCGCCGCCGGTGATGCGCACCTTGGTGATGCCGACGTCGGCGGCGACGCGGGCGAAGGCGGCGAGCTCCTCGTAGCTCAGGATCTCGCCGTGGCCGCGCGCCTCGACTCCCCTCGGCCGGCATGCAGTACGTGCAGCGCAGGTTGCAGCGGTCGGTGATGGAGAGGCGCAGGTAGTCGACCCTGCTCTGTTCGCGCTGAGAGACGTCCATGGGCGCCAAGTGTACCGCTCGGGCCTGCGTTCGTCACTCGAGAGGACAACGCCGCCGGGACCGACGCGCGAAGCACAAAGGAGGGCCCTCCGCGCAGGACAGATGGCCCTCCGCGCCCGGGACGGATGAGGAAAGGGTCGGGGGCGTGGACAGGACGACCTGTCCACGCCCCCGGCCCTCTGCAGCCGGACCGCCTCGACGACTACTTGTCGATCATCACCTCGGTGGCCTTGATCACGACCCTGACCTCGTCGCCGGCCGACAGGCCGAGCGACTCGGCCGAGTGCCGCGTCACGGCCGCGGCTACCTCGTGGCCGCCCACGTCGACGACGATCTCGGCCATGACGGCGCCGAGGACGACACTCTTGATCGTTCCGGGGAGCTGGTTGCGCGCGCTGAGCGTCATTGCTTCCTCCTCGTTCGCCCGGCGACCACCGCGGGCTGCGGTGACGCCCTCCTTGACCACTACCCGCCCGTCTCCGCTAAAGAACACCATAGTAGGCCGGGAACGAAAGAGGGGCGGCGGGCCCGAAGGCCCGCCGCCCCAAGCTTGGCGCGGCGCGCTTGTTGCACCGCATGCGGGGCGTCTAGCGCGCCGCACCTCGTAAGTCAGTCAATGTCGCGTGCCTCCTTTCGCTCGTGGCTCCCGGTCGTCCTGCGGCGAGCTGTCTTAGTCATCGCCGTCCCCGACCGCTTGCCCGTCCGAGCCCCGTCGGCCTCACGGCCCGAGCGGCTCGCGCAGGCAGGCGTCGGTGGGAGGTCCGCCGGTCTGCCAGTCCATCTCGCGGATGGCCACCATCTTCAGCTCCGTCATTTCCCGGATGGCGTATTTCAACCCTTCGCGGCCAATGCCGGAACCCTTGATACCACCATACGGCATGTGGTCAACCCTGAACGTGGGGACCTCGTTGATCATCACGCCGCCCACCTCGAGACGCCGGGCGGCGTACATCGCCTTGTTCAGGTCGTTGGTGAACACGCCGGCCTGCAGGCCCATCTCGCTGTCGTTGCTGATCTCGATCGCTTCGCAGAGGTCGCGCGCCTTGAGGATGCTGAGCACCGGGCCGAACACCTCCTTGGCGCAGACCTTCATCTCGCGCGTCACGTCGGTCAGGACGGTCGGGAGCAGGCGGCCGTCGTCGCGCACGCCGCCGGTCGGCGAGCGTCGCTCCCTGGTCCACCGCCTCCTGGATCCAGCCCTTGACGCGCTCGACCTCGTCCTCGCTGATCAGCGACGCCACGTCGGTCGTCTCGTCGAGCGGGTCGCCGACGACGAGCGCCTCGACCTGCGGGATGAGCAGCTCCATGAAGCGTTCGTACACGGCCTGGTGGACGACGACGCGCTGCACCGAGATGCAGATCTGGCCGGAGTTGGCGAAGCCGCCGGCCACGACGCGCTGCACGGCGAGTCCGAGGTTGGCGTCGTCGTCGACGATGGTCGCCGAGTTGTTGCCGAGCTCGAGGGTCACCATCTTCATGCCGGCGTCGTTGGCGATCTGGCGACCGACCGGCGGGCTGCCGGTGAAGCTGACCATGTTGGTGCGCTCGTCCGTGACCATCTTGTTGCCGATGGTGCGAGCCGGAGCCGACGACCACCTGCAGCACGCCGTCCGGGAGGCCGGCCTCGGCCAGCAGCTCCGCGAGGCGCAGCGCGGTGAGCGGGGTGTTGGAGGCCGGCTTGAGCACGACGGCGTTGCCGCCGGCCAGAGCCGGCGCGACCTTGTGCGAGACGAGGTTGAGCGGGAAGTTGAACGGTGAGATGGCGGCGATCACGCCGCGCGGCTCGCGGATCGTCCAGCCGAAGCGGTTCTCGCCGCTCGGGTCGGCGTCCATCTCGATGAGCTCGCCGGCCGTGCGCTTGGCCTCTTCGCTCGCCCAGCGGAAGGTGCTCGCGCCGCGCTTGGCCTCTACCCGCGCGTCCTTGAGCGGTTTGCCGCCCTCGGCGGCGATGATGTGGGCGATCTGCTCGGCGTTGTCGTCGATGAGGTGCGAGGCGCGCTCGAGGATGGCGGCGCGCTTCCAGGCCGGCGTCCAGCGGTACGCCTCGGCCGCCGCCCGGGCGCGGTCGAGGACGACGTCCATGTCTTCCAGGGTGGCCGTGGGGATGCGCGCCAGCTCGGCGCCGTCCCACGGCGCGCGCAGGGTCATCGGCTCGCCGTGGCCGTAGGGCGGCTTGATGACGAGGTCCGGCGCGACGATGTCGCTGACCCGGATCCCCGCTACGTCTCTCGCGGTGGTGCGGAACGGTGCCCCTTCGGCGCCCCGTTCGATAGCTTGGCTACGTGGCTATCCATGGCGGTCCTCCCCCTCCTCCGACTCGCGCCGGCGGCAGCTACTCGTGGTACCTCTGCCGGCGTGCTTACCCGGCCGGGCCGGCCGGCTCACGCGCCGCCGATGCGGCGAGCCTCCGGCCGCCCGCTCCCGTATCCCTCCAGAGGCGGGCGGCGGCTCGTGCGCCGGCTTCCCGGCGCCCTATCCGCGGCCGCCCGCCTCTGGCCTCGCCGGCGTCAGGGCCTGCAGTTCTCGCAGAACTGGACCCAGGCCTCGTCCTTGATGCGTCTCACCCTCGCGGAACGGGCGCCGGTCGCTGAGCGGCACGATCTTGCCGTGCCCGTTGCCGGACGACGCGGCCTTGCCGGACGCGCCTTCTTGCCGCGCTGGTACACGCCCATCGGCTGGTCCGTGAGGTCGATGTTGATCTGCTTGATCTCCGTGTACTCGTCGAGCCCGTAGCTGCCCAGCTCGCGGCCGATGCCGCTCTGCTTGTAGCCGCCCCACGGGGCCTCGCTGTACGTCGGGTGATACGTGTTGACCCACGTGATGCCGGCGCGCATGGCCTTGATCACGCGCATCGCCCGCGTGACGTCCTTGGTCCAGACGGCGCCGGCGAGCCCGTAGATCGTGTCGTTGGCGATGCGGATCGCTTCTTCCTCGCTGTCGAACGGGATGACCACCAGCACCGGCCCGAAGATCTCCTCCTGGGCGATGCGCATGGAGTTGTCCACGTTCACGAAGATCGTCGGCTCGTAGTAGAAGCCGCTGCCGCTGAGCCGGCGGCCGCCGGTCGCCAGCGTGGCGCCCTCCTCCTTGCCGATGGCCACGTACTTCTCGACCGTGTCCAGCTGCTGCCTGCTCACCAGCGGGCCCATCTCGCTCTCTTCATCGAGCGGGTCGCCGACCTTGATCGCCATCGCGCGGCTGACGAGCTCGCCGACGAAGCGGTCGTGGATGGAGCGCTCGACGAGGAGACGCGAGCCGGCCGAACAGACCTCGCCGGTGCCGGCGAAGATGCCGATGAGCGCGCCGTCGATGGCGGCCTCGAAGTCGGCGTCGGCGAAGACGATGTTGGGGCTCTTGCCGCCGAGCTCCAGGCCGACCTTCTTCACGTTCTCGGCGGCCCTGCGCATGATGCTGCTTGCCGACCTCGACTGAGCCGGTGAAGGCCACCATGTCCACGTCCTTGTGGCCGGCGAGGTAGTCGCCGATCTCGCCGCCCGGGCCGGTGACGACCTGGAACACGCCCTTGGGCAGGCCGGCCTCCTCGAAGACCCTGGCGAGCTCGAGGTTGGTGAGCGGGCTCACGGTGGCCGGCTTGAGGATCATCACGTTGCCGGCCGCCAGGGACGGCCCGGCCTTCCACGCGGCCATGAGCATCGGGTAGTTCCACGGCGTGATGCCGACGGTGACGCCGACGGGCTCGCGCACCACCATGCTCATGGTCTCGCCCGGTACCTCGAGCGTCTCGCCGTGCTGGTCCTGGACCATGCCGGCGTACAGCTCGAAGGTGTGCGCGGCGTCGAGCATGTCGACGCGCGAGTCCTCGAGGAGCTTGCCCATCTGCATGCTCTCGAGGCGGGCGAAGTCCTCGGCGCGCTCGCGCAGAAGACCCGCGGCGCGGTACGAGGATCTCCGCGCGCTCGACCGCCTTCAGCTTCGGCCAGGGGCCGTTGTCGAAGGCGTCGCGGGCGGCGCGTACCGCCGTCTCGGCGTCCGCCGACTCCGCCCTTCGGTACTCGCGCGATCACTTCTTCGGACGCCGGATCGACTACTTCGTAGGTCTCGCCGCTGGCCGCGTCGGCCCAGCGGCCGTCGATGTACATCTGGTAGTGCCTGACCTCGGTCTTGGGTACCACGGTCGCCATGATTCTCACCTCACGAGCGCCCGGCCCGCGCCGGGCGCGGTCTCTGTCTGTCAGCGGACGGCGCCGTACCTGTGCGCGCGTGCGCCCCTCCTGGAGAACCTCACACCCGAAGGATTCCACCATTTGCATAGGGATAACCATGGAGGACGCGTCCGCGAGGCGGCGCAGGGAGCGCGACGAGACCGCCGGAGCGGGGCGTGCGTGAAGCTCGCGAGCGCGGAGCGCTCGCCTCAGCGGCGGTCGCTCAGAAGCAGCCGAGCTGGCACTGCATCACTTTGATGCCCAGCTCGTTGCAGGTGCGACCGACGTCCGCGAGCGGGACGTCGAGGTCGTGAGCGATCTTGAAGGCGTCGGCGCAGGCGATGTGCTTGTCGTCGCCGGCGTGCGCCTTGAGCGTCTCGATGAGCCGTGGGATGTTGCCGGGAGTCATGGCCGGAGTCTACGCACCGCGGGAGGGGGCGGCAAGTGCGGCCGGACGCTCCATACCTCCGGCGACCGGGCAGCGGCCGTGGCCCGGCCCCTCACCGCGCACGACCGTCACGCCCGGATGCGACCCTCGGGCGGCTTGGTGAGCTTCGCGAAGATGTACACCGCCACGTAGATGAAGAGGAACAGCAGCGTGAACAGCAGCGTGAAGCCGAGGAGCCGCGGCTGGGAGGCGGGGTCGGTGACCCGGCCGAGCAGCTCGTCGGCGAGCGGGCCCGGCCGGCGCACGAGGTCCCAGCTGTTCCAGCGCAGGAAGCGGCCGAGGTAGATGCCGAAGCTGCCGAGGCCGGCGGCGAGGATGACGAACACCCAGCCCGCCGCCGTCCCCAGCCCGCGCGCGACGATCTCCTGCATCAGGTAGAGCGAGACGATGCCCAGGATGAGCCCCGTCCAGGCGAACCAGTACAGCATGAGCACGTCGTACCAGCCGGGGACGATGTCGCCCATGCTCCCGAGGTGCAGGAAGTCGGTGAGGATGTACGGCGCGTTGGGGAAGAAGGCCAGCCACACGATGGCCGCCGCCACGATGAGCACGTAGAGGACGGCGCGGCGAGCAGAGGCCAGGCTGTAGGCGATGGCCGCGAAGACGAACGGCACCCAGGCCAGCACGAGGTTCCAGAGCAGGAACCAGTAGTGGTAGGTGTGCGAGTAGGAGAAGCGCGCGATGATCAGGCCGACGCAGACGAGCGATGCGGCGCTCAGCAGTCCGATCATCGCCCAGGCGAAGCGGTGACGGCCGGGAGAGCGCGGCTGGGGCAGCGGGGGGACCGGCGCGGGGCCCTCTCCGGGAAGCCGGATCGCCCCGTCGAACGGGTCCGGGTCGCGCGGCCCCGTGAAGCTCACCCGCCCCCCAGCGGCGGGAAGAGCGAGACCTCGTCGTCCGGGCTCAGCGTCTGGTCGCGCGAGGCGTGGACGCCGTTGACGAGGATGAGGCCGGCGGCGCCGGGATCGAGGCCGATGGCCTCGGCCACCGCCGCCACCGTGGCGACTTCGCGAAGGTCGAAGTCGTAGGACGTGCGCGGTTCGCGAGCGCGCAGTTCAAGGCCCGCAAAGAGCTTCACGCTGATCGTGCCGCCCGCTTCGGTCATGCCCGGACGATACCACTCATCCCGGCCGCCCACTCTGCCGATACGGAGGGCGAGCGCGCGCCGGCGAGGCGCCTGCGCGCGCAGCGATGCACATGGCCATGGTCGAGGACGACATCCCAGCAGCAGCGCCGCCCCTCGAGGGAGGAGAGCGGCCGCCCGGCTCACGCGAGCTCGACGACGGCGCGCAGGACGACCGCGGCGAAGACGGCCCGGGCGACCGACGGCCGCGACGCCGCGCTGCGCGCCGTCCAGGTCGCGCTGATCAAGGAGATCGACGCCTCGATCAGCAAGCTCGAGCGCGCCCGTATCGGCGAGAGCACGCGCGAGCACCTCGAGATCCTGCGCAGCCTGCTCAAGGCGCAGGTGACGGCCTACCTCGAGCACTTCATCGCGCGCCGCGCGACCCTCTTCTCGCACACCTCGGTCATGTACGCCGGTGAGATGGGCGCCCCCGGCGTGATCTCCACCACCTTCCGGGGGCTGCTCGAAGGCGGCACGCTCACCGGCGGCCAGGGCGCCAAGCTGGCGCAGTTCCTGGGCGACCGGCGCACGCTGATCATCTTCGGCGACCGCGCCACCGGGAAGTCGACGCTGCTCAACTCGCTCTTCGAGCTCGTCTCCGTGGACGACCGCTTCGTCGCCATCGAGCGCGGGCCGGACCTGCCGGCGCTCAAGGAGCGGTCGTTCTGCGTCCGCCTCGGCGTCGACGCCACCACCGACATCCCGGCGCTCTTCGCCAAGGCGCGGCGCATGGACCCGGGCCGCCTCGTCATCGGCGAGATGCACGCCGAGGAGGTCCGCGAGTTCTTCAGCTTCCTCGCCGCCGACCCGCGCGTCGGCGGCCTCGCGACGCTGCGCGCCGAGACGGTGCACCGCGCCGTGGACACCATCGTCGCGTCCTTCGGCGGCGACGACCCCTACGCGCGCGAGCTCGTCGCGCGCGTCAAGCCCGTCTTCGTGCACATGCACAGCGACGAGAAGGGCCTGCCGCGGCTCGCGGCGATCTGGAGCGTCGAGGGCCTGGACGATGGCGAGGTCCTGCTCCGCGAGGTCCAGACGGCCGCTCCCGCGGCGAGCGAGCTGGTCGCCGAGACCTGAGCGGCACGGGCAACGTCACCGCCCCTCTTCACACGTCACCCTTCCTGCCGTCCGACCACCGCGCTACGGTTGCCGTCGCAGGGTCCGGGCTGGTACAGTGCCCGTTCACGACCGCCGCAAGGCGACTGTTCACCCCTGCTCCAGCACAAGGGCTGGGGCCGCACAGACCATAGGAGGTGATTGGGATAAACAGGTATGAGCTCATGCTCATCGTGAACCCGAACGCGGATGAGGATCGCCAGAAGGAGATCGTCGACCGTCTTCGCACCAACGTCGAGAAGGATGGCGGGACTATCGCCGGCATCGACGAGTGGGGCAAGAAGAAGCTGGCCTACGAGATCAAGAAGGAATCCGAAGGCGTCTACACCGTCATCACGTTCACGGCGACACCCCAGACTCTCAGCGAAGTCGAACGCGTGCTCAGCATCACCGATGAGGTCCTGCGCCACGGGACCAAACGGCTGAAGTCCTAGGCACGACTGAGGGAAGGGAGCCCACCGTGGCAGGGTCCATCAACAGTGTCATCGTCATCGGGAACCTCACCCGCGATCCAGAGCTGAAGGCGACACCGAGCGGCACCAGCGTGTGCAGCCTGCGCATCGCCGTCAACGACCAGGTCAAGGACCAGGCCAGCGGCGAGTGGGTCGAGAAGGCCAACTACTTCACCGTCGACGTCTTCGGGCGCCAGGCTGAGACCTGCGCCCAGTACCTCACCCGCGGGCGTCAGGTAGCCGTTTCCGGCCGCCTGCGCTGGCGCCAGTGGGAGACGCAGGACGGCCAGAAGCGCGAGGCCGTGAGCATCGCCGCGGACAGGGTCCAGTTCATCGGCCCGCGCGAAGGCGGCTCCGGCGGTGGTGGTGGCGCCTCCCAGCAGGGCGGCGGCTATCAGCAGCAGCCCGCAGCTCAGCGCCAGGGTCCCAAGTTCAACGAGCAGGACCTGGATGGCCCGCCGGCCGGCGACTTCGCCGAGGCCGGCGACGACGACATCCCGTTCTGAGCACGAGGAGATCGCGCCTCAGGGCGCTGTAAGGAGAGAAACCACGCATGCCCAGCACCAAGCCAAAGCCGCGGCGCGAGAAGAAGGGCAAGGCCGGAGCGTTCGGCCAGGCCCGCCGCCGCTACTGCTACTTCTGCAAGGAGAAGATCGAAGAGGTCGACTACAAGAACCACACGACCCTTCGTCGCATGATGTCCGACAAGGGCAAGATCCGCTCGCGCCGCATCACCGGCACGTGCCGCCGCCATCAGAACCAGCTGGCGTCGGCGATCAAGTTCTCGCGCGAGATGGCCCTCATCCCCTACGTCAACCGCTGAGGAGGCCGCGATGGAGATCATCCTGCTCCAGGACGTCGAGAACCTCGGCGACAAGGGCCAGCTCGCCAACGTGGCCCGCGGCTATGCGCGCAACTACCTGATCCCGCGCAAGATGGCCGAGCCCGCTACGCCGGGCAAGATCGTCGAGTTCCGCCGTCGTGAAGAAGAGCGCAAGGCGCGCGAGGCGCGCATGGCCGCGCAGGCCGAGGAGTTCACGGCCACGCTCAACAAGACCGTCGTCACGCTGGCCGCCAAGGCCGGCGAGGGCGACCGCCTGTTCGGCAGCGTCACCGCCGCCGATATCGCCGACGCCATCAAGGACGCGCGCGGCATCACGATCGACAAGCGCAAGGTCCTGCTGGAGGAGCCGATCAAAGAGGTCGGCACCTTCATGGTCGACGTCGAGGTCGCCGAAGGCTTCGTCGCCACCGTCAAGACCATCGTCGCGCCCGCCTGACGGCGCGCGGCTGAAGACACCAGTCCCGAAGCCCCGGGCGAGGCGCGCAGAGCGCTTCTCCCGGGGCTTCGTGCATCTGGTCGCGCGGCGGTCGCGCGCGGGCCACGCCATCACGCGGAGCCCGCGCGCCACGGGTCCGCCCCGGCTCGACACGGCGGGCGGGCGGTGAGTAGGGTGATGGTCGCACCGCGACCGGGAGAGCGACCATGCCGAAAGCGATCACCTTCGTCCTGCTGCTGACCGCCGTGGTCGCGGCCGCCCTCGCCGGCGCCGGCTGCGGGTCGGACTCGGGCCAGGCGGCGTCGTCCTCCGCGCCCTCCTCCGCCCCGGTGGTCACACCGGCGACCACCCCGACCGCCGCGCAGAGCGCCGGGCCCAAGACCGATCTCCGCGCGAAGGTGAGCGCGGACATCGACCGGATGATGGCCGACATCAAGGCGGCCGAGCAGCGCGGCGACGTCGTCGACGGCGTACCGGTCGGACAGAGCTCCAACCCGTACGACTACGTGGGCGTCTCGCCCGCCTTCACCAAGCTCGTCGCGCTGGGCAAACCGGCGCTGCCGGCCATCGCCGCCGAGATCCAGGCCAGCGACCAGGACGGCCTGCGCGAGTACCTGCTCGCCGCCGCCGGCGCGCAGATCGACGGCGACACTCCCGGGAGCGGCGCCCAGACCTGGAGCACCGGCAAGGAGTGGGCGCGCCAGTTCCAGGAGGACGACTGAGGTCCGTCCGCGGGGCCGCTGAGGGCCGGCGACGCCCGCTCCCTTCCGGCAGGACTCTCACCTTCTAGTTGAGCCTTGGTCTTTGGGTCACGCCGCAGTCTCGGCGCCCCGGCTGCCGTCCGCCCGCGGGGCTATCATCGACCGGCCGGGTCACATAGACTCCGTACCCCACGTCACCGTCGACCGCCCCGGGGGAGCCATGGCCGTCGAGCGCATCGAGCCACCTGCCAGTCCGCACCTGCCGCCTCACAACCTCGAGGCGGAGCAGTCGGTGCTCGGCGCCATGCTGGTCAACCCCAACGCCATCACGGCGGTCGCCGAGCTGCTCACCGCCGACGACTTCTACCGCGACACCCACCGGCTCATCTACCGCGGCGTGCTCACGCTGTTCGAGCGCGGCGAGGAGGTCGACGTCGTCACCATCAGCGCCCAGCTCGAGCGCGAGGGCATGCTCGAGCGCGCCGGGGGGCGCGACTTCGTCCACACGCTGGCCGAGTTCGTGCCGGCCGCGGCCAATGCCGCGCACTACGCGAACATCGTGCGCGAGCAGAGCGTCCTGCGCTCGCTCATCCGCGTGGGCAACGAGATCGCCGAGCTCGGCTACCAGCACCCCGGCGATCCCTCCGACCTGCTGGACCGCTGCGAGCAGAAGGTCTTCGCCATCCAGCAGGCTCGCAGCGTCGCCGAGTTCGAGCACATCAAGCAGGTGCTGGTGCGCAACTTCGAGCACCTCGCCACCCTCGACGGCGATCGCGGCGTCACCGGCGTCGCCACCGGCTTCGAGGGCATCGACAAGCTCACCGGCGGCTTCCAGAAGGCCAACCTCATCGTCCTCGCCGCGCGCCCCGGCGTCGGCAAGACGAGCCTCGCGCTCAACATCGCGCAGCACATCGCCACCGAGGGCGTGGCCCCCGGCGGCGGCAAGCGCGCGGTCGCCATCTTCAGCCTGGAGATGAGCGCCGAGGAGCTCGGCGAACGCCTCATGTGCTCCTCGGCGCGCGTCAGCTCCCACAAGCTCCGCACCGGCAGCCTCTCGCCGGACGACCACGCCAAGCTCGTGCAGGCGGCCGGCGTCCTCGAGAAGGCCGACATCTTCATCGACGACACGGCGGGCCTCAACATGTTCGAGCTCCGCGCCAAGGCCCGGCGCCTGCAGTCCAAGCAGCCGCTCAGCCTCGTCATCGTCGACTACCTCCAGCTCATGTCCGGCGACGGCCGCGCGGACAACCGCCAGCAGGAGGTCAGCAACATCTCCCGCTCGATGAAGCAGCTCGCCCGCGAGCTGTCCGTGCCCGTCATCGCCGTCTCGCAGCTCAACCGCTCGCCCGAGGCGCGCGCGGACAAGGAGCCCCAGCTCGCCGACCTGCGCGAGTCGGGCGCCATCGAGCAGGACGCCGACATGGTCATGTTCATCTACGAGGACCCGAGCGACCCGGCCTCCAAGGGCGTCGTCAAGGTCAAGATCGCCAAGCACCGCAACGGCCCCACGGGCCTCATCCGCCTCGGCTTCGTGCGCGACTACACGCAGTTCCGCACCCTGCGCCAGACCGAGGAATACGGGTACGACGACGAGTAGACTGGGGCCCATGACCCCGGCCGTCACCCGCTTCCAGATCCCCGAGCTCGACCCGGTCGCGCTCATCCGCGCGCTCGGGCTCGAGCGCGAGGCCCCCGTCGTGCTGCTGGACTCGGCCGGCGGATCGCCGAAGCTGGCTCGCCGGCACTACCTCGCCTGGGACCCCGTCTTCCGCCTGCGCGCGCGCCGCGGGATCGTGAGCGTCACCGCCGGCGCCGGCGTCCGCCGCGAGGGCGGGCCGCAGGCCCGCGCCCTCGCGGACCGGGCCGGCGCCCTCACCGCGCTCGCGCCGTTCGAGGCGCTGCGGCGGGCGACCCGGCTGGCGGCGCTGCCCGAGCCGGCCGGCTCGCCGGACGACGACCTGCCCGAGGCCGAGGCCCTCGTCGGCCTGCTCAGCTACGACGCCGTGCGCTACCTCGAGGTCCTGCCCGACACGGTGCGCGACGACCTCGGCATCCCCGACATCGACGTGTTCCTGCCGGGCAGGCTGCTGCGCTACGACATCGCCTCCGGCGAGGCCGTGCTCGTCGACCGCCTCGCCGCGGACGACGGCGCGGCGGCGGCCGCGGCGGCGCGCGTGGGCGAGGCCCTCGAGCGCGCGCGCCACCCCTCCCCCGCCGCGCTCCACGGCAACGACCTCCCGGTGTTCCGCAGCAACTTCACGCGGGCGGAGTACGAGGAGGTCGTGCGCCGCACCCGCGAGTACGTGTACGCCGGCGACATCTTCCAGGCCAACCTCAGCCAGCGGCTCGACCTCTGCTACGCGCTGCCGAGCCTGCACCTCTACGACACGCTGCGCACCGTGAACCCCAGCCCGTTCGCCGGCTACCTCCACTTCGGCGACTACGAGCTCATCAGCTCGTCGCCGGAGCGCCTGGTCTCGCTCGACGCCGAGGGCTGGGCCGAGACGCGGCCGATCGCCGGCACGCGGCCGCGCGGCTCGCTCACGCCCGAGGACCTCACCGACGAGCTCAACCTCGACCCCAAGGACCGCGCCGAGCACATCATGCTGGTCGACCTCGAGCGCAACGACCTCGGCAAGGTCTGCGAGTACGGCACGGTGCGCGTCGACGAGCTCATGGTCAACGAGTTCTACAGCCACGTCATCCACATCGTGAGCAACGTGCGCGGCCACCTGCACCCGTCGCGCGACGCCGTCGACCTGGTCAAGGCGATGTTCCCCGGCGGCACCATCACCGGCTGCCCCAAGGTGCGCTGCATGGAGATCGTCGACGAGCTGGAGACGGTGCGCCGCGGCCCCTACACCGGCTCGTTCGGCTGGATCGCCGAGAGGCGCCTGGACCTCAACATCGTCATCCGCACGCTGGTGCGCAAGGGCGACCGGCTGTTCCTGCAGGCCGGCGGCGGCATCGTCGCCGACTCGGTGCCGGCGCGCGAGTACCGGGAGACGCTGCACAAGGCCGCCGGCATGCTCCGCGCCGTGAGCGCCAGCATCGCCGAACGGGCGGGCTGAGGCGCCGGGCGGACGACAGAACGGCGCACCCGCACAGGCGGCGCACCGCTCCCGGCGAGATCGACCGACGTAGCCGAGTCAACTGCCGGTGCGCCGAAGGCACACCGGCTGTAGACTCTCGCCCGTGACCATGCTCATCCTCAACGGCGTGCTCATGAGCGAGGCCGCAGCGACCCTGCCGGCCACCGACCGCGCGCTCACGCACGGCCTCGGCCTGTACGAGACCATCAAGCTCGCGGACGGCGTGCCCGTCTTCTTCGAGGAGCACATCGCCCGCCTCGTGCAGGGCATCGCGGCGCTCGGGCTCGACAAGCACATCGACAAGCCCGAGCTGGCCGAGCAGGTCTGCCGCCTCAGCGAAGCCAACGGCGGCGACCACAACTCCTGCCGCATGCTGGTCACGGCCGGGGCGCCGGACGGCGGCCCGTCTCTCCTCATCCAGACCGACCGGCGCGACTTCCCTCCGCGGCCGCTGCGCGTGATCTCCTACCGGGGGGTGCGCGTCAGCGCCCAGTACAAGGCGATGACCGTGATGCAGTCCACCTTCGCCCAGCGGGCGGCGCGAGCCGCCGGCGTGGACGACGCCATCCTCGTCGACGGCGAAGGCCGGATCTTCGAGGGCGCCACGTCGAACGTGTTCGTCGTGCGCGCCGGCGGCCTCATCACGCCGCCGGCCGAGGGCGACATCCTGCCCGGCGTGATGCGCGCCAAGGTCGAGCAGGTGGCCACCGCCGCCGGCATGCCCGTGGTGGAGGCGTGGGCGCGCGTCGCCGACCTGCGCCCGGACGACGGCGTGCTGCTCACCAGCAGCGTCCGCGGGGTCGTGCCGGTGGAGCGCGTGGACGACGTGCCGCTGCTGGTGCACGAGCAGGAGCTCACGAAGGTGCGCGCGCTCGTCGAAGCTGCCGAAGCGGCGAGCGCCGCGGCGTTCCGCGCGACCTACCTCTGAGGCTTCGCGGCAGCAGAGCCTGACGCCGGCGGGCGAAGCCGGCCCGGCCTCCCGGGGTTACGAGTACGGCCATGCGCGGAATGACCGCACCATGCAACGCTTCCTCGCCATCATCACCGCCGCGGTCGTGCTCGTGGGCCTCGTCGTCCTCGTCGTCGTCGAGGCGCCGTCCCCCGAGAACGCCAGCGCGAGGTCGTCCGCGCACAGGTCGGCAGTCCGCGCCGGCGACGACGGCCGCCGCATCGACCGCCCGGGCCGCGACGGCACCCCCGGCGGTCCGGCTCCAGAAGCTGCCCTTCACCTTCGATCAGCCCGTGTACGTCACGTCCCCGCCCGGCGACACCTCGCGGCTGTTCGTGGTCGAGAAGACGGGGCGCATCCGCGTCATCAAGAACGGCGCCCTCCTGACCACGCCCTTCCTCGACATCTCGAGCCTGGTCTCCACCGGCGGCGAGCAGGGCCTGCTCTCCATGGCGTTCGACCCGCACTACGCGACCAACGGGCGCTTCTACGTCGACTACACCAACGTGAACGGCGACACGCGCGTCGTGCGCTACCGCGTCTCGAGCGTCGAACCCGGACGTGGCCGATCGCCTCGCAGCGCCCGCACCATCCTCGGCGTCGCACCAGCCCTACTCCAACCACAACGGCGGGCAGCTGCAGTTCGGCCCCGACGGGCGCCTCTTCGTGGGCATGGGCGACGGCGGCAGCGGCGGCGACCCGCAGCATCACGCGCAGGACCCGCGCAGCCGGCTGGGCAAGCTCCTGCGCATCAACGTCGGCGTCTCGCCGGCCAGGGTGACGACCTACGCCAAGGGGCTGCGCAACCCGTGGCGCTTCTCGTTCGACCGCAAGACCGGCGCGCTGTGGATCGGCGACGTCGGCCAGGACGCCTGGGAGGAGATCGACTATCTCCGGCCGGGACGCGCCGGCCGGCGCCAACCTGGGCTGGAACGGCTACGAGGGCACGCACGTCTACGACGCACAGGTGGCGGCGACGCTGAACAAGGCGTCGCTGACGTGGCCGGTGACGCAGTACAGCCACAGCGTCGGCAACGCCGTGACCGGCGGCTACGTGTACCGAGGGTCGGCCGATCCCGGCGCTGCGCGGGTTCTACCTCTTCGCCGACTTCGGCTCCGGACACGTCTGGGCGATGAAGGGGCCCGGCGGCGCGCGGCAGCGCGCTCTCCGGGGCCGACGGGCAGGTCACCCAGGTCTCGTCGTTCGGGCAGGACGCGAGCGGCGAGCTGTACGTCGTGTCGCTCGCCGGGTCGGTCTACAAGATCGTCCCGCGCTGAAGACGGCGCCGGGGAGCGCGGCGGCGGCCGGCGGCGGCGCCCAAGGTTCAGCGCCGGCGCCCCTCCAGGAACCAGCTGGTGTGACGATGCGGCAGGCCGCTCGCCTGAGGCTCCTCGTAGCCGCGCTCGTCGAGGTCGAGGATCTCGAAAGCCGCGAAGTCGCGCGTGAGCTCTTCGGCGGTGCAGAAGTGCAGGTACACCTTGTCGACCCAGCTGCGCTCCTCACCGGACACCGGCTCGCCGACCGCGTAGTGCTGCGGATCCCTCGGCGACATGGTGCTCAGGAAGAGGAGGCCGCCGGGACGGGTGACGGCGGCGAGAGCCGCCGCGAACTCCCGGCGGCCGATCGGCCCCAGCAGGTGGTACACGTTGCAGGTGAACACGATGTCGTAGGGACCGGCGCGCTCGGGGTCGGCCGCCAGCGAGGCGACGTCGCTGGCGAGGTACTCGACGTCGAACTGCGCGTCGCGGGAGCGGCGCAGCGCCGCCGCGTGCTCCTTGCGCGCCGCCTCGATCGCCGCCGGCGACCCGTCGATGCCGAGCGCGCGGCAGCCGAGCTCGCCGGCGAGGTAGCGCGTGTCGCGGCCGTACCCGCAGCCGACGTCGAGGATCGCGAGGTCCGGCCCGGCGTACGTGCGCAGGCGGGCGACGGCGAGGCGAGCGAGCTCGCTGGGCCCGTCGCCCCAGATGCGCTCGTCGGCCGCGTACCTCCGCTCCCAGTGGACCGACGCCTGCGGGACGTCCGGATCGGGCTGGCCGGAGGGACCTCCGCCCGTGGCGGCGGGTATTCACGACTTCGTCAGGCGGCGCCAAGCCTCGAGGTACTTCTCGGAGGTCTTCGCCGCCACCTCCGGCGGCAGCTCCGGGCCCGGCGCGGTCTTGTCCCAGTCCAGCGTCTCCAGGTAGTCGCGCACGTACTGCTTGTCGTAGCTCGGCTGGCTCTTGCCGGCCTCGTAGCCGTCGGCCGGCCAGAAGCGCGACGAGTCCGGCGTCATGATCTCGTCGATCAGGATCAGCTCGCCGTCGAGGACGCCGAACTCGAACTTGGTGTCGGCGATGATGATGCCGCGCTCGAGCGCGTACTCGGCGCCGAACCGGTACAGCTCCAGCGCCATGTCCCGCACCTTCTCCGCCATCTCCCGGCCGATGAGGTCCACGGTCTTGTCGAACGAGACGTTCTCGTCGTGGTCGCCGATCGCCGCCTTGGTCGACGGCGTGTAGATGGGCTCGGGCAGCCGGCTCGCCTCGACGAGGCCCTCGGGCAGCTCGATGCCGCACACCTTGCCCGTCTTCTCGTAGTCCTTGCGGCCGGAGCCGGTGAGGTAGCCGCGCACGATGGCCTCCACCGGCAGCGCCTCGGCCTTGTGCACCACGATCGAGCGGCCGGCGAGGTGCTTGCGCTCCGCGTCGGTGCTGAACGGGTCCGGGTCGACGAGGTGGTTGGGGATGATGCGGTCGGTCTGCTCGAACCAGAAGTTGGCGATCTGGGTGAGGACGACGCCCTTGTCGGGGATCGGCGTCGGCAGGATGACGTCGAACGCCGAGAGCCTGTCGCTGGTGACGATGAGCATCTGGTTGGGTGCGTACTCGTAGACGTCACGCACCTTGCCGCGGCTGAGGAGGTTCCAGGCGGTCTCGTTGGACTCGTACAGCGTCGTCATGATCGGCTCGCTCCTTTCGAGGCGATGAGGTCGAGCAGGGCTTCGGCGGCGGCGCGGGGGCCGGCGGACTCGTGCCCGGGCAGCCCGAGCTGCGTGCGCAGCTGCCCGACGAACACGCCGGCCGCGGAACGCCGCCGCGAACGTCGAGGCGGCCAGCGCCTCGTGCTGCTCCCGGCGCTGCGCGGGGCCGAACGGGTTGGCGAAGTAGCTGTTGGTGATGCCGACCTCGGTGGTCGTGCCTTTGCTCATGGCGGCGCCCTCGCGGAACACGCCCAGCGCCGCCGCCTCGTCCGTCAGGCGGTCGACCACGGGGTGCCCGGCGTCGACGGCCTCGTGGTTGTTGGCGTACAGCAGGAAGTCGACGGGGTAGCCGCGCAGCACGTCCTCCAGGGTCGTCACCGGCAGGACGACGCGGGCGTTGACCTTGTTCGGGCTCATGATGATGGAGCGGTCGAGCTGGCCGAACGCGTACCCCTGCTGCAGGTCGTCGAGGCGCACGAAGGCGCCGATCTCGGTGCCGAAGCCGAGCAGCTGGCCGCCGGCGTCCCACCTCCAGCGATCCCATGTCGTCGGCGATGATGCGGACGTCGCGCACGCGGCCCTGGCCGGCGACGCGCAGCGCCTCCAGCGTCTCGCTCTTGCCGGTCGCGGTGTCGCCGATGAGGAGCACCGTGGCGCGCGTGCCGTCGTCGAGGGTCAGCCGCGCGTAGGCGCCGTGGAACGGCATGACGCCGCGGTCCATGGCGGCGACGTTGTGCAGCGTGAGCACCATCTTCTTCAGGTAGCCGAAGTAGCCGAAGCGGTCCTCGAGCGGCACCGCCGCCACCAGCAGGCGGCCGCGGCGGTCGTCGTGGAACACCGTCGGCAGGTCGCCGAAGCGGGCGAGCGCCGCCGGGGGGACGCCGTAGAGGTACACGGCGTCGGGGCCGGCGGCGATCTCCTCGTCCGAGGCGACCTCGAACAGGTTGGCGAGGCTCAGGCCAAGGCCCATGAAGCGGCGGTGGAAGTAGACGAAGACGACCGTCCGCCCGACGAGCGGCCGGGTAGCAGAGCCACTCCTCGCGCTCGAGCTTGAGCCCGTCCAGCGGATTCTGCTCGACCTCGGTGAACTGGCCCGGTGCGGGTGTTCATCGGCGGGTCGAGCAGCAGCGGCGGGTAGAGCAGCAGGTCGCGGACGAAGGGGATGCCGGTGAGCAGCTCGCGGTAGCGAGCCGGCGCCGGCCACTTGTGGAGCACGGCGTAGACGCCGACCTCGGCGCCGGCCGCGACCTGGCGCAGCACGCGCGGCCGGGTACCGGTGATGTTCTCGGCGACGTCGCGGTAGACGGCGCGCACCAGCCGCGCCAGCGACTCGACCGTCTCGGTGAAGCCGCGCAAGGGGCGCTTGTCGCCCGGCGCCGGAGGCACGTCGGCGCTCACGACGAGGAACCTGTCCCAGCGGCGCCAGAAGTCGTAGAGACCTTCGACGAACTCGTGCAGCTGCTCGCGCCGCGACAGCAGGTCTCCCGGCGCGGAGGCGGTGAGGGACACGCGCTCCAGCGGGTTGTTGGCGAGCAGCCGGATCAGGTCGAGGAGCCGCTCGCGGCTCTCGAGCCCGAGCTCGACGAGCGCCTCCGGGTCGTGCGCCTCGAGCCGGTCCACGTAGAGGCCGAGCACGCGCGCGAACGTGGCGCTCTCGACGAGCTCCTGCGTGCTCGCGCACACGGAGCCCTCCGAGTACATCACGGCCTGGCGGTCGTCGACGTCGAGTCGCTGCAGGGACATCTGGTCTCCGGGGATCGTTCAGGCTCGCCGGCGCTGCGCCGGGCGAGCCCGGAGACTACCACAGGAGGGCGCGCTTGTCGGCTCTCGCCGATGCTCGCGCCCGCCGCCTCACGATGGCCGGCGCGCCCGCCGCGGCGTCGTGCTGCTCCGACCCGCAGTGGGCGCACTTGCGCGCCTTGTGCGGGATCTCGCTCAGGCACTCCGGGCACTCCTTGACCGCCGGGTCGGCGCCCCGTGCGCGGCGCTCGGCCAGCTTGTTCATCGGCATGACGACGACGTAGTAGATCGCCGCGGCGACCAGCAGGAACGCGACGAGGGCATTGATGAACAGCCCATAGTGGAACGCGCTCCCGTTGATCGTGAACATCAGGTTGCCGAAGTCCGGCTGGCCGAAGATCGCGGCGATGATCGGCGTGATGATGTTGTCGACGAACGCCTTGACCACGGCGCCGAACGCGGCGCCGATGACGACGGCCACGGCCAGGTCGACGACGTTGCCGCGCATGATGAACTCGCGGAATCCCTTGAACATGCAGGCCTCCCTTGTGGAGTCGCGCCGCCAGCCGGCGCATCTTCGCGCATGAGTGTAACCCCGCCGCCCAACGGCGACGATTGGCAAGGCGATCCGCGGGGAACCACAGAGAATCGACCATTGCGTGGCGGGCCGCACTTCCGGTACACTACCGCGGCTCACGACCACCACGACTCACGAGGAGGCGAACAGATGACAGCCAAGACCGCCAGCGGCACGACCGCATCGTTCCTCGTGAGGGTCCTGTCCTGAGCACCCGCTCGCTCTGAGCGGCGCTCCGGCCGGCTGCCCTCGCGGCGCCGGCCTCTCTTTTTGAGTACCTTCCTTCGCCTGAGTGGGTCCGGTGCCGGACGATGCCCGGCGTGTGCTGGCGCGCACATCCGATCTCACCATTCCGAGAGGACACACCAGCGATGGATCACGTACACGTACGGCAACGGCTTCAGGCCTTCGCCGGCCGCCTCCGGCGGTCGGCGGGTCCGGCCGGCGACGAGAGCGTCAAGCTCGAGCGCGCCGCCGCGACCCGCAAGGCTTCAGCCGGCCTGCGCGCCATGAACACGCTCGGCGCAGGCCGGCGGTGAGCCCGCCCGCCGTCCGGCGCTCAGACGCTCTTGCGCCCTGAGCGCCGGACGGCCATACTCGACTGGCCCTGTACCACGAACCACGAGGAGGAACCTGATGACTGCCCAGTCCGTCAACGGCATCTTCGCGTCACCCCTCGTGTGGGCCCGCTCGTAGCTTCCAGGACCGTCTGAACGCTGCGGTCTCCCGGCCGCCCGCGAGGCGGCAGTCTTCGTTCTTCCCCCACTGTGGGTGACGCCCCGGACGCTCGCCGGCGCCGCTGCGCGCATCGCCGGCTGGTGCGCGACTCCGCGTCGCGCCCTCTCCGCGCCCGGTCGTGACGGACCTCACCGGAAGGACTCATCCAGAGATGGACAAGAAGCAGCGCAGAAGACTCGAGACCATGCTCGCCGAGCTCGACAACGGCGAGCGGCTCAGACTCAGAAGACGAGCGACCAAGCTACGCAGGGCGGCGATGCGGACGCAGAAGCCCGGCGCCCGGCCGCCCGAGCTCGACGAGTTCCTGCTGGAGCTTGTCGCGCCTGAGCTCGGCGCAGGACAGGATGATGCCGAGCTGTCGGCGGCCGCCGCGGCCGGCGCCGAACGAGGCATCGTGACGGGCATCATCGCCGGGGCCTGCACCGTCCGCCTCGGCGACGACGAGGTCGCGGCCACACTGCCGGCCGACCTCGCCGGCCACCAGCAGAGCGACCTGGCGGTCGGCGACGAAGTGCTCGTCGAACGGCGGGACGACAGCCACCGCGTGACCGCGGTGCTGCCCCGCCGCAGCCTCCTCGCCCGCGCCGACCCGCACGTGGCGCAGCGGCGGCGCGCCATCGCCGCCAACATCGACATCGTCGTGGTCGTGGTCGCCGCGGACGCGCCGCCGCTGCATCCGCGGCTCATCGACCGCTACCTGATCGCCGTGGAGCACTCCGGCGCCCAGCCCGTGCTGGTCGTCAACAAGATCGACCTCCTCGAGCGAGGACCGGCGCCACGACCTGCTGGCGAGTCTCCAGCCGTACCGGGCGCTCGGCATGCCGGTCCTGCCCTGCAGCGTCGAGCGCGGTGAGGGGATCGACGAGGTCCGCGCCGCGCTCTCGGGCAACACCTGCGTGTTCGTCGGGCAGAGCGGCGTCGGCAAGTCGTCGCTGCTCAACGCGCTGGACAGTGATGCCGCGGCCCGTGTCGGCGCGGTGCGCGACCGCGACGGCCGCGGGCGCCACACCACGACGGCGTCGGCGCTCTACGACCTCGCCGGCGGCATCCGCGTGATCGACACGCCCGGGCATCCGCAGGTTCAGCGTCGAGGACGACGACCCGGCGGCCATCGCCGCCGGATTCACCGAGTTCGCGCCGCTCGCCGACGGCTGCCGCTACCGCGACTGCACGCACGTGCACGAGCCCGGCTGCGCCGTGCGCCGCGCCGTCGAAGACGGCGCGATCCCGCGCAGCCGCTACGAGAGCTATCTCAAGCTGCTCGGCGGCGACGGCGACTCGCCCGCGGTGGCTGGAGACGCCGGGCTTCGGGCCGATGTAGGAGCGCGGGGCGGCGGAGGCGCTGCGCACCACCGCGTACGCTGCGAGGGCCGGCGGATGCTCGTCGCATCCGCCGGCCCTCCGGTCTCCGCACCCGCCCGGCGCCGTACCCGGCCCGGCGGTGGTTCCTCCGCTTGGCTACTTCGTCGCCCTCAGGCGGGTCTCGTCACTTCGCGTTCGCCAGGTTCGCGTTCACGAAGTCCCAGTTCACGAGCTTGTCGAAGAAGGTCTGCACGTACACGGGGCGCAGGTTCTGGTAGTCGAGGTAGTAGGCGTGCTCCCACACGTCCACCACGAGCAGCGGCGTGACGCCGGGGGCCGCCGGCATCTCGGCGTTGGGCGTGCTCACGATCTTGAGCTCGCCGTTGTCCGAGACGAGCCAGGCCCAGCCGGAGCCGAAGCGGCCCACGGCCGCGGCCTTGAAGTCCTCGACGAACTTCTCCCAGCCGCCGAGCGCCTCGATCTTCTCCGCGACGGGGCCCGTCGGAGCGCCGCCGCCGGCCGGCTTCATGCCGTTCCAGAAGAAGGTGTGGTTCCACACCTGCGCCGCGTTGTTGAACACGGGCTGCTTGTCCGGCTTGCCGGCCACGGCCATGATCACGTCCTCGAGGCTCTTGCCCGCGAGGTCGGTGCCGTCTACCAGCTTGTTGAGCGTGTCGACGTACGTCTTGTGGTGCTTGCCGTAGTGGAAGCTGATCGTGCGCGCAGAGTAGTCAGGCTCCAGCGCGTCTTCCGCGTACGGGAGCGGCGGCAGTTCGAACGCCATCGGTCCTCCTGTGGTCGAGTGGGTCTCTGACGGTGTCGCTACGGCCCCGCGGGGCCGGATGGTGGCATCGGTCACACGTCGACTTCGATGGCGCCGTCCTGCACGCGCACCGGGTAGGTGTGCAGGTCGTGCACCCGGGTCTTCCACTGCAGGCGATGCTCGAGCTTGAACCAGCGCCTGACCGGCTCGGGGATGTCCTCCTCGGGGCCCATGTCGTGGTCGATGGGCCAGCTGAGGTTCTTGCCGCTGCGGATGTCGAACTGGGCGTTGTGCAGCGGGCAGGTGACGATCCAGCCCTCGAGGGCGCCGTCGGCGAGCGGGGCGTTCTCGTGGCCGCAGCGGCGGCTCACGGCGTAGATGGAGCCGTCGTACTCACACAGGCAGATCTCGCGGTCGTCCTCGCCGGCGCGCACGTACTTCATGCCGCCGGGGGCGATGTCGTCGAGCTTCGCTACTTCAGTCCACATGGTCAGACCTCGTCCGGCGGGAGCTGGGGCAGGCTGTCGGGATCGGTGACGTCCAGGTGGACGAACAGGCCGCACCAGCAGCGCTTCATCGCGTCGAAGTGCTCGCGGTGGAACGGGATGCACGGACAGCAGATCTGCATGTCCTCGGCGCGCACGCCGCTGCGCCCCTGGCAGGGGCAGTACGGCGCGCCGAGATCCTGCTCCAGCTTGGCCTCCTGCTCGAGCAGGAAGTCGGCCAGCTCCTCGTCGGGCGTGAACTTGTAGCCCATCGGCGTGACGACACGCTCGAACAGGTAACGCAGCGACTCTTTGCGGGCTTCATGCGCCACGGTCACCACCCCGCCGTCTGGAGATGTTCGAGGAACTTGTCGGGGTTGTAGCCGACGATCACCTCGCCGTTGATGACGACGACCGGGAACCGGCGGCCGCCGCTGAGCTCGTAGGCCTTGTCGGCGGCGGCGTCCTGCTCCTCGTCCGGCAGCGTGTCCACGTCGACGAAGTCGAACTCGACCTTGTTGTCGGCGAACCACTGCTTGGTCTTGCGGCACCACGGGCAGGTGCTGAGAGCGTAGACGTACACCTGGTCGGCCACCGCCATCACGCTCCCCCTACCTCGATGTGGATCTTGCCCTCTTCCACCTTGACGGGGAACGTGTGCGAGCGCCAGCTCGGGCGCGTCGAGGAACACGCCGGTGCGCAGGTCGAAGCGCCAGTCGTGGCACGGACAGGTGAGGACCGGGCCTTCGAGCCGGCCGCCCTCCAGCGGGCAGCCCATGTGCGCGCATTTGTTGGCGACCGCGAACAGGTCGCCGTCGATGCGCGCCAGAGAGGACTCCGAGTCCCTTGGGGAAGACGGCGACGTAGGCGCCGTCCCGGACTTTTGCATCATCGATGGTCGGGACCCAGGAAGGTCCTGTCACGTGCTCACCCCTTCGCTCCGCCTGCAACTGATGGTAGGAGACCCGTGGGGCGGAGCCTGTCTCGCCGGCGCCAGGCCGGAGGGCGGCGCCCGCCGCATCACGGGTCGAGTGCGCAAAGGTACCCGCGCCCGGGGCGGGACAAACTGTCGACGCGGATGGTGTGGTGCTGCGGAGCGCGGCGGCGGGCCGGGCAGGCCGCCCGCCGTCACCAGCGCCCAGTGTGGATGCGGGCCTCGTCGTAGCGGTCCGACGGCTCCTTGCGCTCCTGCGGCCAGCCGAACGGGACGATGGCGAACGGCACGACGGTCTCGGGGATGCCGAGCAGACCGCGCAGCGCGGCCTCGCGCTCCGGCAGCGGGTGCACGCCGAGCCACACGGCCCCCAGGCCGAGCAGCTCGGCCTCGATCAGCAGGTTCTCGACGCAGGCGGCGCAGTCCTGGGTCCAGAGCACGGCCCACTTGGCGTCGCCGGGGTCGCCGCAGACGACGACCGCGACCGGCGCCGACGGCAGCATCTTGGCGTAGGGGTGCCACTCGGTGATCTGCGCCAGCGTGGCGCGGTCGCGAAGCACGATGAACTGCCACGGCTGCTGGTTGCCGGCGGACGGCGCCGCCATGGCGGCGCGAAGCAGCCGCTCGACGGTCGCGTCGTCGACGGGCTCGGTCGGTGTACTTGCGGATGCTGCGCCGGCTGAGGACCGGATCGTCCATGCTCACCTCGGGAGTCGCGAGAACCTGCGCCCTTGAGGGTATCGACCCGATGGCCGGGCTGGCAAGGCGGCGCGGGCCGGCGGGCGGGGAACGGGCGGGCGGCCCTTCCGGGCCGCCCGCCCCGCCTCTTCCCCGCCCTCCTGCCGCAGCCGCGCCGTCCACCCCCGTCCGGCGCAGCTTCCCCGTGCGGCACTGCTGGCGGCTCCTCCGCCGACCAGCGTCCTTGGATCTCTGCTACACGCTCTTGATGGTCACCGTCGCGTCCGGCACCGGCTCCCGGCGACGGCGTCTCCCAGCTCCGTGCGTAGGTGCCCAGGAGGTCGGACTCGCCCGCCTTGGTCACCAGGAGCGTCACGACCTGCGTGCCGCCCTTGCCGGCCAGCTGGTCGGGGTTCGGATCCGGCACGTACTCGCTCTTCTCGATCGAGAACGTGTCGCCGCCGCGTGAACGTCCACTCGTAGCCGGTGGTGGGATTGGCGTCCAGCGTGACGATCACCGTGTCGCCGACCTTGGCGTGCACGCTCACGCCGGCGGCCTTCGCCGGCACGGTCGCTCTGATAGTCGCCGGCGAGCTCGCTCCCGCCGGCTCGCCGCCACCGCAGCCGGCGATCAGCGCGGCTCCCAGCGCGGCCAGCGCCAGCACCGCCGCGCTGGCAACGACCCATCTCCGCGTGCCTCTCTCCATGTCTTCCTCCGCCTCTCCGCCGGCTCGTGGCCCGTTCCCGCTCCCGGACTCTGAGACGCGTGACGTTTGTCAGGCGTTCGCGTCGCGGCTATCATCCCGGAAAGGGAACTGCTCGCCCTTTCGTCGACCCTCCCCCGCACACACTATGGACAGCGCACGCTCTCAGTACGATGTGATCGTCGTCGGCGCCGGCCCCGCCGGGATCTTCGCCGCGCTCGAGCTCGTGCGCCGCAACGGCGCCAAGGTGCTCGTCGTGGAGCGCGGCCCCGACATCTCCCGTCGCGCCTGCCCTGCGCGCAAGAGCGGCGTGTGCGCCGGCTGCGAGCCCTGCGACATCACCTGCGGCTGGGGCGGCGCCGGCGCCTTCAGCGACGGCAAGCTCACGCTGACCCCGGACGTCGGCGGCTGGCTGGACCACTTCGTCGGCAGGGAACGCCTGACCGAGCTCATCGGCTACGTCGACGGCGTCTGGCGTGAGTACGGCGCGCCCGAGGAGGTCCACGGCGGCGGCAAGAAGTTCGAGAAGTTCCGCAAGGAGGCGCTCCTCCACGGCATGACGCTCGTCGAGTCGCCGGTGCGCCACATGGGCACCGAGCGCTCCTACGACATCCTCACGCGCATGCGCGCGGAGCTCGAGACCAAGGTCGAGGTGCTCACGCGCAGCCGCGTCGACAAGATCCTCGTGGAGAAGCCCGCCGGCGAGAGCGACTTGCGCGCCACCGGCATCGTCCTCGAGGACGGGACGCGGGTCACGTCCGAGGCCGTCATCGCGGCGCCCGGCCGCGACGGCGCCGCGTGGCTCAGGGAGGAGTGCAAGCGCCTGCACATCTCGATGCGCACCAACCCGGTCGACATCGGCGTGCGCGTCGAGGTCTCCGCGGCGGTCATGGAGCCCCTCACGACCGCCCTCTACGAGAGCAAGCTGATCTACTACACGCCGTCGTTCGACGACCCGGTGCGCACGTTCTGCATGCCCCGACGGCGAGGTCTCGCTGGAGAACGACGGCGACGTCGTCACCGTCAACGGCCACAGCTACGCCGACAAGACGGACCGCACCAACTTCGCCCTGCTGGTCAGCACCGACTTCACCGAGCCGTTCCACGAGCCGATCGCCTACGGCAAGAACATCGCCCGACTCGCGAACCTGCTCGGCGAGGACGTGATCGTGCAGCGCCTCGGCGACCTGCACGCAGGGCCACCGCAGCACCATGGACCGCATCCGCCGCGGGACCGTGCAGCCGACGCTCGAGGGCGCCACCCCCGGCGACCTGGCGTTCGTGCTCCCCTATCGCCACCTCACCGACATCCTCGAGATGCTGGCGGCGATGGACAAGCTCGCGCCGGGCGTCAACGGCCGCGACACGCTGCTCTACGGCGTCGAGGTCAAGTTCTACTCGGCGCGGCCGGAGCTGGACGACGGCCTGCAGACACCGGTGAGGAACCTCTACGCCGTCGGCGACGGCGCCGGCGTCACCCGCGGTCTCATCCAGGCCTCGGCCGCCGGCGTGATCGCCGCGCGCAGCATCCTCGGGATCGAGGCCGACGGCGCGCCGGCCGAAGAGACCACGGCCGGCCAAGACCCGGCCGTGCCGGCGCTCTAGCTGTGACCCTCACGACTTCGGTTGACGCTCATCACGATACCAGCTTCTCCCTGAGCACCTCGTAGGGAGTCCGTCCGCCGTGCGCGGCGTGGGGCCGCTGCAGGTTGTAGAACTCCTCCCAGACGGCCAGCTTGGCGCGCAGGTCGACGTCGCCCGTGTAGTCGAGCAGCTGGTAGAACTCGAGCTGGTCGGTGAGGTGCGAGCGCTCGACCTTGCCGTTGAGGTTCGGCCTGCCCGGCTTGATGTAGACGTGGCGCATGCCGAGGTCCTCGCAGTGCCAGTGGAACTGCGCCTGCCATTCGTGCCCGTTGTCGGTGCGCACGGTGTGGATGCGGAAGGGGAAGCGCTCGACCACGTAGTCGAGGAAGTCGACGGCGCTCTCCTGGTTGTGGCGCTCGTAGATGCGCAGGGCGCGGATTCGTCGCGTCGTCGATCGCCGTGAACTGGTAGCGCTTCAGGCGGCGCCCGTCCTCACCCTTGAACTGCAGGAACTTCACGTCGACCTGGACGTGGTGGCCGGGCACCTGCTTCTCGTAGCGCAGGCTGACGATCGAGCGCTTGCGGCAGTTGCCCGGCAGGCGCGAGAGGCCGTTGCGCACGAGGGCGCGGTAGACGCCGCTCGAGGACACGCGGAGGCCGTGGTAGCGCTCCAGGTACCAGGCGATGCGCACCGGGCCGAAGTGGTAGGTGCGGCGCAGGTGGAGGATCTTCTCCTCGACCTCGGCCGGCATGCGCAGCGGCATGTTCACCGGGCACGGGCTCTTGTTGACGAGGCCGGCCTCGCCGTGCTTCTCGTAGCGGCGCTTCCAGATGTAGAAGCACTGCCGTGAGATCCCGAAGCGCCGCGCCGTGAGCGCCACGTTGCCGCACTCCTCGGCGTAGCGCAGCGCTGCCAGCTTCCTCTTGATGTCACGCTGCTGCTGCGTCATCCACGACCTCTCAATCGACGAAGGGAGTAACACCCTACTGTCAAGTGAAGTCGTGAATGTCAGATCTAGCCGCCGCAGGCCACGGCCCAGAGGGCCGGCAGCACGTCGGCCGCCGGCCGGCCGAGTAGCATCTCCACGTTCGCAAGGACCGTCTCCGCCTGCGCCTTGCGCCTCAGGACGGCGGCCAGCGCCGCCGGGTCGCCGCGATGGCGGATGAGGCGGACGGCGAACCGCTCCTCCAGGCCCACGACGCGATCGCCCTGGACGAGCTTGTCGGCGAGGAACACTAGCTGCGCCTCGTCGACGTCCGCGCCGGCCCCTCCGGCAAGTTCCATGTGCAGGCGCACGACTCCGGCCGCGCGCGGATAGCCCAACCCCTCGAGCAGGTCGGCGCCCGCGTCCGGGTGGCGCGGCTGCGCGCGGGCGATGTCGTGCAGCAGCCCGCCCGCGAGCACGAGCGCCTCGCACAGGTGCTGCCCGCGCGCATCGAGGGCGGCGCCGAGCGCCGCCGCCACCGCCGCCACGGCGCGCGAGTGCGCCACCCGCCGCTCGGGCACCTCGTTGCCGGCGAGCAGTTCGAGACAGCGCGCCTCGTCCGGCAGTCCCTCGCCCGCCGCACGCCGCCGGAGCGGCACGAGGTCCTCCTGCGTATCGGCGTCGAGCAGCACGCCGGATCGCCGACCTCGACGATCGCCGAACGGGCGATGTGGCCCATCAGCAGCGCGCGCAGGCCGCCGGCCGGCCCGCCGGTCCGGCCGCGACGATCTCCTCACGCAGGGAGGCGGCGATGAGCGGCGGGTGCCCGGTGACGCCGGCGACCGCCGGATAGACCACGGCGAGCGGTGCGCCCGCGGTCCGGGCGATCGGTGGCGACTCGTCGTCGCCGGGCGCCGGCCGCTCTGTCCGAGCCAGCTTGCCGATGGTCTCGGGCCGCACCAGCGGGACGTCAGCCGGAAGCAGGAAGAACCGGGAGACGCCGGCGTCCAGGGCCTGCACCCCGGCGCGGACGGACGAGAACATGCCGCAGGCGAACCCGGGGTTGGCGACGACCCGGGCGCCGGCCTTGACCGCCGCGGCCGCCACCTCATCGCCCCGGTGCCCCGTCACCACGACGACGTGGTCGATGCCGGCGCCGGCGAACGCTCCGACCGCCCACTCGAGCAGCGTACGTCCCTCGACCTCCACCAGCGGCTTGAACGCGCTCATGCGCGAGGAGCGGCCGGCCGCCAGCACGATGGCCGCGAGCCGCTCCACGCTCAGGCGTCCGTGCCGGAGCGCACCTGGACGATCTCGGCGGCGATGCTGACGGCGAGCTCTGCCGGCGTCTCGGCGCCGATCGCGAGGCCGATGGGCGAATGGATCCGGGCGATGACCTCGTCGCCGTGACCCGCCCCGCGCAGGGCCGCGTCCATGCGCGCACGCTTGGAACGGCTGGCCATGAGGCCGATGTACCGGGCGCCGAGGCGCAGCGCCTGCTCGAGCACGTCCATGTCGTGGACGTGGCCGCGCGTCACGATGACGACGAAGGAGCGCGCGTCCACGCCGACGGCCGCGAGCGCGCCGGCGAACGGCAACACGGCCACGCGCACGTCCGGGAACCGTTCGGGCGAGGCGAACTCCTCGCGGTCGTCGACCACCACGACGCGGAAGCCCAGACGGGCGAGGACAGGCGCCACTTCCGCGCCGACGTGCCCGGCGCCGCAGACCACGGCGAGCGCCGGCGGATCCATGCGCTCGAGGACGGCGGTGCGGCCGTCCGGCAGCGCCGCCGTGCCGTGCATGGCGGCCGCGGCGGTCAGGCCGCCCAGCGCCGCCGCGTCACACGGCGCGGAGCCGGCGAGACAGCCGTCCTCGTCCAGCACGCAGTGCTCGACGGCGGCGCCGTCGCCGGCCGGCACGGTGACGTACCAGGCGCGGCGCCCTGCGTCGCGCGCCTCCCTCAGTGCCGTGCACACGGAGAGCAGCTCAGCGTCTCGCTCGGACACGAAGGTGATCAGCACCTCGGCCGAGCCGCCACAGACCATCTTCTCCGGGCTGCGCAGGTCGGCGCCGCCCAGATCGACGCTCGCCCGCCGCGAGCGGCGCTCGGAGAGCGCGGCCGCGGCCGCCTGCATCATCGTGTGCTCGAGCAGGCCGCCCCCGATGCTCCCCGCGATCGAGCCGTCCTCGCGCACCAGCATCTCCGCACCGGCAGCGCGGGGCGTCGAGCCCTGGTCGGCGACCAGCGTGAGCAGGGCGAACGGGCGCCCGGCGCCGAGCAGCTTCAGTGTCTCGTCGAGGATCTCGTGCATCGCTACCTCCGCCAGCGATTGTACAGGCGCGCGGGCGCGACTCGCGCAAGCGGCGGGGAGAGCGCGGCGCGCCTCCCCCGTGCGCCCGCCGCCGGCCCATCGCCGGACGGCCGCGACCGCGGCGTCGGGCGGTCGCGGCCCCACCCGCCACGGCGATGGAATTGTCAAAGCGCGGCCGTCCTCCTATGATTTCGAAAAGGGACCATCCTTTTCTTCACCGACCCCCTCGGCCGCCATTGGGCTTCGCGCGTCCTGACGCGCTCCCTCGGCGGCCGAAGCAGTCAAGCGAGACGGAGGGAGACACCGTGCCCGGTACCGTCGTTGTCGGCGCCCAGTGGGGCGACGAGGGCAAAGGCAAGATCACCGACCTGCTGGCCGAGAAGGCCGACGTGGTCTCACGCTTCCAGGGCGGCAACAACGCCGGCCACACGATCGTCCGGGACGGCGAGGAGTTCAAGTTCCACCTCATCCCGTCCGGCATCCTCTACGAAGCCAAGACCTGCATCATCGGCAACGGCGTCGTCATCGACCCGCACATCCTCTTCGGCGAGATCGAGGCCCTGCGCGGACGCGGCATCAGCTGCGAGAACCTGCGCGTCAGCGGCGACGCCCACCTCATCATGCCGTACCACCTGCTGCTGGACGGCGCCAACGAGCAGCAGCTCGGCAAGTACAAGATCGGCACCACCGGCCGTGGCATCGGCCCGTGTTACGTGGACAAGTACACGCGCATCGGCATCCGCGTGCAGGACCTGCTTGACGAGAAGATCCTGCGCCGCAAGGTGAGGACCGCGCTGCAGGAGAAGAACTTCCTGCTGCAGCGCTACGACATCGGCGTCCTCGACCCGGACCAGGTGACGGACGAGCTGCTCGGCTATACCGGGCGCTTCGAGCCCTTCATCTGCGACGCGAGCCTGGTCGTCAACACCGCACTCGACCAGGACAAGCACGTCCTCTTCGAGGGCGCCCAGGGCGCGCTGCTCGACATCGACTTCGGCAGCTATCCCTTCGTCACGAGCAGCAACACGATCGCCGGCGCGGCGTGCACCGGCGCCGGCGTGGGCCCCACGCGCATCGACCACGTCATCGGCGTCGCCAAGGCGTACACGACGCGGGTCGGCGAGGGGCCGTTCCCCACCGAGCTCTTCGACGATGTCGGCGGGGCGATGTGCGAGATCGGCCACGAGTTCGGCACCACCACCGGCCGCCAGCGTCGCTGCGGATGGCTGGACCTCGTGGCGCTCAAGTACGCCGTGCGCCTCAGCGGCATCACCCACCTCGCGCTCACCAAGCTCGACGTGCTCACGGGCCAGCCCACGCTCAAGGTGTGCACCCGGTACAAGTCCGGGCGCCGGGTGCTCGACGAGTTCCCGCTGCTGCAGAAGGACTTCCACCACGCCAGGCCGGTGTACGAGGAGCTCCCCGGCTGGACGGAGGACCTCCGCGACTGCGAGACGTGGCAGGACCTGCCGCAGACGGCCCGCGACTACGTCCAGTACATCGCGGAGTTCACCAAGACGCGCGTGAAGTTCATCGCCGTCGGCCCCGGCCGTGACGAGACGATCATCTTGCCGCGCAGCATCGGCCGCGGCGGCGCGGTCTAGGAACGCAAGCGCGAAGGCCGCCGCGGCGCCCCTCTCGGCGCCGCGGCGGCCTTCGGCGTCTTCACCCCTGCCGGGCCGCTACTGGAGCACCCACACCGGAAGCCGGCCCGTCCCGAGGTCCTTGACCGTCGAGAGGTCACCCGGCAGCACGAGGTTGTGCCGGGCACCGACCCCGTAGGCGTTCGCGACGAGCTGCCCCGACGGAGACCAGGCGAGCGAGTCGATCGGTGACGGGGCGATGAGGCCACTCGCGGAGCGCGTGAGCGAACCGCTCGCGACATCGTAGACCCAGACGCAGGTGGAGGGATCATCGATGCCAACGACGCCCGCAAAGGCGGTACGGCCCCCTGCGGCGTCCCATCCCGCCCCGGCCTGGAGGGCCGGGGTGAAGATGCTCAGGATCGGGTAGCCCCAGCGGTCGCGGACGTCGTAGGTCACGCGCACGTCACTGCCGGTGACGCCGGTCAGGTACCATCTCGCATCGGGCGAGACCAGGGGCTGCGACAGGGCGCGGTACTCGGCGAAGGCCCGGTTCTCCTCAGACCACACCGTGCGCCCGGCTCCCGTGCCGGACAGGCTCAGCAGCTTGAGGCTCTCTCGGATGGTCGGTGAGTAGCCGTTCCCCGCGGTCCCCGGGACCATGATCGTGAACTTCACGTAGGCGACCTTGCCGACGGCGGGCGCGGCGCTCGGCTCGGCGCCCGCCAGACCGCGGAAGGACCTTGCCGTCCGCGTTGCCGCGTTCACCAGATACAGGCGGTCGAGTCGGAGGCTCGCGTTCCGGGCGGTCGCGCCCGAGACCAGCAGGCGATGGTCGTCGATCCAGCAGAACGAGTCCGCCCTCCTGACGCCCAGTGCGGCGAGCGAAACGGTGTGCGGGCCGAGCGGTCCGTAGCCGACCCACACGCGCGGATCGCCGTTCGCCGGCAGGTAGGCGACGTTCGCGCGGTCCGGGGAGATGGCGACCGACCCGGCCTTGCCGGGCAACTCGCCGGCCGCGGTCGGCGTGCCGTCGACCGGCGACAGCAGCCACAGAGCGTCGTGGTTCCCGGCGCTGCGCACGACGAGGACGGCTTCGGCGGCCGGCACGCCGACGCTGGGCGTGGTCGACAGCGCGTCAGAGGCCCGCGCCGGCGGACCCGACCAGATGCCGAGAAACGCCGCCGCGAGCACGACCGCGGCGAGGGCGACGAGGGTGAGTCGAGGATGGCGGGCGACGGATGAAGTCATGGCTCCTCCGATCGGTGGACGCGGACTTCTACGCGATCACCGTACTGCAGAAGCGGCATCCCGGCCAGTGTCGGCGGGGTCGGAGACCCGGACGCAGGCGTCAATGGTCTCGGCCGTCGGCACGGCGCCGCCGAGCGCCAGGAGCGAGCCGGCGGCGACGCCTCAGACAGTCGCGACCGTCACCTGGCTCGCGCCGCCGGTGAAGCGGATCTCATAGCGGTCGGTGGCCTCATCGAAGCCCCCGGAGGCGAGGACCGTGCGGCCGCCGACGGCCCCGAGACGCTGGCCGTCGAAGATGAGCTGGCTCGCGCCGCCGTTCATCTCCGCGCGGGCCTGGGTGCCGGCGGGACGGCGCAGGAGGACCTCGCTGGCGCCCCCCGACAAGCGCACGGGGACGATGCCGACGGGTGCAGGCAGCGTGACTTCGATGTCGCTGGCTCCCCCGGTGACCTCGAGTGCCGTCACCCGCAAGGCGCTGAGGTCGGCGACGAGCTTCCACATGCCGCCGCGCAGCGAGATGTCCCACGGCACGGCGGTGGTGAGGGCGAACTCCACTGATTGGCTGCGCCAGTCGAAGGGCCGGAAGCGCCGGCGCTGCTGCACGCTGACGATGCCTCCCTTGACGGTGATCTCGGGCGCCGGGCCCTCGAAGCTCGCCTGGTACAACTCGGTCAGCGAACCGTCGCCGCGCAGATTGACCTTGGCGGCGCCCTTGGTGAACTCGAGGCGCCCCGCCGTCACCCCCACGAGTGGGGCGTGGCTCTGCACGTCCTCGTCGCCGCCGGCTGTGGCCTCCCCGGCACCCGGCGCCGCCTCGGCCGTGAGCAAGGCGATCTGGCCTTCGTACACGCTCCGCGTCCCGCGCAGGTAGTCGCGGATCACCGTGAGCTCCGCCGCGTCGCGTCCCTCGAGCAGTTGTAGTGAGGCGATCGCCACCTCACCCTGGATGCGGGCGCCGATCTCGCGCGTCGCGACCGTGGACACGACGAGGACGCGGCGCCTGTCCGCCGGGTCCGGGACACGGTTGGCGTAGCCCCCGCGCTCGAGTCGGTCGAGCACGGTGGTGATGGCGCCCGGCGTCAGGCCGCTCTCGCCGGCCAGCTCGCCGGCCGTGACCCGCCCTCGCCGGTACAGGATGCCGAGGCAGCGAAGGTCGGTGCGGTTGAGGCCGAACTGCAGGGCGACCGCTTCGTCGAGCTGGTCGCCCGCCCTCCGCAGCTCGTCGAGTTCGAGTTCGACCTCGTCGACGAGCTGGGTGTGCTGGGTTTCATCTTGCTTCGTCATCTCTACCTCCCGTGCAAAAGCGGGAACACTCCCTCAAGGTCCGCGGGCGATCCGGCGTCGGTGAGCCCAGACGTGCCGCGGCTTTTCGTTCACATGACAGATGATACCACAATCTAATCATTTGACAATCTAATTATTTGCGCTACACTCACTTCCCCTCGACTGACACGGCGCCGCGATCCGACCCGCGGCGCCGAGCGGAAGGAAGGAAGACAGGTATGGACAACGCGATCGAAGCCCGAGGTCTGGAGAAGACCTACCGCGGCGATGTGCGCGCCCTCAAGGGCGTGAGCCTCGCCGCGGTGAAGGGCACGGTGTTCGGCCTGCTCGGCCCCAACGGCGCCGGCAAGTCGACGACGGTGAAGATCCTGACGACGCTCTCGCGCCCGGACGCCGGCGAGGCCTACGTGGCCGGCTACGACGTCGTCAGGCAGCCCGGCAAGGTCCGCCTCGCCATCGGCGCGGTGGCGCAGAAGTCCGGGCTGGACCACGCAGATGACCGGCCGCGAGAACCTGGTGCTCCAGGGCCGCGTGTACGGCATGCGCGGCGCGGCCCTGCGCTCGCGGGCGCAGGAACTCCTCGAGCGCTTCGGGCTCGAGGAGGCCGCCGACCGCACGGTGCGCACCTACTCCGGCGGCATGCAGCGCAAGCTGGACGTCGCCGTCGGCCTCATGCACCGGCCGCAGGTGCTGTTCCTCGACGAGCCCACCACCGGGCTGGACCCGGAGGCGCGCGTCGACATGTGGCACGAGATCGGCCGGCTCGCCGGCGACGAGGGCCTCACGATCCTGATGACGACGCACTATCTGGAAGAGGCCGACGGTCTCGCCCAGCGTCTGGCGATCGTGGACCAGGGCGTCGTGGTCGCAGAGGGGACGCCCGACGAGCTGAAGGGCGAGCTGCGCGGCGACGCGATCGCCGTCGAGCTCGAGGACCAGCCGCTCGACGGCGAGGTCCGCCGCGCCCTCGACCGGGTGCCGGACCTCTACGACGTCGCCGTGGAGCCGCGCGCGCTGCGCGCGCGCACCGACAGCGGCGCGCGCGCCGTCCCGGCGGTGCTCGCCGCCCTTGAGGCCGAGGGCGTCAAGGTCGCCTCGGTGACCGTGTCCCGTCCCTCCCTCGACGACGTGTACCTGCGGTACGCCGGCCGCGCCTTCAGCGAGGCCGACGCAGTGGAGAAGAGGAAGCGATGAGCAACGCGATCGCAGACACCTGGTTCATGACCCAGCGGCACTTCCGGAACCTCATCCGGCAGCCGGTCTGGATCTTCATCTCCCTCGTGCAGCCGATCGTGTGGCTGCTGCTGTACGGCGCCCTGTTCCGCAAGATCGTCGAGATCCCGGGGTTCGGCTCGGGCAGCTACATCGACTTCCTCACGCCCGGCATCGTCGTCATGACCTGCCTGTTCAGCGCCGGCTGGAGCGGCATGGGCCTCATCGACGACATCGACCGCGGCGTCGTCGACAGGTTCCTGGTGAGCCCGGCGAGCAGAGGCTCTCTCATCTCCGGGCGCCTGCTTCAGGGCGCGGTCGTCGGGGTGATCCAGTCGGCGATCATCATCGTCCTCGGCCTCATCGTCGGGGCCAAGTACCCGGGCGGCATCGCCGGCATCGTGGCGCTCACGATCTGCGCCGTCCTGCTGGGCACGGGCATCGGCGCGCTCAGCAACGCCATCGCGCTGCTCTCGCGCAAGGAGGAGACGATGATCGCGGTCAGCAACTTCGTGCTGCTGCCGCTCGTGTTCCTGAGCTCGGTGTTCATGGCCCAGGCGCTCATGCCGGGCTGGATGCAGGGCGTGGCCCGCTACAACCCCGTCAACTGGGCGGTGCAGGCGGGCCGGGCAGGCCTCGCCGCCGGCCCCGACTGGAGCCTCGTCTTCACGCGCATGGGCTGGCTGGCGCTGTTCACCGTCGTCTGCACGTGGCTGGCGACGCGCGCGTTCCGCGTGTACCAGCGGTCGATCTGACGGCGGCGGACGGGAGCTGCACATCCCGCGCGCGGACACCCGAACGAGACGGGCGGGGCGGGCCTGACGGCCCGCCCCGCCCGTCGTCCGTCCGACCCGTCTGGACGGCGAACTCGCGGAACCTTAGCGGTCCGCGCGCGCGGTAGAAGTCGCCCTTCGCGTTGCCCTCACCGGTGACGTACAGCGTCCTCGTGCCGCTCAGCGCGAGCCCGCCCACGGAGTCGTCGTCCTTGCCGGTGTCGTGCCAGGTCTTGGGCAAGACGGCATGGGCGAACACGCTGACCTTTACCTCTGCGCGCCGGGGCGTCAGACTACCGGCGAGCCATCGGTTCTCTCGAGTACCAGGGGGGTGGTACCAGCTCGACTCCGCGGCACGCCCTGGGGGGCGTCGCCAGCAGCACCCGGCGCGCGCGCCGGCTTGTTCTCGACCGCTTGCCAGCACAGGGAGGTCCCATGCACCAACGACAGACTCGTCTTCATCCTCGTCCTCGCCGTTTTCGCGGTGGCGCTGCTCGTGCCCGCCGCGTTCGCGGCGGCGCCGGCGCACGGCGCCGGCATGCTCACCTACGACCAGGCCGTCGACTACCTGTTCGCCAAGGGCTATCCGCAGAACGTCGAGACCTACCTCTCCAACCTCGGGACCTCGCCGCTGGGCTATCGCCTCGCCGGCACGCCCTCCGACAATGCGGCCGCCCTCTACATCCGCGACAAGCTGCGGGGCATGGGGCTCTCGAACGTGCACCTCGAGAAGGTGCCCGTGGACGTCTGGGACGTGCGCGGCGCCTCGCTCACGGTCGGCGACGACGTGTACACGTGCTCGCAGTTCGCCGGCGTGCCCGGCGTCGACGCTCCACTCACGGCCGACGTCGTCTACGTGGGCTCCGGCCTCGCCGCCGACTACGAGGGCAAGGACGTCAAAGGCAAGATCGTCCTCGTCGACTCGTCGATGGACAACTTCTGGTTCAACTTCCAGGGCGCCGAGGCCACCAAGCACGGCGCGGCCGCCGTGGTCCTCACCAGCAACTACAGCGACCCGAACCCCGACTACCCGTCGTTCCCGTGGTACAGCTGGGCCGCAGACGCTCTGGGCGGCAACGACGGCGAGTACGACATGAGCTACGCGCCGATGATCTACCTCTCGCAGAAGGACGGCGACGCCCTCAAGTCCGCCCTCCTCGCGGCCGACCCGACGCCCGTCGAGGCGACCTTCGCCAGCGACGTGCGCATCACCATGGCCAGCGACGGCGGGTTCGGCTACAACGTCCTCGCGACGCTGCCCGGCAGCCGGCACGACGGCCAGAAGGTCATCCTCAACGCCCACCACGACTCCCACCTGCGCGCCGGCCTCGACGACACCGGCGCCGTGGCCGAGACCCTCGCGCTGGCCAAGGCGATGAAGCTCAGCGGCTACGCGCCCAAGCGCGACATCGTCTTCCTCTTCGACACCGCCGAGGAGTTCGGCTACACCAACGCCTGGTACGACTGGAGCATCGGCGCCTGGAACTTCATCACGCAGGCGCACCCCGACTGGGCCGGCAAGATCGCCGCGATGTGGAGCATCGAGCTCATGGCCCGCGAGGGCGCGACGCTCAAGTTCAACACCGCGCCCGAGCTCGTCACCTGGCTCGACCAGAACGCCGACGCGGCCAAGCAGGCCGGCCTGCCTGCCACGACTACCAGCTCGAGACGCCGCAGAACACGTGGCAGAACGGCTGGAGCTTCCAGGGCATGGGCGTGCCCAGCTTCGAGGTGTCCGCCGGCGGCAAGGACTACGACCTCATGTACCACAGCAGCTACGAGGTCCAGGCCGAGCTCGACTGGGACTACATGACGAGCATCGACAAGTTCTTCGGCAAGCTGTTCCGGAACATGGACGGCGGCGTGCTGCCCTACGACTTCGCCGCCCGCGGCGACGACCTCAAGGTCGCCGTCGACGCCGACGAGCTGATCAGGCCGCCGGCGTGAGCGCCTCCGGCGCGAACCAGCTCGTCTCGGCCGGCCGCACGCCCTGGCCAAGAAGGGCGCGACGTGGAACGAGCATCGCGCCGAGCATCAAGAGCGGCAGTCGCGCCACGGCCAACGACTACCTCCTCCGTGGCGCCAAGACGTCGCTGAAGGGCTATCAGGCGCTCGACGCCTGGGACTACAGCTGCTACCCGCACCAGCAGACCATGTGGGACATCGAGTACATGGACGCGGCGCTGGCGCACCTGCAGGCCGACCCCGTGGAAGCCGACGCCGCGATCGAGGACCTCGGCTCGGTCGGGATCAACTGGTACAACAGCCTCTTCACGCCGAGCGTCGTCGACTACGAGCTGACGCGTCACGACCCCGACTACTACCGGGTCACGTGGGGCGCCATGGGCAAGCAGATCGACCAGTTCCAGATGGCGCCGGTCTGGGCGCTCATCGGCGACGGCCAGTACGACAAGGCCATCGCGAAGGTGCAGAAGTTCCGCAACGCGGACGCGCTCGACCTGCAGATGCGCGTGCAGAACATGACCACGGTGACGCAGAAGGTGAACGACCGGCTCGACCAGCTGAACAAGCTGAAGTGACCGGCCACTCACACGCACTGACGCCCGGCGAGGGGCCGGCCGCACGGCCGGCCCCTCGCGCGTACGGCTGCAGGAGGCTGCGAGCCCGCGGCGGGCGGGGAGGGCGGCGGGAGGCCGGAAGAGCCGCCCGCCGCCCTTCCCCGCCGTGCCCGGCCCGGGTAGACTTGCGGGCGTCGGGCCGGGCCGGCGGGAGCGCCGCCCGGCGGCAGCGCCAACAGCAGTCGGAGGCCTCATGCGCGTCCTCGTGGTGGGCGGCGGCGGCAGAGAACACGCCCTCGTCCATTCCTTCGCCCAGTCCCCGCTCGCGGACCGCATCTTCTGCGCCCCGGGCAACGCCGGCACCGCCGCAGAGGCCGACAACATCCCGATCGCCGCCGACGACCTGCGGGCGCTGCTCGACTTCGCCAGCCGCGAGGAGGTCGACCTCACCGTCATCGGACCGGAGGCGCCGCTCGTGGCGGGCCTCACCGACCTCTTCGAGGAGCACGGCCTGGCCGTCTTCGGCCCCAACAAGGAGGCCTCGCGACTCGAGGGCAGCAAGGTCTTCGCCAAGGAGGTCATGGCCGCCGGCGGCGTGGCGACCGGCGCCTACCGGCGCCACGAGCGCCTCGAGTCGGCGCTGCTCGACGTCGAGGGCCGGGAGGACTACCCGCTGGTCGTCAAGGCCGACGGCCTCGCCGCCGGCAAGGGCGTGCTCATCTGCAAGGACAAGGCCGAGGCCCGCGAGGCCGTCGCAGGCCTGCTTCGTCTCCCGCGAGTTCGGCGACGCCGGCGACGTGCTCATCACCGAGGAGTACCTCACCGGCTCCGAGGTCTCGCTGCTCGTGCTCTGCGACGGCGACCGACGGCGGTGCCGCTCGCGCCGGCGCAGGACTACAAGCGCATCTACGCCGGCGACCAGGGGCCGAACACCGGCGGCATGGGCAGCTACTGCCCCGTGCCGGGGTTCGAGCAGAAGGCCATCGACGCCGCCATGGAGCACGTGGTCGATCCCGTCGTGGCGGCGCTGCGCAGGCGCGGCGTCACCTACCGCGGCGTGCTCTATGCCGGCCTCATCGTGACCGAGGCCGGCGTCAAGGTACTCGAGTTCAACTGCCGCTTCGGCGACCCCGAGACGCAGGCGGTCCTGCCGCGGCTCGACTCCGACCTGCTGGAGCACTGCGCCGCCGCCGCCAACGGCGAGCTCGGCGGCTCCAAGGTCCTCTGGAAGCCGCAGGACTGCGTCACCGTCGTCCTCGCCTCCGCCGGCTACCCGGCGAGCAGCCACAAGGGCGACGTCATCAGCGGCCTGGCCGAGGCAGCCGCTCTGGACGACGTGACCGTCTACCACGCCGGCACGGCGCTCAAGGACGGTCAGGTCGTCACGGCCGGCGGCCGCGTGCTCGCCGTGAGCGCGCTCGGAGACGGCTTCGCCGCCGCCCGCGAGCGCGCCTACGAAGGCATCGGCAAGATCGCCTTCGACGGCATGCAGGTGCGTCCCGACATCGCCGAGCGCGCCGTCAAGGCGCGCGCCGGCGAGCTCGATCTGTTCCCGGCCGGGTTCTCCGGCTGAAGGCCTGAGCGGACGCGGGCGCGCTGCGCCGCCGCGCCGCCACCAAAGGAGAAGCGAAGTGGAAGAGACCAGGACCGAGGTCGAGACGATCCTGCAGGGCATCCAGATGGAACCCGTGCTCGTGGGCATCGTCATGGGCAGCGAGAGCGACCGCGAGATCATGGAGAAGGCGGCCGCGGAGCTTGACGAGCGCAAGATCAAGTACGAGCTCAACGTGCTCTCCGCCCATCGCGACCCGGACAAGGTGGCGCACTACGCCAAGACGGCCCAGAGCCGCGGCATCAAGGTCATCATCGGCGGCGCCGGCAAGGCGGCCGCCCTCCCCGGCGTCCTGGCCGCCTACACGAACCTGCCCGTGATCGGCGTGCCGATCAAGACGAGCGACCTCGGCGGCCTCGACTCCCTGCTCAGCATCGTGCAGATGCCGCCCGGCGTGCCGGTGGCGTGCGTGGCCATCAACGGCGCCCGCAACGCGGCCATCCTGGCGGCGAAGATCCTGGACCTCTGAGCGCGGCGGGCGCCGGGTCGACCGGCGCCCGCGAACGGCCGTGCCGGATCCCGTCGCGGCCGTGCCGCATCCCGCCGCGCGGGGAAGACTCCTCGCATGAGCAGGCACGCGATCAGATCGGCGATGGCGCCGGGCCCGACCGGCGCCGCCTCTCCCGGCGTCTCGTCGGGCCACCTCGTCTTCATCTCGGCGCAGCTGCCGCTCGACCTGCAGGGCGAGCCGGCCGGCGCCACCGCCGCGGAGCAGGCCGCCCAGGCGCTCGAGAACCTCGCCCACCAGCTCCGCTCCACCGGACTGTCGCTGGAGGATGTCGTGAGCCTCGAGATCCACCTCGTCGACGAGGCCGACAGGCGCGGCCGTCGACGCCGCGATCGAGGCCCGGTTCATCCCCCCGTATCCCGCCCTCACGCTCTCCGGTGTACCATGGTTGCCCGGCGGTGCGCGGCTCCAGGTCGCCGCCATCGCGCAACGCTACTGAGAGACGCATGCCGAGAAACGATCAAGCCGCCCAGCCCGAAGACCATCTCGGGCTTCCTCTACGTCGCGGTGCTCCTCATCGCGGTCGCCATCGCCTACGTCGCCGTGCGCGCGCTGTTCGCCTGACGCCGGCCCACACGAAAGGACACTCCCATGGAGAAGCAGGTCTTCGCGTCCCCTGACGGCGCGCCCGCGGTCGGGCCGTACTCACCCGCCGTCGCCGCCGGCGACTTCGTCTTCGTCTCCGGCCAGATCCCGCTCGACCCCGAGCGGCAAGATCGTCGGCTACACGCCCAAGGACCAGGCGCGCAAGGCGCTCGAGAACCTGCGCGCCACGCTCGAGGCCGCCGGGCTCACCCTGGGTCACGTGGTCAAGACGACCATCTTCCTCAAGGACATGGACGAGTTCGGGGCCGTGAACGACGTGTACGGCGAGTTCTTCGAGGAGCCGTACCCGGCGCGCTCCACCGTCGAGGTGGCGCGCCTCCCCAAGGACCTCCACGTCGAGATCGAGGCGGTCGCCTACCGTGGCTGAACCGCGCCGGGTGCGCAGGCGCCTGCGGCGCGGACCGCTCGTCCTGCTGGCCGTCCTCGCCGCCGCGCTGGTCGCGGCGGCCCTGGCCGGCTGCGGCACGAGCGGCGGCGGCAGCTCCGCCTCCTCCGACCCGCTCGTCGGGTACTGGGTCGGCGGCGGCAAGGGCTCCCAGATGACGCTCGTGCAGATCCAGAAGAACGGCGAGACCTACAAGGTGCTGGCCAACCCCGACGTGCCGGCCGGCGACGCGAAGAAGGAAGGCGACACCCTCGTCGTCGACACCCACGTGGTCAAGCTGACCTTCTCGCCGCAGGCGGCCGACCAGCTCGCCCTGGAGTTCACCGGCGACATGTTCAAGAAGCCGGTGACGGTCGCCCTGTCGCGGACCGACCAGAACGGCTACGCCGACGCGGCGACCGCCTACGGGCTCGTCGCCATCCGGCGCGGCCTCGGCATGTGGAAGGCCGGCGGCGGCAAGAAGTACCCGCCGCCCAGCGAGGTCACGCCGTCGGGCATGCTCGCCAAGATGATCCACTGGCCGACCAACATGTTCACCGGCCAGCCGATGCAGCCCGGCACGGGCAAGGGTGACTACACCTACACCCAGCTGGACGGGGGCAAGAGCTACTCGCTCGTCGCCTATCTCTCGGACGGCAGCACCATAGGCAAGTGACCGCGGCGGCGCGGCGGGGCACGCTCCTCAGCCGCGCCGCTGCCGTTCCATCTCCCGCTGGATCTCGTCCTCGCTGATGGCCCGGCTGCCGCGCCCGTACGCCTCCCAGGCGTTGAAGGCGAGAGCCGATGCCCCATCCGCGCCAGCACCCATCCGGGCCAGAAGTAGCCCTTCGCCCGCGATTCTGCACCCGACCGCCGGGCGGCGCCAGAGGCTCCGCCGGCGCCGCGCGCCAGGGCGCGTCCCGCCGGCCGCGGACGGTGTGAGAGAATCGCGGTGACGACAGACGGACGGACGGCGCGAGCCGGCCGCTCCGTGACGCGGCGGCCGCGGAGGGCACACCGATGATCGAGCGCTACACGCTCCCTGAGATGGGCGCGATCTGGACCGACGAGGCCAGGATGCAGGCCTGGCTCGACGTGGAGATCGCCGCCGTCAAGGCCTGGAACAAGCTCGGCAGGATCCCCGACGACGCGGTCCGCGAGATCGAGGCCAAGGCCGCGTTCGACGTGGCCCGCGTCAACGAGATCGAGGCGACGACCAACCACGACGTCATCGCCTTCCTCACCAACGTCGCCGAGTACGTCGGCGACGCCAGCAAGTACGTCCACTACGGGATGACCAGCAGCGACATGCTCGACACCGCGCTGGCGCTGCAGATCAAGCGCGCCGGCCTGCTCCTCGAGCGCGACCTCGTCGCGCTCGGCGAGGTGCTCAAGCGGCGCGCGCTCGAGTTCCGCGACACCGTGGAGGTCGGGCGCACGCACGGCATCCACGCCGAGCCCATCACCTTCGGCATGAAGCTCGGCATCTGGGCGTTCGAGGTCAGCCGCCACCTCAAGCGCATGCGCACTCGCCACCGTCGACGCGTCGGTCGGCAAGATCAGCGGCGCGGTGGGCGCCTACAACAACATCGACCCCCGCGTCGAGGACCTGGTCTGCGAGGAGCTCGACATCGGCCGCGAGCCCATCAGCAACCAGGTCGTGCAGCGCGACCGGCACGCCGCGTTCCTGACGACCATCGCCCTCGTCGGCTCCAGCATCGAGAAGTTCGCCACCGAGGTGCGGCACCTGCAGCGCACCGAGGTGCGCGAGGCCGAGGAGGCGTTCGGCAAGGGCCAGAAGGGCTCCTCGGCCATGCCCCACAAGCGCAATCCGATCCTCAGCGAGCGCATGGCCGGCTGCGCCCGCGTGCTCCGCGGCAACGCGCTCGTGGGCATGGAGAACGTCGCCCTCTGGCACGAGCGCGACATCAGCCACAGCTCGGCCGAGCGCATCGTGCTGCCCGACAGCACGATCCTCCTCGACTACATGCTGCAGAAGTTCACGAGGCTCATCGACAACCTCGTCGTCGACGAGGAGCGCATGCTGGCGAACCTGGGCCAGAGCTACCGCCTCGTCTTCAGCGGGGCGGTCCTGCTGGCCCTCGTCGACAAGGGCATGCTGCGCGAGGACGCCTATCGCGTCGTGCAGGACGCGGCCATGCAGGCCTGGCGGGACGGCGTGGACTTCGGCGACCTGATCAAGGCGAGCGACGAGGCGATGGCCGTGATGACGCCGGAGGAGATCGACGCCGCCATGGACCCGGACCAGTACCGGGCCGGGCGCGACGTGATCTTCGGCCGGCTGGAGAAGCTGGAGTTCTAGGAGGACCCATGGCCGAGTGCCCGAACTGCCACGCTCCGCTCAAGGACGACGACTGGACCTGCGGCAAGTGCGGCGCGCCGGTCGCGGGCGCCGGCATGCCGCCGCGTCGCCCGGCGGCGACTACCACGCCGCCTACAGCGGCGGCGCCGCGGGAGCGCCGGCCGACACCTACCGCGCGTCCCCGGCGTGGAGCGGCGGCGACCAGCCGGCGGCGGCTCCGCCGGCGAGCGCCGCCTCCTCCGGCCTGCTCAAGACGGTCGTCATCATCGCCGTCGTCGCGGTCCTCGCCATCGTCGCGGTGTGGTTCTTCGTGCTCCGCGGACCCGCGACGTCGGGCGACGAGTTCCTCGGCGCCTGGACTGCGACCACGCAGAAGGGCATCGGCACCGCCGTCATCACCAAGAAGGACGAGGCCTTCACCGTCGTCATCAGCGGCAGCCAGGCCACCCAGAAGGTGACCGTCCCCGCACACCTCGACGGCACCGAACTGGTCATCACCATGGACGACTTCTCGCACATCGCCGGCGAGGCCAACGCCGAGCAGTTCAAGGCGGCCCTCAAGGCGCTCGCCGGGGACTTCAAGCTCGTCTTCAGCAGCGTGGACGCGACTCACCTTTCCATGCGCATCGTGGGCAAGTCGCCGTCCGGGCAGGACATCGACGAGACCATCCCGCTGGTCAAGGACACCACCGGGACCACGTGAACAGCCGCCGTAGTCAGGCCATCGAGCGGGGCGCCGGAGGGGCACCGCTCCGCGCGCCGAGCCGCATCCGGCCCGTGACGAGGGGCGACGCTCCCGAGATCGTCGACCTCCTGAACGCCTGCGACGTCGCCGAAGCGGGCGAGCCTGACAGCACGCTCGAGGACCTCGAGAACGACTGGTCCATGGAGGGCTTCGACCCCGCGCAGCGACGCGTGGGTCGCGGAAGGCCCCGCCGGCCTGGTCGGCTACGCCTACGCCGGCGACCAGTTCCGCACCGGCGAGCTCGAGGCCGACCTCTGGGTGCACCCGGACCACCACGAGCCCGAGCTCCGCGGACGGCTGCTCGGGCTGGCCGAACGGCGCGCGGCCCAGCTCGCGGTGGATCGCGGCTACGAGGACCCGCGGCTGGACGTCTACTGCATCGCCGGCAACCGCGGCAAGCGGGACCTGCTGCGCAAGCACGGCTACGAGCTGCGACGCACCGTCTACCGCATGACCATCGACCTCTCCGGCGGGGCGCCGGCGGCGGAGGTGCCGGCCGGCCTCGAGCTCCGGCCCTTCCGGCTCGAGGCCGACGAGCACACCATGCACGACGTGATGACCGAGGCGTTCGCGGACCACTTCCGCCGCAGCAACGAGCCCTTCGAGGCCTGGAAGACCCGGCTGCTCGGGCACGCGAGCTTCGACCCCGGGCTGTGGTGGCTCGCCTGGGACGGAGATCGGCCGGCCGGCGGGCTGGTCGCCTACGACCACGGCGACCTCGGCTGGATCCAGGGGCTCGGCGTGCGCCGGCCGTGGCGGCGCCGCGGCCTCGGCGCCGCGCTGCTCGCGCACGCCCTCGCCGCCTTCGCGGCGCGCGGACAGCTGCGGGTGGACCTGGGCGTGGACGCCGAGGGAGAGACCAGGCCGCTGCGCCTGTACGAGCGCGCCGGGATGCAGGCGAGCTCGGCCTACGAGCTGTACGCGAAGCGTCTGGTCTGAGGGGCCGCGCCCGGAGGCGCGAAGGGCCGCGGAGCGGCCACTCTCAGCCGCGCGCCGCTCCGGGCGGTCCGGGCGTCGCCGCGGGACCGGCCGTGCTCGTGCCGGCCACGCCCGCCTCGACACCGGCGGCCGCCTCGGCCGCCAGGCGCTCGCGCTCGTCTTCTTCCATGAGCGCCCTGGTGCGCGGCGAGAACCCCGCCTGCTTGCGCCGCTCCCACCACTCGTCGAGCGGCTCCCGCTTGAACTGCGCCCAGCGGATGTACAGCAGGACGGCCGTCGTGAGCAGGACCACCTCGACGACGGCCAGCGCGATCAGCCGCACCTCGAGCGACGGTGCGAGCGGGATGCCCTGGGCGACGATGGCCGGGAGCACGCTCATCACGGCGACGCCGAGCTCGAGGGCGCCGGGGACGAAGCGCCGCCGGCGAGCGGCAGCGGCGAGGCCGGCGGCGGCGCCGGCAGCTTCTTGGCCGGCGGCCCGTCCGACGATGTACGGCAGGATCGTGTTCATCTGGTCGACGGAGAGGATCTGGCCCCACGCCGGCATGAAGATGACGCCCTTGGTGCCGGGGTCGGGGATCGAGCCCTCCATCAGCACCGAGCGCAGCTCGCTCAGGGGCACGTTGTCGTCCGGGTTGCGCAGCGCCGGCACGACCTTGTCGGCGGTCTGCGGGTTCGGCGCCGGCGACGGCGAGCGACGTGCCGCCGACCTGGCCGTGGCAGTCGATGCAGGCGTAGGCGCTGTAGATGTCCTCGGCTTCGCCGGGTCGGGATCGTAGGTCGCCCCGGTGTTCGGGAACCCGGCGAGGATGTAGGCGGCGATGGCGTTGGCCTGGGCGTCGTTGATGACGCCCTTCCACGACGGCATGTTGATGACGCCGGGCTTCTTGCTGACGATGCTGCCCTCCATGAGGACCTGTGTGATCGCCGGCGCCGCGCGGAACTGCTCGCTCTGGTCGCGGAACTGGTTGTTGAGCGGCGGGATCGTGCTGTCGCCGCCGACGTTGAGCTGGTTGGGGATGCCGCCGACGCCGTTGGGCGCGTGGCAGCGGACGCAGGCGAGGTCGACGTAGAGCTGTCCCCCGTCCTTGACCTGCTGGCTCACGTTGGCGGTGGCGCTGCCGCCGCTGCCCGACGACGGGCTCGCCGTGCTCGGGGCCTCGGGCGTGGCGAGGCTCCCACACCCCACGGCCACCGCGGCGCCCACGAGCAGCGCCGGAGTCAGCCAAAGAAGGACTCGCTTCATGTTCCCTCCTCGGGAGGAGAGCGGTGCTCCTTCGGCGCCCCGCTCGATACCTTTGCTGCGTCGGGTATTCACGGCGTCACCGCGCCCCAGATCGTGAGCACGACGAGGGCGATGATGATGATCAGCGCCACCGTCGTCGTCACCGGCTTGCGCAGCGGGTTGCGCTCGGCGCTGCGGTCGACGAACGGCAGGATCACCATGAGCAGGACGACGATCCCCGGCACGATGATCCCGGCTATCTCGGGGATGATCTTGATGAGCTGGAACAGCCCCAGGAAGTACCACTCCGGCTTGATGCCCGACGGCGTGACGAGCACGTTCGCCTGGGGCGCGAGGTCCGCCGGCCACAGCAGGGCGATGCCGCCCATGACGCCGAGCAGGAGGAAGAAGATCATCGCCTGCGACGTGAGCTCCTCCCAGAAGTACGGGATGTAGCCCTGGCCGGGGTCGCGCCAGATCTCCCAGTAGAAGCGCGGCGGCTCGTTGGTCGGGACCTGTCGTTTCGCCTTCGCCATGACTCGCCTCACAGCCGCCCGGAGATGCCGTGGCGGCGGATCATCCAGAAGTGCCCCAGCAGGAGCGCCACGATGATGGCCGGCAGGACGAGGACGTGCAGGTCGTAGAACCGGCCGAGCGTGGCGGCGCTGATCTGCTCGCCGCCGCGAAGCGTCACCAGCAGGAAGTGGCCGATGAACGGCACCGAGCCGGCGATGTCGGTGCCGACCTTGGTCGCCCAGTACGCCTTCTGGTCCCACGGCAGCAGGTAGCCCGTGAACCCGAAGCCCAGGGTGATGAGGAGGAGCAGCACGCCGGTGAGCCAGTTGAGCTCGCGCGGCGCCTTGTAGGCGCCGGTGAAGAACACCCGCAGCGTGTGGATGAAGACGAGCAGCACCATGCCGCCGGCCGACCAGCGGTGGATCGAGCGGATCCACCAGCCGAACTGCACGTGCGTCGAGATGTTGAGCACGCTCTGGTACGCCGTGTCGGGCGTGGGCTGGTAGTACACGGCGAGCAGGATCCCCGTGACGGCGAGCATGATGAAGAGGACGAAGGCGACGCCGCCGAAGCAGTAGATGTAGTTGGTGGCGTGCTTCGGCACGATGCGGTTGTACTGGTCCTCCATCGTCGCCGTGAGGCCGAGGCGCTGGACGACCCAGTCGACGAGGCCGCGCCTCTCGGGCGCAGGGGCCGCCTCGGGCGCGCGGCCTTCGGTCGTCGTGCTCATCCGAACTCTCCCACGTACCAGGCCGGATACTTGGCGCCGCTCAGGTCGATCGGCCCCACGAGCAGCGAGCCGTTCTGCGTCTGCGAGTGATACGTCGGCAGCGGCAGCGTGGCCGGTCCGTGGGTCACCGCGCCGGTGGCGGAGAACTCGCTGCCGTGGCACGGGCACGAGAACGTGTCGCCCGCGGTGCCGAGGACGCAGCCCAGGTGCGTGCAGATGAGCGAGTACACGGTGTACTTGCCGTTCAGGTTCTGGACCGCCGCCGGTTGCCCGTTCACGGCCACCGGCGTGAGCTGGCCGGCGGGGAACGTGCTGAGGGCGCCGACGTTGGCGACCTGGCCGATGGCGCCCGAGACCGCGACCGGAGGCTTGAGGAACCTGGTGATCGGATAGAGCACGCCGGCCAGCGAGACCACGCCGAAGCCGGCGATGAGCCACTTCAAGAACCCCCTGCGCGTCAAGCACGCCCCCTCGGAAGATGATCCGGTCCGCTCTCGCACGAGTATGGCCATCCTGACTCCCGAGTCAATGTCGACTTTCAGCCAGGAGGGGGCCGGAGGCTGGGATATCATCCCGGTGATGGACGACGCAGGCTCCAGCTCGCCCCGCCGCATCCGTCCGGCCCGTCCGGACCTGGACGCGGTGGTGCGCGTGCCCGGCTCGAAGAGCGTGACCAACCGCGCGCTGCTGCTGGCCGGCCTCGCGGCCGGCCGGTCTGTGCTGCGCGGGGCGCTCGAGGCCGGCGACACGGACGCGTTCGCCGCCGGCCTCCGCGCTCTGGGCGTCGCCGTCGAGCGCCGGGGCGCCGACCTGCACGTGAGCGGCGCCGGCGGGCGCTTCCCCGCCGCCGAGGCCGACGTCTTCTGCGCCGAGGCCGGCACCGCCGCCCGGTTCCTCCTGGCCGCGGCAGCGGCCGGCGAGGGCACGTTCCGCTTCGACGCGGCGCCGCAGCTGCGGCGCCGGCCGCTCGGCCTCCTGCTCCAGGCCCTGCGCGCCCAGGGCGCGCGCACGGAGCCGGACGACGCCGCCGGCCTGCCGGTCACCCTGCTGGCTCGCGGCCTCGCCGGGGGCAGCCTGCGGCTGCCCGGCGACACCTCGAGCCAGTTCATCTCGGCGCTGCTGCTCGCGGCGCCGCTCGGCCGCGGGCCGCTCGACCTGCGCGTCGACGGCCTGGTGAGCCGGCCCTACGTCACCATGACCCTGCGCATGATGGAGCAGTTCGGCGCCGGCGCGCAGACCGCGGCCGGCGACCACTACGTCGTCCTGCCCGGGCGCTACGCCGGCCGCGAGTACGACGTCGAGCCCGACGCCTCCACGGCGTCCTACTTCTTCGCCGCCGCGGCCACCGGCGGCACCGTCCTCGTGGCCGGCCTCCATCGCGCCGGCGCGCTGCAGGGCGACGTCGCCTTCCTCGACGTGCTCGAGGCGATGGGCTGCACGGTGACGGACGAGCCCGCGGGCGTGCGCGTGGCCGGCCCTGCCGCGCTGGCCGGCCTGACCGTCGACATGGCCGACATCTCGGACACGTTCATGACGCTGGCCGCCATCGCCCCGCTGGCGCTCTCGCCGGTGACGATCACCGGCATCGGCAACGTCCGCCTCAAGGAATCCGACCGCATCGCCGCGATGGAGGAGAACCTGCGCCGGGCCGGCGTGACGACGGAGTCCGGCGCCGACTGGCTGCGCGTGTTCCCGTGCACCCCGTGCGGCGCGGTGATCGACCCTCACGGGGACCACCGCATCGCCATGGCGTTCTCCGTGCTCGGCCTGCGGGTCCCCGGCATCGTGATCGAGGACCCGGGCTGCGTGGCCAAGACCTGTCCCACCTTCTTCGACCTTTGGACCGCGCTGGAACAGGGAACCGGCTGAGTTGGGCAAAGTAGTAGAGTCGAACCAGTGACCGCAGTGCGTCATCCGGCGGGGAGGACGAACATGGACGACGAGACAACAGGCAAGCTGCCTGACGACGACACGGAGCTGACCCGGGTGACGCCTCCCGACGACGCGACGCAGAAGATGCCCGCGGCGGGCGAGGGCGAGACGCAGATCATGCCCGGCGCCGACACGGGAGCCACACGGGTGATGCCGGCGGCGGGCGCGGGACAGCAGCCGCCGCCTCCGCCCTCCCAGCCTACGCTGGTCATGTCGCACGGCCGCAGCAGCAGCTCGGACGGCCGCGGCGTGCCCTGGTGGGTCTGGCTGCTCGTCGTGCTCGCCATCGTCGCGGCCGCGGCCGCGCTCTGGTACTTCTACCTGCGGCCCCAGGACAACACCCCGTCCACCGCCGGCGACGTCTTCATCGGCAACTGGTCGCCGCAGGCCGGCACGGGCGGCGGGCTGGTCATCAAGCAGTCGGGCGACCAGTTCAAGATCACCCAGTACGACCCGCAGCTCCAGCAGGCCGGATCGACCAACGCCACCCTCGTGGGCGAGGAGCTGCAGGTGTCGGTCAAGGCCTCCGCGCTCGGCCTCACGGACGTCACCGGCAGCGTCAAGGGGACGCTCACGCACGACAGCGCCAACGACACGCTGACGCTGCAGTTCTCCTCCGGCAGCCTGCAGATGAAGCCGATCCTGTACGTGCGCGTGGACGTGCTCCTGCCGGGGACGAGCCCGACGCCGTCTCCGACGGTCTCGCCGTCGCCGACCCTGTCGCCTTCACCCACCACGACGGCCAGCCCGAGCGTCTCGCCGTCCGGGTCCCCCACGGCCGACCAGCAGGTGGTGGCCGCCATCGCCAAGCTGCAGGTGGGCATCGTGGCCTGGGCGGCGGACAACAACAACCTGTACCCGCCGCCGCAGGACGTCGTCGAGGGCGGCGGCATCTCGCAATTCGTCAATCCCTGGCCGACCAACCCGTTCACCGGCCAGCCCATGACGCCGGGCACGGCGCCGGGCAGCTACGTGTACGAGCAGCTGAGCGGCGGCCAGGCGTACAAGCTCACCGGCTACCTCAGCAACGGGCTCACCTACTCGGTGCCGTGACCGAACGAGCCGCCCGCAGCAGCGGAGGCGGCTCCCTGCGGACGAGGACGGACCTGCGGGCCGCCCGCCACCCGGCGGGCGGCCCGCTCGCTGCAGCTGTAGAATCCACAGCACGCGGAGCGCCCCGACGGCGATGACGACGGATCCTCGCCGTCGCGGCGTCTAATCTCTCAGCAGGCCCACAGCCGACAGCGGGGGCCAGGATGCGAGCCCGTGACGTACGACCCGGCAGAACGAGAGATCGACGAGCAGACCGTCAGCGCCGCCCGGCGCGGCGACGGTGAGGCGTTCGTGCGCATGCTCAAGCACTACGACAGCCGCCTGCGCGCGCTCGCGTTCCGTGTGCTCCGCGACCCCGTACTGATGGACGACGCCCTCCAGGACGCCTCGATCAAGGCGTACCAGTCGCTGCGCGGCTTCCGCGGTGACAGCGAGGTGGGCACGTGGCTCTACCGCATCACCTACACCACGTGCCTCGACTACCTGCGCCGCGAGCGGCGCTTCCAGCTGCTGACCAGCGAGGACGCCCTCGCGGACACCGCCCGCGACGACGACGATCCCTGCGAGATCGTCACGCGCTGGGCGGAGCTGGAGGACGCGCTCGACCGGCTTCCGGTGGAGCAGCGCGTCCTCGTCGTCCTCGTGCACCAGTACGGCTACGACTACCGCACCGCGGCGGAGGTGGTCGGCATCCCCGAGGGGACCGTCTCGTCGCGCCTCGCCGCCGCCCGGACCCGCCTGCGCGGCCTGCTCTGTGAGCCGGCCTTCGTCAGGGAGAAGACGTCGTGAAAGGCCGCCGCTGGGACGACGACCTCGGGCGCGAGCTGCGCGAGTCGCCGGTGCCGGCGCACGCTCCGGACCACTTCGAGCGCGTGCGCGAAGGCATGCGCGGGCTCGCCGGCTCCGACGGCCGCCCGCCGGCGCCGCCCTCACGCGGGCGCGCACGGCGAGTGCCTCCGCCGCCGCCGCGCCGCCGCCGCGGCATCCGCCTCGCCGCCGTGGCCGCCGTGGCGGCGGCCGTCGTCGCCGCCGTGGCCGTCACCTGGGCCGGCGTGCCGGGCATCCGCCAGTCGACGCCGCAGCCCGCCACCGCCGACACCGTCCTCGCCCGCGTCCAGTACGCGCTCGCCAACCTGAACAGCATCAGCGGCGACGTCGTCGAGTACGGCTCGGCGCGCGGCCGCCCGTTCTCCCACCGCGTAGGGTCGTTCACCTTCACCTCGCGCGGCGACTACCGCATCGTCCAGAGCAGCGAGGACGTGGCCTACACCTACGACGCGGTCAAGCGCGTCGCCCGCCGGTACGTCTTCCGCGACGGCAAGGCCCTGTACTCGGAGGTCGCCCGCGACCTGCCGGACCCCGGGCCCTTCTTCGGCCCCTGGATGGGCTCCTCGCAGGTGCTCGACAGGAGCGTCGCCGCCTACGCCCGCGCCGTGATCGCCGAGCTCGACCCCGACGTGCCCGTCACGCCGGTGACCTGGGAGGGTCGCACGGCCTGGTCCATCACCGTGCCCGAGCCGCTCGCCGGCGGCGGCAGCGACGGCACCGCCCGCATCGTCGTGGACGCGCAGTCCGGCTACCCGCTCGCGGTGGAGCACTGGAGCAGCGCGGGCGACGTGAGCGGCACGCGCATCGAGAACGTGCACGTCGGCGGCGACGTGCCCCGCAGCCGGTTCACGCTGGCCGTCCACGTCCAGGACAAGCTCCTGCCGATGAGCGAGCGGTTCCGCCGCATGAGCCTGCGGCAGGCGGCCGCCCTCGGCCGCCGCGCGACCACGAGCTTCACGCCCTACGCGACCACGTGGATGCCGCGCGGCTACCGCCTGAGCGGCGTCACCGGTGCCGTCAACGGGGCCTTCCTTGGCGCGTACCACCCGGTCCACGCGGGAGAGGTCGGCTCGCTCACCGTCGTCCTCACGTACCGGCGAGGGTTCGACCGCGTCTGCATCGTCAGCCGCTGGCGCGCCGACAACCCGCCCGGGTCGGACGACCCGTTCGACGAGGATTCCGTGGCGCTCAGTCAGAGCACGCGCGTCAAGCTCTCGTCCGGCAGCCTGCGCGGCGAGACGGCCAGCCTCGTCCTCGGCCTGCCAGACTGGCCGCACCTCTACGTCAGCACCGGCGCCGACCACCGCGTCACGGTGAGCGTGGCCGGCGACCTCACGAGGGACGAGCTGGCGCGCATCGCCGGTTCCCTCCAGCCTCTGGGAGAGTGAGCCATGCGCGCAGTCCGCGTCCACGAGTTCGGCGATCCCGACGTCCTCCAGGTGGAGGAAGTGCCGCAGCCGGAGCCGGTGCAGGGCGAAGTGCTCGTCCGCGTCCAGGCGGCGGGCGTGAACCCCTTCGAGGCCTACGTGCGAGAGGGCCGGTACACCGAGCTCCCCGCCCTGCCCTACACGCCGGGCTGCGACGCCGCCGGCGTCCGGGTCGACACCGGCGAGCGCGTCTACGTGACCGACTCGCTGAGCGGCACCTACGCGGAGTACGCGCTCTGCCCCACGGAGGCCGTCCGCCCGCTGCCCGATGGCCTCTCCTACGCGCAAGGCGCCGCTATCGGCGTCCCCTACTTCACGGCGTACCGCGCGCTGATCCAGAGGGCCGCCGCGGCGGCCGGTGAGCGCATCCTCATCCACGGGGCCAGCGGCGGCGTGGGCATCGCCACGGTGCAGCTCGCCGTCGCGGCCGGTCTCGACGTCGTGGGGACGGCCGGAAGCGAGGCGGGCAGCGACCTCGTGGCCGCCCAGGGCGGCGTCCGCGTGCTGGACCACCGCGATCCGGCGCACGTCGAGGCCGCGCTCGAGCTGACGGGCGGCGCGGGATTCGACATCATCATCGAGTTCCTCGCCAACGTGAACCTGGGGAACGACCTGAAGCTGCTCGCCCAGCGCGGTCGTGTCGTCGTGGTCGGGAGCCGCGGGAGCGTGGACGTCGACGCTCGCGACCTCATGAACGCGGAGGGCGCGGTGCTCGGGATGCGGACGCCGAACGCGCGGCCCGAAGAAGCGGCGGCCGCGCGGGCCGCCGTGGACGCCGGACTCCGAGAGCGGCGTGCTCAAGCCCGTGGTCGGCCGCGAACTGTCGCTCGAGGATGCCCCGCGTGCCCACTCGCTGATCATGGAGCGCCCGGCGCTGGGCAAGCTGGTGCTCGTTCCGTAGCCGCGGGCCGGCCCGTCACGACCGCGGCGAGGCCACCCGCTCGATGCTCGCCAGCCACGCCTTGCGGCCGACGCCGTCGAGGTTCGTCGCCATCTCGGCCGCCTCGATCTCGACCACGCGGAAGGGCGGCCGGTCGAACGCCTCGCGCAGCTCGGCCTGCGTCACCCGCCGCGGGCCTCCGTCCAGATGCTCGTGCTCGCTGAAGCAGAGCACGTACACGTGCGCGCCCAGGGACGTGGCGGCCGCGAGCGACGCGACGTACTGCCGCCGCTCGTCGTCGTCGAAGGTGTGGAACAGCCCGGAGTCGACGACCGTGCGAAGCGCCGCCCGAGCTCGCCGAGGGCCAGGGCGTCGTGCACGAGGAACTCGGCCTGGAGGCCGCGCGTCTGCGCCTTGGCCCGCGCGGCCGCCACGGCCGCCTCGACGGCGTCCACGCCGACCACCTCGAACCCGCGGGCGGCGAAGAACAGCGCGTTCTCGCCGGTGCCGCAGCCTGCGTCCAGCACCGGCCCCGTCACCAGCCCGGCGTCGGCCACGCGCTCGAACGCCGGCTGCGCCCGGCCGATGTCCCAGGGCGGAGTGCCCTTGTAGGCGTCCTCGAACCTGCTCGCGCGCATCCTGCTCACCTCCCGGGCACATCGTCGTCCCACTCTTTGTTCCACCGGGCAAACGCGAGGGCTGCCGCGCCGTCGACGCATTTGCTAGCATCGCTTCACCCTCCAAGGAGCCCGACATGACCGACTACCGCGCCCGCAGCATGTGGCTCGACGGCGTTCCCGGCGAGCTCACCCCGCGTCCCTCACTCGCCGGCCCCATCGACGTGGACGTCGCCATCGTCGGCGCCGGCTTCACCGGCTTGTGGACCGCCTACTACCTCAAGAAGGCGGACCCGCACCTGCGCATCGCGGTGCTCGAGCGCGAGATCGCCGGGTTCGGCGCCTCCGGACGCAACGGCGGCTGGTGCCACACCACGTTCCCCGGGTCCCGGAGCGACGCAGCCAAGGCGCACGGACGGCAGGCGGTGATCGACCAGCAGCGCGCGCTGCACCAGACGGTGTACGAGATCGCGCGCGTCGTGGAGGACGAGGGCATCGACGCGCGCTTCCACCTCGGCGGCCAGCTGGACCTGGCGCTCACGCCGGTGCAACTGCTGCGCCTGCGCGAGGCGGTCGAGTACGAGCGCGAGTGGGGCTTCGGCGAGGAGGACTACCGGATGCTCGGCGCCGCCGACATGCGCGAGCGCATCAAGGTGGCCGGGTGCCTCGGCGCCGGCTACACGCCGCACGGCGCCGCCGTCGACCCGGCCCGTCTCGCCCGCGGCCTCGCGGACGTGGTGGAGGGGCTGGGGGTGCCCATCTACGAGCGCACCCCCGTCACCCGCCTGGAGCCGCACGTCGCGACGACGGCGTTCGGCGACGTGCGCGCCGACGTCGTCGTGCGGGCCACGGAGGCGTTCACTCCCGAGCTGCCCGGCTTCGAGCGCACGCTCGTCCCGATCTACTCGCTGATGATCGGCACCGAGCCGCTGCCCGACTCCTTCTGGGAGGAGGTCGGCTGGACGGGCCACGAGGTCTTCGGCGACTTCCGCTTCCTCATCTTCTACGCCATGCACACAGAGGACGGCCGCATCGCCATCGGCGGACGCGGCGCGCCGTACCACTTCGGCTCGCGCCTGAGCGAGGACTACGAGCGCGATCCCGCGGTGCGCGAGCACCTGCGCGTGCTGCTCGGCGACCTCTTCCCGGCCATCGGAGACGCGAAGATCACCCATCACTGGGGCGGGGCGGTCGCCGCCCCGCGCGACTGGTACACGTCGGTCGGCCTGGACCGGGCCACAGGGATGGCGTGGGCCGGCGCCTACGTCGGCGACGGCGTGTCGACGACGAACCTCGCCGGCCGCACCCTCCGCGACCTCATCCTCGGGCAGGAGACGGAACTCACCGGCCTGCCGTGGGTCAACCACCGCTCCAAGCCGTGGGAGCCGGAGCCGCTGCGCTGGATCGGCGTGAACGCGGCGCTCAAGGCGATGGGGAGCGCGGACGACGTGGAGCTGCGCACCGGCCGGCCGAGCAGGCGGGCCGTCTACGTGAAGAAGATGATCGGCGCCTGAGAATACTCAGGGCGCCGTGTACGTGCTCCCGTCGGAGAGGTTCACGGCCAGCGTGTAGGCGGGGCCGGATCCGGGCGTGTACACGTAGTCGCCGGGCGCCGTGCCGGCCTTCATCGGCGCATTGGAGAACGGGTTCGTCGGCCAGGGGCTCACGAAGCCGCCGAGGGTGGCTTGCGAGGCGTCGGCAGGCGCCGCGCCGCTCGTGGCGATGTACGCCTGCACGCCGGTCTGGATCATCATCAGCTGGGCCTTGACCGCCGCGTCCTTGGCCACGTCGATCTTGCCGGTGGTGTTCTCCACCGCCTTGTCCTGCAATCCGCAGCCGGCGGCCGCGGCGGCAAGGCCGAGCACCAGCAGCGCGACGAACGCCAAACGCATGACTCGCTTCATCTCGCGTGCCTCCAGGATCGATGCAACCTCTATCGGCAGCGTTCGACGCAGCCTCAAGCGCTCCTCGGCCTGTTCAGGTCTGGCGGCCGAAAGGGCGATACTGGACACATGAAGCGACCGAGCCGGCTCAAGCGAGTGCGACTTCTGCGCCGCGACTGGACCGGGGACGGGATCCTCACGCTCATCGCCGGAGCCGTCCTCGTCATCGCCGTGTTCCTTCCGTGGGCCAACGAGGAGATCCAGGGGCGGGTGAACTACAGCCCCACGCTGACGGGAGACATCAACGGCGTGCTGCAGACCCAGTGGGGCACGCCGGCGATCGTCGTCGCCCTCATCGTCTCGACGCTCGGCGTGCTCGTCACCCTGACGACGCCGCGCAAGTCCTCGTGGCTGCTCGGCGTCGCGGTGGCGGCCTGCGGCATCGCGGCCGTCGCCAACGCGGACGCGGCTGCCGGCCACATCGGCTGGCTGAGCCCCGGTCTCGGCCTCTACCTGACGATGTTCATGGGCGTCCTGCTGGTCCCGATCGGGCTCGCCATGGGGCTCGTGGGCTGGTTCGTGGCGCGTGCCGCGGCCGGAGCCTCTACAGCCCCGCCAGCTCCCGAAAGCGCTCCACCGAGCTGATCGGCACGCCGAGCAGCTCGGCGATGCGGAACTTGGCCATCATCGCGTTCGGCTCACCCGGGTGCAGGTTCGAGTGGTCGAGGATCCGCCCCAGTCCCTTCTCACCGCGGATCTGCTCCATCGCATAGCTGTCGCTGAGGTCGCGGACCGTGCAGCCCAGCTTGTCCGCGACGTACTGCTTCGCCTCCGGAAGGCGCATCCCGCGGGCCATCTGCATGCGTGCGACCAGGTCTCCGGCCGTACGCATCCCGCCCATGCCCGCGGCGAGCGCGTGGGTGACGTCCATGCCTCTGGAGTCACCCGAGCCCACCTACAACCCGTCGCAGCGGAGGATGTCGACGTGGGCTTTGGCCGCCCGGGACGCGGCGTCCTCGGGCGGGTACCCGTTCACCGGCACGCCGCCGACACCCTCGCCGACGTTGGGGTGCACCGGGATGCGGGCGACGTCCATGCACGGCTTGGTCACGGTGATGGAGTACGCCGCGTTCCAGGCGCAGCTCTTGCCGGTGCGGATGTTCACCGCCGGCCCGAAGATCGTGGCGCCGGCGTCCTGGCAGACCTCGAGCTGTTCGCCGCGGCCAGAGACCGGCGAGCCGGCGGCCCTCCCACTCGAGCTCGCCGTGCACGCCGATCACGAACTCGCCGGCCATGCCCACCTCGATGCCGGCGTCCGGGTACTTCTCGCGCAGGTGCTTCACCGCGCGCAGCGTGCTGAAGAAGTCGGCGTCGCCGGCGCCGCCGGTGGTGTCGAAGTCCATGCCGTCGGCGCCGGCGTCCAGCATGCCTTCGCCCACGTAGACGAAGTCCTTGGTGGCGTGGTCCATGGCCTGGTCGATGGCCGCGCGGGCGCCGGCGATGTCGCCGCGCGGCAGCAGCTCGAACCAGTTCTCCGCCGGGCCGTCCGGCTTGCTGTAGAAGGCCAGGTTGGGCTGCGCGCCGTACTGCACCGGCGCCGTCATCATCAGCTGGCAGTTCTGCATCACCTGCTGCTGGAACGGCAGGATCGTCTTGATCGCCTTGTAGCTGTACTCGATGTGCCAGAGCTCGAGGATGTCCTGGCCGAGGCGCTGCTCGCTCTCGAGCAGGTCGAGGAGGTCGGTGCCGGTCATCTTGCTGCCGCCGCCGTCGCAGCTGAGGACCACCTGGTCGCCGATGTCGACGGCGGTGAAGGCCGCGCGCGAGGCGTAGATGTCGAGCAGGTGGTCGAGCTCGTCCTGGGCGAGCGGCGGGACCTTGGCCTTGCGCGCCGCCTGGCGCGTCGCGTCCTCGAGGTCGGCGCGCAGCTCGCTGCGCGTCAGCTCGACCATGTAGCCGTCCCCCATGCGGGTCGGGATCTTGGCTTCCACCGGCATCTCCTCGCCTCGAGAGTCGTGCGCCGGCCGCAGGCCCCGCGGCGCTCGGGGCGAATCGTATCAGCAGCGCGCCGCGCTGCGGGCCGGCCGGTGCACGGTTGACCGCCTCCGCGCCCGAGGCCACACTGGGAGAGGAACAAGGGGCCTTCGCGGTACTGCTCGCGGCGTCTGCCTCGGCGCGGCGCTGCCGCGCCTTCGGAGCCCTGACCGCCACCATGGGAGGCACCCTCATGACCCGACGCATGCTGGCCGTCGTCCTGGCGACCGACCGCCCTCGCGCTCCTTCTGGCCGCGGCCGCGCCACGTCCGGCCGCCGCCGTCGGCTTCGTGGACAAGCAGGTGCAGGCCGGCGGTCTGCTGATCCAGAACTACGTCAACGCCTACGGGATGACCCACGGGTTCGCGTTCCCGGCCGTGTCGATGGTCAAGAAGGGCGGCGGGCTCGAGGACGCGACGCGCATCTGGCCGTCGAACCCGTGGACGGGCAAGCTGATGGGCCCGGGCACCGCACGAGGCACGTACACCTACACGCTGCGCAACGGCGGCACCGCCTACACCCTGAGCATGCACCTCTCGAGCGGCAGGTACGCCTTCAAGGGCACCATGCCGCCGTGGCTCAGGACTGAGCGGGACACAGCCTCGAGGCAGAACCTGCTCCTGCTGCAGCGGTACCTCGACGCCTATCGGACCGCCCACGGCGACTACCCCGGCTCCCTCACCCCGGCAACGCTGCCGAGCCCGACCTACGTGTGGCCGACGAACTCGTGGACCGGCGCCCCCATGACGGGCAGCGACGCCCTGGGCGACTTCTCGTACACCCTCCTCAGCGCCTCTGACTTCGCGCTGAAGGTCAAGCTGACCACCGGGTGGAGCGCCTCGCTCGAGCCCCTCCTGCTGGGCCAGCTGACCACGACGCCCGGCGGCTGATCCGGCGGCGCGCGGGCGAGCCGGCGGCGGCGCGCTTGCGCCCCCGGCGCACGGCGGGCAGGCTAGCAGCATGTCCTCCCGCACCTGGACCTTCCTGCTCGCCGCCTTGCTGGTCGCGGCGCTGACGTTCTTCGTGTCGCGCCGCCTCTTCGGCGTCGGCATCCTGCTGCTGCCCCTCTTCTTCTTCTGGGGCGGCGGCCCCAAGGGCAGATGACGCTGCCGTCGGAGCGCACGAGCCGCGCGATCCGCTCGGGGCGGATGAACCGCCGGCCGCCGAACTTCGTCGTCACCCTGGTCGCGCTCGCCATCGTCTTCGGCCTCGCGTGGATGTTCTTCCTGCGCTCCAGCCCGTCCGCGCCGACGCCGGTCGTGAGCGGCGGTCCAGGGGACGTACACGTGGCAGCCGCCGAAACCCTCGATCGGGCAGACCGGCACGTTCAGCGCCGTCGCGAGCGGCGAATGCCGGCGGCGCGGCAGAGTCCACCGCAGTCGTCCTCGGAGCCGGCCCGCCGGCCGCGGCCTACGACGCTGCGACGCGGACCGAGGCGATGCGAGTGAGCCACGGACCGGTGACGACCGAGGTGCGCACGGTCGGCGAGTGGCCTCCCGTCTGGCGCGTCGCCACCCACAGTCCCCTGGACTATCAGGGGCTGGCGGCCGTCGTGCGCACGGCGGTCGAGGACCGAGACGACTCGGTCGGCATCAAGCCGCTGAAGGACGGCGACCGCGTCGTCTGGCGGGCCGCTCTGACCCTCGGCGGCAAGCAGCTGGAGCTCGTGGTGGACCAGGAGACCGGCCTCGTGACGTGGTACAGCGACGGCACGTCCACCTTCACGGCTGCGGTCGACTGGAGTTCGCCGCCGCCGGCAGGCCAGACCTACACGGTCGACGCACCGCCGGGGACCGAGGTCAGGACGACGACAGCGAAGGCCTACCGGTACGCGACCACGCCGGCGGAGGCCGGACGCGTCGCCGGCTACGACCCGCTCGTCTCCGGCCTGGCCCCGGACGGCTACGCGCTCAAGGCCGTCGCCACCTTCGCGGCCGGCTACCAGCCCGAAGGCTGGGTGCACGCGGCCGGCGGGAACGCCGACCGGGTGATCCCGCCGTCGGAGCCAGCCGTCGCCCAGCTCTACACGCGGGGGCTGAGCTGGTTCACCGTCGAGCAGATCGGGCCGAAAGCCGGCGCCTTCTTCGGCGCCAGCCTGGGCGACGCCCTCCAGGCCGTCTCTACCGGCCTGCTCTCGTTCCAGCAGACGACGCTGCAGTACGGAGCGCTGAAAGGCGCGACGGCCTCGACCTGGTACCAGGAGTCGGGGCCGGCGCTGTTCGTCGCCGGCGCGCGCCGCGCGGTGTTCGTCACCGGCGCGCTCACCCGCCAGGAGCTGATCGCGTTCGCTGAGGGATTGAAGCCCGTGCCGGCGAACGCGAGCCGGTAGGGCCGGAGGCCGTCAGTCCTCGACGGCCTCGAACTCTGTCTTCTCCACACCGCAGTCGGGACAGACCCAGTCGTCGGGCAGGTCTTCGAACGCCGTCCCCGGCTCGACGCCGTTCTCGGGGTCCCCGACCGCGGGGTCGTACACGTAGTCGCAGACGCTGCAGATGTACTTGGTCATCCTCGGCCTCCTGGAGGATCGCATGCTCGGGAGCGCAGACGGTGCGGCGCGGGCTCCAGTGTATCGCGCCGGGGCGGCCTCTCCGCCGCCCGCGGCGGGTATGGTGCCCGCGGTCGGTCGGATGCGAAACCCGCAGAGAGCGACGAGGAACGCCTCGGGAGTTGACGTTGCACGGAGACGAGCGTCCAATGGTGACGACCCGGCCGGCGCCGGAGCCAGCGCGAGGAGGGACCGTCTTGAGCGGCACGCCCCCACCCCCCGAGAAGGACTCGCATCCCAACCGCGGCACGCTGGGGCCGCCACCCATGGGGGGACGCACCCAGCTGTCCGCTCAGCAGCTGCACGATCACGAGAACGAGCCGAGCTGGAAGGCGCCGAGCACGCGCCGAGCGCCGTGGAGCGCGCAGCGCATCATCGTGCTGGTGATCCTTCTGCTGATCCTCGGCCTGGTGATCTACCTCAAGGTCACCGGCGCCGTCTGACCAGGCGGCTGCGCTCGGTCGCCGGGCGGGCACGTGGAGCCGCAGATCAACCGCCCGGGATCGGCGCGTCCTCCGGGTAGCCGTTGGCCTCCCAGTACCCGGTGCGGATCTTGTCGCTGAGCTCGATGCGCTCGACCCACTTCACGTTCTTGTAGCCGAGTTGCTGCGGCACGACCAGCCGCAGCGGCCCGCCGTGCTTGGGCGGCAGCGGTCCACCGTTCAGAGAGTCCGCGAGCATGGTCTTCTGATCGCTGAGCAGGCCGAGCGGCAACGAACTCAGGTAGACGCCGCCGTAGGCGTGGAAGATGGCGTACTTCGCCTCCGGCTTCACGCCCGCCTTGTCGAGCAGCACCGTCGGCGCCACGCCGCCCCAGCGCACGTTGTCGACGGTCCAGCCCTCGACGCAGTGGAAGTCCACCGTCTCGTCCATCCGCTGGAGACCCGTCCAGGCCGCGCGGTCGAGCGTGAGCGGCGTGTCGACGAGCCCGTCGACCTTGACGACCCACTTCGACGGCGGGACGTCGGGCACCGGGTCGACGCTGCGGACCGGGAACGGCCCGAACTGGTCGGTGATCGCGCCGCCGACCTTGTCGGCGGCCGAGCCGCCGAAGGCCTTGAAGCCGGCGATGACGGCGGCCAGCCCGGCGGCGAACGCGCCGCCGAGGATCAGCACGCGGCGGCGCGTGTAGCGCACCGGCCCATGCGCCGGGCCGGCTTCGGGTGCCGGCCCGGGTCCGTCCGCCGACTCGCCGGCGGCGGCGCCCGCGCTCAGCTCGCCGCGCGGCGTCGGCTGCTCGTCGTCCGCTGCGTTCTGCTCGTCGTCCACCATTGGGAACCTCACGCTCCTTGCGGTTCTGCAATCGGGAGTGTTCCCATCCTGAAACGAGCACGGGCCGATCTCCCGCCGCCCACCCCGTACGCGAAGACGGCGGCCTCTCCGGCCGCCGCCCCCGCACCTCCGTCCCACCGTCCCGACGGACGGCTTGTCGCGGGTCAGAGACATCAGAGAGTGAGGCCCCCCTTTCTCTCGTCGTCTGTCGCTGGTCATGTCACTCACGCCGCCAGGACCTTGCCCGCCTCGCCGGCGGCCATGGCCTCCATCGCCTCGGCCTCGGCCGGCGACTCGTCGATCTCGTGGATGGTCGCGCTGAGGTCGACACCGCGGGCCTTCTGGATCACGTAGATGATCGCGCCGACGATGACCACGACGACCAGGGAGACGATGACGAGGTAGTTGTCGTACCACGCGGCAGTCGGCGTCCGCGGCCACGCCAGGTTGATGATCATGAAGACGCCGTAGACGAAGGCGATGATGTTGACCGGCCAGCCCCACTTGCCCAGGTTGAAGTAGGCCTTGTCCTTGGGCCAGCCCCTGGCCCCGCGCGATGAGGCCGCCGAACACCACCATCTGGTAGGCGATGTAGGTACCGGCCGTGGCCCAGGCGGTGACGCGGGCGATGGCGATGAACGGGTCGCTGCCGCCGAGGTTCACGTAGAGCAGCACGACGATCGCCGCCACGGCGACGAAGATCGCCGACGCCAGCGGCGTCTTGGTGCTCGGGTGCACGTAGCCGAAGAACTTCGAGGCGGGGATCATCTTGTCGCGGCCGTAGGCGAACAGCAGCCGCGTCGTCGCCGCCTGGATGGCCAGGCAGCAGACGAAGATCGCGACGCACACGGAGACCAGGAAGACGTTCGTGACCCACGACGGGAAGTGCGCGTTGAAGATGTAGGCGATCGCCCCCGTCCCCTGCGCCTGCGTCTTGGCGACGTCCGGGATGGCCAGCACCATGGCCACCAGCCAGAACGCGCTGATGACGGCGGTGATGCCGATCGCGAACAGCATGGCGCGAGGCACCTCACGCGTCGGGTTGACCGTCTCCTCGGCAAGGCCGCCGGCCGTGTCGAAGCCGTACATCACCCAGGCGCCGGTGAGCATCGCCGCGAGGAAGATGCTGCCGTAGCCGAAGAGAGCGCCCGATCCGGCGCCCGGCGTCGTGTCGAACAGCACGCTCGAGGCTCTGGTGTCGCGCCTTGCCGATGATGACCACCACGTACAGCGCGATGGCGATCACGACGAGCCCGATGATCTCGGTGACGGTGCCGATGTTGTTGAAGAAGGCCGTGACCTTGACGCTGAGGACGTTCAGGATCATCGGCCCCACGGCGAAGCAGATCGCGATCCAGAGCAGCGTCGTCGTGTTGCTCGAGTCCCAGCCCATGAGGGAGCAGACGATGGGCGCCACGCCGAAGGCGACGGCCGCGACCGTGACCACGAGCGCGGTGGCGAAGATCCAGGCGACCCACCAGCCGTAGTCGCCGCCCATGAAGCGCTTGGCCCACTGGTAGATGCCGCCGGCCAGCGGGTAGTGCGAGGCCGCTTCGGCGAAGACGAGGGCGACCATGAACTGGCCGAAGACGATGATCGGCCACTGCCAGATGAGGCCGGCCGGGCCGCCGATGTCGAGGCCGTAGTAGAAGAGCGCGTAGAAGCCGTTGGTCGCCGAGATGAAGCTGAAGGCGATGGCGAACGTGGAGAAGAAGCCGAGGGAGCGCCGCAGGTCCTGGTTGTAGCCGAACTTGGCCAGCTGCTCCGTGTCGCGCTTGTGCTGCGCGTCGATCTCGTCGTGGAACATGTGGCGATGGTGCTCAGGTTCTGGTGCCACGGCTCACCTCCAGTGGGGATACGTGACGTAGAAGAAGCGACCGTAGGTCGTGGTACTCCAGAAGACCACAAGGCCCTTCTTCTGCGGGATGTAGACGACGTCGCCGGGCAGGAACGGCCGCGAGGACCCGTTCTCGGTCAGCGTGATCTCGCCCTCGATCATGTAGCAGGCCGCGGCGTCGTCGTCGTAGTCGAAGTCGACGGGGGCGCCGGGAAACACCTCGCAGATCCCGGCGCAGAACGGCGCGCCCTGCGTGCGGTCGAAGACGTCGACGAGACTGAGCTTGCTGTCGTCGCCGACGTCGAGCGGTTCCGTGGCGATGTCGGCCGCCGCCACGTGGTGGAACTCCATCTCTACCTCCCTCGATCGACCTGGATCGTGTCGCGAGCGGTGCACCCGCGCACCTGGCTGGTGAGGTAGCGCCGGCGGGACGCCGGCGAAGGACGGTCTTCCAGTCGCCCCCCTTCGTCGCGACCAGGACAGGACACGTTGACTCAAGGCCGACTCTAGCGACAGAATGCGGCCGAGCAAGACGAGGAGACTGCGAGGCTATTGACAGGTAATGCCTAGCTTTAGGATCCCTCCGCCGCTCCGCCACATCCTGCCTGCACGAGGCGCCGACGTCTCGGTCGGGCAGCCCCAGCCCCCCATCACCTCCCGCGACAAGCGCTTGCAGGCGTTCCTCGACGTCACGTTCGACGTCCTCTACGACTGGAACATCGAGACCGGCGCGATCGCCTTCGCGGACCGGATCGACGAGATGCTGGGCCTGCCCCCGGGAGGATTCCCGCGCAGCATCGAGGGCTGGCTGGACAGCATCCACCTCGACGACCACGACGCGACCATGGAGACGCTGTCGCAGAGCATCCTCGGGGGCGAGCCGTTCAGTGCGAGTATCGCCTGAGGCGCGGCGACGGCTCCTGGGCCCTGGTGTCGGACCAGGGCGTCCTGCTCACCAGCAGGAGCGGCCGCGCGACGAACATGATCGGCGCCATACGCGACGTCACGCGCGAGCGCGCGACGCAGGCCGTGCGCCGCGAGGCCGACGAACTGCGCCGCGTCCTCTTCGGCCTGCCGAGCCCGGCCATGCAGGTCGACGAGCACGGCGCCTACGTGGACGCCGACGAGCACGCGCTGGCCTTCTTCCAGCGGACGCGGGAGGAGATGCTGGCGAGGAATGTCGGCGACGACTTCCCAGAGGTCATCCCCCGGGCCATCGCGGGTGGCGACGGGGCCAAGGTCGGCGAGCTGGAGGTCTCGTGCGAGGTCGCCGGGACGCTTCGCCACCTGCTGCTCAGCATCGTGCCGACGCGCATCGCCGAGGGGCGCGGCTACTTCCTCCTCGGCGCGGACATCACCGAACAGAAGGCGATGCAGGAGGCGCTGGCGCGCTCAGAGCGCGCCCTGCGCCGCCAGGCGACGATCCTCGACGAGCGCAACACGGCGCTCAAGGTCCTGCTCGAGCAGCGGGAGCAGGACCAGCGGGAGCTGGAGCAGCGGATCGTCTCCAACGTCGAACAGCTCATCGAGCCATCGCTTGAACGCCTCAGCCGCTCCTTCCGGCACCGGCCGGAGCGGCTGGAGATCGACGCCCTCCGGGCGAACCTGCGGGAGATCGTCGGGCCGTTCGGGCAGCGCCTCGTGGAGGGCGGCGCCTCAGGCCCGGCGCTGACCCGGCGCGAGCGGGAGGTCGCCGACCTCGTGCGCCGCGGGCTGACGAGCGCGGAGATCGCCGAAGTGCTGCACGTGAGCACCGCGGCCGTGGCGTTCCACCGCGCCAACATCCGGCGCAAGCTGGGGATCCCCAAACGCGGTCCGCGGCTGGCGACCCACCTCGAGTCGCTCGGCCGCGAGTAGGGGCGCGACCCCTACTGGTTCTCGAGCAGCTCGTCCTCGTACACGTCGCGCACGACGCGCGCCGGCACGCCCATGAGGACCTTGCGGGCCGGCGCGTCCTTGGTGACCACGGCGCCGGCGGCGATGAACGCCTCCTCGCCGATCTCGATCGCCGGGCAGAGCACCACGCCGCCGCCGACGCGGGCGCCGCGGCGGATGGTCGCGCCCTTGATGAGCTTGTGGCGCTTCTCGGTGCGGCCCATGAAGTTGTCGTTGGTGGTCTGGACGCACGGGGCGATGAAGCAGCGGTCCTCGATCGTCATGTACGCGGTGATGTACACGTTGGTCTGGATCTTGGTGAAGTCGCCGATCACCGTGTCGTTCTCGACCACGCTGCTGCGCCCGACGACGACCTTCTCGCCGAGCGTGCAGCGCTCGCGCACGCCGGCGTAGTCGCCGAGGATGCAGCCGGGGCCGAGCGTGGTGCCGCGGTAGACCACGGCCCCGGTGCTGATCACGCAGCCGGGGCCGAGCACGAGCGGCGCGAGCTCGCCGCGCTTGGCGGTGCTGGTCGGCGAGAGGCTCGGCACCTTGCCGAGCACGGCGCCGTCCTGGATGAAGCAGCCGTCGCCGATGACCGTGTCCTCGTACACGACGACGTTGGCGCCGAACACCACGTCCGCGCCGACGACGACGCCGTCGCCGAGGAGCAGGTTGTGGCCCAGGTCGCTGGCGTGCAGGGCCACCGTCACAGCTCCGAGGTCTTCACGGGACGGCCGCCCTCGCGCAGGCTGACCTCCATGGCGTCGAGCACCTTGACGACGTTGAGCGCGTCGCGGCCGTCGCTGCGCGGCGTGCTCGTCGTTGACGATGCAGTCGACGAAGTGCTGCGTCTCGAGGCGCAGCGGCTCGTCGTTGCCGATCTTCGGGATGTGGATGTCGCCGAAGTGCAGGGTGACGAACTCGCCGTAGGTCTCGAACTTGGTGCGCGTCGTGGTGGCGCCCTTGTCGTAGACGGTGATCTTGCGCTCCGACTCCATGTCGTCGAAGACGACCATCTTCTTCTCGCCGACCACGGTGATCTTGCGGCTCTTGTGCGGGTCGAGCCAGCTCACGTGCAGGTGACCGACGACGCCGCTCTTGTACTTGATGTAGCCGAACACCACGTCCTCGACGTCGTCCTGCAGGTAGCACTCACCGCGGGCGCTGACCTCCACCGGCTCGTCGCCGGTGAGGTAGTTGAGCACGGAGATGTCGTGGGGACCGAAGCTCCAGAGGGCGTTCTCGTCGGTCCGCACCTTGCCCAGGTTGAGGCGGTTGGCGTAGGCGTAGAAGACCTTGCCGAGCTCGCCGGTGTCGATGAGCTCCTTCATCTTGGCCACTGCCGGGTGATACTCGAGCAGGTGGCCGACCATGAGCTTGACGCCGTACTCGTCGGCCGTGTCCAGGAGGTCCTGGGCGTCGGCCGCCTTGAGGGCGATGGGCTTCTCGATGAAGGTGTGCTTGCCGGCCTCGAGCGCCTTCTTGCCGAGGGCGTAGTGCGTCGGCACCGAGGTGGCGACGACGATCGCGTCGAGCGCGTCGTCGGCGAGCAGCTGGGAGTAGTCGTCGGTGATGGTGGTGGCCGGGTACAGGCTGCGCGCCTTGGCGAGGTTGGCCTCGTCGAGGTCGCAGCAGTAGGCGAGCTCGGCGCCGGGCAGACGGTCGAAGTTGCGGGCGAGGTTGGGACCCCAATAGCCGAGCCCGACCACACCGACGCGGACCTTTTCACTCACGAGTTGGGTCTCCCCTCTTACAGTTTCCAGACGTTGCCGGCGCTCGGGATGCCGGCCGTGGCGTTGCGGAAGTCGACGACGAGGTCGGACTGCTGGACGACGGTCCGGTAGTCGAGCGCCGAGTGCGCAGTGACGATGGCGACCGCGTCGAACGCAGCGAGGGCGCGGTACCCGTCGAGGTCGATGGACTTGAGGTCGAGCGCGGGCAGCTCCAGGCAGTACGGGTCGTGGTACGCGACCTCGGCGCCGTGGACGCGCAGCAGGCGGATGACCTTGAGCGCCGGGCTCTCGCGCAGGTCGTCGATGTCGGCCTTGTAGGCGACGCCGAGGACGAGGACGCGGGCGCCGTTGAGGCTCTTGCCGCGCGTGTTCAGCGCCCGGTGCAGCTTCTCGACGCAGAAGTACGGCATGTTCTCGTTGACCTTGCCGGCCAGCTCGATGAACTCCGTCCAGAAGTCGAACTCGCGCGCCTTCCAGCTCAGGTAGAACGGGTCGATCGGGATGCAGTGCCCGCCGAGGCCCGGCCCGGGCTGGAACTTCATGAAGCCGAACGGCTTGGTCGCCGCCGCGTCGATGACTTCCCAGACGTCGATGTTCATGCGGTCGCACAGCATCGCGAGCTCGTTCATCAGCGCGATGTTGACGCTGCGGAAGATGTTCTCCAGCAGCTTGGTCATCTCGGCGACCTCGGGGGTGCTGACCGGGACGACGTTGTCGAGCGCGGGCCCGTAGACCTCGAGCGCCCGCGCCGTGCACGCCGGCGTGAGCCCGCCGACGACCTTGGGCGTGCTCTTGGTCGTGTAGTCGGTGCGGCCGGGGTCGACGCGCTCCGGCGAGAAGGCGAGGTGGAAGTCGACGCCGGCGGTGAGCCCGGAGCCGGCCTCGAGGATCGGCGCCAGCTCGTCGCGCGTGGTGCCCGGGTAGGTGGTGCTCTCGAGGGTGACGAGCTGGCCGCGCCGCAGGTGGCCGGCCAGCTTCTCGGTCGCGTCCGTGACCAGCGTGAGGTCGGGTTCGCGGTTGGCGTTGAGCGGCGTCGGCAGGCAGATGATGTCGGCGTCGCAGTCCTCGGTGGCGGCGTAGTCGGTGGTGGCGCTGATGAGCCCCTTGTCGACCATCGCCTTGAGCGCGTCGCTCTGGACGTCCTGGATGTAGCTGCGGCCGGCGTTGACCTCGTCGCATCGTGCGGCCACGGCCTCGATGCCGACGACCTCGACGCCGGACTCGGCGAACACCATCGCCAGCGGCAGGCCGACGTAGCCCAGGCCGATGACTGCGATCTTCACGGAGAGCTCCTGTTCGTCGGGCGGCGCGGCCGTCCGGCCGCGCCATCGAGTACGGGATTCTATCGTACTGACCGGGGGGCCTTCGAACCCCCGGCAGGCCGGGACTCCATTCACGGGGCCCGGCTGCCGATGAAGAGGGTGACGGGTAGAATCGAGGCATGGGCGTGACCGAGCGACCAGACGTTGAGAACATCCCGGGGGACCTCGACAGGTTCCTGGGCAACTTCTTCAATCGCCGCGGCTGGCGCAGTGAGATCAAGTACGACCCGGCGGAGGACCGGCTGTACCTGGACGTCCGCATCGCCAACGCCAAGCTCTCGGCCGACGACCGCTTCTTCTCGCTCATCGAGTACTACGCGCGCGCCCAGGACAGCGTCCTGCGCGAGCGTGTCGGCCTGCCGCTCCAGTGCCGCGTGTACACCGCCGACGGCACCGACCTGACCGGCACCCTGCACTCGCGCGGCTCGAGCTACCTCGACGAAGACGAGCGCGGCAGCGGGATGCGCCGCCGGCTGCTGATGCTGAGCTTCCGGCGGCGGTTCCTCGCGAGCGTGCTGCCGGGCGCGCTCCTGTGGGCGTTCGCGTTCGTCTTCCTGGTCGCCGTCGTCGGCGTGCGCATCGACATCGTCATCCTCGTCGCCCTCGGAGCGCTCGCGGTCCAGGCGCTGGTGCTCTGGTACACGGCGGGCCGCCGAAGGTGACCCCGCCCCCCGTGCCCCACGACGACGCGCTCGCCGTGCTCGCCGACGTCGCCGAGCGCCTGCAGCGGCGCCTGCTCCCTGCCGCGCCGCCCGAGCTCGCCGGCCTCGACATCGCCTTCACGTACCGCTCGGCGAGCACCGGCGTGCTGAGCGGCGGCGACTTCCTCGACTACTACACGCGGCCGCCGTCCGGCAGCCTCGCCTTCGCCATCGGCGACGTCGCCGGCAAGGGCGTGGACGCCATGGCCACCACCTTCGTCACCAAGTTCATGCTGCGCGCCGCCGTGCACGGCGGCCAGCTCTCCTGGCCGACGCGCCCCGGCGAAGCCCTGCAGGAACTCCGCAACGGGCTGCTCGAGCAGCCCGACTTCGACCCCGACACCGACCGCTTCGTGACCGTGCTGTTCGGCCAGCTCACCCCGCGCACCGGGCTGCTCCAGCTGTCCACCGCCGGTCACCCCACGCCGTTCCTCGTGCGCGCCGGCGGCGTCGAGCGCCCGCTGCTGATGGTCGAGCCGGCGATCGGCGTCGAGCTCGACGCGGCCCTCGAGCCCTACCCGACGGAGATCCTGCAGCTCGGCGAAGGCGACCTCATCGTCGTCTTCACCGACGGCATCACCGAGCTGCGCGACGCCGGCGGCCGGTTCTTCGAGTCGAAGATGGACGCGGAGCTGGCGGACTGCCACGACATGCCCTCGGCCGAGGTCGTCTCGAAGCTCGTGAAGGCGGGCGAAGCGTTCTCGGCGCGCCCGCCCGCCGACGACCTCGCCGTCCTCTGCATCCGCCTCACCGGCCCGCTGGAGTAAACTGTTGGCGACCCCCGCCGATACAGGGGGGTATCAGCCCGGCTGACCGAGGAGGGACCTTGTCGCAGCGCGCACGCCTGCGCAGTCAGGACGGCTTCATCCGCGAGGCGATCTGGATCGTCGTCATCCTGACCGTCATCGCGGTCGTCATCCTCGACGGGATGGCGATCTTCAACGCCTACCAGTCCGCCGGCGACAGCGCGACCAACGCCGCCGACGAGGCGCGGACCAACTACGCCCAGACGACCGAACGTCGCAGCCGCCAAGCTCGCCGCCGACGAGTACCTCGCCAAGAAGGGGCTCGAGATGGAGGGCTTCAAGGCCGTGCAGACGACCGACGGCACGGTGCAGTTCACGGTCACGGCCAAGGCGACCGCGGACACCTACGCGTTCCACTACCTGGGGTCGATCCCGCCGCTCAAGGACTGGGTGGAGCGCACGACGCACCCGACGCGGACGGGCAACGCGGAGTAGGACGCGCGGCGCCTAGCGCGCCATCTTGAGCCGCGCGAGCCGCTCGTGGCGCTCGAGGCCCAGCTGCACGATCCGCTCGATGAGCGCCGCGCCGTCGACGCCCGACGCCGCCCAGAGCCGCGGGAACCCGCTCATGGCCGTCATGCCGGGGATCGTGTTGATCTCGTTGAGGATGACCCGGTCCGTCGCCGCCTCGAGGAAGAAGTCGCAGCGGGAGAAGCCGCTCGCGTCGATGGCCTGGAAGGCGGCCACCGCGAGCTCCTGGACCGTCTGCAGATGCTTCTCCGAGACGTCCGCGGGGATCTTGAAGGCCATCTTGCCCTCGGTGTACTTGGACTCGAAGTCGTAGAACTCGTTGGCGGGGATGACCTCGCCGGGGATCGAAGCGCGCACGTCGTCGTTGCCGAGCAGGCTGCACTCCAGCTCGCGGCCGTCGCAGGTCGCCTCGACGACCGTCTTGCGGTCGTAGACGGCGGCCAGCTCGAGCGCCTGCTCCAGCTCGGCGCGGTCGTGGGCCTTGGTCATGCCCACGCTGGAGCCGAGATTGGCCGGCTTGACGAACACGGGGTACTCGAGGCGCGCCTCGACGGCGGCGACGGCGGCGGGCCCCGTGGCCGCGCCGTCGCGCAGCACCAGGTAGTCCATCTGCGGCAGGCCGGCGCTGGCGAACACGGCCTTCATGAGCTCCTTGTCCATGCCGACGGAACTGCCCACGACGCCGGAGCCGGCGTAGGCGAGGCCGGCCATCTCGAGCAGTCCCTGGATGGTGCCGTCCTCGGCGAACGTGCCGTGCATGATCGGGAAGGCGAAGTCGACCGGGTGGAACGACCCGTCGGCAAGCTCCAGGCCGGGACGGGTCGGGTCGGAGACGAGGTGCGCCACCTGCGACTCGGCGGCGTCGAGACCCTCGGTGGTCGCCGCGTCGAAGTCCGCCGGCACGACCCAGCGACCCGCCTGCGTGATGCCGACCGGGATGACGTCGTACTTGTCCCGGTCGAGCATGGAGTGGACGAAGCGAGCCGAGGCCAGGGAGATCTCGTGCTCGGCGGAGCGGCCGCCGAAGATGAGCGCCAGCCTCAGCATGCCAGCAGCCTAGTAGCGTCCCGATGGGGGCGCAACCCTGCCGGGACGCGGCCGGCGGACGCCGGGCGCCCGGAGAGGCTCACCCGCCGGGCGCCGTGTCGGGGACGGCGCTGAAGACGGCGCCGACCAGCCGGTCGATGAACCCGTCCGCCGCCTTGACCTGCTCGAGCGTCTCCGCGAACGACGGCAGCTCCCCGAGCACGAGCGCGTCCAGGAGCACGTCGATGATCGCTCCGCGCAGCTTCTGCAGAGCCATCGCGAGATCGAGAGCGGTGAACCCGAGGGACATCCTGTGGGAGGCGTCGGTCGCGATGCGGTCGCACGCCTGGCGGAGCTGCCCCGGCGCCTCGTACTCCTCCGCCTCGCTCCAGGCGATGAGGTCGTCGATGAAGGCGCGCACGAAGCGCTCGCCGAGCGGGCTGCTCATGATCTCCTGGTAGTCGGCGGCGACGTCGCCGAGCGACTCGGCCCAGCGCCGCCACAGCTGCTCGCGGTGGTCGCGCAGGACGAAGGGGACGGCGGTCATCCGGCGGCGCCGCGCGCGATCAGCGCGGCCGTGGCGCCGGCGCCGACGCCGTTGTCGATGTTCACGACGGCCAGGCCCGGGCTGCAGCTCTGCAGCATCCCCATGCAGCGCCGCCTCGCCGCGGCCGCCGAAGCCGTACCCGTTCGAGGTCGGCAGGCCGATCACCGGCACGGTGACGAGGCCCGAGACCACGGAGGGCAGCGCGCCCTCCATGCCGGCGGCGACGACCAGCGCGCCGACGCCGGCGGCGCGCATCTCCTCGAGCGGCCCCGACAGGCGGTGCAGGCCGGCGACGCCCACGTCGAAGGCGGTCAGGGCGTCGACGTCCATGGCCCGGATCATCGCGACGGCCTCTCCGGCGACGGCGACGTCGCTGGTGCCGGCCGCGAGGACGCCGACCGCGCCGCGCACCCGCGGCGGCGGCGCGTCCGCGCGGCGCACGACCACGACGCGGCTGCGCGGGTCGTGCTCCACGGCGCCGTCGACGGCGCCGGCCAGCGCGGCGGCCTGCTCGTCCGAGACGCGGCTGCACAGCACGACGGGGTTGTGGTCGAGGAACCGGCGGGTGATGGCGACGACCTGGTCGACCGACTTGCCCTCGGCGTAGACGACCTCGGGCACGCCCTTGCGCGCCGCCCGCGAGACGTCGAGGAGGGCGAAGTCGCCCACCGAGACGTAGCCCAGGCTGCGCAGCCGCTCGGCGCCGTCCTCGGCGGACAGGCGGCCGGCGGCGACGTCGGCGAAGAGGTCGTCAAGGGAGTGGTCCATGCGGCGAGATTATAGGCGGTGAGCCTTCGGCGCACCGCCAGTCGACTCCGCTGCGTCGGTCAATCGCGCGCCGTGATCGCCTGCGGCGCAGCCCGCGCACGCTGGACGGGTGTTCCACGGAATCACTGCAGGAAAACGAGGACAATGCCGATTCCTCCTGTATAATGCGGAGCAGATTCGTCCAAGAAGGGGCCCGTGCCGGACGCCACGTATCACGTCTATAGAGCAGAACAACGCCGCCGCCGCCGCTGGCCGTACATCGTCATCGCGGCGGTTTGCGTGTTCGCGGCCGTGGTCGGCTGGCAGCTCTACGGCGTGCCCCGCGTCTCCGCGGTGACGCCGGGGCCGGACGCGTTCGTCAAGAACCCGTCCACCACCCTCGTCCTCGACGTCAGGGGCCTGGCCAAGCTGCAGGCCGTCGCCGTCACGCTCGACGGCAAGGACGTCACAGCCGACGCGAAGCGCGACGGCAACACGCTCACGCTCACCACCAGCGATCTCGCCGACGGCGAGCACGCGGTCGCCTTCAGCGCGCAGAGCTCCAACCTCTTCCGCCACGAGGTCCGCAAGGACTGGCACTTCACCGTCGACACGAGCGTCCCCAAGCTCAAGCTCGACGGCGCCGCCGACGAGGGCCGCATCAACACCGATCCGGCCACGTTCAGCGGCCACACCGAACCCTACGCGACCGTCACGGTGGTCGACGGCGCGATCAAGGCGAGCGGCATGGCCGACTCCTCCGGCAAGTACGCCGTCAGCGCCAAGCTGCCCGACGGCGCATCGAACGTCGCGATCACCACCGCCGACCGGGCGGGGAACGCGACGACCAAGAGTCTCCACGTGTTCGTCGACGCCCAGCCGCCGGTGCTCAAGGTCACGTCGCTCGACAAGACGATGAAGAAGGCCGGCATCTCCGTGCGCGTCAAGGCCACGGACCAGCTCGGCGTGCCCACCGTCAAGTTCGTCCTCGACGACGAGCAGCGCGACCTCACCGGCCCGGCCTCGAAGGCGAAGTTCAAGGCCGCCAACCTGGCCCAGGGCAAGCACGTGATGGTCGTGACCGCGGCCGACAAGGGCGGCAACGTCGTCACCAACAAGCAGGTGTTCGTCGTCGACAGCACCGAGCACTTCGGCAACGCCACCATGTGGCCGGGCGCTCGCGGCAAGGACGTCAAGGAACTCCAGGACAAGCTGATCAACGCCGGCGTCTACTCCGGCAAGAAGACCGGCGTCTACGACTCAGACACCGAAGTGGCGGTGCGCAAGCTCCAGGCCAAGTACGGCCTCGAGGTCGACGGCATCGTCGGCGGCAACGTGCTCAACGCCCTCAGCGGCCAGATCATCGTCGACATCGGCGACCTGCGCCTCTACCTCTACCGCGACGGCGTGCTCGTCAAGAGCTACCCGGTCGCGACCGGCCAGCCGGCCTACCCGACGCCCACGGGCACGTACTCCATCGTCAACATGACGAAGGACCCCACGTGGCTGCCGCCCAACTCGGACTGGGCCAAGAACGCGCAGCCCATCCCGCCGGGCACGGAGAACCCGCTGGGCACCCGCTGGATGGGGACCAGCGCACCGGGCGTGGGCATCCACGGCGTGCCGCCGAGCGAAGACGGCTCCATCGGCACCTACGCCTCTCACGGCTGCATCCGCATGCACAACTGGGACGCGGTCGATCTCTTCGACCGCGTCGTCATCGGCATGCCGGTGATCATCCGCCAGTAGATCCCGCGCCCTGCCCCTGCCGAGCTCGCCGGGGAGTCCGGCAGCCGGTGGCCCCGCGACACCCCGCTATACTTGCCGCACGCATGAACCCGGACGCGGCGCTCGTCGCCGCGTCCGCCGCTTACGGGAGAACGATGGCCGACATCTCCGCCTTCAGAGGCATCCGCTACCGCGACGACATCGCGCTCGACGACGTGGTCGCGCCGCCCTACGACGTGCTCTCGGCGGCGCAGGCCGCGGAGCTCAGAGCGCGCAGCCCGTACAACGCCGTGCACGTCGACCTGCCCGTGCCGCCCGGCGCGGCGGCCGACGAGGAGGCCTATCTCCGCGCCGCCGCGACCTTCCGCACCTGGCGCGACGAGGGGGTGCTGGTGCGCGACGAGCTGCCCGGGATCGTGGTCGTCGACCAGACGTACACGGGGCCGGACGGCCTGGAGCGCACGCGCCGCGGCTTCGTCGCGCGGCTGCGACTCGCCGACCTCGAGGAGCGAGTGGTCCTGCCGCACGAGCGCACCCACGCCGGCCCCAAGGTCGACCGGCTGCGCCTGTACCGGGCGACCCACGCCGACGTCAGCCAGATCTTCCTGCTCTTCCCGGACGACGACGGCGCCGTGAGCGCGCAGCTCGACGCGGCCGCCGCGGGACTTCCCGCGGCCGCGTGGCGCGAAGCCCACGACGGCGACGGCAACCGGCACCAGGCCGCGGCGCTCGCCGGCCCGGCCGCCGAGGCGATCGCCGGGGCTCTCCGCGGCCGCCCGGTGTACATCGCCGACGGCCACCACCGCTACGAGACCGCCCTCGCCTACCGCGACGAGCGGCGGGCGGCCGGCGACGACAGCGCCGACACGCTGATGGTGTACCTCTGCAGCCTGAGCGACCCCGGGCTCACCGTGTTCCCCACGCACCGCCTCGTGCGCGGCATCCCGCCGCTTTCGCTGGCTGCCCTGGTCGAGCACCTGCGCCCGTTCTTCGAGGTCGTCGGCGAGCCGGTGACGGGCATCGAGGCATGCAGGGCGGCGCTCGAGGCGCTGCCGGAGCAGGCCGACGCCGGAAGGGTCTTCGGCCTGTACCTGCCGCGCGAGGAGACGTGCATCACGGTCAAGACGCGCGAGCCGGCCGCGACCGAGCGGCTCACGGCCGGCGGGTTCTCTGCCGCCGCCGCCGGCCTCTCCGTGACGATGCTGCACGAGCTGCTCTTCCGCGAGGCGCTCGGCCTCGAGCACGAGGACGCGGAGCGCTACGTCGACTACGCCAAGAGCGTGCCCGACGCCCTCGCCGCGCTGAGCACGCGCGACTACGAGCTCGGCGCGTTCCTCAACGCCACGCTGGTCGACCAGGTGCGCGCGATCGCCGACCAGGGCGAGGTCATGCCGCAGAAGTCGACGTACTTCTACCCGAAGCTGCTGACCGGACTCGTCTACGACGCGCTCGGCGACTGACGCCGGAGGCCCGGCGCGGCCGGACCGCGACGGCTGACGAGCACGAGGACAGCTGAGGGCCGGGGGTCCCCCAAGAATGCGCACACGATACGCCTCCCGGTCACTGTCAGCAGACGATATTCGCGGAACATTGGCGACTCTAAGAGTCTATTCGTGGCCAGAATGGATAATCAGCGCGAATAGTTACCATTCCGTGCAGGAGCTTTCGGACGGCCGTCCGAACTGGGCGAGGGGTGTGCGTGTGAGCGAATGGCGTCACGGGTGATGTCATCCATGGCGTCACCGGTGACGACACTCGTGGCGCGATCTCTAGCCGGCGCCGGCGGGCGCCGCGGCGCTTCCCGGCGGTGGCGGCAGGGGCCTCAGGGGGCGCCGGACGTCAGGAGGCGGCGTCGGCGCGGCGCTGCAGCGCCGCGAGGGCCGCCGCCTGGTCGTCGCTGTACGGCAGCGAGACCTGCTCGGCCAGGATGGCGGCGACGCGCTCTCGGGCGGCGGCGACGGTGGTCGGTGACCCCGCCGCCCGCCACGCGTCCCAGCTGCCCTGCACGCCGAAGTCGCTGAGCGCCCACTCCCCGGCGCGCACGCCGGCGCGCGTGGAACGCTCGCCGAGGAACGAGCCGCACGGCCCGACCCTGTCGAGGATCTCGTCGAGCCAGAGGTCGTCGCGCACGGGGACGCCGGTCCTGGCCTGGCGGGCGCGGCGGATGACCTCGACGTCCAGCACGATCTGCTCGAGGCAGAGCACGGTCGCGCCGCCGAGCAGGCCCGGGCCGACGAGGACGTCGGGGTCGGCCAGGGCGACGAGCAGCGCCCCGTCGGCCTTCTCCCAGGCGGTCTGCAGGTCCGGCTGGTAGGTCTGCGTGCAGAGGCCCGAGGACTCGGCCGGCAGGCCGTAGTAGCGGGCCATCTCGGTGCCGGCGACGCAGAGCACGGCGTGCTCGACGGCGCCGGCGGCGTAGAGCCCGGTGCGCGGATCCATGCTCGCCACCACCGGCGCGTAGAAGACCGGCGTCCCGGGCGCGGCCGCCTGGACGAGGCAGAGCGTGCCGATCGTCTCGCAGTTGGCGGTCAGCAGCGTGCCGAGACGGCTGCCGGGGGCCGTGGCGCCCTGCAGCGGCATCGGCATCACCGCCACCGGCAGGCCGTAGTCGCGCAGCGCGAGCCACGTCTGCGTGTAGTCGTGCTCGATGGTCAGGGGCGAGGCCGGCGTGATCAGGAACGACAGCGGCATCCGCTCGCGGACCTGCTCCGGCCCGCCGAACACGATGTCGAGGACCTCTTTGAGCCACGGCGCGAGATCGGGCGTGCCGAACGAGTCCTGCACGTGCTTGCCGAAGGTGGCGAACACGTCGGTGAAGTAGCGCACGAAACCGGCCGGCTGTTCGTAGTCGGCGGCGTACTCGGTGGGGCACCAGTAGAAGCCGACGTCGTCGAGCGCGTCGAGCAGGCGGGTCGCCGCGCGCCAGTCGTCGACGCTCGTCGGGCGGCGCTCCCCGGTCACGGCGTCGACCACGGACGTCGCGCCGCCGTCGGCCAGCAGGGTGAACTCGCCGGCGCCGACGGGGAAGCTCCAGCCCGGCCGGCGCCCCTGCACCGTGAACGACCGCGTCGCCTGCGCCAGCAGGCTCTCGACCAGCTCGGCGGGGAAGCGGACCCGGCGCGTCTCCTCGTCCACATCGGCGCCGGCGGCGGCCAGGATCCGGCGCCCCTCGGCGGTGTCGCAGCGCATGCCGACGGTGCCGAGCACCTTCAGGGTGCGCTCGTGGACCTGCGCCTTCTCGTCCTCGGAGAGGACCTGGATCTGCGTCTGCATCAGGCCGCGTCCTCCGCTGCCTCGGCCTCGGCGATGGCGATCGCCTCGTCGCCGGCCACGCGCGCCGGCGTGCTCGGCCCACCATAGATGGCCCGGAACAGGAAGAACAGCACCGGGCCGGAGAACAGCGCCGCGAACCCGGCGATGCCGTACCAGCCCACGTCCTGGCCGAACAGCCGGAACCCGGTGACGCCGAAGAGCTCGGTGCTGCGGTCGATGGCGTTGACGTAGATGGTGAAGATCACGATGAGGATGGGCGGGATCACCATGGCGACCATCCCGCCCGTGCCCAGCGGCACGCGGAACGGACGCTTGAGGTCCGGCTCGGTGACGCGCAGGCGCACGGCCGAGATGAAGATCAGCACGTAGGCCGAGATGAACAGGATCACGTCGATGACCACGAGCTTCTGGAACGGCCCGACCACGAGCACCGCGTTGATGACGGCCATGAGCACGATGGCGGCGGCGGGCGTGCCCCAGCGGCTGACGCGCGAGATGCCCTTGGGGAACAGCCCGTCCTGCGCGATGGCGAACAGCGGCCGCGCGCCCGAGGCCAGGTAGTCCAGGTACAGCGCGAGGTTGCCGAGCAGCGCCGACCCCAGAAGCGCGTAGCCGAGCGCCGAGCCGCCGATCTTCTTGCCGATCTCGACGAAGGACAGATAGCCGTCCCCGGCGCTGGTGGCGAAGGTGTCCCAGTGGCCGTAGGCCGCCAGGCTCGCCAGCGTGGGCAGCACGTACATGAGGATGATGAACGGCACCACCAGCATGAGAGCGCGCGGGATCACGCTGCTGCGGATTGCGGATCTCTCCCGAGAGCGTGGACATCGACTCGTAGCCGGAGTACATCCACACCCCGATGGCGAGGCCGAGCGCGAACACTCCGCCGGTGCCGAAGAACGGCACGCCGGGCGCCGTGACCGGCGTGAACGGGTCGAACTGCCACTTGGCCAGCCCGACCACGATGAGCGCGAAGAACGGCAGCAGGATGAGGACCGCGAACGCCGTGGAGCTCAGGGCCACGAACTTGACGCCCAGGATGTTCATGACCGCGAACACCATGATGATCGCCCAGGCGATGAGGTAGCCGATGAGGTTGCTGAAGTGCAGCCAGTTCTGCAGGTACTGGATGGCGAGCACCACGTACACGGCCGAGTCGACGAAGATGGACAGCGACCACCACCAGGCCGTCTGGAACCCCCAGAAGTCGCCCAGGCCGCGGCGCGCCCAGACGTAGAAGCCGCCCTCGCCCGGGATGGCGGAGCCGAGCTCGCTGGCGATGAGCGCCATCGGCAGCGCCCAGAAGACGGGCAGCAGGACCAGGAGCAGCAGCGTGAGCCCCGGACCCGACGACGAGACCATGTCCTCGATGCCGAACGAGCCGCCCGACACGAGGATGTAGATCATGAAGAAGACGGTGATGACACGGACCTGCGCCCGCTTGAGGCTGCGGACGGACGTGCCCGCGGCCGCTTCGTTGCTCATGCGCTCCCCCGCGCTCTGGTGCTCGCGAACGGTCGCGGACCGTCTGCAGAACGGCGGGTCCGCGACCTTGCCTCAAGTATGGGCGGGCAGGCCGAGCGCCGCCACGGCCGATTCCTCGGCAAAGTTGGCGGCGCCGGCTGGACAAACCTCGGGACCGGCGCCGAGGGGCGCCGGCGGAGGGCCGGCGAGGAGCAGGGCGCGCAGCGCCCGCCGGTCGCCGGCGCCGAACTTGCGGAGCACGGCGCGGCAGTGGGTGCGCGCCGTGCTCGGCGACACGCAGAGCCGCGCGCCGACGGCGGCCGTGGTCAGCCCGCGCAGCAGCAGGACGAGCACGTCCGCCTCGCGCGGGGTGAGGCCCGCGGCCGTGACCGCATCGGTCGCCGGCAGGTGCGCGAAGCATGGACGGCCGGCTGCCGCCGCAAGGCACAGCACCACGTCGGCGCAGCGGTGCGCGCGGTGAGCCGAGAGCTGCCCCGGAGCGCCGCCGTAGCCGACGACGAGCGGCGCGACCTGGCCGGGACTCGCCGGCCGGCCGGGCGCGGCGCGCGGCCCCGGCGCCACGCGCCGCGCCTCGTCGCAGGCGCGCCGGCAGTCGTCCACCTGCTCGAGGGGGACGAAGACGACCGAGGGCGCGAGGCCCGCGCCGCAGGCGCTCGCGCCCTCGACCACGCGAAAGCCGAGCGCCGCGGCCGCCGGGACGACGAGCAGCCGCGCCAGCGGGTCCGGCTCGAGCACGAGCGCGGCGGCGCTGCCCGGGGACCCGACGCGCGGCCGGCGCGTGCAGGCCGGCGGCCTGGCCGGGAGAGACCCGGCCGGCGGCCCGCCGGAGCGGGCCGCCGGCCCCCCTGGGGAGGTGGGGGGTGGGGGATCTCGGCGATCATCGGAGACGGACGGTTTGGGCGGAGACGGGCGGGGCAGGCTGAAGCGCAGACGGACGATGAAGACAATGGAGGCAGCCATGGCGGAGATCACCCGTTCCATCGACGTCGACGCCGCGATCGGCGACGTCGACCAGGAGTGGACGCAGTTCATGTTCCGCACGCTCGTGGGCCACTACCAGGGCGCCGCGGCGGACGTGGAGTGGACGCCGGCCGACGACGCCGAGCAGGAGGGCATGGTGCGGTTCGAGGGACTCCCGGAGGATCGCACGCGCGTGAGCGTGACCGTGGAGTTCGAAGGCGACGAGGCCAAGGTGGCGGCTCACCTGGAGCGCGACCTGAAGATGTTCAAGAGGTTCGCCGAGACGCGCGGCTGAGCCGCTCTCGAAAGACACCACGCGTCGCATCACCATCACCTCCGGACCGGCTGGGGCCGCCTGACACGTCGGCCCTGATCGCCGCCTGCGCCGGAGGCGCGGGGGGCAGGTGATCGTGGCGTGACCAGCCTAGACCGCCGCCACGCTGCTGTCGCCACGTCCGGGGCGCGCGCAGGGTGACGCTCCCGGCGCGCCGCGGGTGACGCTCGCGCCGTGCACAGTCGCACGGTGACGCTCCCGCCGTGTGCGAGGCGAAACGGGTCGCGCTAGACTGGGCCCGCGCGCAGGTCGCACCTCCTCGTGAGTCGCGACCCTCGGGACAGTCGGGCAGCGATCGGAGGGTTCACCAGTGGCAACACCGCTCATCGAGCAGCTGGCCGCGGCGCCGGCCGTGGGACAGGACTACAGGCCGTACTCTCTCGCGCCGAAAGGCGACGCGCTGGCGTACGAGTGGTACCGCGACGGCGACTGGCAGATCTTCGTCAAGAGCCTGCCCTACGGCGAGCCGGTCCGCGTCGGCGACCTCGCCGACCGCTGCTGCTGTCCCCAGTTCTCACCCGACGGCCGCCACATCTACTTCACCTGTGACGACCGCGGCTCGGAGTGCTACGACGTCTACCGCTACGACGTGGACAGCGGCGTGGTGGTCAATCTGCTCCCCGACACGCCGGACCTCGCGCCGCTGCCCGACCCCGACCTCTCGCCCGACGGCACTCAGCTGGCGATGACGGTGTCCGACGGCGCCGGCTACTCGGTCGCCGTGATGCCGGCGGAGCCGAGCCCCGGCGGCCGCACGCTGCGGCGCCTCACCGAGCACCCGTACACGGAGTGCTCCCCGCGCTGGTCGCCGGACGGCGCGTTCCTCGCCGTGACCACCGGCACCCGCGGCCAGGACACGGCCATCGTCGTCATCGACGTCGAGACGGGCGACACGCGCTTCGTCGGCGGCTCCGACGAGTTCCTCGCCGGCCAGCTCGCCTGGTCGCCCGACGGCCGCCGCATCGCCTTCGCCGGCGGCCCCGACGACCACCCGGCCATCGGCATCTACGAGCTCGCGACCGGGTCCGTCACCTGGGCCTGGGAGGACCACCACGTCGACGCGCGCAGCCCGGTGTGGGCGCCCGACGGCGCCGCGCTCGCGTTCCTCGTCGACGCGGAGGGCGAGACCGGCCTGTGCCACATCGACCTGCGCGACGGGGCCGTGATGGAGTACAGCATCGCCCCCGGCAACCACTACGCCCCGTGCTTCACCCCCGACGGCGCCGCCCTGGTCTGCGTCCTCAGCCGCCCCGACGCGCCTCCGGACCTGTTCCGGGTGGAGCTCGACGACGGCGACGTCACGATGCTCACCGACTCACTGCCGGAGGAGCTGCGCGAGACCTCGTTCGTCTCCGGCAGCCCGGTCTGGTTCACCAGCTGGGACCACCTCGCCGAGGTGCCCGGCATCCTCGTCGAGCCCGACGAGCCCAACGGCGCCGCCGTCGTCATCGTCCACGGCGGCCCGACCTGGCACCACTCGAACGAGTGGGACCCGCTCCGCCAGGCGTTCGTGGCCGCTGGGCTCACCGTCCTGCACCCCAACTACCGCGGCAGCGACGGCTACGGCCGCCGCTGGCAGCTCGCCAACCGCTGGCTCATGGGCCAGGGCGAGGTGCTCGACGTGGCGGCCGCGCACGAGTTCCTCGTGCGGCACGGCTGCGACCCGGCACGCATCGCGATCACGGGTCGCAGCTGGGGCGGCTTCCACACCATGGCCGCCGTCACCCAGTTCCCCGGCCTCTGGGCGGCCGGCGTGGCCGGCGTGCCGTTCTTCGACTTCATCGACAGCCAGCTCGACCCGACCATCCGCGAGGACCTGCGCTGGTGGGACCGGCAGAACAGCGGGGACATCGAGAAGGATCGGGCGCGGCTGCAGTACTACTCGCCGATCAATCATCTCGACGATGTGGAGGCGCCGCTCCTGCTCCTCGGCGGCGCCCTCGACCCGCGCTGCCCACCGCGGCAGATCGCCGAGGTCGCGGAGGCGCTGCGTGCCCGCGGCCGCGTCTGCGACTACGTCGTCTACGAGAACGAGGGCCACGAGATCAGCGGTCTCGAGCACCGGATCGACTACGACCGGCGCACGGTCGACTTCATCCTCGAGCACACGGGCGGCGCCTGAACCACCGGCAGGCGCCCGGCCCGGAGCCGGGCGCCTCCGTCAGCGCTGCGAGATCAGGTAGTCGAACGCCGCCAGCGCGGCCTTCGCGCCCTCCCCGGCGGCGATGACGATCTGCTTCTGCTTGTTCGCCGTGACGTCGCCGGCGGCGAACACGCCGCGCACGCCGGTGTCGCCCCACTCGTCGACGATCACCTCGCCGCGCTGGTTGGTGCGGGCGAGGTCCAGGACGAGTGCGGAGTTCGGCGACAGGCCGACCTCGATGAAGACGCCGTCGACGACGAGCGTGCGCAGCTTGCGGGTCTCGACGTCGCGGATCACGAGTTGCTCGACGATCTCGCCGCCGCGGATCTCGACCGGCTCGTAGCCGATGAGCGGCCGGACGCCCGGCGCCGCGGCGGCCTTGTCCCTGAGCCACTCCTCGCCGCTCCAGGGGCCGCGGCTGACCACGTGCACCTTCTTGGCGATGCCGCTCATCTCGACGGCCGCCTCCAGGGCCGAGCTGCCGCCGCCGACGATGGCGATCTTCTTGTCCCGGTAGAACGGGCCGTCGCAGGTGGAGCAGTAGACGACGCCGCGACCGGCGAACTCGTCCTCCCCGGGGATCTCCAGCTTGCGCTTCTCGGCCCCGCTGGCGAGGATCACCGAGCGCGCCTTCACCTCCTTGCCTGAGGCGAGCTCGAGCACCTTGGCGCGACCGTCGACGCGGATGGCGTCGACGCGCTCGCCGAGCATCCGCTCCAGGCCGTACATGTACGCCTGTTCGAACATCAGCCGTACGAGCTCGGGGCCTTCCACGACCGGCATGCCGGGGTAGTTGGTCACCAGATGCGTGACGCCGACCTGCCCGCCGAGGTCCATGGCGATCAGGATCGTCGAGAGGTTCTTGCGGGCGGAGTACATCGCGGCCGTGATGCCGGCCGGTCCGCCGCCCACCACCGCCACGTCCCACACCTTCGCGAGGTCGACCGTCGACTCGATGCCGAACATCTGATCGAGGGCGCCCGTCGCGTTCATGTAGGCAAGGCTGTCGTAGCCGCCGACCCACTGGTCGTCGATGAAGAACTGCGGCACGCCTCGCTGGCCGGTGCGCTCGATCATCTCGCCTGCGGCTGCTTCGTCGTCCGTCACGTCCACTTCGTCGTACTCGATGCCCTTGGCGCCCAGCAGCGCCTTGGCCTTGGCACAGTACGGGCACCACTCCATCGAATACATCTGTACTCGTGCCATCGTCACCTCCGCAGTCGTTCGCTCAGATTCACTCTTCCCGCTCGGCTATTCCCGCTCCCAAACCCGCCGGGGCACCGACCGCGGGAACAGTTAGCGCGCGGTGACCGCGGGAAACGCACCTGCATGCGCTCTGCGCACCCATCCTGATTCCATCCGACATGCGGAGGTTCCCATGAGCCGATCAGACACCGAACGAGACATCATCGAGACGCTCGGGCAGGTCCCGGTCTTCTTCAAGGAGCATGCCCGACGCCACGCTCGAGCGCGAGTGGGCGGAGTTCAAGGAATTCCAGATGGCCGGACACCGCCATCATCGGCCCGTGAGAAGCAGCTCATAGGGTACGCCGTGGCGGCCGCGATCCACTGCCCCTACTGCACCTACTTCCACCAGAGCGCGACCGAGATGATGGGCACGAACCGAGAGCAGCTCGAGGAAGCCGCGCGAATGGCGGCGGACACGGCCAAGTACAGCACCTATCTGCACGGCCTGCAGGTCCCGATCGAGGACTTCAAGAAGCAGTCCGACGAGATGGGCGAGTACCTCGCCGCCCACCAGCCGCAGGAGGAGAGCCGCGCGCGGCCTGATCCGCGGGAGCCCCGGAGGCTCGGCGACCACGGTCCACGGAGGGCCGGCGCCTCGCGCCGGCCCTCTCTCCTGCAGCCGGGCGCCGCTGCTGCCGCCGGCCTACGACGTCGTCTGAACTGGCAACGGACCTCCAGTCTCCACTCCCCGCCGCGCCCGGAGTCTGCCTTTCGTCTAGGTGAAATGTGGCACAAGTGCACTGGCTGGCTCCGTCACCCCACCGCACTATCGAAGGCAGCCGGGTGCCGTGCGGCTCCGCACGGACACCGGCGACTGGGGAGAGGTGCGCCGTTCCATGGCCGGTTTGGACACGAGAAAGCAGCAGGGGGGCGGTGAGCCGGTCGGCGATCGGCCGGTTCTGGCGCGGATCCGGCGGCTCACGCTGGTCCTGCTCCTCGTCGTGGCAGGGCTGGCGGCGTTCCATCCGGCGGCCGCGACGGCCCGCCCGCTCTCCTCCGCGACGGACCCGATGGCCGCCGAACGCCCGGGCGGTCCGTTCGCCACGGATTCGGGCCAGCACGGGATCGAGAACCATGACCCCGCGCCGCCGGCCGCTGAGCGAAGGGCCGCGCGAGGGGTCGACAGCTTCGCTGCGCAGGCCCATCGGTCCGAGCAGTCATTCCCAGCCCGGCGGACCCGGCTGGAGCGGCGCGTCCATGCCGGCCCACCCTCCCGGGCTGCCGGCGGCAACTCGTCCCGTGCTCCCCCACAAGCGGCCGGAGTCACCTCGCCGCTCGCCTGAGCGAGCGGCACGAGCCGGCGCGACCGCACCGGCCAAGCTTGCCAGAGACAAAGGGGAATCACGTTGACAGCTTCCACGATGCACGTCCACCGACGTGCCACCAACACGCAGGGGGCGGCCCACAGGGTGCCCAAGCGCCCCAGAGGCGCCCTCTGGCCGGTCGCCCTCGTCGGGGTCGTACTGGCCGCCTGCCTGCTCGCAGTGGCCTCGCCAGCGCTCGCCCAGAGCCCACCGATGAGCAAATGGGTCGACCCGCTGCCGATGCCGCCGGTCGCGCACAAGACCTTCAACCCGGCGTACTCGCCGTGGGCGGACTACTACGAGATCACCGAGTCCGCCAGTGAGCACCTGTTCAACTCCTCGCTGCCGGACGCGGCGACCGTGTGGACCTACGGACAGCCGGGGCAGGACCCGGTCCTGCTCGGCCCGACCATCGTCGCCACCAGCGGCCGGCCCGTCGTGGTCAAGTACATCAACGACCTCCCGACGGAGACGGAGGACTTCCCGCTGAAGGACTCCATCGACCCGACCCTCCCCGGCTCGGACGTGCCCACGGGCGCTGCCATCCCGCACCTCCACGGCGGACATACCGCGGCGCGGTACGACGGGACCCCCATGCAGTGGTGGACCGCCGACGGTGAGAAGGGCTCCGACTACGTCACCGACACGTTCACCTACGTCAACGACCAGCCGGCATCCATGCTCTGGTACCACGACCACACGATGGGCTCCACGCGCTTCAAGCCGTATCTCGGCCTGGCCGCGGCCTACCTGATCTTCGACAAGGTCGACACCGGCACGAAGATCATGGGCCAGAAGGTCCCCTCCGGCTACGGCAAGTACCAGCTGCCGGTGGTGCTGCAGGACAAGGAGTTCAACGCCGACGGCAGCCTCTTCTACCCGACGGTGAACAACGGCGAGTACCCTCCCGGCGTCACGCCGGACCCGCTGCACCCGATCTGGGTGCCTGAGTTCTTCGGCGACACCCCGGTGATCAACGGCGCGGCCTATCCGTATCTGGACGTCCAGCCGCGCCGCTACCGGCTCCGTCTCCTCAACGGCTCCGAGGCCCGCTTCTACAACCTGGGGTTCGACGTTCGACGACCACGCGATCCCGTTCTGGGTCATCGGCTCCGACGGCGGTCTGCTCCCCAAGGCGGCGCAGAAGACGAGACTGCTGATCGCCCCCGGCGAGCGCTACGACGTCATCGTCGACTTCACCAAGGTGCCGCTCGGCAGCACCATCATGATGAACAACAACGCCGCCGAGCCGTATCCGGACGGCGACCCGCCGACGGTCACCGATCTCATGAAGATCAACGTGAACACGCCGGTGCCGGCCAACGACCGCGACACCTCGGTGCTGCCCGCCAGGCTCAAGCTGCCGGGCGAGCGCCGGCTGCGGAACACGCCGGGAGTGGCACGCCGGGACATCGTCCTGAAGGAGAACGCCGACCAGTACGACAACCCCTACGAGGTGCTGCTCAACGGCTACCACTTCATGGACCCGACGACCGACTTCATCAAGGCCGGCACGACCGAGACCTGGCGCTGGATCAACCTGACGGTGGACGCCCATCCCATGCACATCCACCTGGTGCAGTTCCAGGTCGTGGACCGGCAGGCCATCGACGTCGAGCGCTACACGGCCGATTGGCAGGCGTATCTCGACTCCGGCCGCGACTCCGAGCCTCAAGCCCGATGCTCGCGCACTACCTGATCGGCGACACGATCAGGCCGGCTCCGGAGGAGATGGGCTTCAAGGACACGGTGAAGGCCTATCCGGGCTACGTCACGAGAGTGCGCGCCAAGTTCACGCTGCCGTCGACGTCGAAGCAGGACTACGACCCGGCGACCCGCAGCTACGGCAGCTGGGTCTACCACTGCCACATCCTCGAGCACGAGGAGAACGACATGATGCGGCCGTTCGAGGTGGTGAAGTAGAGCCGCCCGGACGGCACGGAGCGGGCCGGGCGGGGCGCCGCAAGGCGGCCCCGCCCGGCCCGCATCTGCGATAGACTCCAGCCTGTCCCCGCACACATTCTCCGGGCAGGTGAATCGATGAACGTCCGCGTCTACGTCGTCCCCAAGCAGGGCATCCTCGACCCCCAGGGAGCAGCCGTCGAACGCTCGCTCCCCAACCTTGGCTTCGAGGGTGTGAGCGGCGTCCGGATCGGCAAGATCATCGATCTCACCATCGACGGCGCGGGCCTCACCGAAGAGGCCGCCCGCGCGCAGGTCGACGACATGTGCCGCAAGCTCCTCTCCAACCCGATCATCGAGGACTACACGTTCGAGCTCGAGGGGTGACGCGACGATGACCGCTGCTTCTCCCCTGCGCATCGGCGTGGTCGTCTTCCCCGGCATCAACACCGACGGCGACACGCACCACGCGCTCGAGACGTTCCCCGGCGTCACCGCCGAGTACCTCTGGCACAAGGACACCGACCTCAAAGGCGTCGACGGCATCGTCATCCCCGGCGGGTTCAGCTACGGCGACTACCTGCGCTGCGGCGCCATCGCCCGCTTCAGCCCGATCATGCAGTCCATCACCGACTTCGCCGCGGACGGCGGGCTGGTGATGGGCATCTGCAACGGCTTCCAGATCCTGATCGAGGCCGGCCTCCTGCCCGGCGGCCTCATCCGGAACACGGGCCTCAAGTTCGTCTGCAGGTACGTCAACCTGCGCGTGGAGACGGCGGACACGCCGTTCACCAGCGCCTGCGAGCAGGGCGACGTGCTGCGCATCGTCGTCAAGCACAACGAGGGCAACTACACGGTCGACCCGGCGACCTTCGAGAAGCTGAAGGCCAACGACCAGATCGTCGTGCGCTACGTGAACGCGGCCGGCGAGCGGGCCGAGGGCGCCAATCCCAACGGCGCGCTCGACGACATCGCCGGCGTCTGCAACGACGCCCGCAACGTGTTCGGCATGATGCCGCACCCGGAGAACTCCGTGGAGGCCGCGCTCGCCGGCGGCGCCGACGGCCGCGTCTTCTTCGGCTCCATGATCGACGCCCTGCGCGGCGCGGAGGTGACGGCATGATGGCCGCCGTACGTGAACCGCACCGCCGACCTCGCCGCGGCGATCAAGCTCGGACTCACCGAAGACGAGTACGAGCACATCAAGCGCATCCAGGACCGCGAGCCGACGTACGTGGAGCTCGCCATCTACTCGCTCATGTGGAGCGAGCACTGCAGCTACAAGCACTCGCGGCCCATCCTGGGGCGCTTCCCCACCAGCGGGCCGCGCATCCTGCAGGGCCCCGGCGAGAACGCCGGCATCATCGACGTCGGCGACGGCTGGGCCGTGGCCATGAAGGTCGAGAGCCACAACCACCCGTCGCGCCGTCGAGCCCTTCCAGGGCGCGGCGACCGGCGTCGGCGGCATCGTGCGCGACATCTTCACCATGGGCGCGCGCCCGTGCGTGAGCATGGACTCCCTGCGCTTCGGCGAGCTCACCGAGCCGCGCCAGCGCTTCCTGCTCGACGGCGTCGTCGGCGGCATCGCCCACTACGGCAACTGCCTCGGCATCCCCACCGTGGGCGGCGAGATCTACTTCGAGCCCAGCTACGAGGGCAACTGCCTCGTCAACGCGTTCAGCGCCGGCCTCATCCGCACCGACGGCATCGTGCGCGCCATCGCCAGCGGCGTCGGCAACCACGTCGTGCTCATCGGCTCCAAGACCGGCCGCGACGGCATCGGCGGCGCCAGCGTGCTCGCCAGCCAGGAGTTCGACGAGACGCTCGAGGAGAAGCGCCCGAGCGTCCAGGTCGGCGACCCGTTCACCGAGAAGAAGCTCATCGAGGCCTGCCTCGAGCTCATCCACCGCAAGCTCGTGGTGAGCATGCAGGACCTCGGCGCGGCCGGCCTCACCAGCTCGAGCTCGGAGATGTCGAGCAAGGGCCACGTGGGCCTCGACATCCACGCCGACCGCGTGCCGCTGCGCGAGGCCGACATGGAGCCGTGGGAGATCATGATCAGCGAGAGCCAGGAGCGCATGCTGGCGATCGTCACCGAGGAGCAGCTCGCCGACGTGCGCGAGGTCTGCGTGCGCTGGGACCTCGACTGCACCGTCATCGGCGAGGTCACCGACAGCAAGATGCTGCGCATCTACTGGCACGGCGAGCGCGTCGCCGACATCCCCGCTCGCCGCCTCGCCGACGAGAGCCCCGTCATCCGCACGCCCTCCGTGAAGCCGGACTACATCGTCGACGAGCCGGTGGCCGTGGACGACGCCGGCTACCCGCAGCCGGCGGACCTCGGCGCGGCGCTCACGCAGCTCCTCGCCGCGCCCAACATCGCCAGCAAGCGCTGGGCCTGGGAGCAGTACGACTACATCGTCCAGGCCAACACCATGCAGATCCCCGGCTCCGACGCCGCGGTGCTGCGCATCAAGGGCACCGACCGCGGCTTCGCCTTCAGCAACGACTGCAACGGCCGCCACTGCTACCTCGACCCGTACCGCGGCGCCAAGGCGGCGACGGCCGAGGCGGCGCGCAACCTGGCGTGCTCCGGCGCGCTGCCCGTGGCCGTCACCGACTGCCTCAACTTCGGCAACCCGGAGAAGGGCGAGATCTACTGGCAGTTCGAGCAGGCCATCGAGGGCATGGCCGAGGCCTGCGAGGCCCTGGACACGCCGGTCGTCTCCGGCAACGTGAGCTTCTACAACGAGAGCTTCGGCCAGGCCATCTACCCGACGCCGATGGTCGGCATGCTCGGCATCTTCGACGACGTGAGCGTGCACATCGACAGCGCCTTCAAGGACGAGGGCGACGTCATCGTCTTCCTCGGCGACGACGCCGCCTGGATGGACGGCGCCGAGTACCAGAAGGTCGCCTACGGCAGGGTCGAGGGCCGCGTGCCCGACGTGGACCTGGAGCTCGAAGTGAAGCTCCAGGCCCGCCTCCGCGCGGCCATCGAGGCGCGCCTGCTCAAGAGCGCCCACGACTGCGCCGAAGGCGGGCTCGCCGTGGCGCTGGCCGAGTGCTGCATCTTCAGCGGCTCCAACGGCGGCGCCCAGTTCGGCGACCCGGACGCGCCGCGGCCCGGCCGCTCCGGCCGCTTCCTCGGCGCCGACGTCGACCTCGGCTCCGCCGCGGCCGTGACCGGCGCCGACGGGCCGGCCGGACCTCGCGCTCTTCGGCGAGGCGCCGACCCGCGTGATCGTCACCTGCGCGCCCGACAAGGTCGCCGAGCTCGACGCCGTCCTCGGCGACCTGCCGCACCGCACGGTCGGCCGGGTTGCCGGTTCCGACCTGCGGTGTACCATTGATGCGAAGGAGCTCTTCGCCGTCCCGGTGAGCGAGCTCCATTCTGCTTATGAGTCGCTTCCTCAGCGGCTCGCCTGACTGAAGCCGAGTGATTTGTACGACGATCGTCTCCACGACAGCTGTGGCGTCTTCGGCATCCACGCGCCGGGACGCGATGTCGCGCGCCTGACCTTCTTCGGGCTCTATGCCCTGCAGCACCGCGGCCAGGAGAGCGCCGGCATCGCCGTGGCCGACGACGGCCAGATCACGGTCATCAAGGACCTCGGTCTCGTCAGCCAGGTGTTCAACGAGCAGATGCTCCAGAGCCTGAGCGGCCAGCACGCCATCGGCCACGTGCGCTACAGCACCACCGGCGCGAGCCACTGGCAGAACTCCCAGCCCCTGGTCCGCAGCCGCAACGGCGACGTCATCGCCCTGGGCCACAACGGCAACCTGGTGAACACCACGGCGCTGCGCGACGAGCTCCTCGCCGAGGGCGTCAAGTTCTCCGGCACCACCGACACCGAGGTCATCACGGCGCTCATCGCCCACGAGTCCGAGGGCGACCTGCTCGAGGGGGTGCGCACGGCGGTCAGCAAGATCCGCGGCGCCTTCTCCGCGGCGGTCATGAGCGGCGACGCCGTGGTCGGCTTCCGCGATCCCTACGGGGTGCGCCCGCTCTGCCTCGGCGACTACGAGGGCCACCCGGTGTTCAGCAGCGAGACCTCCGGCCTCGACATCATCGGCGCCGACTTCGTGCGCGAGATCCAGCCGGGCGAGATCGTCATCGCCGACAGCGAGCACGGCCTGCGCAGCGAGCGCGTCGAGCTCGAGGGCGCGCGCCCGGCCCTCTGCATCTTCGAGTTCATCTACTTCGCCCGGCCGGACAGCGTCATGAACGGCAAGACGCTGCACGTCGTGCGCCAGAACATGGGGCGGCATCTCTCCCTGGAGGCGCCGGTCGAGGCCGACCTCGTCGTCCCGGTCCCGGACACGGGCATGCCGGCGGCGATCGGCTACGCCGCGGCCTCCGGCATCCCCTACACCGAGGGCCTCATCAAGAACCGCTACGTGCACCGCACGTTCATCCAGCCCGACGACAACCTGCGCCAGGTCGGCATCCGCATGAAGCTCAACCCGCTGACCTCGGTGATCAAGGGCAAGCGGCTCATCGTCGTCGACGACTCGATCGTCCGCGGCAACACGACGCGCCGGCTGGTCGACATGCTGTTCAGCGCCGGCGCCAAAGAGGTCCACCTGCGCATCAGCTCGCCGCCCATCCAGTGGCCGTGCTACTACGGCATCGACATGGCCACGCGCGCCGAGCTCATCGCGTCCAACAAGACGGTGGACGAGATCCGCGACCACGTCGGCGCCACCAGCCTGCACTACCTCACGCTCGACGGCCTCCAGGCCAGCACCGGCCTGCCGCGCGAGCAGTTCTGCCGCGCCTGCTTCGACGGGGACTACCCGATCGACGTGCCCGAGGAGTACGCGATGTGCAAGATGCGCTTCGAGAAGGGCGCGTCCGCCGCGACCTGCGAGCCCTGAGCCG
>CAVUBA010000016.1:0-25018 GCA_963739595.1 uncultured Thermoleophilia bacterium
CGCGCGGGTGACGAGGCGGAGGTTCATCGAAAGACTCGGCGGATGCCTCCCGGCTTGGCACAGTCGTTATCGGGCCGACAAATCCCGCTGGCAACGGCGGAGACAAAGCGACTCGAGGGTGCCGTCCGCAGCCTGCCCATCTGCGCCCTGCTCTACGGAAGGGAGCACGCATGTGCGGCATCGTAGGCTACGTCGGGCGACGTCCCGGCAAGCCCATCATCCTCGACGGCCTCAGGCGCCTGGAGTACCGCGGGTACGACTCGGCCGGCATCGCCCTGATCGAGTCCGGGGGCATCGAGACGGTGCGCGCCGTCGGCAACCTCGACGCGCTCTTCGCGGCGGCCGGTGAGAACGGGTCCGAGGCCCACGTCGGTCTCGGCCACACACGCTGGGCGACGCACGGCAGGCCCAGCCAGGAGAACGCCCACCCGCACACCGACTGCAGCGGCCGGATCTCCATCGTCGTCAACGGCATCGTCGAGAACTACAAGGAGCTTCGCGACCAGCTCGCCGAGCGCGGCCACGTGTTCAGCAGCGAGACGGACGCGGAGGTCGTGGTGCACCTCATCGAGGAGCACATCGCCGACGGGCTGACCGAGGCGGTCCGCACCGCCGTCGGCTCGCTCCAGGGGCACTACGCCTTCTGCGCGATCTCCGCCGACGAGCCCGACATCGTGGTCGGGACGCGCAACGAGTGCCCGCTGGTCGTGGGCGTCGGCGAGGACGAGATGTTCTTCGCCTCCGCGATCCCCGCGTTCCTGGCCCACACGAGCAAGGTGGTCGTGCTCGACGACGGCGACGTCGTCACGCTCCGCGCCGGCGGCGCGGAGTTCTGCGACGCCGAGGGCTGTTCGCTGCTCCGCGAAGAGACGGTCGTCCCGTGGGACGACGACGCCGCGGAGAAGGGCGGCTTCGAGACCTTCATGCTCAAGGAGATCCACGAGCAGCCCGCGGCCCTGCGCGACACGCTCGCCGGGCGCCTGCGGGAGGACGGCGTCGTCGACCTCTCGGAGGTCGGGCTGGACGACGAGATGCTGCGCCGCCTGCGGCGCATCTTCATCGTCGCCTGCGGCACGTCGTACCACGCCGGGCTGATCGTCAGCTACGCGATCGAGCAGCTGGCCCGCGTGCCGGTGCAGATCGACGTGGCCAGCGAGTTCCGCTATCGCGAGCCCGTGTTCGGCGCCGACACCCTGGTCATCGGCATCACGCAGTCGGGTGAGACCGCGGACACGCTGGCGGCGATGCGCCTGGCGCGAGAGGCCGGCTCGCCGGTGCTCGCGCTCACCAACCTCATGGGCAGCCAGGCCACGCGCGACGCCGACTACGTGCTGTACACGCGCGCCGGGCTGGAGGTCGGGGTGGCGGCGACCAAGACGCACACCGCCCAGGTCGCCGCCATGCTCCTGCTCGCGCTCCGCCTCGCGTGGGCGCGCGGGGTCATGCCCGAGGCGGAGCTCAAGCGCCTCGGGCACGAGCTGCGCGCCGTCCCCGAGCTCGCCGAGCAGCTGCTGGCGCGGCCGAGCGCCATCGAGGAGATCGCCCAGCGCTACCACGACGAGCGGTTCTTCCTCTACCTGGGACGCGGCATGGGCTTCGCCGTGTGCCTCGAGGGGGCGCTCAAGCTCAAGGAGATCAGCTACATCCCCACCGAGGCCTACGCGGCGGGGGAGATGAAGCACGGGCCGATCGCCCTGCTCGACAACGAGTCGCCGGTCGTCGTGGTCGCCGACGACAGTCCGATCTTCCCCAAGCTGGTGAGCAACATCGAGGAGGTCCGGGCGCGCGGCGCCGACGTGATCGCGGTGGCCACCGACGGCAACGACACCATCGGGGCGCTCTCGCGCGACGTGCTGTGGGTGCCCAAGTGCGACCATCATCTCGCGCCGATCCTCACGGTCATCCCGCTGCAGCTGCTGGCGTACCACATCGCCGGCATCAAGGGGCTGAACGTCGACCAGCCGCGGAACCTGGCCAAGACCGTGACCGTCGAGTAGGCGCCGGCGGGCGAGGTCCGCACGCTCCGCCGCGCGCCCAGGTGTGTCCGTCCGGGAGGCACCGTCAGGCGTACGTCCGAGCACCCCATGGGGTGTCCGGACGTACGCCTGAACGTACCTGGCGGGAGCCACCTGCCCGCTGCGGGGCACGCGCCGGCGCGGGGAGCTCGGGCGAGCCGGCGGATACAATGACGGGCATGAGCGACACGCGCACAGCCGGGGCGGGCGGGGGGATGGGGTTCCCCCGGATCCCGCCCGGCGGCCTGCTCTACGGCCTCGGCATCGACGTCACGGAGGCCGCTCGCATCCGCAGGCTGCTCGAGCGGCTGCCGCGCGCCTACGAGCGGCTCTTCAGCGAGCAGGAGCGCGCCTACTGTGACCGCTTCTCGGACCCGTGGCTGCGCTACGCCGCCCGCTTCGCCGCCAAGGAGGCGGTCGGCAAGGCGCTCGGAATCGGTATCATCGGGTTCGTCTGGCGCGACATCGAGGTACTGTCGGGTGGAAAGCCCCTCATCGCGCTGCACGGAGGCGTCGCCGACATCGCGCGGCGCCTGGGCGTGACGAGGGTCGAAGTCTCGCTGAGCCACACCGGCGGCATGGCCTACGCCGTCGCCGCCGCACTCAAGGAGGACGCGGATGGATGAGTCCCTGCTGCTGGGCCTGTACACCGCCGACGGCATGCAGAAGGTCGACGGCCTGGCCATCCACGGCATCGGCATCCCCGGCGGGCACCTCATGGAGCGTGCCGGCCTCGCCGTGGCGACCGAGATCCTCGAGCGCTACGCGCCCGAGGAGGCCGTGGTCTTCGCCGGCAAGGGCAACAACGGCGGGGACGGCTTCGTGGTCGCGCGCGAGCTCTTCGACGCCGGCGTCGAGGTCACCGTGTTCCTGCTCGCGCCCGCCGAGGAGTACAAGGGCGACGCGAGGCTGAATCTGGACATCCTCGCCCACCTGGGCGTGGACGTGCGCCCCGCGACGGACGAGGGCGGGGCGCTCACCGAAGACTCGATGATGCTCACGGAGCTGGCCGACGTCGTCGTCGACGCCGTCTTCGGCACCGGGTTCACCGGCGCGGCCAAGGGGCCCGCCGCCGAGGCCATCGAGCTGATGAACGAGGCTCCCGGCGTCGTGGTCAGCGTCGACATCATGAGCGGCGTCGGCGCGAACAACGGCTCGGTGCACGGGCCGGCCGTGGAGGCCGACCTCACCGTGACGCTGCACGCCGCCAAGGTCGGGCACTTCGTCACGCCCGGCGGCGCGCTCTCGGGCGAGGTCGTGATCGCGCCCATCGGCATCCCGGGGCTGTGCGACCAGGACCCCGACGTCTGGATGCTGACGGAAGAGGGCATGGCCGCGCTGGTCATCCCCAAGGGATCGCTGGACCACAAGCGCTCCGTGGGCACCGTGCTCGTCGTCGGCGGGTCGAAAGGCATGACGGGCGCCGCGCACATGGCGGCCATGGCGGCGCTCCGCGCCGGGGCCGGGCTGGTGCACGCGGCGCTTCCGGAAGGCGCACACGGCCCCAAGCCCTATCCGGAGGTCATCACCGTGGAAGTGCCGGGCGGCGACGGCCAGTTCGGGCTCGCCGCCCGCTCCGCCCTGTTCGAGCAGGCGGCCCAGCTCAAGGCCGTCGCCGTCGGCCCGGGGTTCGGCCGCGCCGACGAGGCCAAGCTGCTCGTCCGCGAACTGCTCGGCCTCGACCGGCCGCTGCTGCTCGACGCCGACGGCCTGTACGCGCTCGGCGACAAGCTGGAGCTGCTCGCCGAGCGCCGGCAGCCGACGGTGATCACGCCGCACGAGGGCGAGCTGGCCCGCCTGATCGGCCGCTCCGCGGCCGACGTCGCGGACCAGCGCCTGGAGTGCGCCAGGTCCGCCGCGAAGCGCGCCAACGTGACCGTCCTGCTGAAGGGCGAGGCGACGATCGTCGCCGACCCGTCGGGGCGGGCCTACGTCGTCCCGACCGGCAACCCCGGCCTCGCCACGCCGGGCACCGGCGACGTCCTCAGCGGCGTCATCGTCGCCCAGCTCGCCAAGGGCCTGCCGGCCACCGACGCCGCCTGTCTCGGCGCCTACCTGCACGGTCTCGCCGCCGATCTGGCGGCCGCGGACTCGGTGGGCACCGAGGGCATGGTGGCGAGCGACCTGTTCCACTACCTGCCCGCCGCCGTGGAGCGGCTCAAGGCCGGTCCACAGGAGGAGAGCCATGAGCACGACCACTGACGCCAAGCCGGAGGGCGAGCCGCTCGTCCGCGACATCATGACCACGCCGGTCATCACCGTGCCGCCGACGATGACGGTCAAGGAGCTCGCCGCTCTGTTCCGCGACAAGCGCATCGGCGGCGTCCCCGTCGTCGACGAGGACAGGCTGGTCGGGATCGTCACCGAGGGCGACCTCATGGCGATGGACGCCGACATCGAGATGCCGCACTACTTCGAGCTCTTCGACAGCATCATCTACCTGGGCAGCCAGAAGAAGTTCAAGGAGCAGCTCGAGAAGGCGTCCGCGGCGACGGTCGAGCAGCTCATGACCGACGACGTGAAGTCGGTGGCGCCGGACGACGAAGCCCGCGTCGCCGCCACCCTGATGCACAAGCACAGGTTCGACCGCGTGCCGGTGGTGGAAGGCGAAGCCGTCGTCGGGATCGTCACCCGTCACGACATCATGAAGATCCTGGGGCTCTGAGTGCTGGCCGGACGACACCGCGCCGTCGCCGAGGTCGACCTCGAGGCGATCCGCCACAACGTCCGCCGTCTCATGCGCGACCTTCCCGACGGCGCCGTCCACTGCGCCGTCGTCAAGGCCAACGGCTACGGCCACGGCGCGGTCCCGGCGGCGCGCGCCGCGCTCGAGGCCGGGTCCACCTGGCTCGGCGTGGCGACGGCGCCCGAGGCCGAAGAGCTGCGTGAGGCGGGGTTCACCGCGCCGATCCTGATCTTCGGCCCGCTCACGGGGACCGGCCTCGCGCGAGCCGCGGCGGCCGGCGCCGAGGTCGTCGGCTGGTCGGCGCCCTTCGTCGCCGAGGCCGCCCGGGTCGGCGCCCGGGTGCACGTCAAGTTCGACACCGGCATGGGCCGCCTCGGCGTGCGCGCGCACGAGGTCCGCACGTTGTGCGAGCAGGCAGACGCCGGCGGCGTGCTGTCCGGCCTCATGAGCCACTTCGCCACGGCCGACGAGGCCGACACGAGCTTCTTCGAGCAGCAGCTGGCCCGGTTCGGCAAGCTGGCCGGGGAGCTCAAGGAGCAGTACCCCGGCCTGCTCTGCCACACGGCCAACAGCGCGGCGACCCTGCGCGGGCCGCGCGCCCACTTCGACATGGTGCGCACCGGCATCGCCATGTACGGCCTCGCGCCGGCCAACGACGACCCGTTCAAGGACGGCCTGCGGCCGGCGATGAAGTTCGTCTCGTACGTCGCCGGCGTCCGCGACATCGTCCCCGGCGAGTCGGTCGGCTACGGCCGGACCTTCTACGCCGTGGAGCTGACGCGCATCGCCATCGTCCCCGTCGGCTACGCGGACGGCGTGCGCCGCGCGCTCAGCAACCGCGCCGAGGTGCTCGTCGCCGGACGGCGCTGCCCGATCGTCGGCCGCATCAGCATGGACCAGATGACGGTGCGGCTGCCGGACGACTGGGGCCGGCCGGGCGACGAGGTCGTGCTCTTCGGCCCGGCCGGCGACGGCGTGGTCGGCGGCTCCTCGGTCGTCTGGACCGAGCCCGACGGGCCCCGGCAGGACGCCCCGGAGACGCCGCGCATCCTCTGCGAGGAGATGGCGCGGATGCTCGGCACCATCAACTACGAGATCGCCTGCGACGTGGCGCCGCGGGTGCAGCGCCGCTATCGCGGCGAGACCCCCGCGGCCTGACGCCCGTGGCCCGCTACGCCGCCACGCCGCCGACGTCCGACGACGTCACCCGGGCCGCGCTGGCTGCGCTCGGCCCGGGCGAGGCCGGCTGGCTGGTCGGCGGCTGCCTGCGCGACGAGCTGCTCGGGCGACGCGTCCGCGACATCGACATCGCCCTCGACGGCAGCCCGGAGGCGCTCGCGCGCTCCCTCGCCGACCGGCTCGGCGGCGGCGTCTACGCGACGTCCGACGTCTTCGGCACCTGGCGCGTGGTGATCGGCGACCTGCACATCGACGTCGCCGCCCTGCGCGGCGGGCCGCCCGGCGGACCGCCGGACCCGGAGACGCGCGCCCTCCGCCTGGAGGCGGACCTCCGGGCGCGCGACGTCACCGTGGACGCGCTCGCGCGGCCGCTCGACGGCGACGACATCGTCGACCCGCTGAGCGGCCTCGACGATCTTGCGGCCAGTCGCCTGCGCCTGTGCTCGCCGGCCTCGCTCGACGACGACCCGCTGCGCGTGCTGCGCCTCGCGCGCCTCGCGCGCGTGTTCGACCTTCTGCCGGACGCGGCGGCCACGGAGGCGGCCATCCGCGCCTCGTCCGGCCTCTCCCGCGTGAGCGGCGAGCGCATCCGCGACGAGCTCTGCGCGCTCCTCGGCACGCGCGCCGCGCCGCTCGCGTTCCGCGACCTCGCCGTGTGGGGCGCGCTCGCGGTGATCCTCCCCGAGGTCGACCGCCTGCGCGGCGTCGAGCAGAACCCGTACCACCACCTCGACGTCTTCGAGCACACGCTCGAGGCGCTCACCTACGTCGTCGGCGTGGTCGCCCAGCTGGGCGGGCGCCGGTTCCTCACCACGCCGGCCGAGGCCGGCCTGCCCGGCGTCGAGCCGCTCGTGCCCGTCGCCTGGGCGGTGCTGCTGCACGACATCGGCAAGCCCGTCGTGCGCATCGTCGACGAGCAGGGCCGCGTGATCTTCTGGCACCACGACGAGACGGGCCGCCAGATGGTCGCGGACATCGGCCGGCGCTTCAACTTCAGCAACCGCTTCGTCGAGTACTGCGGCACCCTGGTCCGCCAGCACCTGCGGCTCGGGTTCCTGACGCGCGAGCAGCCGCTGACGCGCCGGGCCCTGGCCCGCTACCGGCGCGACGTCAGCCCCTGGGTGTTCGAGTCCGTGGTCGTCTCGCTCTGCGACCGCCTCGCCACGCGCGGTGAGAAGACCTCGCTCGAGTCCATGGCCCGTCACTACAGGCTGGCGCGCACCGTCTGGACGGCGGTGAGCAAGGCGCCGGCGCCGCAGCTGCTGAGCGGTGAGGACGTCATGGAGCTGCTCGGCATCGAGCCGGGCCCCGCGGTGGGCCAGGCGCTGGACGCGCTCGAAGAGGAGATCGAGGCAGGCGAAGTCACCGACACCGACGGCGCCCGGGCGTTCCTGCAGGAGTGGTGGCGCCGCGACGAGGCTCCTCCGGCGGACGATGCCTGAGCTCCCCGAGGTCGAGACCGTCCGGCGGCGGCTGCTCACGTGCCTGCCGGGGCTGCTGCTGCGGGACGTCGTCGTGAACGACTGGACCGTCAGCGTGCAGACGGAGCAGGAGCTGAACGAGTATCTGGCCGGGCGCCGGGTCACCGGACTGCGCCGGCGCGGCAAGTACCTGCTGGTCGACTTCGGCGCGGTGGACGGGCCGGCCGGGCAGGGCGTCGCCGGCCCGGCGCACGACGCCTACACCGGCCCTTCCGTGGCCGTCGTCCACCTGCGCATGACCGGCCAGCTCGTGTTCCGGCCCGAGCCGGGCGAGCGGCCGGCCGCGCTTCGTGTGGCAGCTCGAGCCGGCGCACGACGCTGCACTTCCAGGACGTGCGCCGGTTCGGCCGCCTGTGGGCGCTCGAGCCGGCGGCCGAGGACGAGTTCTTCGACTCGCGCGGGATGGGCCCGGAGCCCTTCGGGCCGGAGTTCACGCGTCGCGTACCTGCGCGGCGCGCTGCGGGACAGGCGCGCGCCGCTCAAGGCGTTCCTGCTGGACCAGCGGCGGATCGCCGGCGTGGGCAACATCTACGCCGACGAGGCGCTGTTCCGCGCCCGCCTGCACCCGCTGCGCGCGGCCGGGAGCGTCGGGCCGCGTGAGGCGCAGCGCCTGCACGCGGCCCTCCTCGAGACCCTGCAGGCCGGCATCGACCACGAGGGCTCGCAGCATCGAGAGCTTCATCGACCCGGCGGGGCAGCGCGGCAGCTTCCAGGAGATCCTGAACGTCTACCAGCGCACCGGCGAGCCCTGCCGCGTGTGCGGGACGATCGTCGAGCGCATCGTCGTCGGCGGACGCGGCACCCACTACTGCCCGCGGTGCCAGCCGCGGCGCGGCGGCATGGCGCCCGGCTCGCGCCGCCGCCTCGGCGGCACCGTCCCGCCGCGCTCGGCCAAGCCGGCCGACTGGGAGGCGCCGGACCGGTGAGCGACCGGGCGCCCGCCCAGCCGCTCGCGGCGGGCGACGGCCCATCGTCCGCCTGCGCCCGCGCCGTCGCGCCTCTACGTCGTCCTCACCCGCGTGCCGCGCCGCACCGGCGCTCGCCGTCGGCTCGCTCGGCACGGTGACGCTGGAGCGCGGCTGGTACGGCTACGTGGGGAGCGCCGCACGGGCGAGGGACGCGCGCGTGGCGCGCCATCTCGCCCGCGAGAAGCCGCTCCGCTGGCACGCCGACTACCTCTTCACCGCCTTCCCGGCGGAGCGCGCCTGGCTGGTCGACGGCGCGAACGGCGAGTGCGAGCTGGCCGGCGCGCTGGAGGCGCTGCCCGGCGCGGAGCGCCTGCCGCGCCGCTTCGGCGCCGGCGACTGCCGCTGCGCCGGCCACCTCGTGCGCTTCGCGCGCCGGCCCCTGCGCCGCGACCTCGTGGCCGCGGCGCACGCCGCCGGCGCGCCGGAGAAGGGGGCGGTACGAGCCTTCGGCCGCCGCCCCACCTCCTCCGTCCATCATCGTCCTGCATAAGCAGGGGCGTTTCCCGGCCCTTACCTAGGTATCTGGGTACGCGTACCTAGTACATCCGTCTACGCGAGCCCAGAAGGGGGCTCAAGCTCTAGGTATCCCTGCCGATACATGGTCTCGCACGGGATGTTGCCCAACATGGCGACACCCGGGTGTGGGACCAGCAAATCGGTAAGGGATCGGCCCCCGCATCTCCACAGGGAGAGGCCGACCGAAGGGCACTCGCACCACGCGAGTGAGGCACAAGACGGAGGAAAGACATGAAGCGCTATCAAGGTCCTGTTCGGCAATCGGCGCATGATGGTGCTGCTCACGCTCGCCATCCTCGTGCTCGCGGCCGCGGCGCTCGTCGCGTCGAGCGCGAGCTTCACGGCCACGTCGGCGAACGCCAGCAACACGTTCACGGCCGGCACCCTGACCATCACGCAACGGCAAGACGACCAGCTCTCCTGCAGTCGAGCACGCCATGCCGCCGCGCACGATATGAGCCCCGGCGACCGTGATCACCGGCACGGTCACGATCGCCGACGGCGGCAGCGTCCTCGGGCTGTTCACCTGACCAAGTCCGCCTCACCGGCACGCTGCACCTTGACGGCGAAGCTCGATCTGGCGATCCAGGATGATCGACTGCAGCGGCACTCCGGTCGGCCTGCCACTCTACAATGCCAAGCTCACTGGCCATCTGACACGCGGATCTCGGCACTTGGTCGGGTACGACGGGAACGGCTGCCCAGCCGCCCGAACGCCGAGGCGCGACCCTACACGTACACGTTCACCGTGGCACTGGGTCGAACGGCAGCCCGGCGGCGCATGCCGGCGACACGGCTCTCATGAGCACAGCGTTCAGCTCCTACGACTTCGGCTGGACCGCGGTGGCAAGCAGCACGATCAACTGATCGTCTGACCTGATCCCACCCCGAGGGGGCGGGGCCGGGCCTGCGGCCAGCCCCGCCCCCTTCCCTTCAGCCCCCGAACACGACCGACCGAAGGAGCGCCACGTGACCGTCAAGCACCTGACGGGGACGAAGGCCGGCAAGGCCCTCCTCTCTCTGCTCGTGCTGGCGCTGCTCGCGGTGGCGCTCCAGTCGCTCGTCTTCTCGGACGCGCAGCTTCACGAGCGAGCGAGCGCCAACGCCGGCGAACGTCTTCACCGCCGGCACGCTCTCGCACACGAACTCGCAGGCCGGCCAGGTCGTCGCTCGACGCGTCCAACCTCCGTCCCGGCCAGACCAAGACCGGGACGCTCGACGATCACGGGCGGCGGCGACGTGCACCGGTGCCGTACACGCTCACGCAAGGCCAACCTGGTCGACACCCCGGCGTCTCCCGGGCCTGTCGAACACGCTGACACTTGCAGATCCAGGACGTGACCAGCGGGTCGACCACGCTCTACACCGGCACGGTCGCCGCCTTCTTCACGTCGGCGTCGCTCGGCACGCATCGCGCCAGGCGTGACCAAGACGTACCGGTTCACGCTCACCTATCCCGACCGCGGCGGCGAACCTCGGTCTGCAGGGCGCGACGATGACCCTCACCCTGCAGTTCACGGGGGTCTCGCCGATGAAGCGTGGTCTCGGCAAGCTCTCCACGATCGCTCTGCGTCGCGGCCCTGCTCTTCGTGGTCGGTCACGATCCTGCTGCCGCGCGCTGCTCGGCCTGCAGCGCTACGTGATCACCGGCGGGTCGATGACCGGGCACGATCGCCGAAGGGCGTCGGTCGTCTACTCGAAGATCACGCCGGTCGACCAGCTCAAGGTCGGCGACATCATCACGTTCCAGCCGCCCGGGCGGCGACGCGCCGTCACGCACCGCATCATCGGCATCGAGCACGGACCCGGACGGCCGCGCGGCCTACCGCACCAAGGGCGACTTCAACGAGGCCGCCGACCCGTGGAACCCGGTCACGCTCAACGAGCCCCAGCAGGCCCGCTACGTGTTCCAGATCCCAGTCCTCGGCTACGTGCTGGCGGCGCTCTCCATGCGCACGTGCGCATCGCCCTCATCGGCCTGCCCGCGCGTGCTCATCGCCCTCTCGCTGCTCTGGTCGCTCTGGCGCCAGGCCGGCGAAGAGGTGGCGCGGCGAGCTCGAGAACGAGCGATGGCATCCCGCACGACGCGAGGAGCCGGGCGTGAGGCGGCGCACTCTCATCCTGCGGTCTGGTCGCGCTCGCTTGCGCTGCGTCAGCGTCGCTGGCGCTGGCTCGCGGCGCTCGGTCGACTCGCTCGGGGGCGTCGTTCACGACGAGCAGCCAGTCGACCGTCACGGCGACGGCCGACACCGTCTCAGCTGGATCACCTCTGGTCGCAGACCACAGACCCCGGCGCGGCCTGACCGGCTACGCCACACAGCGCGTCCAGAGCGGCGTCTGCTCCCCTGTGCGCCGACGGGCTCCGATCGAGACGCTCACGTGTGCGACGGTGGGCGGGATCCGCTCCAGCGGGACAACGACGTACACGTTCACGCCGCGCGTTCACGCTCGAGGGCATCATCCCGTTCCCGGACTCGGCGATCACGACTGTCAACGTCGCGTACTCGCTCGTCGCCGACCCGCGACCGACCGGCAGCCGATCAACGAGTGTCACGTTCACCGTGCGGGAACGGATTCGGTCGAGCAAAGTACGGGGTGCAACGTCCTCGCTCAATGCGCACGACCGCAATCCTGCGGCGTGCGGGCACCACGCTACACTCCGCATGGTGCGGCTGACGATGACGTTCACCGGGCAGTCCAACCACCTACTACGTCTACGACGTCCCGGTGTGCGGTGACGATCGTCAACTGGTGCGCAATGGCAATCGACGTCGGGCCGGGCGACGCTGCCTGCGCGGCCAGATTCCTCCCCCAGCGCAGCGTCGGCGAGGCTGCGCGGACCGCGGGCACGGTCGGCGCGGACCGACGAGAGAGAGGCGCGACGAAGCACACGAGCACAAACACAGCTAGGCAGGAGCGGCCGCCTCGGCCGCCGCGGCCTCGCCGTGGCGGCGGCAGCGGCCGTCGTCCTCGTGCTGCTCGGCACTGTCGCCTACGCGGCTGTGCGGCCGACGCACGACGAGGCCGCCAAGCAGCTGCTCCAGCGCAGCGGCCGCATCCGCATCAAGAACAGCCGCGGCGGCAACGCGCTCGTCGGCATGCAGGGCATGCTGCCCGGCGACCACGACGCCGGGACCGTGACGCATCGGCAACGCGAGCAAGGTGCGCGCCCGCTTCTACCTGGGCCTCTCCAAGCTCGTGGAGACCCGGGCACCGGCGGCGGGCGCCTCTCGTACCGCCTCGTCCTGACCGTGAAGCGACTGTCCACCAACCGGCGGCCGCAGCTCGTCTACTCCGGCCCCCTGCGGCAGATGCCGCTCCTCAAGCTCGGCGCCTTCAAGCCCCGGGAGACGCGCACCTACCGCTTCGCGGTGCTCTTCCCCGAGGGGGGCACGAGCATGGACGACCGCTTCCAGCGCGCGACGACCAGCCTGCAGTTCAACTGGTACGCGCGCCGCGCGCGCTAGCTCGCCCGCTCGTCGTCGGGACTGCTAGCGCGCCTTCTCCCACTTCTGCAGGTAGGCGACCTCGGCGAGCGTCTTGCCCGCGTCGATCTCGCCGCGCATGCGGTTCTCCTTCTCGAGCACGTCCATGGCGCGGTTGGCGAGCTCCACGGCCTGCTCCTTGGGGAGGACCATGACGCCGTCGTCGTCGCCGACGATCCAGTCGCCGGGGCGCACCGTCTGCCCGGCGATGATGATCGGCACGTTGATCTCGCCGAAGCCCTTGGGCTCGCCGGCGTTGGCGCAGACCTTGCTGCTGAAGGCGGCGAAGCCGAGGCGCGCGATCTCCGGCGTGTCGCGGATCGCGCCCCAGACGACGAGCCCGGCCAGACCCTTGACCATGGCGCTGTGCGTGGCCAGCTCGCCCCACATGGCCGGCGTCGCGTCGCAGGCGTCGACGACCAGCACGTCGCCGGGCTTGCAGACGTCGATCGCCTCGACGGGCTTGGCCCAGTCGCCGGCGTAGGTGCGCACGGTGACGGCCGGGCCGCACAGGTGCGCGCCCGGCAGCAGCGGCTTGATGCCCGGCAGGCTCGGCTGCCGGTGCCAGGCGTCGCTGACGTTGGCCGTCGAGACCTGGTCGAGCACGGTGCGGATGTCGGCCGCGCCGGCGCGCTTGTAGAGCGTGGTCTCGATGCAGACGCGCTCGTCCACGGCGCGGCGGATCTCGGCGGTGGCGGCGGTGGCGTCGGCGGACTTGGTGATGGCGCCGCCGACGACGACGATGCCGGCGCCGGCGTCCACGGCCGCGGCCGCCGTCTCGCTGTTGATGCCGCCGGCGGCGGAGACCGGGATCACGACCGCCTCGGCGACGGCCCTGAGCGTGTCGAACGGCGCCTCGCCGCGCATCTGCTGGTCGATCGCCGTGTGGATGCCGATGTAGTCGGCGCCGAGCTCCTGGGCGCGCAGCGCGCGCGCCACCGGGTCGGCGACCTCGATCATGTCGACGATGAGCTTGCAGCCGTAGTTGCGCGCCGCCTCGGCGCACTCCTTGATCGTGCTGTCGGACGCGGCGCCGAGCACGCCGACCACGCCGGCGCCGGCCTTGGCCGCGTACTCCACCTCGGTGCGGCCGGCGTCCATGGTCTTCATGTCGGCGACGATGGTCTTCTCGGGGAACTCGGCCTTCAGGGCCCTGACGGCGTTCAGGCCCTCGGCCTTGATCAGCGGCGTGCCGGCCTCGATCCAGTCGGCGCCGCCGGCGACGGCCTCGCGCGCGACCTCGAGGGCGCGCGGCAGGTCGACGAAGTCGAGCGCGACCTGGACGAGCGGGCGCTCCTTGCTCGGGTCGCAGTCGTCGGCGCCGCCCGGCGTACCGGCGGCGGCGCTCATACGCCCATCACCTGCACCACGATGCTCCGCTCGCGCGGGCGCGCGTCGAAGTCGCAGAAGACGATGTTCTGGTAGATGCCGAGCGTGAGGCGGCCGTCGACGAACGGCACGACCAGCGACGGCCCCACGAGGCCGGCGCGCACGTGCGAGTGGCCGTTGCCGTCGCCGAGGTTCACGTTGTGCTGGTAGAAGCGGTCGGCCGGCGCGACGACGTCGAGCGCCGTCTGCACGTCCTCCACCACGCCGGGCTCGAACTCGAGCGTCGTCAGCGCGCCGGTGGCGCCGGGGACGAACAGGGTGACGGTGCCGTCGGTCAGGCCGGTCTGGCGCACGGCCTCCTTGACCTCGTCGGTGATCTTGATCATGTCGGCGTTGCCGTTGCTGGGGAACTCGATGGAACCGGTGATCACGCGCACGAGGCCCTCGCGCACGTGTTCCTGCTGCTTGCCGTTGATGAAGACGGTCGCCACGGTGGTCCTTCCTTTCATGCTGTCGCGTCCTTGGCGGGGTACGCGCTGGCTACCGAGATGGTGTCGATGAGACGGGTGGAGCCGAGACGGGCCGCGACGACGAGGCGGGAGCGCGGCCCGAGCTCGCCCTCCGGAACGAAGGTGGCCTCGTCCACGACGGCGAGGTAGTCGAGCTCGAAGCGCGGCCGGGCGAGAGCGTCGTCGATCGCGTCGGGGTCGAGCGGCCCGTCCGGAAGCAGAAGGGCGCTGGTGGCCGCGACGACGACGTCCTTCGCGGCCGCTCCGGGCTCGCCGGCGGCTGCGGCGCCGGCGAGCAGCGCGCGGTAGAGGTCGGGCGCGACGGCGCGCTGCTCCGGCGTGAGGTAGACGTTGCGCGAGCTCATGGCCAGGCCGTCCGGCTCGCGCAGCGTCGGCACGCCGGCGACCGCGACGGGCAGGTCGAGGTCGCGCACGAAGCGGCGGACGACGGCGAGCTGCTGCGCGTCCTTCTCGCCGAGGAACAGCACGTCGGGCTGCACGACGCCGAGCAGCTTGGCGACGATGACGGCGACGCCGTCGAAGTGGCTCGGGCGCGAGGCGCCCTCGAGGCTCTCGGTGAGCGCGCCGCCGACGTGGACGTTGGTGGCGAAGCCCTCCGGATACATCTCGTCGGCCGTCGGCGCGAAGACGACCGCGACGCCCGCCTCCTCCAGGAGGCGCAGGTCGCGGGCCTCGTCGCGCGGGTACTGGTCGAAGTCCTCGCCGCGGCCGAACTGCGTCGGGTTCACGAAGACGGAGGCGGCGACGCTCGCGCAGCTCCGACTTCGCCGCCGCGACCAGGCTGAGGTGGCCGGCGTGCAGGGCGCCCATCGTCGGCACGAAGCCGAGCGGGCGCGGGAGCTCGCGCAGCGCCGCCCGCGCCTCCACGATGCTTCCGGCGACGATCACGGCTGGCCCCCGGCCCAGTGGCTGCCGGCGTCCGCTGTGGGGCCGCCAGAGCCGGAGGCTTCTCCGGCCCCGAGCAGCTCCCGCAGCGTGGCGACCTGGTCGTCGTCGAGGCGCGGCGCGGCCAGCGCGAGCGCCTCGAGGCTCAGGGCGCGGTAGGTCCCTGCGAGCCGCGGGCTCTCGCGGTCGAGCAGGCGCAGGTGCGCGCGGACGGTGCCGACGTCCCCGCGCGCGACCGGCCCGGTCAGCGCGAACGCCGGCTCGCCGCTCTGCAGCAGGTTCTTCATCGTCGTCTCGAGCAGCACGGAGAGGTGGTCGAGGCCGCGCGAGTCGCCGGTGGCCTCGTCCATGAGGCGCTTGGCCTCGCTCTCGAGCGCCACGAGCAGGTTGCAGCCGACGACGGCGGCGAGGTGGTAGAGCGTCTTCTGCTCGTCCGCCAGGCGGAACGGGCGCATGCCGAGGCGGCCGGCGAGCTCCTCGCCGAGCTGCAGGTCACGTTCCTCGTGCGCCGTGACGGCGCACGGGACGTCGTGCAGCAGCTTGGCGTCCGGCTCGCCGGCGAACGTCTGCAGCGGGTGCAGGCACAGCACCCGCACGCCCTGCTCGAACAGCGGCTTGAGCAGGTGGATCGAGCCGAGGCCGCTGGAGTGGATGGCGAGCGGCTGGGGCGCGCCCGGGCGGCGCATGGCCGGCAGAGCTTCTGCGAGCCTGCCGGCCACGGTGTAGATCTCGTCGTCCGGCACGGCCAGCCACCAGGCGTCGGCCTCGAGCGCGGCGTCGCGCACGCGCACATGGGGCACGAAGTCGAAGAGGCTGGTGTCGTCGTCGGCATGGACGCCGACGGCGGTGACGGTGAGCTGGGCCTCGAGCAGGCCGGCGAGCACGGTCGATCCGAGACGTCCGGGACCGATCACGCAGAAGCGATGCTGGTCGATGGTCAAGCCTATGACCTCTCCGGCTGCGGTCCGCCCGATGAGGGAGGTACCGCGCCTGCCGTAGGCCTGTGTGAGCACAGGCGGTGTCCCGGTCGCCTGCCGAGGCTCGGCGCCGGGCCATGTCGAGGGTAGGGCCTCGCGCACGCGCGTGTCAATCGAACGGTCGTTGGGCGCTCGCGCGCGAGGCCTGAGCGCCCGGCCCCGGTGGTACACTACCGCCATGCCGATCTACGAATTCTGCTGCAACCAGTGCGGAACCGCTTTTGAGGAGCTGGTCCGCAACGGCACGAAGCCCGAGTGCCCGTCGTGTCACTCCGGCGACGTCTGCCGGCTGCTCTCCACGTTCGCCGTCCACTCATCGTCGTCCAGTCTCGGCGGCAAGGGAGCGACCAAGAGCTGCTCCACGTGCGCCAGCGGGTCCTGTGGCACCTGCCACTGACGACGTCATCGCCGCTCTGGGCGCCCTCCGCGAGGAGGTCGAGCGCTGCTCGGACTGCATCCTCGCCGAGACGCGCACCAAGGCCGTGTTCGGCGAGGGCGACCCCGGCGCCGACCTCATGTTCATCGGCGAGGCGCCCGGCTACCACGAGGACCAGCAGGGCCGGCCGTTCGTAGGCCAGGCCGGCAAGCTCCTCGAGCAGCTGCTCGCGTCCATCGGCATGACCCGCGAGCAGGTCTACATCGCCAACGTCCTCAAGAGCCGCCCGCCCAACAACCGCGACCCGCGCCCGGAGGAGATCGATGCCTGCCGGCCGTACCTGTGGCGGCAGATCGAGATCATCCGGCCCAAGGTCATCTGTACGCTGGGCAACTTCGCGACCAAGCTCCTGAGCGGCGACCAGCGCGGCATCACCAAGGTGCACGGGCAGCCGCGGGCGACGGAGATCTCGGGACACCGGCTCTACCTCTACCCGATCTTCCATCCGGCGGCGGCGCTCTACACGCCGGCCAATCTGGCGACGCTCAAAGAGGACTTCCTGCGGCTGCCCGAGCTCCTGGCGCATGCCGCGCCGCAGCCCGGGGAGGAGTCGGCTGCGCCGCCGCCGGCCGAGCGGCCGGCCTGGCAGCCGCCCGCGCGCCTGCAGTCGCCGCCGGCCGCGCCGCACGGAGGTCCACCCGCGCCGGCGCTGACCTTCGACGACGCGCCGCCGGCGCCCGTGGACCCGGCCCCGGCCGTCGCGCCGCGGAGCTCGGACCGGGCCCGACGATCCGGCGCCCGACGATGCCGGCGCCCGAAGAGGCCCCGGCCGCGGCGCCGGCCCCGGCGGAGCTCCTCGACGATCCCGCGCCCGCACCAGACGAGATCCCCGTCGCCGCTTTCGTCTCCGACGACGACCCCGCGCCGGCGAGCCCGCCTGCCCCCGAGGCCGGTCCGCCCGCCGAACCGGAGCAGCTCGGCCTCTTCTAGATGATCTCGCTCACCCTCGCCTCACCGGCCCAGACGCGGAAGCTGGCGCGCGCGCTGGCCGTCCGGCTGCGGCCGCCGGCGCTGGTCACCGTGGAGGGCGACCTCGGCACCGGCAAGACCACACTGGTCCGCGAGGTGCTGCGCGCCCGCGGCGTGCGCGGCGCCATCACCAGCCCGTCGTTCACGCTGGCGCAGAGCTACCACGGGCGCGAGGGCGAGCTCCTGCACCACCTCGACCTGTACCGGCTCAGCCGCGGCGCCGACGCGGAGCTGTTCGCCTGGGACGACTACCTCGGTCCGGACGCGATCACGTTCGTCGAGTGGCCGGCGGCGGGGAGCGACGCGCTGCCCGACCCGGACGTGCGCATCGAACTCGAGCACCGGACGCGGACCAGCCGCGCGGCGCGGATCTCGGCTGAGGCGGCGTTCGAGCAGGACGTCGCCGGCGCCGCGGCGGAGGCCGGCGTCGCCGTGACCGCGGGAGCGCCGTCGTGATCCTCGCGCTCGAGACCGCGACGCTGGCGTGCTCGGCGGCCCTCTGCGCCGCCGACGGCGTCCGTCGTCGCCGAGCGCGTCTCGCTCGACGGCCCGGCGCACTCGCAGCTCCTGCTGCCGTTCGTGCACGAGATCCTCGCCGAGGCGGGCGCCGGCTGGGCCGACGTCGACACCGTCGCCGTCGGCCTCGGCCCCGGCGCCTTCACCGGCCTGCGCATCGGCATCGCCACGGCGCGCGCGCTGGCGCAAGCCGACGGACGAGCCGGGCTCGCCGGGGTGCCCACCCTGGCGGCTCTTGCCCTGGCGCTGGCGCACGCGCCGGAGGCGTCCGCCGGCAAACGGCTCGTGCCGCTCGTCGACGGCCGCCGCCGCGAGGTGTTCGCGGCCGTCTTCGAGGCGGATGGCGGCGGCGTGCGGCAGGTCGAGGACGTCGCCGTCGTGCCGGCCGACGACCTCGCCGCCTGGCTCGCCGCCCGCGGCGAGGTGGTCACGGGCGGCGACGGCGCCGTGCTCTACGGCGAGCTGCTGCCCGCGTCGGCGCAGCCGGCCGCGGGCATCGTCGCGCCGACGGCCGCGATGGTCGGCCGGGCGGTCGCCTGCGGCGCGCCCGGCCTCGTCCGCGGCCCGGACGCGGTGCTGCCCCTCTACGGCCGCGCCCCGGACGCCAAGCCGCGTGCAGCCGTCTCCCGGCCCGTGGCGCCGTCGGCGGCGGGAGGCGCATCGTGAGCCTGCAGGTCGTCCCCGAGTCCCGGCACCACGAGCGCGTCGTGCGGCCCATGCACTTCACCGACCTCGAGGCCGTCGCGGCGCTCGAGGCGCGCACCTTCACGCTGCCCTGGTCGCTGGCCATCTTCAGCGGCCAGCTCGCGCGCGAGACCGGCATCTGCCTCGTCTGCGAGGACGACGGCCGCATCATCGCCTACCTCATCGCCGACATGTTCGTCGACGTCTGGCACCTCATGAACCTCTGCGTCGCCCAGGAGGCCCGCCGCGAGCACGTGGCGTCGCGCCTGCTGGAGGCGTACTTCGCGATCACGGAGCGCAAGGGCCACCGCGGCCACACGCTGGAGGTCCGGGTCTCCAACGCCGCGGCGATCGAGCTCTACCGCAGCTTCGGGTTCGTCTCCACCGGCGTCCGCCCGGGGTACTACAGCGACGACCGCGAGGACGCGGTCATCATGTGGAAGGACTGGGAAGGCGACTCGGCGTGAGTAGCCGACGCAGTCCGCTATCGAGCGGGGCGCCGCAGGTGCACCGCTCGGGAGCGCCGCCGGCCTCATCCTCGCCGTCGAGACGTCCTGCGACGACACCAGCGCGGCGCGTCGTGCGCGGGCGCGAGGTGCTGTCGTCGATCGTCTCGTCCCAGAACGAGCTGCACGCGCAGTTCGGCGGCGTGGTGCCGGAAGTGGCCTCACGCCGCCACACCGAGCTGGTCAACGAAGTGGTCGCCGAGGCGATGAGCGAGGCCGGCGCCGGCTGGGACGACCTCGGCGCCGTCGCCGTCACGCAGGGCCCCGGGCTCATCGGCGCGCTCCTCGTCGGGCTGGCGACGGCGAAGTCGCTCGCCTACCGGCGCGGGCTGCCGCTCATCCCGGTCAACCACCTGCAGGGTCACATCGCCGCCAACTACGCCCTCGGCGTGGAAGCGCCGTTCGTGTGCCTGGTCGCCAGCGGCGGGCACACGCTGCTGGCGGTCGTCGAGGACGGCGTCCGCTACCGCGTCGCCGCCAAGACCATGGACGACGCGGCCGGCGAGGCGTTCGACAAGGGCGCCCGGCTGCTGGGGCTCGGCTACCCGGGCGGCAAGGAGCTCGACCAGCTGGCGGCGCGCGGCGACCCGGGCTTCGCCCGCTTCCCGCGCGCCGTGCCCAGAGGCCGCGGCTTCAGCTTCAGCGGCCTCAAGACGGCGCTGCTCTACGACCTCAGGGACCGCGACGAGGCGGAGATCGAGGCGCACCGCGCCGACATCGCCGCCTCGTACCAGGCGGCCATCGTCCGCCAGCTGGTGGAGAAGACGATCGCCGGCGCCGCCGCCGAGGGGCTGCGCAGCGTCGCCGTCGCCGGCGGCGTCGCCGCCAACTCCGGCCTGCGCCGCGCGATGACGGAGGCCTGTGAGGCTGAGGGCCTGCAGCTGTCGCTGCCGCCGCTCAGCCTGTGCACCGACAACGCCGGCATGGTCGGCCTCGCGGCCGGGTTCCTGCCGGCGGTGGAGTGGCCGGACTACCTCGGCCTGGACGCGTTCGCCAGCGACGCCGAGGCCAAGGCGGCCAGGCCGCGGAAGGGCTCCGCCCGCCGCGCCCGCCCCTCCTGAGGCCGCCGCCCGCCGCCCCGCGCCGGCGCTCTCCAGGCCGCGCCGCTCGACATCCTGTCTGTCCGAACAGGCCGGACTCGGCCACACGGGAGTCTCGGGGAACAGTACCGGAATGCTAGACTCGCAGACAGCATGACTCACCGGCCTGATTCCGTCTTCCCGCCCGCCGCCCCTGCGGGCGATTCCCAACGCACCGCCGCCCATCTCTTCGTCGATTGTCTCGAGAACGAGGGCGTCGAGTTCGTCTTCGGCATCCCCGGCGAGGAGACGCTCGACGTCAGCGAGGCGCTCGACCGCTCGCAGCTCATCACCTTCGTGCCGACGCGGCACGAGCAGGGCGCCGCCTTCATGGCCGACGCGTACGGGCGGCTCACCGGCAGGCCGGGCGTGTGTCTCGCCACCCTCGGCCCGGGGGCGAGCAACCTGGCCACCGGCATCGGCGACGCGACCCTCGACCATGCGCCGCTGGTGGCGCTCACCGGTCAGACGGGCCTCGCCGGCATGCACAAGGACACCACTCACCAGTTCATCGACACGGTCGAGATGCTGCGCCCCATGACCAAGTGGAACACCCGCCTCCACCACCCGCGCATGGTGGCGGAGGCCGTGCGCAAGGCGTTCAGCATCGCCGCCTCGGAGAAGCCCGGCGCGACGCACCTGGAGCTGCCCGAGGACATCATGGAGACCGTGGTGACGGGCTCGCCGCTGCCGCGCGGCCCGGAGGCCATCATGGAGGCCGATCCGGTGAGCCTGCTCCGCGCCGCGGAGATCATCGCCGGCGCCAAGCGGCCGGTCGTGCTGGCCGGCAACGGGGTCGTGCGCCAGGAGGCCGCGCCGGCGCTGCGCTCGTTCTGCGAGCAGACGGGGCTGCACGTCATCACGACCTTCATGGGCAAGGGCGTGCTCGACGCCTCCGACCCGCACTTCCTCTTCACCGCCGGGCTGGCCCGGCAGGACTACCCGCAGGGCATGCTGGGCCGGGCCGACCTCGTCGTGGCCGTCGGCTACGACATGATCGAGTGGCCGCCCTCCGCCTGGAACCCGGAGGGGCGGCAGCGCATCATCTGCATCGACACGGTGCCGCCCGAGATCGACGCGCAGTTCATCCCCGAGGTGGAGCTCATCGGCGACCTCTCGCGCATCCTCTTCCAGCTCACCGGGCTCCTCGAGGGCAAGGACGTCTCCGACGTCGAGGAGCGTCCGTACCGGCGCGCCTTCCGGCGCGTGCTCGACGCCGGCACCGACGAGGACTTCCCCATCAAGCCGCAGCGCGTGCTCCGCGACCTGCGCGAGCTGCTCGCGCCGGAGGACGTGCTGGTCAGCGACGTCGGCGCGCACAAGCTCTGGGTGGCGCGCTTCTGGGAGGCGCGCGAGCCCAACACGGTGCTCATCAGCAACGGGTTCGCCGCCATGGGCTTCGGCCTGCCGGCGTCGATCGCCGCGGCGCTGGCGCGCCGCGGCCGCACCAAGGTCGTCTGCATCTGCGGCGACGGCGGCTTCCTGATGAACGTCCAGGAGCTGGAGACGGCGCGCCGCCTCGGACTGCCCTTCGTCGTCCTCGTCTGGAGCGACGGCGGCTACGGCCTCATCGAGATGCACCAGCGGCGCAAGTTCGGCCGCATCGCCGGGACGCGCTTCGACAACCCGGACCTGGTCTCACTGGCGCGCTCGTTCGGCGTGGAGGGGTTCCGCGCCGAGAAGGCGGGCGACGTCAAACCGCTGCTGGCGAGGGCTCTGCGGCACCCCGGGCCTGTTGTCATCGACGTACCGATAGACTACGGTGAGAACGACAAGCTGGCGGTCGACCTCTGGCAACTCGCCCCTGAGGCGCTGTCCTAGAACTTGTGCAAACATAGTCTGGGGGGGTCCGGATGACAGAGATGCTTCGCAACGAGGGGCTGAAGCGCGTTCGGATGCGGCTCATCACCGCCGTCATCTTCGTCTTCACGCTCACGTGTTCGGGGTCGTTCGGCATGGAGGACGTCGTCTCGTCTTCCGGCCCGGGCATGACCCTGATCATGATCCTGGTCCTCCCGTTCGTGTGGAGCGTGCCGCTGGCATTCGTCTCCTCGGAGCTCGGGTCCATGGTCCCGGAGGCCGGCGGCCTGTACCGCTGGATCCGCCGGGGCATGGGCGAGTACTGGAGCTTCCAGGCCGGCTGGTGGTGGAGCCTCTCGCTGTACGTCGACTCCGCCGTGTACGTCGCGCTCGCGCTCGACTACATGCAGGCCAAGTGGGGCTTCGGCAGCGCGGAGCGAGCCGCCATCGGCATCGCCATCGTGGCGGTGTTCACGTTCATCAACATCCGCGGTCTGGAGCTCACCGGGTGGTCGCTGACGATCATCCAGATCGGCGTGATGGTCCCGCTCCTCGTGTTCACCGTCTGGGGCATCGTCGCCGGGCTCCGGCAATCCCTTCAGCCCGGTCATCGCGCCGGGTGAGAGCGTGCTCACGTCGCTCAACCTCGGTCTGGCGATCATGATGTGGATGTACTCCGGCTGGGAGTCGATGTCCACGCTTGCCGGCGAGATCGAGAACCCGCAGCGGGTCATCCCGCGGGCGCTCATGATCGGCACGCCGATCGTCATCTTCACCTACTTCGTCACCGTCTTCGCGGCCATCCGCGTCGCCGACATGGGCGACCCCAACGGCTGGCAGAACATGTGGACCGGCGGCGGCGGCCTCGACTTCGTGCAGCTCGCGCAGAACCTGAGCGGCACCGTCTTCGCCTACTTCATGCTGCATGGCCGCGATCCTCTCCAACATCGGCCTGTACGCCGGCTACCTGGCCGCCGGCGCGCGGCCGCAGTTCCAGATGTCGCGCGACCGATTGCTGCCGCGGTGGCTCGGCGCGACCCACAGGAGCTGGGGCACCCCGTGGGTCGCCATCCTGCTCATGGGCGTCGTCAACGCCGTGCTCATCAACTTCAACTTCGACGCGCTCATCACCATCGACGTGTTCCTGCTCATGTTCGCCTACGTGCTCATCTACCTGACCGTGGTGATCATGCGCTACAAGGAGCCGGACACGCCGCGGTCGTTCCGCGTGCCGATGCCCACCTGGGCGCTCTGCGCGCTGGGTGTTCTTCCCGATCGCGATCGCCATCATCGCCCTGTTCGTGAACGGCACCGACTACCTCATCGGCGGTCTCGTCGGCGTGCTCACCGGCCCGATCGCCTACCTGATCTTCAAGAACATCTACAAGGGCACCGACCGATGACGCCCTGGAAGGGAGGGTGTCGTGAAGGGTCAGAAGATGGCCAACCTCACCGCCATCACCGGCATCATCGGCGGGCTGGCGGCGATCGGCGGCGGCCTCTACGCGCACTCCGCCGCGCCGGTCTTCGGCATCCCGCAGTTCTTCGGCATCTACTCGCAGTACCTGTCGGGCGTGCACGTGCTGATCGGCCTCGGCGTGATCATGGTGATCGGCGGCCTTCTCAGCTTCAAGTGGCCGAGCGTGGGCGCGATCATCGTCTGCGTCGCCGCGATGGCCGGTCTCGTCTACACCTTCAACCGTGGCCAGTACCGCTGGACGCCGCTGCTGTACTACTGGGGCCTCCCGTGGGTGTTCGCCTGGATCTGCGGGATCTTCGCCGGCTATGCGGCCTACCTGAACGTGCCGCAGAGCAGCGAGAAGCTCACCGACGCGCGGCACGCCGAGGGCTACGAGGTCTGAGGCGGAGCGGCAGCAAGCGTCGTGGAATGCCCGGGCCGCCGTGAGGCGACCCGGGCATTCCCGTCTCTGGTCTAGGACGCGGGAGTGTCGACGGGCGTGAGGACCACGGACGCGGCCGAGCGCGTCATGGGGCCGTGATACACGGCCTCGACGTTGTTGCCGTCAGGGTCGAGCACGAACGCCGCGTAGTAGCCGGGGTGGTACGCGCGCTCGCCCGGAGCGCCGTTGGCGGCGCCGCCGGCGGCGAGCGCCGCGTCGTAGAAGCGGCGCACCGTCTGCTCGTCCTCCGCCTGGAAGGCCAGATGGGCCGCCGAGGTCACAGGGCCGTCGTCCTGCAGGACGTACAGCTCGTCGGCGTAGAAGTACCCGGGTCCCTCGCCCGACCTCGACCGCCGTGCCGAGCGCACCGATCGCCGCCACGTAGAACGCCTTGCTTCGCTCCAGGTCCGCCACCCGCAGTTGCACGTGGTCGACCAGCCTGCCGACGTGGTACTCCGTAGCAGCCTCCCTCAGCTCTCGAGCAGGATCGTCACCGGCCCGTCGTTGAGCAGCTCCACCTGCATGTGCGCGCCGAAGACGCCGGTCTCGACCGGCACGCCCTCGGCGCGCAGCGCCTCCACGAAGGCCTCGTAGACGGCCTCGCCCTGCCCGGGCGGGGCCGCGTCCGTGAAGCTCGGCCGGTTCCCCCGGCGCGTATCCGCGTACAGGGTGAACTGCGAGACGGCGAGCACGGCGCCGCCGACGTCGCCCAGTGCAAGGTTCATCAGGCCGGCGTCGTCGGCGAACACGCGCAGCCGCGCCGTCTTGGCGGCGAGTCTGCGGGCCGCGGCCGTGTCGTCCTCGTGGGTGACGCCCACGAGGGCGAGGAAGCCGCGGCCGACCGCGCCGACCCTCGCGCCGTCCACGGCGACCGCGGCGCGGCTCACGCGCTGCAGCAGCACTCTCATCGGGCGTCGTCTCGGCACATGCCGACATCCTAGCGACGGCGCCGCGCGCCCGCCAGATGGAGCGGCACTCAGGCAATCAGACTGATGGGTTCGAGGAGGCCAGCAGAACACGACAAAATACCTGCTCAGCGGAGTGATAATCTGAGCCGGAGGAAGCCTCCTTCCGCA
>CAVUBA010000017.1:0-47070 GCA_963739595.1 uncultured Thermoleophilia bacterium
AGCGGCAGGAGGAGGTAGGCGCCGATCACGTCGCGCCACATGCGCCAGGCGCGCGCGTGGTCGAAGCCGTCCGGGTCGAGGGCCCGCTGGATGCCCAGGCCCTCGACCACCGCGATGCTGACCGCGGCGAGCGCCTCGAGCTGCTCCTCCGTGAGCTCGCGGGGCGCGCCGCTCAGGCAATCGCCGTCGACCTCACGGTAGGCGCGGTACTCCTCGGCGAAGCGCGCCCGCACCTCCGGCTCGCGGAGCGCGTGCGGCAGGAGCTCGTACAGCATCCGGTTGGTGCGGTCGTTGGCCGAGACGCGCTGCTGCCACTCGAGAAACGCGTCCGCCCGGTCCTGGCCGGCGCGGCTGGAGCGGATCTCCTCCACGTAGCCGACGTCGGGGTTCAGGAAGAGCGTCTCGACCAGCACCGCGAGCAGGCCCGCCTTGCCGCCGAAGTAGTAGGAGACGAGTGCGCGGTTCACGCCGGAGACCTGGGAGATGGCGGTCATCGTCAACTCCGCGTAGCCGCGCTCGGCGAGGATGTCCTGCGCCGCCGCGAGGAGGCGGCGAGCGGTCGGCGGCAGGTCGGCCGGCGTCTGCCCGGCCGGCGGCCGGTCGGCCGGCGTCGGGCCGGACGGTTCACTCGCGGTCATGGCGTCGTCCCTTCCTCCGCCTCGATCTCCTCTACCACGCCCTTGCTCGATGGCAACAGTTCCACGATGAACACGCCGGTGAGCATCAGCGACCCGCCGACGAGCAGGCGCACCGTCACGGTGTCCATCCCGGCGATGATGCCGGCGAGGGCGGCGAACACGCTCTCGAAGCCGAGCAGGATGGCGGCGTGCGTGGAGGTCGTGTAGCGCTGGGCCCAGCTCTGGATGAAGAACGCGTAGATGGTACCGCTGACGGCCGTCCACACCACGGCCGCCCACACCTGCCACGGCAGGTCGAGCGTGATGTGCACGAAGAAGGGAGCGACGACGACCAGGATGAGCGGTGGAGACCGCCATCTGCGTGACGGCGAGCGTCGTCGGCTTGACCTTGGGCGCGAAGAAGCCGGTGGTCATGATGTGCAGCGCGTAGAAGAGGGCGCCGAGCAGGGTGATCGCGTCGCCCCACTTGAGCGTGAAGTCGCCCTGCAGGCTGAGCGCGCCGAGGCCGACGGTGGCGACGATCGCGCCGATGATCTGCCAGCGGCCGGGGGACCGGCGCGCGACGAACCAGTACAGGAACGGGACCATGGCGACGCTCATGCCGGTGATGAAGCCGCTGACGCCCGGCGAGGTCCGCTGCAGGCCGATGGTCTGGAGGATGAGCGCGGTCAGGTAGAAGAAGCCGAGCAGACCGCCGCGGGCCCAGTCGCCGCGCGATGAGCCGAGCCAGCTGCGCGGCTGCACCGCGGCGAAGATGCCCGTGGCCACCACGTAGCGGAGCACGAGATACAACATCGTGCCGGCGACGATGCTGCCGGCGGCGATCTCCGTGGTGCGCGCGACGACGTCCTTGATGAAGACGAAGTTGCCGCCCCAGAAGATGGCGACGCTGAAGAGCAGCACGTCGGCGACGAGCGCCTTGCGGCGCGAAGCGTGCGTGCTGCCGGGGGGCGTCGCCATCCCGGCAATCCTATCGGACGCGGGTGCGGCGGCGAGGGACGCTGGTGGCGGGAGGGGGCGCGGCGCGGCTGCGCGGACGCCGGGACGCCGGCCCAAGGTCAGGGGGCCGGCTGGGCCGCCACGGCGGTGATCGAGGTGAGCGGCTGGGCCGGGGTGCCGCCGCCGCCGAAGGCCGGCCACGTGGCGCCGCCGTCGGCGGTGGCGACGATGGCCGCAAGCTGCGTCGTCGCCAGCACGTGCTGCTCGTCCGCGGCCGCGATGGCCTGCGGCAGCCCGGCCGCGACCTTCTGCAGCTCCCAGGTCCTGCCGCCGTCGGCCGTGGCAAGCACCCCGGCGTCGCAGGTCAGCCAGAGACGCGACCCGCCGGCGCCGGCGATCTGCCTCGTCTGCAGGGCGCCGGGCTTGGGCGCCGGCACGTCGATGCGCAGCCGGCGCCAGGTGGCGCCGCCGTCGCGCGTGGCCCAGACGAGCGGCGCGCCGTCCTGCGTGCCCCAGCCGGCGACCCACGCCTGCCGGCCGTCCCCGGCGGCAACGCTGGTCAGCACAGTCATGGGGAACTGCTTGCGCAGTCTCCAGGTGCGGCCGCCGTCGCGCGTGCTCCAGATCCTGTCCAGCGCGATGAGCACGCCGTGCCGGCGGTCCGAGAAGGCGACGTCGGCCAGAAGAGCGTCGCCGAAGAAGGTCCGGATCCAGGTCTTGCCGCCGTCGGTGGTGCGGAGGACGGCGGAGACGCCCGGATCGCCGGCCGCGCCGACAGCATTGCCGGCGATCCACGCGGTGCGATAGTCCGTAGCGGCGATCGCCTTCACGTCCAGCTTGACCTTCTCGACGACGGTCCAGCCGGCGCCGCCGTCGGCGGTCGCGAGCACGGTCCCGGCGTCGGTGACGAGCCAGCCGCTCTGCACGTCCGAGAAGGTGACGTCGACAGCGCGCTGCGGTAGGTAGAACTTCTGGCGCTTCCAGCTGGCGCCGCCGTCAGAGGTGACGAGGAGATCGCCGTTCTCGCCGGCGGCCCAGGCGTGGATACCGGCGGCGGGCGCTGGCGGGCTCCCGAAGGGGTGCTCCGGCGCCTTCGTGCCGCCGCCTCCTCCGCAGCCGGCGAGGAGGCCGAGCGCGGCGAGCGCGGCCACGAGCGCCAGCGCCGCCGGGAGCCTCTTCGGCCTCACGGTCGCTCCGGGACCACCAGGAGACGTCCGTCCACGAAGACCATGCCCAGGGCCGCTGTCGCGGCGGCGGCAGTCGACCCGCCACACCCGCGCACGACGAGGACCACGATCAGGACGACGATCGCGATGAGGATCGCAAGGGCGACGAGCCGGCGGCGGCGAAGCTGGCGACGGCGCTGCTCCCGGCGGGCCGCGCGGTCCTGCGTGGAGCGCGGCCGGCGCTCGTAGCCGTCGTCCGGCCCGCGGACGCCGGCGACCGCCGCGCGCTCAGCGGCTTCGATCGGCCGCGTCTGCGGGCGCTCGAACTCGGGGCTCGGCGCGGGGCGCCCGGTCTCTGTGCGGTCGGGGAGTACGTACTCGGGGGACGGCGGATGCGGTGCGGGCTCCTCTGGTGCCTGGTCCCGCCCCTGTTCCCACACCGCTTCTGCGGAGAAGACCTGCGTCACGGACTCGTCGAGGGGCTCCGCCCGCTCCGGCTGCGGCGGCCCGGGCTCTGCCACCGGCGCGGGCTCATCGGCGGCACGCCGAGGCGTTGGGGCGTCGCTCGGCGGCCCGTCTTCCCAGTCCCAGTCCATCTGGTCTCCGACCTCGATGTGGCCCTGCCGTACCCGTCAAGGGTACCAGAGGGAATCCATCGCGCCAGAGGGAGCCGTGAGGCGACCGGCGCAAGGACGACGCACGGACGGACTGGGGCCGGTCAGTCAGCGCGCGGCAGGATGTCGGCCGGGTTGGGCGCGCCGCGCCGGGCCGGGAAGGTCTCGATGACGATCACGCCGGCGAGGATCAGCGCCGCGCCGGCGGCGAACCGCCAGTTCATCACGTCCATGCCGAAGAGAAGGCCGAAGACCGCCGCGAAGAGGCCTTCCAGGCCGAGGATGACGGCGGCCCGCGTCGAGGTCGTGGACTTCTGCGCCCAGGCCTGGACCATGAATCCGAAGACGGTGCCGGAGAGCGCCGTCCAGACGATCGCCGCCCACGCCTGCCAGCCGAAGTCCCAGGTGATGTGCTCCACGAACGGCGTGACCACGACGAAGAGGACGGCGGCGGCGGCGATCTGGGTGAGTGCCAGCACAGCCGGCTTGGTGCGCGGCGCGAAGAACCCGGTCGCGGCGATCTGCGCGGCGAACCCGAGCGCGCCGACCAGCGTGAGCAGGTCGCCCTTCGACATGCTCAGGCCACCGCGGAAGCTCAGGAAGCCGAGCCCCGCGGCTGCGAGGACCGCGCCGCCGATCTGCGCCCAGCCGGGCGAGCGGCGCGCGACGATCCAGTACAGGAACGGCACCATCACGATGTACAGGCTGGTGATGAAGCCGCTCTTGCCGGGCGTCGTCCACTGCAGGCCGATCGTCTGGGTGACGAAGGCGATGAAGAGGAAGAGGCCGAGCACGGCGCCGTACAGCCAGTCACGGCGCGTGGTCTGCCGGACGGTGCGCGGCATGACGACGGCGAGCATGATCGCCGCCAGGATGTGCCGCCACAGCAGGTAGGTCATGGGGCCGGTGTCGACGATGGCGTCCTTGATGACGACGAAGTTGAGGCCCCAGACGATGGCGACGCTGAGGAGCGCCGCGTCGGCGAGCAGGGCGCGGCGGCGGTCGCGGACCGGCGGCGCGTAGCCGCCCCGCCGGCCTCCGTCGGCGCCCGCCCTCCCGGCGCCTCTGCGACCGGCTCGCTCACGCGCCGGCGTCGCGCGGCGGCAGCTGCTCGCGGATACGCAAGGCGGCCATCTCCGCGTTCTCGGCGCACGTCTCCACGTAGCGCGTGCCCAGATAGTCGCCGACGAGGTGGAGGCGGCCGAGCGGCCGGGTGAGCGGAGCCTGCAGCCGGCCTCGCCCCACGTGCGCGAATGGTATGCCGCGCGGCCAGCGCTGGACGACGACGTCCTCGATGCGGCGCGTGACCTCCGGGAAGACGGCGCAGAGGTCGTCACGGAAGCGCCGCGCGATCGTCTCGTCGTCCTCAAGGAGGAGCCGCGCGCCGAGGTCGGCGGCCGCGTAGACCATGACGCTGCCGTGCGCCGGCCGCGGCGCGCCGGGCTGCGACTGGACGTTGGCGATGTTGTAGGCCATGCCGAACGAGCGGCCCGGCGTGGCGACGGCGTAGAGCCCGTCCCACGGGAGCGGCGCCTTCCCCTCCACGAGGAAGGCGCCCGACCGCGTACTGCCCGTAGTGCACCTCGCGGAGCGCCGCCGCGGTCTCGCCGGGCAGGCCCGGCGCGAGATCGGCGGCGACCGGCGCCGGGACGGCCAGCACGGCGGCGGCGGCGGCCACGACGTGCTCGCCGCCGCCGTCCTCGTACCGCACGCGCACCCCGTCGCCCGACTCCTCGACGAGCGTCGCCCGGGCGCCGCGGCGGATCTCGGGGGTCATGCTCGCCAGCCGCTCGATCATGGTCGCCGGCCCGCCAACGATGCCGCGCGAGAGGCCGGACGAGCGGTCCCACACGAGGTGGAAGTAGCCGACGCCGTAGCCGGCGGCGAGCTCTTCCGGCTCGCCGCTCGAGCGCGTGAGCGTGCAGCGGAACATCGCGTCCACGTCCGGCGGCAGCGGCCCGATCCGGTCGCTGAACGACTCGTCGTCCATGAAGTTGACGGCCCGGTCCTGCCGCTCCGCCGCGGACTCGCCGGGCCGCGGCCGGATCATCCGGTCGTAGCGGACGACGTCGTAGCGAAGCCTGAGACCGGCGCGGACCAGCGCGGCGCGCGAGCGCGCCGGCAGCGGCAGCCGGAACGGATACGTCTCGACGGGGCTGGTGACGACCCGGCCGGCGAACGCCAGCGCGGCGAGCTGTCCCGGCAGCGGGAGGGCGGTCACCCCCAGCCCGCGAAGCAGACGGTCGGTGGCCGTGCCTTCGCCGCCGTACACGTGGGCGCCGAAGTTGAGCCACGTGTCCCCGCGGCGCTCCGAGCGGATGCGGCCGCCGACTCGCTCGGTCTCCTCGAGCACGAGCACCCCGCGGTCGCGCAGGTGCCAGGCGGTCGCGAGCCCGGAGACGCCGGCGCCGATCACGACGACGTCCCGGCGCTCCTCGCTGCCGGCGGCGGCCACGGTCACCCCGTCCCGCACCAGCGCAGCAGCGTCAACGCGACGGCAGCGCTGAAGTCGACGAGCCCGCCGACGCTGACGCGCTCGTTGACGCCGTGGGCCGTGTCGATGCCGTCCGGTCCGAAGCTGAAGGTCGGCGTTCCGGCGCGGGTGAAGGTGGCCGCGTCGTGCCAGCTGTTCAGGCCGGCGGGCATGCCGCGGTGACCGAGCGCGGCGGCGCAGCCGAGCGCGGTGGTGACCAGCGGATGATCCGACGGCATCTCGGCCGGCACGACGTCGTCCGACCACTTGAAGACGAGCGGGTGCTCCGCGAACCACGGGTCACCCGCCACCGCCTCGGTGAGGCGGTCGATCACCTCTGCCTCGACCGCCCTGCCCGTTCCCTCCGCGTCGACGTGCTGCGGAAGGTACATGATGTCGGCGGTCACTGCGCAGGACGCCGGGATGGTCACCATCCAGGTGCCGCCGTGGACGATGGTCGGGACGATGTCGCCCGGCGCGAGCAGCGGGTGGACGTGGTCGGGGCGCGCCTTCCACTCCTCGCGCAGCGCGCCCATCCCGTTGACGACGGCGACGAGCTTCTCGATCGCGTTGACGGCGCCGCCGTCCCGCCAGTCCGGCTGCGGCATCTCGGCGTGGCCGGCGCGGCCGGCGACGGTGATCGTCGGCGTCACCGTGCCGCGGCAGCTCACCCAGGCGTCGAAGTCGGTGGCCTCGGCGGCGATACCGGCGTCGGCCTTGACGCCGTGCGCCACCGCCGCCCGTCCGCCGGCGCCCGAGGATTCCTCGTCGGTGACCGTGCAGAAGACGACGTCCCCGGCGAGACGGACGCCCTGGCGGCGCAGCGTCTCCAGGGCGATCAGGAGGCCGGCGATGCCGCCCTTCATGTCGTTCGCGCCGCGACCGAAGAGGTAGCCGTCGCGCTCGGTGAGGACGAACGGGTCGCTGAGCCACTGCTCGCGCGGCTCCACGTCCACGGCGTCGATGTGGCCGTTGAGCAGGATGCTGCGGCCGCCGCCGGAGCCGCGGAGGACGGCGGCGAGCTGAGGCCGGCCGGCGAAGTCGAGGCCGGCCGGCACGAACCGGTCGCCCGCCCCGGTCGGCTCCGGCTCCCACAAGTCGGCGTCCGCGCCAAGGGCCTCGAGCCGCGCGGCCAGCAGCCGCTGCAGCTTCTGCTCCTGGCGCGCCGGGTCGCCGGGCAGGCGTGCCGTCGTGTCGCAGGCGACCAGTTCCGCAGTGAGGCCGACCAGCTCATCCTTCGTCTCGCGCACGGCCTGGACGACGCGTTCCTCGAGCCCCGACTGCAGTTCCACGAGCGACCTCCTCCGACGACGGACAGCGCGCCGCCACGGGCGTACAATCGCAGCGCCGGAGCGACGCCGCGATTGAACCGCGCGGCTGGCTCAACTGGCGGTGCACCGCAGGCGCACCGACTATTCTAAGTCGTCGCAGACGATCAGGAGGGGGCATGGGCGACCTGAGCGACACGAAGATCCGCGTCATCAAGGCCGATGAGGTGATCTGGGAGGAGGCCATGGCCGGGTCCGAGGAGACGGACCCGCCGGGCAAGGAGTGCACGGCGGCGATGTCGATGGACGACAAGTTCAGCTTCGGGCTCTGGAAGCGCGACGCGCAGCGGCGCCACTTCGAGCGCCCCTATCACGAGGTCGCCTACATCATCGAGGGCGAGGTCGAGATCACCGACGACGACGGCGAGGTCCACGTGGCCGGCCCGGGCGACATCCTCATCACGCCCAAGGGCAGCACCGGCTACTGGAAGAACCTCACGCCCGTGAAGAAGGTGTGGGGGATCTACGAAGAGCTCGACGCCGACCTCAACGCGTACATCGGACCGGGTGCGTTCTGAGCGAAGCGGCGGGCGAGCAGGTTGCGATTCCGGGTGGCGCGGCGACGGCCGCCGCGGTCAGCGCACGGTGACCGCGAAGCGGTCGATGCCGCGGCCGCCGTCCCCGTCCGTCACGCACAGCGTGACGGTGCGGCGGCGGCCGGCCGGCCCCGCGAAGCGGTGTGACAACCGGAACGTTTTGTCGGCGCGGAGACGCAGCGCCTGCCGCGCCGTCCCGTCGCCGTAGCTGACCCAGCCCTTCCAGACGTCCGCGCCCGGATCGCGGAACGAACAGGTCCGCGTGAGACGTGCGCCGGCGCGGACCCTCGAGTCCGGACCGCCGGAGACAACGGGAGCGACGTTGCGCACGGTGACGATCACGGCCGCCGTCGCCGTGCGCGCCAGCTCGTCCGCGACGGCGACGCGGACGGTGTGGCGCCCTTCGTCCGACCAGGTCCGGCTCAGCGCGAAGGCGCCGCTCTGACTCTGGCCGCCGGCGGTAAGGGCGAGTTCCTCGTCGCCGGCGCCAGCCGCGTAGTCCACGGTCGCGTTCCAGAGCGCGCCGGCCGCGTCGAAGAACCCGCCGGCGCGCGACCAGCGCACGCCCTCGCGCGCGGTCGCCGTCGCTGGCAGGCTCACGTAGAACGCGCCGGGCAGGAGCGCCCGCGAGTCGACGACCTCGAAGTCGGCGCCGGTCACGCCCTCGAGCGAGTGCAGCGCGTCGTCGTCCCAGCGGGAGTCCGGCGCCCCGCCCACGTACCAGTCGGCGCCGTTGTCGGCGACCATCATCCCGTACTTCTTGAGCCCCTTGAGGATCGTCTGCACCACCGCCGGGAACCCGCTGATGTCGAAGTTCGCCTTGAGCCGCACGCGCAATCCCATCGGTGGCAGGTCCGTGTCGGTGGAGGAGCTCGCGTAGTGCGTCGCCGGATAGACGTAGGCGCGCTGCGTGTCGGCGACCGTGAAGCGCAGTGCGTGGTCGAGCACCCCCTCGCCGGCGATCTCGTCGTAGCGTGCAAGGCCGGGAAGGATCGGCAGGCCGGCTGCGTCCGCAGAGGTCCAGCCGTCCGGCCGCAGCGTGTTGCTGGTCAGGTCGAACACCGCGCCGGAGCCGGCCTTCCACGAGCCGTCCGCCTGCTTGTGCGCGTCGTACACCTCGTACAGCCTCTTGTTGTCGGCGTCGAGCACGAGCACGTGGCGGTCGCCGTCGGTGTACGGGCCGCCGGCGCCCTCGACGGGCGCGTCCGGCGGGATCGGGTAGGGGCCCGGCTCGCTCTCGTCGGGATAGTAGAACGAGATCGGGACCTTGGGCTGCGTGCCGGGTACCACGATGTAGGGGATGCCGATGCGCGCGCCCTCCCACACCGTGCCAAAGTCCGGGTGCAGGCCGGTCGACGGGTTCATGTGCGCGATGTAGTCGGCCGAATTGGCATCGATGGGCAGAGCGTCGACCGACGTGTTCCAGGGATTGTCCGCCGGGAGCAGGAGGAACGGGATGGCGGCGCCGTCGCCGTACGGCGCGGCACGCGACGGCGCCGCAAATGCCGCGGAAAGCACCACGGCCGCCGCGAGCACGCAGGCGAGCGTGACGGTCCGTGCGCAGACGAGCGGCGCGCTGCGCGCGGCGACCCGCAGCGCACGCCGCGGCTGTCTGCGATCGGCATCCATGCCGTCAGTATCGGCCGAGGGCCGGGCCGGGTGAGCGACAAGCGTCGCCCGGCCCGGCCACGCGCCCGGCGGCGCGGCCAGTCCCATCCGCGGACGACTGTCATCCTTGTCGGCGTCCACGATCCCGGGTACACTCCAGATGTAGTTTCATCGTCACCCTGAATTGAGGTCACAATGACCACCGTCGGCATCCGCGAACTCAAGGCTCACCTCAGCGAATACATCCGCCGCGTCGGTGAGGGCGAGAGGATAGTCGTCACCCACCGCGGCAAGGACGTCGCCGTCATCCAGGCGCCCGACGCGCAGCACGACGGCCTGCGCCGCCTCATGGAGAGCGGCATGGTCAAATGGTCGGGCGGCAAACCCAAGGGCCCCACCGGGCCGCCGATCAAGATCAAGGGCGAACCGATCTCGAAGACCGTGCTCGACATGCGCGACCACGACCATTGATCCTGTACCTCGACACCAGCAGCCTGGTGAAGCTCTACCTCGAGGAGGCGTACACCGATTCCGTCCGCATGTGGGTAGGGTCCGCCGACCTCCTCGCGACGTCGCGCGTCACACTTCCTGAGACCGCCGCCGCCGTGGCGCGCAGAGAGCGGACCGGGACTGTCTCGGCCAGGCAGCGGGACCGCACCATGACCGACCTACGGGCGGATTGGGACGAGTTCGTCGCCGTGGAGTTGGACGAATGGCAGGCGGCGTCCCTGGCTCTCCGCCATCGTCTCCGCGGCTTCGACGCCGTACAACTCGCGGCCGCGCTGACCCTCCAGCGCGGCGCCGACGCGGAAGAGCTCGTCTTCTCGTCGTTCGCCGCCGAGCTCAACGCCGCCGCCCGGGCCGAGGGCCTCACGGTGATCGAACCACTCGGCTGATAGGATCGGGCGGTCATGGCCCGCTTGTCGCCTCGCCGCTGGATCGCACAACTCCGCACGCTCGACCCGAACGTGCGCACGCTGGGCCTCGTCAGCATGCTCGCCGACCTCAGCTCGGAGATCGCCTACCCGCTGTTCCCGATCTTCGTCACCACGGTGCTCGGCGTGCCGGTCGCGCTCCTCGGGCTGATCGAGGGCATCGCCGAAGCGACGGCCAGCATCACCAAGTACCCGTTCGGCCAGGCCGCCGACTACACCGGCCGCCGCAAGCCCTTCGTGCTCGGCGGCTACTCCCTCGGCGCCCTCGGCAAGCTCATCATCGCCGTCTCACCGGGCTGGGGGGTGGCGCTCGCCGGCCGCTTCACCGACCGCCTCGGCAAGGGCATGCGCACGGCGCCGCGCGACGACCTCATCGCGGCGAACACCAGACCTGGCCAGCAGGGACTCGCGTTCGGCCTGCACCGGAGCATGGACACGATGGGCGCCGTCCTGGGGCCACTGGTGGCGCTCGCGCTCGTGGAGGCCCACGTCTCGCTGCGCTGGATCTTCGCCATCGCCGTCATCCCCGGGGTCCTCAGCGTCGTGGCCATCGTCTTCCTGGTGAAGGAGCGCCGCGAGGAGCCGCAGAAGCGGGCCTTCAGACTCTCGCTGCCGCGGTCGACCGCGTTCCGCTGGCTGCTCGTCGGGTCGCTGCTGTTCGCGGTCGGCAACTCCAGCGACACCTTCATCCTGCTGAAGGCCAAGGACGTCGGGCTGAGCACGGCGGCGGTCATCCTGCTGTACGTGCTCTACAACCTCGTGTACGCATCCGGATCGCTGCCGCTCGGCGGGTTGAGCGACCGCGTCGGGCAGTACCCGGTGGTCATCGCCGGCTACGTGGTGTTCGCGGCGGTGTACGCAGGCTTCGCCGCCGCCAGTTCCGGCTGGGCGCTCGCGGGCCTCTTTGCGGCCTACGGCCTTTACATCGCCGCGACCGAGGGCACCAGCAAGGCGCTGATCGGGCGCGCCATCCCCACGGGGGAGCGCGCCTCCGCACTCGGCCTCTACTACACGGCGACGGGCCTCGCGGCCTTCGCCGCCAGCACGGTCGGCGGCCTCCTCTGGACCGCCTTCGGCGCGTGGGCGACGTTCGCCTACGGCGCCGCCGCGGCGCTCGCCGCCGCCGCCCTCATGCTCGCCGGCCACGGGCGCGTGAGGCGCGCGCTCGCCGACGAGCAGCCCGCGCGCGCCGCCTGAGCGCGGCCCGCAGGACCACCGGCCCGAGCCGGCGGTCCTCCCACGGCGTTCCCCCTGTCCAAGGCAGGCGTTCAGCCGACACGATGCCCGGGTACGACGGCCGACCATCTCTGGAGGGGGACATGGCCCGGACCTGCGCGGCCTGCGGGCGCGCCAACGAAGACGACGCGAGCTTCTGCCAGGGGTGCGGCACTGCGCTTGCAGGACCCTCACGGCGGGGCAAGCCGGCGCCGAGGTGGCTGGCGGCGCTCATCGCCACCAAGGTCGTCTTCACCGCGTCCAGGCCCTCTCGTGGTCGCCGGACGGCGGGACGATCGCCTGGGCCGAGTACGACCGCAAGCTGGAGTGGCGCGCCGGCAACGTCTTCCTGATGCCCGCGGCCGGTGGCGACTCGACGGCGCTCGTCAAGCAAGCGCTCTCTCCCGTCTGGGCGCCGACGGCAGCCGGGTCCCTGCAGACGTCACCGAGCCCCTGACGCCGGGCCTGCCCCGACTCTGCGCGGAGATGCTCGGCGAGATCGAGGAACTCCTGAAGACTGCAGAGCGCTGAGCGGCGCATCGCGGCGCTCGCGCCGGCACTGTCTGGTGTACAGTCCGCGGTCCGCCTTCGAGTTGCCCGCTCCCGTGCCTGCCTTTACACTGGGTCGTGGAGTCTTGTGCAGCCCCCCACAAGCACACAACCCGGCGGACGGCCGAGAGGCCGCCCGGCCTCGCCGGAAGGACCCATCGCCACGATGACGAGCAGCATCTCCCCCACTCTCGCCGCCGAGATCGAGGACGCCACCGGCATCAACCCCGCGACGTGCTACCAGTGCGGCAAGTGTTCCGCGGGGTGCCCGATGGCCTCCGAATCGGATCTCCGCCCGCACCAGGTCATGCGCCGAGTCGTGTACAGCTCACGCGAGCGGGCTCTCCAGGATGAGTCGATCTGGCTCTGCCTCACCTGCGAGACCTGCAGCACCCGCTGCCCCAACGGCTGCGACCCCGCCGGCGTCATCGACGCCCTGCGCGAGATCAGCATCGAGTCGGGCATGGCGACCATGCCGCGCGCCATGCGCGCCTTCCACAAGACGTTCCTCGAGCAGATCCGCGGCAACGGCCGTCTGCACGAGGTGGGGCTCATCGTGGGCTACAAGCTGCGGAGCGGCGCGCTCATGGACGACGTCACCAACACCCCCGGCCTGCTCTCCCGCGGCAAGCTTGGCGTCATGCCCACCAAGATCAAGGGTGTCGCCGAAGTCAAGCGCATCTTCGACAAGTGCGGGGTGACCCCATGAGCACCGTGGTCGACGCCACGGCGGAAGCCGGGTCTGTGGCACAGCCGGCCCAAGGCGTCCTTGCCTACTATCCCGGCTGCTCTCTGCACGGCACCGAGCCCGAGTACGACGAGAGTCTCCGCGCCGTCGTCGAGGCGCTCGGCATCGCCATCGCCGAGATCCCGGACTGGAACTGCTGCGGCGCCAGCAGCGCCCACACCACCGACCACCTGCTGGGTGTGGCCCTGCCCGCCCGCAATCTGGCGCTGGCCGAGGCCGCAGGCTTCGACCGCGTGCTGGCCCCCTGCGCCGCCTGCTACAACCGCCTTGCAGCGGCCCAGCTCGCCGTCGCCGAGGACGCCGGCCTGGCAGAGCGGATGCCTGACATCCTCGGCCGCCCTTTCGCGAACTCCGTCGAGGTGCTGAGCGTTCTCAGCCTGCTCCGCGAGGTGAAGACGACCATCGCCGAGCGGGCGTCCGCTCCGCGGCCGACGCCCAACCCGCTCGTCGGGGTCAAGCTCGCCGCGTACTACGGCTGCCTGCTCGTCCGCCCCCCGGAGATCAGCGGCGGCGACGACCCGGAACAGCCGATGTTCATGGACGAGGTCATCGGCGCCTGCGGAGCCGAGGCGGTCGATTGGAACATGAAAGTCGAGTGCTGCGGCGGGGCCTTCAGCGTCAGCCGCACCTCGTCGGTGCTGCGCATGGGCCGAGCGATCATCGAGGACGCCCGGCGTAACGGCGCCGAGGCACTGGTGGTGGCCTGCCCGCTGTGCCACACCAACCTCGATCTGCGCCAGAAGGCCATGGAGTCGCGCGGCGAGCCCCGGATCCCGGTACTGTTCATCACCGAGGTCGTCGGCCTCGCCCTCGGGCTGCCGGTCGAGACTCTCGGCCTCAAGCGACATTTCATCGCCACCGAGCCTCTGCTCGCCGACCTCGACATCCGCGCCGCAGGGCGCGTGGCGGACGAGAAGAAGGCGGCGGAGGAGAAGGCCGCCAAGGCCGCCGCCCGGGAGGCCAAGGCCGCGGACGCCAAGGCAGCCGCCGCGGCCGAGCCAGCTACGCCCGACGCCGGAGGTGACGCATGAGCCGCATCGGCGTCTTCGTCTGCCACTGCGGCGAGAACATCGCCCGCACCGTCGACTGCGCCAAGGTGGCCGAGACGCTCCGGGACCATCCGGGCGTCGCCGTCGCCGAGGACTACAAGTACATGTGCTCGGACCCGGGCCAGGCCCTGGTCAAGAAGGCGATCGAGGAGAACGACCTCACCGGCGTCGTCATCGCCGCCTGCTCGCCGCACATGCACGAGAAGACGTTCCGCCGCGCCGCCGACCAGGCCGGCCTCAACAAGTTCATGTGCGAGATGGCCAACATCCGCGAGCACTGCTCCTGGATCCACGAGGACAAGGACGAGGCAACCGCCAAGGCCATCGACATCGGTCGCACGATCATCGAGAAGGTCAAGCACAACCGGCCGCTCGAGACCATCAAGATCCCCGTGACCAAGCGCGCACTCGTCATCGGCGGCGGCATCGCCGGCATCCAGGCGGCGCTCGACATCGCCGACGGCGGGCACGAAGTGATCCTCGTCGAGAAGGAAGCATCCATCGGCGGCCACATGAGCCAGCTGAGCGAGACGTTCCCCACGCTCGACTGCTCGCAGTGCATCCTCACGCCCCGCATGGTCGAGGCGTACCAGCACCCCAACATCAAGCTCCACACCTGGAGCGAGGTGGAGAAGGTCGACGGCTACATCGGCAACTTCGAGGTCACGGTCCGCAAGAAGGCGCGCAGCGTGAACCAGGACCTCTGCAACGGCTGCGGCGACTGCTTCGGCGTCTGCCCCTCCAAGAAGATCCCGAGCGAGTTCGAGGCCGGCCTCGGCAAGCGCACCGCCATCTACGTGCCGTTCCCGCAGGCGGTGCCCAACCAGCCGGTCCTCGACCGCGAGAACTGCACGCTCTTCAAGGGCCGCCGCAAGGGCCTCGCCAAGGACGCCTGTGGCAAGTGCAAGGAGGCGTGCCTCAAGGGCGCGATCGACTACGACACCGAAGACGAGTTCGTGACCGAGGAGGTCGGGGCGATCGTGATCGCGACCGGCTTCAAGCTCTACGACATCGGTCGCGACCAGCCCGAGGGCCTCAAGGGCTACGGCGAGTACGGCTACGGCGAGGTGGCGGACGTCATCGACGGCCTGCAGTTCGAGCGCCTGGCGTCGGCCAGCGGGCCGACCGCGGGCGCGATCCTCAGACCGTCGGACGGCAAGGAGCCCAAGACGGTGGTCTTCGTCCACTGCGTCGGCTCCCGCGACCCCGAGAAGGGCATGAGCTACTGCAGCAAGATCTGCTGCATGTACAACGCCAAGCACGCGATGCTCTACAAGCACAAGGTGCACGACGGCCGGGCCATCGCGTTCTACATGGACATCCGCGCCGCCGGCAAGGGCTACGACGAGTTCAGCCGGCGGGCCATCGAAGAGGATCACGCGGAGTACATCCGCGGCCGCGTCAGCCGTATCTTCCGCGAGGGCGACAAGGTCAAGGTCTGGGGCTTCGACACGCTCAGCGGCGAGCAGGTCGTCATCGACGCCGACATGGTGGTGCTGGCTACGGCCATCCGCCCGCAGGACGGCGTCAAGGAGCTGGCCCAGAAGCTCAGCGTGAGCGTCGACGCCGACGGGTTCATCAACGAGGCGCACCCCAAGCTGCGCCCCGTCGAGACCAACACCGCCGGCGTCTTCGTGGCCGGCGCCTGCCAGTCGCCGCGCGACATCCCGGACGCGGTCGCCATGGCGAGCGCCACCGGCGCCAAGGTGCTCGGCCTCTTCAGCTCCGACGAGCTCGAGCGCGAGCCGGCCGTGGCGATCGTCAACGAGCAGACCTGCATCGGCTGCATGCGCTGCGAGCTGGTGTGCCCCTACGGGGCCATCGAGCAGCGCGAGGTCTGCACCGTGGACGGCCACGTCTGCGGCCACACCGCCTACGTGAACCCGGGCGTCTGCCAGGGCTGCGGCACCTGCCAGGCCGTGTGCCTGAGCAAGAGCGTCGAGCTCCAGACGTTCACCGACGAGCAGATCTTCAGCGAGATCAACGCGCTCTGCGCGTGGGAGTGAGCACTTTGACCGACGCACACACCGACTTCGAACCGCGCATCACCGCCTTCGTCTGCAACTGGTGCACCTACACCGGCGCCGACCTTGCCGGCACCAGCCGCCTGCACATGGCGAGCAACGTGCGCCTCATCCGCCTGCCCTGCACGGGCCGCATCGACCCGCTGTTCATCATCAAGTCGTTCGAGCGCGGCGCCGACGGCGTCATCGTCAGCGGCTGCCACCCGGCCGACTGCCACTACACCTCGGGCAACTACCACGCCCGGCGGCGGTTCGCCGTGTTCCACGACATCATGGAGTTCATCGGCGTCGACCCGCGGCGCATGACCTTCAGCTGGGTCTCCGCCAGCGAAGGCGCGAAGTGGAAGGACGTCGTGGACGAGGCCGTGCGCAACGTGCGCGAACTCGGCCCGTTCGAGGCGTACCGGGCGCTGGCGCCGGAGGCGCCGGCCGGCGAAGCCGACCCGGCGCCCGCGTCGACGGAGGCCGCATCATGACCGGCGCCGTCCCCGTGTACACCGGCGTCGACGACCTGCGCCGCATCGCCCGCGAGCTGCTCGAGGCCGGCGACGTGCGCGTGATCATCGGCTACGAGGACGCCCGCAGGGGCGCCCGGCCGGTCTTCATCACCGACCCGGCCGAGACCGACAAGCTCATCTTCGACACGCGCTGCGTGCACAACCTCGTGACGTACCTGAACCCGCGCCGCGACCACGTCGCGGAGCTGGGCAAGATCGCGCTGGTCGTCAAAGGCTGCGACGTCAAGGCAGTCGCGGGGCTGCTGCGCGAGTCGCAGCTGGGCCGCAACGACGTCGTCCTGATCGGCGTGCGCTGCGGCGGCGTGCTCGAGGAGAACGAGCTGCCCGCCGCCCTGGCCCTCACGCCCGAGAACGTGGCGCCGCGCTGCTACGGCTGCGACAACCGCGAGCCGACGCTGACGGACCACCTCGTCGGCGAATCGCAGCCGGAGCCCCCGCGGCCGGTCATGACCATCGACGAGCGCGTCGCCGCGCTCGACGGCCAGCCCATGGAGGAGCGCTGGGCGTTCTGGACGGAGCAGCTCAGCAAGTGCGTGCGCTGCTACGCCTGCCGCCAGGTCTGTCCGCTCTGCATCTGCGAGCAGTGCATCGTCGAGAAGACGCAGCCGCAGTGGATCGAGTCGTCCGCCCACCCGCGCGGCAATCTCAGCTGGAACGTCACCCGCGCCATCCACCTCGCCGGCCGCTGCGTGGACTGCGGCGAGTGCGAGCGCTTCTGCCCCGTCGGCATCCCGCTCAGCCTGCTCAACCGCAAGCTGCAGCACATCGTGCACGAGCGCTACGACTACACGGTGAGCGACGACCCGGAGAACGCGGCGCCGATCGGCGACTACCGTCTCGACGACCAGCAGGAGTTCATCAAGTGAGCGACCGCTACTTCATCTCCGACAGTGACCTGCGCGGCCTCGCCGCCGACCTGCTCGGCGCGGGCACGGAAGTGATCGCGCCCGTCGCCACCGACATCTGCCAGTCCCCCTCGGCCATCGCGGCCTCGGCGTGCACGCTCGACCACTCGCTGGTCGACATCGACTATCGCGCCCTCACCTCGGCCGACGAGCTCGACCTCTCCCGCGGCCTGCCGCAGCTCTCGCTCAAGGGCTACTTCCTGCCCGAGCACGAGGCGCTCTGCCGCTGGAAGCAGAAGGGCCTCGCGATCGAGATCGAGGAAGTCCCGACCGAGTTCGCGCCGCGCGTCGTACTGGCGGCCAAGGCCTGCGACGCCGCCGCGCTCGAGGTCGTCGACAAGGTCATGAACTGGGACTACAAGGACGAGCTCTGGAACGGCCGCCGCGAGGCGACCACCATCATCAATCTCACCTGCCCGATGATCGACGACAGCTGCTTCTGTACCGCCGTCGGCACGGCGCCGGACGACGTCAAGGGCGCCGACGGCCTGCTCACGCCGGTCGTCGGCGGCTACGTGTACGAGCCGGCGACCGACAAGGGGCGCGCCTTGGCCGAGGCCAACAAGGCGCGCTTCTCCAACGACGTGGAGGCCGACACGCTCGGCCGCGAGGCCGACGACGAGCGCACGGCCTCACGCCAGCGCGTCGCCGCCAACCTCGAGATCGACGCGGAGAGCGTGCGCGACTGGATCGACACGCACTTCGAGGACCCGCTGCTCTCACGGCTGGCCATCCGCTGCAACGGCTGCGGCGCCTGCACCAGCGTCTGCCCCACCTGCCATTGCTTCGACATCGTCGACGAGCAGGAGGGGGTCGGCCGCGGGACCCGGCGGCGCTGCTGGGACACCTGCCAGGCGCCGACGTTCACGCTGCACGCCAGCGGCCACAACCCGCGCGACGACCAGCACGTGCGCTATCGCCAGCGCATCAACCACAAGTTCGCGATCTACCCGCTCAAGTTCGGCGAGGTGCTGTGCACCGGCTGCGGCCGCTGCACGCGCGTCTGTCACGCCGGCCAGGACCTCGTCGAGATCCTGCAGGCGATCGACATCGCCGCCCGCCGCCCGGGCGACTCCGCCCCGGACGCCGACGAACCCGCCGAGGCCGCCTCGTGAACATCTACCAGCCGCTGCTCACCACGGTCACCGAGGTGGTCGACGAGACCGCCGACACGCGCACGCTCCGCCTGGAGTTCCAGGACGAGGCCGTGCGCAAGGACTTCGCCTTCAGGGCCGGCCAGTTCGGCGAGTACAGCGTGTTCGGCGCCGGCGAGAGCACCTTCTGCATCGCCAGCTCGCCGACCCGCGAGGGCTACATCGAGTGCAGCTTCAAGGCGATCGGCAAGGTGACGACCGAGCTGCGCGAGGTCAACATCGGCGACACCGTCGGCTTCCGCGGCCCCTACGGCAACTGGTTCCCGGTCGACGACTGGAAGGGCAAGGACATCGTCTTCGTCGCCGGCGGCATCGGCCTCGCGCCGGTCCGCTGCGTCATCTGGAACGTCCTGGACCGGCGCGACGAGTTCGGCGACGTCACCATCGTCTACGGCGCCCGCTCGGTCGGCGACCTGGTGTACAAGCGCGAGCTGGAAGAGTGGGCCGCGCGCTCAGACGTGACCGTGGTCACCACCGTCGACCCCGGCGGCGAAACGCCCGACTGGACCGGCGAGGTCGGCTACGTCACGCCGGTCGTCGAGAAGACGGCGCCCAAGGCGGACAACGCCGTCGCCGTCCTCTGCGGCCCGCCCATCGTCGTGAAGCTCACCCTGCCGGTGCTGGAGAAGCTCGGCTTCGCCGACGACGCCATCTTCACCACGCTCGAGAACCGCATGAAGTGCGGGCTCGGCAAGTGCGGCCGCTGCAACATCGGGCCCGTGTACGTCTGCAAGGACGGGCCCGTCTTCACCGCCGCGCAGATGAAGGCGCTCCCGGCGGAGTTCTAGGCCGGCGCGGCTTCGGCGGGACCGGATGACGTTGGCTGTCACCCGTTGAACTCCTGATGGCATGGTCCACACTGGACGCACCCACGTCCTCCGGAGGTTCCGGTGTCCCAGCTGCTGGACCAGTTGCGCACGACGCTTCGCGCCCGTCACTACAGCCGTCGCACCGAGCAGGCCTACTGCCTCTGGGTGCGAGCGGTACGTCCGCTTCCACGGCATGCGCCACCCCTCCGAGATGGGCGAGCCCGAGATCAACGCCTTCGTCACGCACCTCGCCGTGCACGAGCATGTCAGCGCCTCGACCCAGACCCAGGCCCTCTCCGCCGCTGCTCTTCCTCTACCGTCACGTGCTCGGCCGCAAGGTCGGCGAGCTCGGCGACCTGGTCCGCGCCAGCAAGCCCCGGCGCCTGCCGGTGGTGCTCACGCGGAGCGAGGTGAAGGCGCTGCTCGCCGGGCTCGACGGCGACAGGCGGCTCATGGCCGCGCTCATGTACGGCTCGGGGCTGCGCCTCATGGAGTGCCTGCGGCTGCGCGTGCTCGACCTCGAGCCCGAGCGCGGCGAGATCCTCGTGCGCGACGGCAAGGGCGGCAAGGACCGCGTCACCATGCTGCCGCGCTCGCTGAGGCCCGCCCTCAAGGCGCAGCTCGACCCGCGCCCGGGCGCTCCACCAGCGCGACCTCGACGACGGCTGGGGCCAGGCGCCGCTGCCCGGCGCGCTCGCCCGCAAGTACCCGAGCGCCCCGGGCGACTGGCGCTGGCAGTGGGTCTTCCCGCAGCAGCGCCGCTGGCGAGACCCGCGAGACCGGCGAGGAGGGCCGCCACCACGTCCACGAGACGATCGTCCAGCGCGCGGTCAAGGAGGCGGTCTGCGGCGCCGGCATCGCCAAGCACGCCACCTGCCACACCCTGCGCCACTCGTTCGCGACCCACCTGCTCGAGGACGGCTACGACATCCGCACGATCCAGGAGCTGCTCGGCCACAAGGACGTGCGCACGACGATGATCTACGCGCACGTGCTCAACCGGGGCGGCCAGGGCGTGCGCAGCCCGATGGACGGCTTGTGACCTCGGCGGACAAGGCAGACCGCCCTTGGCCGCCGTCAGGCTTGCTGCTAGGGTCTTACGCAGAAGCGGCAGCTGCGAGTGGGCTCTTACACTCTCTGCCTAATGCTTGTTAGGTGTAGGCAGCGGTCGGAGGAGGGAGTCGTGAGGTCGTCTCGGCGGTTCTTGGTGGCTGTGCTGCTTGGTCTGCCTGCTGGGTCTGCTTGGAGCGCTCGATCTCGCCGGCCAGCGCCTCCTTCGCCGCCAAGGTGACGGCGGCGAAGGTCATCTCGCACGTGCACCGCCTCCAGGCGGCCATCCAGAGCTACGCCGTCGACAGCGGCGACCTGTATCCGCGCTTCACGACCAATCGTGAGTTCCGGGCACTGCTCGCGCCGTACATCGACGCCGGCTGGCCACGCAGTCCCTACACCGGCCGGTCGATGCGCCAGAAGCGCAGCCGCGGCAACTTCACCTACGCGACCTACGGCAACCTGACCCGGTTCCGCCTCATCGGCTGGGGTCCTGACGGTCGCCGCATCATCGTCGTTCCGGAGACGGTGGCGCTGTGAGGCACACACCTAACAAGCGCATCAAGCAGAACGCCGAACGTCTGCCGCACAGCGGCAGGTCAGCCGCGTCAGCTTATGCGCCGGGCGTTAGAGCTAGCAACGGCGGAGGCGTGATGCAGGCACAGTTGGACGGAGTCGGAGCCGGCGCGTCCGGGGCGTTGGCGGTCTTTCGTTGGCTGCTGATGATCGCGCTCGTGGTCGCCGTCGCGATCCACCTCTACATGGGGCTATGGGAACTCGGCGTAGCCGACCAGTCCGCGAGTTTCTACGTCACCAACCTCGCCATCTTCCTCGCGCCAGCGGTCGCATACGCGGCGGCGGTCGTGCTCGCCCTCACCAGCCGCGGAGGCCGCGTGATCTGGGTGTGCTCCTCGCCTGCGGCATTGTCCTGTGCGCGATCGACCTCTTCTACCTCGTCAGCGCCGGGTTCGGTGGGCTCATGGTCGCTCCGCCCTGCCTCGTCGCTCTTTCCCTCGTGCAGCTTCTGTCGCGGCCTCGCTCCGGCGGGTCCGAAGCACAATGAGCGTCGGCAGCTCTAACAAGCGCGTCAACCTGACTCGTCGCAGCGCCGGCCTTGTAACATGTGGCCATCGCACTCGCAGGTTACGCGCGGTGCGTTGGGCGTACACAAGTGGAGGGGTTACATGCTGACGAAGCTGAGATTCGCCTGCGCACTTGCGCTGTGCTGCCTCTCGATCCTGGCGCTCGCCTCGTGTGGCGGCGCCGAGCCCGAGGCGGCTGCTGCGAGCCCCGAGCCCACAGCAGCACCGGCAAGCGCGGCGCCCGTGGTCACCACCGGCTCGAGCGGCTATTTGCTCTCTATTCACGACCTCCAGCTGGAGCCGGGGCTCGCAGCGTCCGTCGACTTCAATCTCGCGGGCGGCGGCGCCGTCGAGTTCTGGGGTACGACCCAGGAGCCGCTCGCCAGCTACCGCCTCTTTGCGGTCAGCGCACCTCCCGTTTCCAAGCCCTTGGGTCGGAAGGACGTGCCGCTCAAAGGCAACGGGAAGACAGGCGGAGGGGTAACCGCCTACCTCCTCGGGGCCGCCGACCTGCCGTCCAGCTGGTACCGCTTCGAGTTGACTGGCGACGGCCGGTTGCTCTGGCTGGCGGTGGTGAGGCCCTAGCGTGGGGGTGACGCCCAACAAGTGCATCAACCTGGTGCGTCGGAGGTCTCCAGTACACTGGGGCCGCTCCGCGCACAGGTTATGCACCGAACGTTGGGCAGATGCGGAAGGTCAGGTGCAGCTGTGATCCTTCCCAAAGTTCGTGACCCTCGTTTCATAACGATCCGCCGCGGCGGTACCCTCACCGATGCGGATCACCACCTCCTCGCCCTGTGGGCGGCATCGTGCGCGGACCACGTCCTTGACCTCTTCGAGGCGGCTCGGCCTGAGGACCTGCGACCGCGTCAGGCGATTGACCAGGCTCGCGCCTGGGCGCGTGGCGAGATCATGATGTCGCAGGCTCGCACGGCGGGCGGCCATGCCATGGCTGCGGCCAGAGACCTACGTGGGGCAGCACGCCATGCCGCGTACGCCGCCGGCCAGGCGGCGGTCGTTGCGCACGTCGCCGCGCACGAGCTCGGTGCGGCGGCCTATGCGATCAAGGCGGTGCGCGCGGCCGCGCCGGAGGACGAGGTCGAACCCACCGGTCGGCTGGAGTGCCAGTGGCAGCGCGAGCAACTCCCAGAGGCGATTCGAGACCTCGTCCTTGACGACCAGCGGTTGCGCAACGGTATCTGCTGGTCGGTCTTCGACTGCTGACAGACGGTCAGCGCATGGCGCCACTGCCCACAAGCGCATCAACCTGTCGCGACCAACGGCTTCTGTAGTAACTTGGAGCCGAAGTCCGCGCAGGTCATGCGCGGTGCGTTCGGCGTAGCAGGTTCGCGGCGTCTTCGGTGGGCGGGACGGGGTAGTATCCTTGTCGTGATGCTTCAGGGAGGTGAGTGATGTCGGTCGTGTTTCGCATCGAGCTCGAGCGCGAGACTGATGGGCGCTGGATCGCCGAGGTGGTCGAACTGCCCGGCGTGCTCGCCTACGGCGCAAGCCAGGACGACGCCATCGCTCGCGTGCAGGCACTTGCCCTGCGCGTCGTCGCCGACCGGCTCGAGAACGAAGAAGCCGGGCGCGAGTTCCTGAACATCTCCTTCGCCGCTGCGTGAGCGACTGGCCCAGCACGCGCGCCAAGCTCGTTCTCGCCGCCCTGCTGCGCATCGGCTGGACGGTCGAGCGCCAGACCGGCTCGCACAAGATCCTCTCCCGTCCCGGCTGGCCCAACCTCGTCTTCGCCTTCCATGACCGCGAGGAGATCGGCCCGCGGATGCTCGCGCGCCTCGCCAAGCACAGCGGCCTGAAGCCCGAGGACCTGTGAGGGTGAGCACGCCGAACAAGCACATCGACCGCGACGCCGCTTCGCGGCGCGGGTCATGTGCCCAACGTTAGGCCCACACTGGGCGATGCGGAGCGGAGGGGCAGAAGCATCGTGAGCGGTCGGACCGAGGCAATGAACGTGCAGCCGATCCCTTGGAGAGCGGTCGCCATCCCGCTGCTCCAAGGCGTTGCAGCCGCGGCCTGTGTCGCGCTGGTGCTGAGCGTCATCCGCGGCTCATGGTCGTCCTTCTGGCCCTTGCTTGTCGGCGGGAGCATCGGTTTCGCGGTGGCCTTCGCCCTGCCCTCGCGCAGCAAGCCGGTCGAGCTGGACGGCGGCGCACTGTGCGGACCCTCCGCCTGGGGCCGGCGTACCAGGATCGCGTTCGACGAGGTCGACTGGCGTGCGCAGCCGCGTCCCGGCCGCCCGGCCTCGCTGCTTGGCGGCCGCGTCGTGCGTGCGCGCGACGGTCGCAGCGTGGTCATCGACCGCTGGCGGTACCGGCCGCGCGAGTTGCGGCGCCTTGAGGCGGAACTCGACAGGCTCACAGGGGAGCGTGGGCGTGGGGCCTAACAAGCGCATCGAGCAGACGCGGCCAACGTCTTCTGTAGTAACGTCAACCCGTAGCTCGCGCAGCTCATGCGCGGTGCGTTGGGCACACTGAGTGGCGTGAGGCGCATGGTTCGCAGGGGTGTGTTTGTCGCACTCGTGGCGCTTGTCCTGAGCGGCGTCCTCATCGCCGCCTCGGGCTGTGGCGAAAGCACGGCGGCGGGGCCGCCGAGCCACCAGCCGTCGTCCCTGGCCACGCAGACTACTCCCGGCTGGGCTCGCGTTGGCATATCGAGGGTGATGGGTCTGTACCTGAAGCCCGGTCGCCCGGCCGCAATCGAGTTCCAGCTCAGCTCCTCCCGAACTGCAAGTCTTCGTGCTGACGCAGAAGCCGCTGACAGGACATGTCCTGTTCCTGAGAAGCGCGGGGCCGACCGGATCGTCCGAGGACACGCTCACGGCCGTGCCAATGCAGACCTTGACCCGCTCCATCGGCGGCTTCGGCTACTTCTTCACCGCCAAGCCCGTCAAGCCGGGTCCGTACAGGCTGGTCCTCAAGGGCAAGGGTTCGGTCTTCACGGTCGAAGTGAAGCAGCGTTGAGGGCTGTCGAGACGACCCCTGGCTCGCGACAGTGAGCCACCGCACGAGGAAGCAGGTGCCCAACAAGCACATCAACCTGGCTCGCCGCAGCGCCGGACTAGTATCCTGTGGCCGTCGCGCTCGCAGCTTATGCGCCGGGCGTTAGGCCGATGCGGGGGAGACCGGCATCTTGATTTCGCCTGAGATTCATACCGAGCGCCTGACGTTGGACCGGCTGCGAGTGGAGGACGCGCCCGCGCTCTCGCGGTACCGCTCCGACCCTGATGTCGCCCGCTACCAGACGTGGCTGCCGGAATCCTAGTCGGCGCCTCGTCGCTTCAGTAGGAGAGCGGGCATCCGTGAAGTACGTCGCGCTGCTGCGTGGGATCAACGTCGGCAAGGGTGCTCGCGTGCCCATGAAGACCCTGAAGGCTCTTCTCGAGGGGCTCGGGCTTAGCGACGTCGCCACCTATCTGAACTCGGGCAATGCGATATTCAGTTCATCTCTGAGCGCCCTCGAACTGACACGTCTGCTCGAAGACGAGCTTGAGCGGGCGTTCGGCGAGAGGATCCCGACTTTGGTCAAGACGTCGACGGAGGTGATCGCGATCGCGGAGTCGATACCGAGCGAGTGGGGAAGCGGCGAGGGTGAACAGACCTATGTCGCGTACCTGTTCAGTGATGTCGACAAGCCGGGTCTCGTGTCGGAGCTACCGGTCAAGATGGAGTTCTTGACCATCTTCTACACGCCCGGGGCCATCGTCTGGAACATCAAGCGAGAGAACTACAATCGCAGCCACATCACCAAGATCGCGGGACACAGCTCCTACGCTCGGATGACCACGAGGAACGTCAACACTGCGAGGAAGCTTGCGGCGCTTTGCGCTGAGTCCTGACGGCGGTGCCGCTGCCCAACAAGCGCATCGAGCAGAACGCCACAAGGTAGACTGACCTGAGAGCGCTTCGGCGGCTGCTCATGCGCAACAACGTTAGTCACAGCCTTCTCCACTGGCCGCGCGGGTACGTTAGTGGTACCGTCAGCAGTAGCACAGGAGGTAGCGTCAATGGCATCCGTACCCGACATCGTACCCATCACCGACCTGCGTCAGGACGCCTCGGGCGTCATCAAGCGCGCCGCTGACACGCAGCAGCCGGTGTTCATCACCCAGCGCGGCCGCGCCGCCGCGGTCGTGGTCAGCGCCAAGGCCTACGAGCGCACGCAGCACGAGCTCGAGATCCTGCGCCTGCTCGCCCGCGGCGAGGCCGAGATCGAGGCCGGTTCCGGCCACGAACTCGCCGACGTGCTCGCCGAGGCCGACGCGCTGCTCGGCAGGCCGTGAGCCGCAGGGTCCTCTTCACGCCTGCGGCCCGTGAGCAGTTCCTTGCGGCGCTCGCCTACATCGCCGCTGACGACCCGACTGTGGCCCGCCGCCTGCGCGACCGTGCTGCGGCATCCCTGTCGCGCCTCGCCGACTACCCGGAGTCGGGGCGCCTGCTGCCCGAGTTCCCCGACCTTGCGTTCCGCGAGGTCATCGTGCCGCCCTACCGCTTCTTCTACCGCTTGAAGGACGACGCCGTCTGGGTGGTCGCGGCCTGGCACTCTGCCCAGCTCCCCGGCGAGCCGGAGGACGTGGGGCGTGACTAACAAGCGCATCGAGCAGAATGCCAGAGGGTCGGCCGCACGGCGGCAGGCCGGCCGCGTCTGCTCATGCGCGGTGCGTTGGGCTGACGACGTGTCGGCGCAGTGCGAAAGCGACGTGGCAGGCGTGACCATCGACGAACTCATGCGCGAGGCGCTCACCCTCGACACCCAGGGCCGGGCCCATCTCGCCCACCGTCTGCTCGACAGCCTCGACGAGCTCTCCGAGGCGGAGGTCGAGCAGCTCTGGCTCGCTGAGGCGGCGCGTCGCCACGCCGAGATCGACGCTGGCGCTGCCACCTATCCTGCCGACGAGGTCCTTGCCAGAGCGCGTGCCCGCCGCGCATGAGCCGCGTCCCGCGCTTCGACGCTGCGGCGGAGCGTGAGCTGAACGAGGCGGTCGACTTCTACGACCTCGAGAGCCCCGGCCTCGGCGACGTCCTTCTGGCCGAGGTCGAGCATGGCTCACGCAGGTCGAGGCGTTCCCCGAGGCGGCGGAGCCGCTCCGCGAAGGAGTGCGCCGGCGTCTCCTGCACACGTTCCCCTACGCGCTGCTCTACTCGTTGCTCCCGGACGAGCTCCGTATCCTTGCGGTCGCGCATCAGAGGCGCCGGCCGTTCTACTGGGAGTGTCGCCGGTGAGTGCGGCTCACAAGTGCATCAACCTGGCTCGCCAAAGCGTCGCGGCAAGGCGTGGCCGCGGCGCTCGCAGCTTATCCGCGGTGACTAGACACCCAAGCGCACGCCCGGCCCATCGAGCCACGCAAGACGAAAGGAGCGAGTCCCTTGGCAGCCAACGACGAGGTGATTTCAGGCCCGTTCTACCATGGCACCAAGGCTGACCTGCAGCCGGGGGACCTGATCACTCCCGGATTCCGCTCCAACTACGGCAACAGCAAGCGCACGAGCCCTTGGGTGTACATGAGCGCGACGCTGTCGCCATGGGGAGCCGAACTCGCCCAGGGCGACGGTCCCGGCCGAATCTACATCGTCGAACCCACCGGTCCGTTCGTGGACGACCCGGATCTCACCGACAAGAGGTTCGAGGGCAACCCCACCAAGTCGTACCGTTCGCGCGACCCGTTGAGGGTCATCGGCGAGGTCACGGACTGGCAGCCGCACTCGACCGAGGAGATCAAGGCGATGATTGACGGCCGCGACCGCATGTTCGCCGCACAAGCGGACCGGATCGCCTACATTCCGAGTGAGGCCGACTTCGCCCGGATCCACGCGCACGCTGACGAGTTGGCGTGCACATGGTCGACCGACGCCAAGTACCTCGGCTGCACGATGCTGATGCTCATCAGGGGAGCGGACGTGGAGGTCCACTCGACGATGAAGTTCCGCTCGGACGCGCGGGACGAGACTCGTACGATTGACCTTCCTCGCAGGACCGAAGGGCAGGGCGCCTGGCGGGAGGGCGAGGTCTCGCAGTCCGGCCGCATCACGGCCGTCACGGCCTGGCACGACGGCTGGGTGGCCGTGATCGAGTCGTGCATCACCGAGATCGGCCTGAGTCTGGAGACAAGGTTGTGGATCGCGGTCGACGCGGACAACGATAGGCTGACGTTCCGTGTGGACGCCGACGGACCCGAGCGTTCATGGCAGCGCAACCTGCAACTCGTGCGCGGGGTGCTCACAGATGCCGAACACGGGGAGATCTGGGACTTCGGGACGGGCCATTCCGAGCAGCACGTCGCGTGACCCGGCTACCCGGGACCAGATGATGGCGTCGCCGTCTAACAAAGGCATCGAGCAGAACGCCTGAGGGAGGGCATGCGGCAATGATCGTCGGCACCGCAACATCGTGAAGAGCCACTGGTTCTGGCTTGCGGTGGCCATCCTCGGACTCGCCTGCGCGGTCTGCCTGAGGCGCATGCGGCAAGCCCACCTCGATCCCCCGCGTGGCGACACCGACGGCGGGCCCCACCCGCTGCGCCAGCTCGAGATTGCCGGGCGTCTGGATGACCTGACGGGTGCCGCCGGGCAACCGCCTCGAGCAGCTCGAGAGGCGACCGCGCCGGCCAGCACAGCATCCGCATCAACGACCAGTACCGCGTCTGCTTCCGCTGGACTTCCGGGGGGGCCGAGGACGTCGAGATCGTGGACTACCACTAGGAGTGCGAAGGATGGACGAGAAGCTCAAGCCCGTGAGCCCCGGCGAACTGCTGCTCGAGGAGTTCCTCCTGCCGATGGGCATCACCAAGTACCGCGTCGCCAAGGAGATCGGCGTGCCGGCGCAGCGCATCGGCGAGATCGTCGCCGGGCGGCGCGCGATCACCGCCGACACCGACCTGCGCCTGTGCGCTTCTTCGGTCTCTCCAACGGCTATTGGCTGCGCGCCCAGGCAGCCTACGACACTGAGGTCGCCGAGGAGGCGCTGGCCGATCAGCTGGCTCACATCAGGCCATGGTCAGGGACCGCTGCCTGAGAGTGGGAGGTCTGTCTGAGTTCAAGTTTGTAGGGCAACACCTGCACGCCTGACACACTCTTCTGCCTCCTTTGTCCACGGCACTCTTCCGGCGCCCTGTAGCCGAGTCGCTTCCTCGGCCGCGTGGGGAGCGTCCGCACGCTCGCGTCGCAGTCGTCCTGGGTCAGATGCCTCCCGGTACGCTTCCGACGCAGGTTGGGAAGAACCAGCCCATGAGCCGACTCATCATGTGGAACCTCATGACGCTCGACGGCTACTTCGAGGGGCCTGAGCCTTGGGACCTCGACTGGCACAACGAGGTCTGGGGCGACGAGCTCGAGCGCTTCTCGCTCGAGCAGCTGGCCTCAGCCGACGTGCTGGTCTTCGGCCGCGTCACGTACCAGGGCATGGCCGCCTACTGGCCGACGGCGAGCGGCGAGGTGGCCGAGCGCATGAACGACATCGCCAAGATCGTCTTCTCGCGCACCCTCGACACGGCTGAGTGGGCGAACACGACCTTGATCAGGCAGCTCGACGCCGACGGTGTTCGCCGGCTCAAGGAAGAGGGCGACGGCGCCGCGCTGGTGTTCGGCAGCGGCGCCTTCTCGGCGGCGCTCATGGAGGCGGACCTCTTCGACGAGTACCGCATCCTGGTCGTGCCTGTCGTTCTCGGCGCCGGCACGCAGCTCTTCGGACGCGGCCTGCCACGACGGCGGCTGGAGCTGCTCGAGGCGCGGCCGCTCGACTCAGGAGCGGTGCTCCTGCGGTACGCGCCGGCTGCGGCCACGGAGGGCTGACGAACGTGCTCCACCTGCTCATCATCTGTCACGACGAGTCCTTCGCTCCGAGCGAGACGCTGATTGCGGCGATCCACGCCTGGGATCTGGAAATGGATCGCCGCGGCATCCGTCTCGACGGCCGGCCGCTACGGCCTCCGGCCGACGCGGTGACGGTCAGGGTCCGCGAGGGCGAGCCGGTGATCAGCAAGGGACCGTCCGCCGCCACGACGGAGCAGATGGCGGCCTACGAGCTTCTCGAGTGCGCCGATCTCGAGGAGGCGGTCGGGGTGGCGGCCACACATCCGATGGCGGCCGCCGGGACGATAGAGGTCCGTCCGATCTGGTCTGACCTGGCCGGACCGGACGCCGGCGGCGAGCGTATGTCGTGACCGTCTCGAGCCCCGATGACGCGACCGCCCAGACCCGCGGTAGAGTCGTCTGGTCGGCGCCGATGTCCCTGGACGGCTTCATCGCCGGCCCGGACGACGCGATGGGCTGGGTGTTCGATCACTCCGGGCCGGACCCGGCCGTCGACGAAGTGATCCGGCGCACGGGCGCCGTACTCGCTGGGCCCGCTGGCTGGGTCGGCCCGGCCTTGGCGATGGTGGCGGCCCTCCTGCCACCCTGGCGACGGTCGGCGACGGCGATCCCCTCGGGAGACGCCCCGCGTCACGCCGACGCCGGGCCACGACCCACGCGGGGGTCATGCGCGGACGTCAGGCGGGCTGCGATAGAGTCGCGCCATGATCCGCGTGAGCCGTCAGTCCGACCGAGGCCTTCGCTGCGTCGCCCCCCTGCTCGCCGCGCTCGTCGCGCTGGTGGGCGCCATCGCGCTCTCCGCCTGTGGCGGGTCGGGTGCGACCGCGTCGGGAGCCGCGTCGCCCGGCGCCAGGACCGTCGCGATAACCGCCGTTCTGCCCCAAGATGCGGCGACTGAGCCTCCGTGGAACGGCCGCTTCGTCCAGGTGACCATCCGCGCGCCCTCGCCGCAGAAGCTGGCGGCGAGCGACTGGAGCGTCTACGTGGACGGCAAGGAGCGGCGCCTCGCGGACCCGCCCAACGTCCTCGCCTACGCGCCCGACGCGGCGACCGTGGCGTTCGTCTTCGCCATGCCGTTCACCGACTTCGTCGACTACCAGTTCCGCGTCGTGTATGCGCCCGCCGGCGGACAGAAGGTCGAACGCTCCTGGCTCTACAAGTGGGCGCCCTGAGCCGAGGCGCCGGCCGGGGCTGGGCACACCCGGGCCCGACCCGTCCGGGAGCAGCCACGGCTACCTGGCGCAACTCCACGCTGGAGAGCTGGTGGCGCGTCCCGTCCACGAGCCCCATCGCAGCGCAGGCGTCGAGATGATGTCGTACCATCGGGACGACCGTCAGGCAGGAGAGGAGGCGACGTGGCCGAGACCGACGTGACAGCGCAGGAGCCGACACCCCAGGACGTGACCCCGGCGATGCGCGCCGCCGGCGCAGTGGTCGGCGCGCCCGAGTTCATCCTGGCGTGGCTGGATCGTTTCTACGACGAGGACGACGCGGAGCTGCTCCTCGCGGCCGCAAGAACGGCTGAGGCGCCGGCGCAGCAGGCCGGCGCCGGCGCCGGCGCCATCGCCGGCTTCGACCCGGCGCGGCTCGCTCGAGCCGTGCGCCGCGCCGTCCTCGACGTCGACGAGGCCGGCGCCTACGCCCCGGCGGACTTCCACGAGCGCCTCGAGATCTGGGCCATGTTCGAGGGTTGGAAGGACGTCCCGCTGGCGGTCCACCGGCAGCTCGCCGACTGGGAGGTCGATCACTACGCGGAGACGATCCGCGAGGACGTCGAGTCAGTCTGCGACGGCCATCCCGGCGACTCCTACGAGGCCCGGTACAGCTACGTGCTCCTGCACGAGGCCGAGGCGATCGTCGCCGCCCAGGACCATGTCTACCTGTGGCCGTGCGACTGCCGCGCCATCGTCGGCAAATGCCGCAAGCCCAAAGACGTGTGCCTGCGCTTCAGCAACGATCGTGGCCTCGGCTGGGAGATCTCCGTGGAGCGCGCCGTCGAGATCCTGCGGACCGCGGACAAGGCCGGCCTCATGCACACGGCCGACGTCCAGGACGACGTCGCCGACACCTCGTCGATCTGCAACTGCTGCACCGACTGCTGCTGCCCGCACCTCGCTGCCGAACGGCTGCAGGTCGATCGACGCCTGGCCGGTGCGCCGCTACATCGCCCGCATCGACATGGACCTCTGCAAGACCTGCGGACGCTGCGGACTGCGCTGCCCCTTCGAGGCGATCGTGTGCGACACGGGCGGGAGGCCGAAGTTCGAGCCCGCCCTTTGTCGCGGCTGCGGCCTCTGCGCGACCGGCTGCAGCTCGGACGCCATCGAACTGCGACTGCTCGAGAAGGCGTAGAGCCGGCTGGCGGCCGGGCAATGCAGACGGGCCGCCCGTGCACAGCGCGCGCGGGCGGCCCGCAGGTGCCTCTCGGCCGGGGGGAGCCTCGTCAGCCCGCGGGCACCACCGCGTCCAGCCGCTCGGCAAGGCCGCCGGGCAGCGGCGCGACTTCGTGCGTCGCCAGCAGCTCGCGCGCCTTCTGGCGCGCCTTCTCGGTGGCGTCCAGCGCGCCGCCCTCCGCCCAGCGGTCGTAGCTCGCCCGGTTGAGGATCTGCGGCGCGCCACTGGTTGCCGCGCAGGTTGCGCCGCGTGTGCCGCTGGCCGAGGAAGTCGCCGCCGGCGCCGACCGCCTTGATCACGTCCACGGCCAGCGTCTCGTCGGAGACCTCGAGCTCGGCGAGCAGCCGCCGGTCGCGGGCGATGAACTCGGCCACGAGCACGACCTCGGCGAGCGAGCCGGAGAGGCCGAAGTCCATGTAGCCGACGTCGTGGTTCAGGTTGGCGCCGAGCTGCATGGAGAGCTTGGTGATCTCGTCGGCCTCCATGCCCGCCTGGGCGTCCACGACCTGCGCGTCGGTGTGGCCGCTGAAGCCCCAGTTGGGGATGTCCAGCCACTTGGCCATCTCGACCTCACACGCGTACGCGCGGATGAACTCGGGGGAGTTGTACGACGACTGCGACGTGCCCATGTCGAGGGTGTTGGGGCCCTGGCCGATGACGAACGGGGCGCCGGGGGCGCGAAGCTGGTGCATGACCAGCCCGAAGAGCGCCTCCGCGAGGCCGAGCGTGATCTGGCCGGCGGTGGTGATGGGAGCGGTGCCGCCGGCCACCGGCGAGGGGCAGTAGGTGGACGGGACGCCCTTGTCGGCGCAGAAGAGCAGCTTGTCCACCGTCTCGAACGGGTGCTTGAGCGGCGTGACCGGCTGGTTGTACATGACGAAGTACGGCTTCTCGCGCAGCGCCGCGTCGCCGCCGCGGACCTCACACGCCATGCGCCACATCGGCTCGACCGTCTCGACGCCGCCGGCGGTCATCACCAGCGGCTTGGTCGTGGCGGCGATCATGGCGCGGAACTGCCGCGGGTACGCCTCCTGGGCCTCCATGCCGTCCGGGTAGGCGCCCGACATGACGAAGTCGAGGTCGGGCAGCGCGTCGCAGAGGCGCGCCGCCTCGCCGACGTCTTCCAGTCTGCCGAGGCGGCGCTCACCTGTCTCCAGGTCGTGCAGGTGCATGACGTCGGAGCCGTTGCCGAAGTAGGAGCGGAGGCCGCCGAGGTCCATCGCCGGCTCGCCGGCGCGGTCGTAGACGACGAAGCTCCTGGGCACAGACTCGCGCGCCTGCTCGACGAGGGCGGCGGGGACGTGGACGAGGCCGGCCTCGTCCCTGGTGCAGCCGCCGTCGAGCATGACCTGCTCGCCCTCTTCGTGGAGCACGACCATGCCGATGTCGGCGAGGATGCCGAGGGCCGTCTCGTAGATGCGCTGCTTCTGCTCTTCGCGGAGGAAGCTGACGCGGCCGGCGCCGATCTCCTTGCTGCTCTCTGCCATGGTCACTCCTGGACGGCGTTGCGGACGAGGCGGCCGCCACGTCGGGCAGCCGCCTCGCCGAACACTACACCGTCTGCGGGCCTACTTCACACCGAGTTCGCGTTCCGCGCCCTCGATTATCGAACGAAGTTCTGCGGCCACCTCGTCGGACAGTGGTTCCGGCTGGTGCGTCTCGAGGATGCGCCGGGCCTCGGCCAGCGAGCGGTCGTACAGCGTCGTCGCGCCGGCGGCGGTCCACTCCTCGCGGACCCGCCGGTCGATGAGCTTCGAGTTCGACTGCCCGCGCATGCCCTTGTAGGTGTCCTCGTGTGAGAGGAAGTCCTTGAACGGCCCGATCTCGTCGATGACGTCGACGGAAAGCGTCGCATCCGTCACCGGGATCCCCGGCACGCAGAACTTGACCATGCGCGCGAACTCCGCATCCATGACCAGCTGCGCATAATCGATGGTGACGCCCGATTCCAGCATCCCCAGCCCGTAGATCAGGTTGGCCCCTGCCAACGCCGGCAGCAGGCTGGTGATCGTCTTCTCGTGACCGGATTGGGCGTCCGCCACTTTGGAGTCGCCCTACGCACCGGCCACCCAGCTGGGCAGCAGGTAGAAACGCGCGAGGCAGGCGACGCCGGCGCCGATCATGCCGCACTCGGGGCTGCCCACCGAGGCGCTGGCGAAGCGGAGGTCCATGGCGGTCGTGGACGAGCCGTAGATGACCGGCGCGCCCCTCTGCGTGAGCTGCGCCAGCGTGATGCCGCTGAGCACCTCGGCGTTGTGGGTGACGAGCGTGCCGGCGAGCGACACGGGCGAGGAGCCGCCGGCCATCGCCATGGAGAGCACGTTGACCGGGATGCCGGCGCGGGCGCCGGTGATGATGATCTCGCACGCGTCCTGGACCAGCTTGAGCGGGCTCACCGGGCAGGTCAGGAACGAGAGGATGGGGCGGCGGCGCAGCGCCTCCGCCCCGCCGACGATCGCCGCAGCCATGTCGATCATCTTGCGGGCGCAGAAGCCCGAGAGCGGCCCGATGGTGGCGTGCTTGGTCGTGTTGCTGAAGATCGCCTCGGCGTTGTGCAGCGCCGCCGTGTCCGGCGGCACGTCGTGCGCGCCGAGCGGCCGCTCGACCACGTCGATCTCGGGCAACGCGTCGATGAGCTTCGTGCAGTCGGCGACGTCCTGCTTGCGGCTCTCGTGCAGCTCGCCGGTGTAGGGGTCGACGACCTGGATGCCCTCGCCGAAGTTGGTGAAGCCGACCCTGCCGTCCTCGAGCACGACGTCCCTGGCCGGGTCGCGGCCGCACATAACGACGGTGGAGGGCGCCGAGCGGACCGCGTCCTCGACGAGGTGCGCGGGCAGGCGCACCACGTTCGTGGCCGGGTCGACGTCGGCGCCCGCCGCCGCGAAGATCTCACGGGCCTCGGCGTCTTCGACGAAGACGCCCGTGCGCGACAGCACTTCGAGCGTCGCGCCGTGGATCTCGCGAAGCTCGTCCTCGGTAAACACCTCGAGCCTGAAGCCGCCGCTCTTGCGCGCTCCCGCGCGCGGGTTCCTGATCACGTCAGCCTCCCGCCGTGCGTTCCTTGAACTTCTCGACACTGTTGATCGGCACGTCCAGCACGCGGGCGATGTTGAACTTCGCCTCGATCTGGTTGGCCTGCCACGGCTGGCTGATCGCGTAGCTGTGGACGCGGCCGAAGCCGAACTCGTTGCGGACGTCGGTCATGGCGACCGGGTCCGAGAGGTCGAACGGTGTCACGCCGAGCTTGTCGGCGACGTACTGCTTTGCGTCCTTGAGGCGCATGCCCCGAGTCATCTGCAAACGGGCAACCAGGTCTCCGCCTGCCCGAATACCGCCGATGCTCGCGGCTTGCGCGTGGGCGTTGTGCATCCCATGGGGATCGCCCGAACCCACCTACAACCCGTCCACGTGCAGCAGTTCGACGAAGGACTTCGCCGCGCGGCAGACCGCGTCGGAGGGCAGGTGGACGAACATCGGCACACCGCCGACGCCCATGCCGGCGTTGGGGTGGACCGGGATGGTAGCGACCTCCATGCACGGCTTGATCAGGGCGATAGCGCGGGCCATGTTCCAGGCGAGCGACTTGCCGGTGTTGATGTTGACCACGGGGCCGAACATGGTGGCGCCGGCCTTCTGGGCCAGCAGCAGCTGGTCCTTGGGCCACAGGCCGGCCAGCCGCACTCCGTCCCACTCCAGCTGGCCGTGCATACCGAGCACGAACTCGCCGGCCATGCCCAGCTGGACGCCCATGTCCGGGTACTTCTCGCGGATGATCTTCGTGGCGCGCAGGGCGGCGAGAAACTCCGGATCGCCGGAGGCGCCGGTGGTATCCCAGTCGATCGCGTCGGCACCGGCCTCCCACTGCGAGTCGGCCAGCTTGACCATGTCCTGGACGGCCATCTCGACCGCCTCCTCGGCGGCGGCGCGCGCCTCCGGGATCTTGCCCAGCGGCAGCAGTTCGTTCCAGTTCTCGCAAGGGCCGTCCGGCTTGGAGTAGAGGCCCAGGTTGGGCATGACGCCGTACTGCAGCGGCGCGATCGTGCACAGCTGGGCGTCGTGCATGTACTGGGCCTCGTACGCCAGGATCGTGCGCACGACCTTGAGGGAGTAGTCGCCGACGCAGAGCTCCAGCAGGTCGGCGCCCATCCACTGCTCGTAGGACTGCAGGTCCTGGATGCGCGTCGCGTGGGTCTTCATGCCGGTGCCGTCGCAGCTGAGCACGATCTCCTCGCCCACGTCGACCCCGATGAAGCGCAGCGGCGACGCGTAGATCTCGAGCAGGTGGTCGATCTCGTCGTCTGTGAGCAGCGGCACCTTGGCGCGCTTGGCCGCCACCTCGGACCCTGCGATGAGATCAGCCCGAATCTCGCTGCGCGTCATCTGAGTGAAGGTGCCGTCGCCCATGCGGGTCGGCACCCGGGTCTCTTCCGTCATACGCTTCCTCCTCTTGGACGGGCGCCGCGATGGATGGCCGCGCCCGCACTAATCAACCGGTCAATTAGCGTGGTAGAGTCTTCTCCCAGCGGACACCGGTGTCAAGGTCAGTGCCGATGAGCGGCGCGTAGGATGGCCCGGTCCGCTGAGCGGTGACCAGCACCCGAGGAAGGTGGCGATGCAATCACACACCACGTGGCTGAGCGAAGCCGAGAAGAGAGCGATCGTCGACGAGGCGGTCGAGCTGCTCGGCCGCGTAGGCATGCGCTACGCCGGGTCCGCGGTCCTGCCGCTGCTCGAAGAGCGCGGCGCCCGGGTGGACCACGCCACCGGCATCGCCCGTCTGCCCCGCGAGCTGGTGGAGTGGGCGGTCGGCCAGTGTCCGCGGAGCATCCTGATGGCCGGCCTCACCGAGGCCGACGACGTCCTGCTGGGCGAGGGCGAGCCGTTCCACTTCGTGCCCAGCGGCTGCGTCGCCAAGACGCTCGACTTCCGCACCGGCGAGCGCCGCGCCAGCACGCTGCAAGACCTCCGCGAGTGCACCGCGCTGATGGACGAGCTGCCGCAGCTCGACATCATGTGGACGCAGGTCAGCGCGTCGGACGTACCGCTCGAGCAGCGCGAGCTCACCGAGTACTTCACGATGCTCACCGAGACCTCCAAGCACGTCACCTTCGTGGACTGCCCCAGAGAGGTCGACGCTGTGCTCCGCATCTGCGAGGCCCACTCCGGCGACCTCGAGCGGTTCCGCGCGCGGCCGCGCGTCTCAACAGTGATCACGGCGGCCTCGCCGCTGCAGGTCGACGGCCGCGCCCTGGACGTCCACATCGCCCTTGCCAAGCACGGCGTGCCGATCGAGGTCTACTCGATGACCATCTCCGGAGCGACCTCGCCGGTCACCCTGGCGGGGACCGTCACGCAAGGCGTGGCCGAGTTCCTCGGCATCGCCACGGCCCTGCAGGTCGCGGCGCCGCGCGCCAGCGCGGTCTTCTGCTTCGGCTCGGGAGTGCTCGACATGCTGCGCACGACCTTCGCGCTCGGCTCTCTCGAGAGCGGGCTGATGGGGGCCATGGCCACGGAGGTGGGTCACTACCTCGCCGTGCCGACGCTCAACCCGGGGCTCTCGACCGACGCCAAGCAGGCGGGCGTGCAGGCGGGCTACGAAAAGGCGATGAAGGCCGCGACCGTCTGCGGCGCCGTGCCCGACATGGTCTCCGGCTGGGGGCTCATCGACTCGCACAACACGATGTCCCTCCCGCAGTCGGTGATCGACAATGAGATGGCCGCGATGCTGCACCGCGTGCACCGGCCGGTCGAGGTGTCGGAGGCAACGCTCTCCGGCGACGCCGTCGCCGCGGTGGGCCCGGGCGGCAGCTTCCTGGGCGTCAAGGACACCGCAAGGCGCATCCGCGCCGGCGAGCACTACATGCCGACGCTGTCGAACCGGCTCTCCTACGAGAAGTGGTCGGAGGACGGCGTCTCCGAACTCGATGACGCGTGCGCGCAGGTGGAACTCAGACTGGCCGCGCACGCGGACAGGGCGCCGTATCTGGACGGCGCGCAGCTGGACGAGATCGCGGCCATCTGCCGCGCCGACGACGAAGCTATGCGCCGCGCCCGCAGGGACTGACGGCGCGGCGCCCACACGCACGAAGCACTCGAACGGAGGATCAGATGACGCTCAGGATCGGCTACATCGGGCTCGGCGCCCTCGGCAGGCACCTCGCCGGCAGCCTGCTCAACGCAGGCTTCCCGCTCACCGTCTACGACGTGGACGCGAGCTGCTCCGTCGAGCTCGGCAAGGCGGGAGCCACCTGCGCCGAGTCGATCGCGGCGACCGCACGCGCCTCCGACACGATCATCACCTGCCTGCCGTCGCCCGAAGCCGTCGCCTCCGTGGTCGCCGAGGAGGGTGGCGTGCTCGAGGCGCTCGCCCCCGGCGGCACCTGGATCGACATGAGCACCAACGACACGCACGAGTTGCAGCGTCTCTCGAGTCTGGCCGCGGCCAGGGGCATCGAGACGCTCGAGGCGCCGGTCACCGGCGGCGTCCACCGCGCCGCCGCCGGCATGATCACCGTCCTCGTCGGCGGCAAGCCCGAGGTCTACGAGAAGCACCGCGAGGCCTTCGACGCCATGGGCGGCCGCGTCTTCTACATCGGCGAGCTCGGCAAGGCGTCGGTGATCAAGGTCATCACCAACATGCTCGCCTTCATCCACCTGGTCGCCGACGGCGAGGCGCTCATGCTCGCCAAGAAGGGCGGCGTCGACCTCGGGCTGGCCTGGGAAGTCATCAAGGCCAGCTCCGGCAACAGCTTCGTGCACGAGACCGAAGGCCAGCTGATCCTGAACGGCAGCTACAACATCAACTTCACGATGGATCTCGCCCGCAAGGACCTGCACTTCGCGCACATGATGGGGCGCGAGTTCGGCGTGCCGCTCGAGCTGGCTAGCGTGACGGAGCAGCAGTTCGCGCGGGCGCGGGCGATGTACGGCGGCGGCGCACAGTCGCCGATGGTCGTCAAGATGCTCGAGGACGCCGTGGGCACCGACCTGCGCGCCCCCGGCTTCCCGGCCGAGCTCGCGCCTGAATGAACGCCGCAGGTGATTCATCGTGTGGCGCGCCGCAGGTGCGCCGCACAGTGACCCACGTAGCGGAGTCATCGTGGGGCGCGCCGAAGGTACGCCGCACAGTGATTGCCGCGGCAAATCGAGACGTTAATGGAGAGAAATGTTGTCCTCCCGCAGTCCGGCGGCACGATGTTCTCCGGGCGGGTTGACTTGACGAACATCCGGTCGAATACTCCGGCCCCGAGAGTGCGCGGACAGGCAGCGAAGGAGACACCTGTGACTGACATCAGAGACTTCGGGATGGGCTTCTTCTCCATCAAGGGCAGGAACGCGATCGTGACTGGGGGCAACACCGGGCTCGGCCGCGCCTTCGCCCTGTCCCTTGCCACGGCCGGCGCCAACATCATGGTGCCGAGCATCGTGGACGACGACGGATCGACCAGAGAGCTGGTCGAGGTCCACGGAAGTCGCTACGAGTTCGTGAAGACCGACATCACCGGCCCCGGCGCTCCCAGGGAGATCGTCGACGCCTGCATCGACCGGTTCGGCTCACTCGACATCCTCGTCAACAGCGCCGGCATCTGCCCGCTGGCGAGCGTGCTGGACTTCGGCCGGCCGCAGTGGGACGCCACGGTGGCCGTCAACCTCACGGCCGCCTTCGAGATGGCCCTCGAGGCCGCGAAGCACATGATCCCGCAGCGCAGCGGCAAGATCATCAACATCTGCTCCCTCTTCTCGTATCTGGGAGGGCAGTGGTCCTCGGCCTACGCAGCCACCAAGCACGGCCTGGCCGGCTTCACCAAGGCGTACTGCGACGAGCTCGCCCAGTACAACGTCCAGGTGAACGGGATCGCCCCCGGCTACTACGCGACAGAGATCACCACGGCGACGCGCAGCGACCCGGAGAAGAACCAGCGGGTGCTCGACCACATCCCGGCGGAGCGCTGGGGTGAACCCCTGGACCTCATGGGAGCGACCGTCTTCCTGGCCAGCCGGGCCTCGGACTACGTCAACGGCCACGTGCTCGTGGTCGACGGCGGCTATCTCGTCCGCTAGGACGCGAGGGAACACGGCGATGGCTGGCAAGTACCTGATCGGCGTCGACAACGGCACGCAGAGCTCCAAGGTGGTCATCTACGACCTCGAGGGCAACGTCGTCTGCGAGGCCAAGCGCACTCTTCTTCCGATGGAGCACCCCAAGCCGGGGTACGCCGTGCACCCCGACGACGACCTCTGGGAGTCCATCGTCGCGGCGAGCCGCGAAGTGATGACGAAGTTCACCGGCGACCCGGCGGACATCATCGCTGTCGGCCTGTGCACCATCCGCTGCTGCAAGACCTTCCTCAAGGCCGACGGCACACTGCTCGAGCCCGTCATGAGCTGGATGGACACGCGCGCCTATCAGCCCTGGCTCCCAGACGACCCCGAACTCGCCTACGCGACGACCTCGTCCGGCTACATGACCCACCGGTTCACAGGTCAGTTCCGCGACAGCGCCGCCAACAACATCATCCTGCAGTGGCCCATCGACACCGATACCTGGCAGTGGGACCCCGCACTGTTCGAGCAGTTCAACCTGCGCCCGGAACTGCTGGTGGAGCTGCAGATGCCGGGCGACATCGCCGGGTACGTGACCGCCGACGCGGCCGCGGCGACCGGCATCCCGGAGGGCCTGCCGGTCGTGACCACCGCCAACGACAAGGCGGTCGAGACGCTCGGGTCCGGCTCGCTCGACGAGCGCACAGCGCTCGTCTCGCTCGGCACCTACATCGCCTCCATGGTGCACGGCCACAAGAACCGCCAGGACGCCGTGGACTTCTGGACGAACTTCGCCTGCATCCCGGGCACGTATCTCTACGAGAGCGGCGGCGTGCGCCGCGGCATGTGGACCCTCAGCTGGTTCCTCGACCTGCTCGGGCCCGAGCTCGCCGCCGCCGCGGCCGCCCAGGAGATCTCCCGTGAGGAGTACCTGGAACGCGAGGCCGAACTGGTCCCCGCCGGCAGCTGCGGCCTCATGACCGTCCTGGACTGGCTCGCCCCGACGGACAAGCCGTTCCGCAAGGGCGAGATCATCGGCTTCGACGCGCGCCACACGAGGGCCCACGTCTACCGGTCGATCCTCGAGGCGATCGCGCTGACGATGAAGCAGAACGTCGACGCCATGTGCGCCGAGCTCGGCGTCGACCTGCGGGAGATCGTCATCTCCGGCGGCGGCGCCAACAGCCCGCTCTTCATGAACATCTTCGCCGACGTGTTCGGCGTGCCCGCCTCGCGCAACGTGGGCAGCAGCGGCGCGAGCCTCGGCTCCGCCATCTGCGCCGCCGTGGCCATCGGCGTGTATCCGGACTTCGCGACCGCCGCCGGCGCCATGAAGCAGGGTCGGCAGGCCTTCCCCCCGAACCTGGAGAACCACGACGTCTACCGGCGCATGAACGAGAAGGTCTACCGCGTCATCCACGACGCCACCGACCCGATCCTCGAGCAGTCCTTCTCCATCTTCCACTGACCGCAGACCGGCCACGGACACGCAAAGGAACGCCGCCATGTCACTGAGCAGAGAAGCCATCGTCGAGGGCCTGCGGCGCATCGTCGGTCCGGAGGCCGTGGTCACCGACGAGAAGATCCTCGTCGAGAGCAGCGTCGACAACTTCCGCAAGCTGCAGAACATCTTCGACGTGCACACGATGCCGGTGCCGGCGGCCGTGGCGCTGCCGGCCGACGCCGCCCAGGTCGCGGAGCTCCTGCGCTTCGCGAGCGACAACGGCGTCAGCGTCATTCCGCGAACGGGCGGCACGGCGACCGAAGGCGGGCTCGAGAGCGCCGTGCCCGACTCCGTGATCATCGACGGGTCGATGATGAACAAGATCATCAGCGTCGACCCGTACAACATGCAGGCCACCTGCCAGTGCGGCGTGCCCCTGCAGGCGCTCGAGGACCGCGCGCGCCAGCATGGGCTGACCACGGGCCACTCGCCGCAGTCCAAGCCGGTGGCCCACATGGGCGGCCTCGTCGCCACACGCAGCATCGGCCAGTTCTCGACGCTGTACGGCGGCATCGAGGACATGGTGGTCGGCCTCGAGGCCGTCTTCCCCAACGGCGAGATCGCGCGGATCAAGAACGTGCCGCGCCGCGCCGCCGGCCCGGATATCCGCCACGTGGTCATCGGCAACGAAGGCGCGCTCTGCTTCATCAGCGAGGTGACCGTCAAGCTGTTCCCGTACTTCCCCGAGAACAACAGGTTCCTCGGCTGGACGCTCAAGGACATGGCCACGGGCTTCGCCGTGCTGCGCGAGGTGATGGTCAACGGCTACAAGCCGTCGGTGGCGCGGGTCTACGACCCCGGCGACGCAGGCATCCACTTCTCGCACTTCGCCGCCGAGGACGACTGCGTGCTGCTGTTCATGGCCGAAGGCGCGGCCGGCATCGCCAAGGCGACCGCCGACGGCATCCAGGAGATCGTCGACAAGCACCCCGAGTGCACCCAGGTGTCGAGCGAGTACATCGAGACCTGGTTCAACGACCTCTGCTGGGACGCGAGCAAGATCACCGCGGAGGACGAGCGCATCCGCCAGACGCGCAACGTGAACCGCACGACCGAGATCTCCGCCGACTGGAGCTCGATCAACGACATCTACCAGACGGCCAAGGCGCGCATCATCGCCGAGATCCCCGACATCACGATGATGGGCGGCCACTCCTCGCACAGCTACATCAACGGCACCAACATGTACTTCAACTACTTCTTCAACGTGGTCGGCGTCGGCCCGGAGGAGGAGACCGACAAGTACTACCTGCCGATCATCGGCATCATCTGCGAGGAGACGCTCAAGCGCGGGGGTTCCATCGTCCACCACCACGGCATGGGCAAGGCACGGGCGCCATGGGTCAAGGACGAGTACGGTTCGTCCTACTACATCCTCGAGACGCTCAAGCGGTCGTTCGACCCCGACGGCATCATGAACCCGGGGACGATCATCCCGCTGTGAGCGCATAGGAGGCGGCTCCGCGTGGACCTGCTGCGGATCGTCGTCGGCTTCAAGGTCACGCCGGACTACGAGGCGCTGCGCGCGTCCGATTGGGCGCGGGCGGCGGCGCCTGAGGGCGGCGGGCCCGAGACCCGCTACGTCCGCCGCGTCTTCAACGTCTTCGACGAGGCCGCGCTGGAGCTCGCGCTGCGCCTTCGCGACGCGCGCGCGGAGCGCGGCCTCGAGACGAGCCTCGCGGCGTTCACCGTCGCCGGCCGCGAGGCCGACCCCTTCCTCAAGACCCTGCAGGCGCTCGGCTTCGCGCGCGCCGCCCGCGTCGACCCCGGCGCGGACCTCGACTTCGCCCCCTCCGCGACGGCCGCGTTGGTCGCTGCCTGCGCGGAGCGGCTCGGCGGCGACGCCCTGCTCCTGGGCTCCAGCAGCGGCCCCGGCGACAGCGGCGTGGTCCCGTTCCTGGTCGCGGAGGCCCTCGGCCGTCCCTGCCTGGCGCAGGTCACCGAGCTGCAGCCCACCGACGACGGCCGCCTCCGCGTCACGTTCGCGGCGGACGCCGGCCCCGTCCGGGCGACGCTCGCGCCGCCCTGCGTCCTCGCCGTCGGCAACGCCCTCGTCTCGATGCTCCGCGTGCCGACGCTCAGAGAGCGGCTGGCGGTGAAGGACGAGCTCATCGCCGAGCTCTCCGTCGCGCAGCTCGGCGTGGACCTCGCCGGTGTGCTCGCCGGAGAGCCGGCCGCGCTCACGGGGCTCGAGACGATCGACCGCAGCCGCGCCGGCGCCATCGTCTGCCGGGGCGACGCCGGCGGACAAGGCGCGCGCGTTGTATGAGACACACCTGCGCGCGCGCCTGGAGAGCCTGTGAGCACGCCCGCCGAACCGCGCGTGGTGGCCGTGCTGGACGGAACCACTCCGGGCGCCGAGCGGCGGGCGCGGGCGCTCGGCGGGTTCCTGCGCGACGGGCTGCGGCTCGCCGGAGACACGGCCGTCGCCTCCACCGAGGCGGTCACGCTCGCCTTCTACGCCGATCACGCCGGCCGCGACCGCCTCATCGAGCTCGCGCCCACAAGCGACGTCCGTCTGATCCGCACGCCCGCGTTCCGGCCGGATCTCATGGCCGCCGCCCTCACCGCGTTCGAGGCGGGCGGCGGCGCCGAGCTCTTCGCCTTCCCGGGCGGGCCGCTCGGCGCCGAGCTGGCGGCGCGCCTCGCCGCCCGCGCCGGCGGCGGCGTCCTCACCGACGTCCTCAGCGCGGCCGTCGGTCCCGCGGGCCTGCTCTGCCGCCGCGCCGTGTACTCCAACCACCTCACCGGCCGGTTCCAGCTGCGCTGGCCCCCCTGGTGCATCACGCTCCACCCGGACTGGTACGACGCGCGCGTCGAACCCCCGGCGGAGCACTCCGTGCGCGCGGACGTTGAACTGACGGCCGGCGACTCGTCCATCACGCCGCCGCTCAGCCACGTCGAACCGCTCGAGCCGCCCGCCACAGGTGATCTGGAGACGGCGAAGTTCCTCGTCGTCGCCGGCCGTGGTGCGGGCAGCCGCGCCGGCGTGGAGCGCCTCGCCGCCGCCGCCGCCCGCATGGGCGCATCGTTCGGCGTCACGCGGCCGGTCGCCATGAACGCCTGGGCCGCGCCCGACCGGCAGATCGGCGTCTCCGGCACGCGCGCGGCCCCCGCCATCTGCCTCGTGGCGGGAGCGTCGGGCGCGCCGGCCTTCTTCTGGGGCGTCGAGCGCGCCGGCTTCATCGCCGCGGTCGACATCGACGACCACGCGGCGATCGTCGCCGAGTCCGACGCCGCCGTCGTGGACGACGCCGTGGCAGTCGTCGAGGCGCTCGCCGACATCGTCGCCCGCGAGCGTGGAGCCTGAACCCGCAGTACCTTTCCCTCCGGGCACTGACGCCATGAGTGACGTCGTCCGTGGCGTCGTGGGGGCGTCCCGGTGGCGTCATGGGAGGCGTCGTGGGTGGCGTCACGCCGCGGCGCACACGGGTGCGAGGCCGCGCGGCGCGGCCGGACCACGGGGAACGGCCGGTCTCGCCCACCCGGCTACACCCCTCGCACGGACAATCCGAATGGCTATTCAGCCTTCCGGCGGAAGATTGTTCACTTGCGCGCTTGACTGAGCGAACATCAGACTGAATACTCGGGGGGACGACCAACGGCTTCCGGAGGGGAAAGGCGTGGATGCACTCGACCGTGAAGTCCTCCTGGCTCTGCAGGAGGACGGACGCATGTCCAACCTCGCGCTCGCGCGCAAGCTCGGTCTATCCCCATCCGCGATGCTGGGTCGCGTCCGGCGGCTGGAGCGCAGCGGCGCCATCCGCGGCTACCGCGCCGTCATCGATCCCGCCGCGCTGGGCGTCACCGTGCGCGCCCTCGTCGTGGCCCGCCTGCGCGAGCACAGCGAGGAGTCCATCCGGGAGTTCGAGAAGGGCATCAAGGAAGTCCCGGGCGTCCGCGCCTGCTACCACGTCACCGGCCAGTTCGACATGGTGGTGGAGCTCGCGCTGCGCGACCTCGATCATCTCGGCCAGCTCATCCGCGTCGACATCGCCCGCATCCCGGGCGTCATGAACCTCGAGACCATGCTCGTCCTGGCGGAGTCCGTCGAGGACGAAGGCTGGCCCATCGTCAGCGAAGAGTAAGAGCGCGGCGTCCGCGCCGCTGCGCCATTTGGCACCACACGGGAGGTCCCCATGTCAAAGAAAGGTCTCTTCGACCTGCACGAGATGAAGCGCGCCGGCGAGAAGATCGCCTGGCTCACCGCCTATGACTACCCGACGGCGACGTTCGAAGAGGCGGCCGGGATCGACATGATCCTCGTCGGCGACTCGCTGGGCATGTGCGTGTACGGGTACCCCGGCACCGTCCCCGTGACCATGGACCAGTGCATCGTGCACAGCGAGGCCGTGCGCCGCGGCGCCCCCAACACGTTCGTCGTCGGCGACATGCCGCTGGGCAGCTACCAGGCCAGTGACGAGGACGCGGTGACGCAACGCCATCCGCTTCCTCAAGGAGGCGAACGTCGACGCCATCAAGCTCGAGGGCGGCGTGCGCACCGTCAGCCGCGTCAGGGCGATCCTCGACGCCGGCGTCGCCGTCTGCGGCCACATCGGCCTCACGCCGCAGAGCTCCGGCCAGCTCGGCGGCCACAAGGCGCAGGGCCGCACCCTCGAGTCCGCCAAGCTGGTGGTCGAGGACGCCCGTGCCCTCTACGAGGCGGGCGTCCAGCTCCTCCTCGTCGAGGCCGTGCCGCCGGAGGTCGCCGGCTTCATCCGCAACGAGCTGCCGATCCCGGTGCTCGGCATCGGCGCCGGCGAAGACGTCGACGGCCAGCTGCTCATCGTCAGCGACGTGCTCGGCACGTTCCAGGCGTTCACGCCCAAGTTCGTCAAGAAGTACGCCGACCTCGCCGGCGTCTCCACGGCCGCGCTCACCGAGTACGTCAAGGACGTGCGCGGCAGCGCGTTCCCGGAGGAGCAGCACTGCTACCGCATGCTCGAGGGCGAGCAGGACAGGTTCGCGGCCTGGGCCAAGAGCTGAGGCGAGGACTGCGAAGGGACCTGTGATGCACTCGCTCGCTGAAGACCTCACTCCGCCCGGCCCCGGCTTCGTACCGGCCGACCGGGTCTCGCGGCTCGGGACCGAGACGGTCTTCGCCGTCTCGGCCGAGGCGGCCGCGCTCGCCGCGCAGGGACGGACGATCTACCCGTTCCACCTCGGCGACCTCAACATCCCCACCGCCGAGCCCATCGTGGCGGCCATGAACAGGGCCATCCTCGCCGGCAAGACCACGTACTGCGCCAACGCCGGTATCGCGCCACTGCGCGAAGCCCTGGCCGCCGACGTGGCCGCCGCGCGCGGCGTCGCCTACAACGCCGACAACGTGTCGGTGCAGCCGGGCGGCAAGCCGGTGATCGGCAAGTGGCTCATGGCCGCCATGAACATGGGCGACGAGGTCCTCTACCCCAACCCCGGCTTCCCCATCTACGCCTCGTTCATCGAGTTCGTGGGCGGGGTCGCCGTGCCCTACGGGTACGTGGACGCCGGCGATCGCTACACCATCGACATCGACGAGATCGAGCGGCGCATCACGCCGCGCACGCGCCTGCTCATCCTCAACGACCTGCACAATCCGACGGCTGCCGAGTGCACGCCGGAGGAACTCGACCGCATCGCCGAGATCGCGGTCCGGCACGACCTGCTCGTGCTCAGCGACGAGGCGTACTTCGACGTGCGCTTCGAAGGCGCGAGCCAGTCGATCGTCTCGCGGCCCGGCATGCTCGAGCGCACGGTCATCCTGTACACGTTCAGCAAGAAGTACGCGATGACGGGCTGGCGCCTGGGCGCCGCCGTCGGGCCAGAGCCCGTGATCGACATCATCACGCAGATGAACGTGAACATGGAGTCGTGCCCCAACCACTTCGCCCAGTACGGCGCCCTTGAGGCCCTGACCGGCGACCAGGGCGGGCCTCGCGAGATGATGGCCCGCCTCAAGGGGAGGCGCGATGCCGCGCTGC
>CAVUBA010000018.1:0-46430 GCA_963739595.1 uncultured Thermoleophilia bacterium
AGGTCACCGACGAGCTCGCCCGCAGCTGGGGTATGGACGCCGGCTTCGGGCGCGGCGCCAAGGGCATCGGCGTCGCGTCGTTCGTCGTCAAGGCGATGCGCGAGCGCGGGATGTGACGTGGAGCTGCTGCCCGTCGATGCACTCGTCGCCGAGATCGGCTCGACCACGACGGTCGTCTCGGCGTTCGTCGGGCTGAGTGACCTCTGGGAGGCGACGCCCCGCCTGGTCGGGCAGGGCGTCGCCGCCACCTCGGTCGCCGACGGGGACGTCACCATCGGCGTGAACGCCGCCCGCGCGCAGCTGGAAGAGGTGGTCGGCTGCTCGGTGAGGCCCGAGGTCACGCTGGCGACCAGCTCGGCCGCCGGCGGCCTGCGTATGACCGTCCACGGTCTGACGCGGCGCATGACGGCCATGGCGGCGCGCGAGGCGGCCCTGGGGGCCGGCGCGGTCGTCAAGTACCAGACTGCCGGCCGTCTGCGCGACCACGACCTGCGCGAGATCGAGGCCGTCGAGCCCAACCTCATCCTGCTGGCCGGCGGGGTGGAGGGCGGAGACTGCGACACGGTCCTCTTCAACGCCTGAGCGCCTCGCCGGGCTCGAGGCGCGACCGATCGTGGTGTACGCCGGCAACTCCGTCGTGTGCACCGACGCTCAGGAACTGCTTCAGCGGGCCGGCTTCAGGGTCAAGCTCACCAACAACGTGTATCCGGCCGTGGACGAGCTCGACATCGTGCCGGCCCGGGCCGTTACCCACGACGCCTTCGAAGAACACATCACGCACGCCCCCGGCATGGAGCGCATCGGCGAGGTCGTGAGCGGCACGATCCTGCCCACCCCGGGGGCCGTACTGATCGCCGCCGAGCTGTTGGCCGAGGACCTCGGCGACCTCGTCGTCATCGACGTCGGCGGCGCCACCACCGACGTGCACTCCATCACCGACGGCAGCCCCGAGAATCGCCGCGCTCATGATCGAGCCGCAGCCGCACAGCAAGCGGACGGTGGAGGGAGACCTCGGGACCTACGTCAGCGCGAGGCACGTGGTCGAGATGCTCGCGGAGCAGGAGCGTCCGGTGCACCTGCCGCCGCCGCTGCCGACGACGCCGGAGGAGATCGCGGCGGCGCTGACGCTGACGCACTTCGCCGCCGTCACCGGGGTGCAGCGGCACGCCGGCCAGCTGGCGCACCTCTACACGCCGACCGGCCGGCAGACGGTCGCCCGCGGGCGCGACCTCACCGCCTGCCGGCTCGTTATTTGCACCGGCGGCGCGCTCACGCGCCTGCCCGGCGGCGAGGCCGTCCTGGCCGACACACGCGCCAGGAGCGCCGGCGGGGAGCGGCTGCTGCCGCCGCCGGACGCGCGCGTCGCTCTCGACCGCGACTACATCTTCGCCTGCTGCGGCGCGCTGCTGCGGCACTTCGCGCCGGAGGCGGTCACCGCCCTCCTGCGCGCCAGCGCCGGCGTCTGAGCCTTCGGGCCCGCCGGCGCTCAGGCGTCCTTGTGGTACTTGAACGATACGCTCACCTTGGCGCGATAGGCGGCGATCTCGTTGTCGACGATGTGCATGTCGAGTTTGACGATCTCGGCGACGCGCAGATCCTCGAGGTGGCCTGCCGCCTCCTCCACCGCGGTCTTCGCCGCCTCCTCCCAGGACGTGTCGCTGGTGCCGATGATCTCGATGACCTTGTAGACGCTGCCTCCCATGGTTCCTCCCTCCGGGGTTCTGACCGTGCCCACCCATCCTCTCGCCGGTCACCGGGTGTGACGAGCGTTTGCCGGCATGTGCCCAGGGGTGGCCTTCCGTCCCGAAGCCGTGTGATGCTTGCCGGGCCCACGGGCATCCACAGTGCACATGACGACACCGGTCCCACATCCCGCCCTCGCGCCGTTCACCCCCGAGGTCCGCGAGTGGTTCGCGCGGGCGTTCGCGGAGCCCACGCCGGCGCAGGTCCAGGCGTGGCCGGCGATCTCCGCCGGCGCCCACGCGCTCGTCTCGGCGCCCACCGGCTCCGGCAAGACGCTCGCCGCCTTCTTGTGGGCGCTCGATCGCTTCGTCGCCGAGCCGCCGCCTCCGGACCCGCGCGAGCGCACACTCCGGCTCGTCTACATCTCGCCGCTCAAGGCGCTCGGCTACGACGTCGAGCGCAACCTGCGGGCGCCGCTGCGCGGCATCGGCGCGGACGTCCGCGTCGGCGTGCGCACCGGCGACACGCCGCAGCGCGAGCGGGCGGCGATGCTGCGCCATCCGCCCGACGTGCTCATCACCACGCCCGGAATCGCTCTACCTGATGCTCACGTCGCAGGCGCGGACGCTGTTCGTCGGCACGGAGTGGGTGATCGTCGACGAGATCCACGCGGTGGCGCAGACCAAGCGCGGCGCCCACCTCGCGGTGACCCTGGAGCGGCTGGCCCAGGAGGCGGGCACGCGACGTGCAGCGCATCGGCCTGTCCGCCACGCAGCGGCCGCTCGACGAGGTGGCGCGCTTCCTCGTCGGCCCCGGGCGCGAGTGCACGGTCGTCGACGCCGGCGTGCGCAAGCCGCTCGACCTGCGCATCCACGTGCCGGTGGAGTCCATGGTCGAGCCCGACTCGACCTCTGGAGCTCGACTCCATCCCCGGCGGCGAGGCGACCCGGCGCAGCATCTGGCCGGCCATCTACCCGGAGCTGCTGCGCTGGTCCGCGAGCACCGCTCGACGCTCGTCTTCGTGAACAACCGCCGCGCCGCGGAGCGCATCGCGCTGCGGCTGAACGACCTGGCCAGGCAAGGAGCGGAGGAGCGCGGGAAGAGGTGCGCGAGATCGCCCGCGCCCACCACGGCTCGCTGGCGCGGGAGGAGCGCGTCGTCATCGAGGACCTGCTCAAGGCCGGCACGCTGCCGTGCCTGGTGGCGACGTCGTCGCTGGAGCTCGGCATCGACATGGGCGCCGTGGACCTCGTGGTGCAGGTGGAGTCGCCGCAAGTCGGTGACCCGCGGCCTGCAGCGGATCGGCCGCGCCGGTCACGGGGTGGGCGAGGTGTCGCGCGGACGGATCTTCCCCAAGTTCCGCGCCGACCTGCTCGAGTGCGCCGTAGTGGCGCGGCGCATGCGTGAGGGCCTCATCGAGACCACTGTCGTGCCGCGCAACCCGCTCGACGTACTGGCGCAGCAGGTCGTCGCGATCGCCGCCACCGCCGGAGACGAGGGCGTGGCGGTCGACGCGCTCCACGCCCTCTTCAGGCGGACGTGGACCTACGCCGACCTCGAGCTCCGCCAGCTCGAGAACGTGCTCGACATGCTCGACGGCCGCTACCCCTCACAGGAGTTCGGCGAGCTGCGGCCGCGGATCGTCTGGGACCGCGTCGCGGGCACCATCCGGGCTCGCTCCGGCGCCCGGCAGCTCGCGATCGCCAATGCCGGCACGATCCCCGACCGGGGACTCTTCAGCGTCAACCTGCCGGACGGCCGCCGCGTCGGCGAGCTGGACGAGGAGATGGTCTACGAGGCGCGCGCCGGCCAGACCTTCCTGCTCGGCGCGACCTCCTGGCGCATCGAGCAGATCACGCGCGACCGCGTGGTGGTCACGCCGGCGCCCGGCGCGCCCGGCGCGGTGCCGTTCTGGCACGGCGAGGGCATCGGGCGCCCGCGCGAGCTCGGGGAGGCGATCGGTGCGTTCTCCCGCTGGGCGGTCCGCCAGGACGAGGCCGTCCTCGAACGCGACTACGACCTGGATCGCCGCGCCGCGTCCAACCTGCTCGCCTTCCTGCGCGAGCAGGAGGCGGCGACCGGGGTCGTGCCGTCGGACCGGACGCTCGTGGTCGAGCGCTTCCGCGACGAGATCGGCGACTGGCGGCTGTGCGTGCTCTCGCCGTACGGCGGCCGCGTCCACGCCGCGTGGGCGCTGGCGCTCTCGGCGCGCATCCGCGACGGCTACGGGCTCGAGGCCGATGCGATCTGGTCAGACGACGGGATCATCGTCCACCTGCCGGACGCAGACGACCCGCCGGGCGCCGAGCTGGTGCTGGTCGACCCGGAGGAGGCCGAGGACCTGGTGGTCGCCGAGCTCGGCTCCAGCGCCCTGTTCGGCGCCCGCTTCCGCGAGAACGCGGCCCGCTCGCTGCTCATCCCTCGCGCCTATCCGGGCCGCCGGACGCCGCTCTGGCAGCAGCGCCTCAAGGCGCAGTCGCTGCTCGAGGTCGCGCGGCGCTATCCGCAGTTCCCGGTGATCCTCGAGACCTACCGCGAGTGCCTGCGTGATGTGCTCGACGTGCCTGGACTCACCGAGCTGCTGCGGGCGATCGACACCCGCGCGGTCGGCATCGTGGAGGTGGAGACGCTGACGGCCTCGCCGTTCGCCTCGTCGCTGCTCTTCGACTACGTGGCGACGTACATGTACGAGGGCGACACGCCGGCGGCCGAGCGGCGCGCGGTGGCCCTCTCTCTGGACCGCGAACTGCTGCGCGAGCTGCTCGGTCAGGAGGAGCTGCGTGACCTCATCGATCCCGGCGCGATGGAGCTGGTGGAGGACGACCTGCAGCACCGCTCCGAGCAGCTGCGAGCGCGGGACGCCGACGCGCTGCACGAGGTGCTGCGGCGCGGCGGCGACCTGACGTCGGACGAGGCGGAGCAGCGCGTGACGGCGCCGTCCGAGGCACGCGCCTGGCTGCGCCGGCTCGAGGACGAGCGCCGCGCCCTGCGCGTCCGCCTCGGCGGAGAGGAGCGCTGGATAGCGGCCGGGGACGCCGGGCTGTACCGCGACGCCCTCGGCGTGGTGCCGCCCGGCGGCCTGCCGGAGGTGTTCCTCGCGGATGTGCCGGACGCCATGCTGAGCCTGCTGCGGCGGTTCGCCCGCACCCACGGTCCCTTCGAGACCGGCGACGTTCGCGCCCGCTACGGCGTGGACGCCGGCCCGGCGCTCGCGGAGCTCGAGCGGGCCGGCGAGCTCGTCCTCGGTGAGCTCCGCCCGCTGGGCACGCAGCGCGAGTGGTGCGACCCAGACGTGCTGCGCCGGCTTCGCCGTGCGTCGCTGGCGGTGCTGCGCAAGGAGATCGAGCCGGTCGGACAGGCGACCATGGCGCGCTTTGCTCCGGCGTGGCAGGGCGTGGACCGCTACGCGCCCGCCGGCGCCGGCGTCGACCGCCTGCGCGACGTGCTGGCGTCGTTGCAGGGTCTGCCGCTTGCGCCGGAGCTGTGGGAGAAGGACGTCCTGCCGCGCCGGCTCGGGACCTACTCGCCGTACTGGCTGGACGAGCTGTGCGCCAACGGCGAGGTCGTCTGGGTCGGCGCCGGGCCGTTGGGCGGGCGCTCCGGGCGCGTCGCCTTGTACTTCCGCGACGACGCGCCACTGCCTGGGCCCGCCGCCGGGCGGCTCCGAGCGGCCCGGCGGCGAGGTCCACGCCCTGCTGCGCGAGCGGCTGGGTCGCGGGGCCTGCTTCTTCTCCGACCTCCTGGTCGAGCTCGCGGACGTCGCTGCCGACGAGCTGCGCGAGTCGCTCTGGGACCTCGCCTGGGCCGGCGAGGCGACCAACGACGCCTTCGCACCGCTGCGGCAGCGCGGAGCCAAGGCGCCCGGCGCGGCGGCGCGCGGCCGCCGTCCCTCCTCGGGTCGCTTCCGCCGCCGGACTCGCGGCGCGCCGCCGTTGCAGGGCCGCTGGTCGCTGTCCGAGGACGTGTTCCGCGCCGCGCCGGCGGACCTCGGCGCTCGCGGTCGCGCCTGGGCCGAGCTGCTGCTGGAGCGTCACGGCGTGCTCACCCGGGAGCTCGTGCGCGCCGAGGGCTACCCCGGCGGCTTCTCGGCGCTGTACCCGGCTCTGACGGCGCTCGAGACGCTCGGCGCGGCCCGCCGCGGCTACTTCGTCGAGGGGCTCGGCGGCGCCCAGTTCGCGCTGCCGGGCGCCGTCGAGCGCCTCCGCGCGCAGGAGGAGGCGCCGGATGCAGCGCTCGTCATCGCCACGGCCGACCCGGCGCAGCTCTACGGCGCCGGCCTGCGCTGGCCGGACGCTGAGGTCCGGCCGCCGTCACGGCGCGCCGGCGCGCATCTGGTCACCATCGGCGGCCGGCCGGCGCTGTCGGTCCACGCCGGCGGCCGCACGCTGCGCGTCGTCGGCCGGCCCGACGACGTCCAGCCGGCGCTCGAGGTCCTGGCGGAGGCAGTCCGGGCGGGACGCCTGCGCAAGCTCTCCGTCGACACCATCGACGGAGAGCCGGCCGTCGCCAGCCCGCTCGCCGAGCGTCTCGTCGCGCTCGGCTTCCGCCGCGGCCTCCACGACTTCGCGCTGGCGCCCGGCGATGCCTGAGGGCGACACCATCCACCACGCGGCTCTGCGCGTCGGCGCCGTGCTGGCGGGGCAGGTCCCAGACGCGATCGAGACGCCACATCCCCGTTTCGGGCGCGACCGCTGGCCGGAGCGCCTGGCCGGGCGTCGCGTCAATGGGGTCGATGCCGTCGGCAAGCACCTGCTGCTGCGGTTCGAGGGAGGGTTCGTCATCCACTCGCACCTGCGCATGTCGGGGGCCTGGAGAGCGTTGAAGCTCGGGCAACGCTGGCCGCGCTCGCCGCGCTCGGCCTGGCTCGATCATCCGCCACGGAGACGATGAGGTGATCCAGTTCAACGGTCCCGTCCTCGAGCTGCTGACGGCGGCGCGCGTGCGCACCGATACGCGCCTTGCCAGCCTCGGCCCGGACCTCGTCGCGCCGGCGCCGTTCGACGAGGTCCGCTTCCTGCGCCGCCTGCGCGAGGACGATCCCACACGCACCTTCGGCGACGGCCTTCTCGACCAGCACATCGTCGCCGGCATCGGCAACTTCTGGAAGTCGGAGGGTTGCTGGCGTGCGCAGGTCGATCCGTGGCGGCCCATCATGTCGGTGACGGACGATGAGGCGCTTTCGGTCGTCCGCGCCATCCGCCCGCTCATGCAGCAGTCGGCCGTCGACGGCCGGCAGTCCGCTCACCGGACGGTCTACGGCAAGGCAGGAGCCCCGTGCCCCCGCTGCGGCGCCCCCGCTCTCATCCAGGCTCGCGGGCAGGGAGACGACAATCGCACCACCTTCTGGTGTCCCGCCTGCCAGCACTGAACGGGGCATCGCTTGCGCGGGGAGGCTCCGAGCCGATACTCTCTTGCATACGTCTTATGCATCGGAGGACCATGCCTGCGAGAGCCACGCTCACCGTCGATCTGGGGAAGGTACGCGAGAACGCGCGGACCGTCGTCGAGCGCTTGCCCGGCATCTCCGTCGTCGCGGTCACCAAGGGCACGTGCGGCTCACCGCAGGTGGGCAGGGCGATGCTGGCCGGCGGGGCAAGGGCGCTGGGCGAGTCTCGCCTGGAGAACGCCCAGCGGCTCCGGGAGGCCGGCCTCACGGCGCCGCTCTGGCTCCTGCGCGCGCCGCCGCCGGAGCTGGCCGGCGAGACCGTGCAGCTCACCGATGTCTCGCTGCAGAGTGAGCTCGAGACGGTGGTCGCCCTCGAGAACGCCGCCGCGGCTGCGGGGCGGCGGCACGCCGTCGTCGCCATGGTCGACCTCGGCGACCTGCGCGAGGGCATGCTGCCGGCGGCTCTGCCGGCGTTCCTCGAGCGCGTCAACGCCATGGATCACATCGACATCGCCGGCATCGGCGTCAACCTCACCTGCTACGGCGCGATCATGCCCGACGAGGACAACCTGGGCCGCCTGGCCGAGCTGGCGGAGCAGAGCGTCAAGCAGCTCGGCCGCCCGCTCCTGGTCTCGGGCGGCAACTCGGGGTCCATCGGCATGGCCGTCTCCGGCCGCATGCCCAAGGCCATCGACACGCTGCGCATCGGCGAGACCATCCTGCTCGGCGTCGACACGCTCACGCGGGAGCCGGCGCTCGGCCTGCACCTCGACGCGTTCACCGTGTCGGCGCCCGTGATCGAGTGCCTCGTGAAGCCGTCGCTGCCGTGGGGCACGACGGCGCAGGACGCCTACGGCAACATCCCGGCGCCGTTCACCGACCGCGGCGAACGCCGGCGCGCGATCTGCGCCCTCGGTCGCCAGGACGCGCCGGCCGAAGGCCTCGTGCCGGTCGATTCCCGCGTCGAAGTCCTGGGGGCCTCGAGCGACCACCTCATCCTCGACGTCGAGGCCATGGAGCGGCCGCCGGCGCTCGGAGAGTCCATCACGTTCGTGCCCACCTACGCTGCGACCCTGCAGCTGTGCATGTCACCGTACGTCCACAAAGTGTTCACTCCGCCGGCCTGACATCTTGATCGTGGCGCGGAGGGACCTGCAACCACAGGAGTGAGCATGGCAGACAGAACCAGAGTCCTGATCATGGGAGCCGCAGGCCGCGACTTCCACAACTTCAACACCTACTTCCGCGAGAGGCAGGAGTACGAGATCGTCGCCTTCACGGCCACGCAGATCCCGTACATCAACGACCGCAAGTACCCGGCCGAGCTCGCCGGCCCGTTCTACCCGGACGGCATCCCGATCCATGACGAGTCCGAGATGCCCGAGCTGGTCAAGAAGCACAACGTCGAGGTCGTCGTCTTCGCCTACTCGGACGTGCCCTACGAGTACGTCATGCACCGCTCGGCCCTCGTGAACTCGCTCGGCGCCGACTTCATGCTCATGGGCCCGGACAAGGTGATGGTCAAGAGCACCAAGCCGGTGATCGCCGTCTGCGCCGTGCGCACCGGCGCCGGCAAGAGCCAGACCACGCGCAAGATCCAGACCATGCTGCGCGAGGCCGGCAAGAAGGTCGTCAGCATCCGTCACCCCATGCCGTACGGCGACCTCGTCGCCCAGCGCGTACAGCGCTACGCGACCCTCGACGACCTCAAGAAGTACGAGTGCACCATCGAAGAGATGGAGGAGTACGAGCCGCACGTCGTGGCCGGCAACGTGATCTACGCCGGCGTCGACTACGAGGCCATCGTGCGCGAGGCCGAGAAGGAGGCCGACGTCATCCTCTGGGACGGCGGCAACAACGACTTCAGCTTCTACGCCGCCGACCTGTACATCACCGTCGCCGACCCGCACCGTCCCGGCGACGGCCTCGTGTACTACCCGGGCGAAGTGAACGTGCGGCTGGCCGACGTCATCGTCCTGAACAAGATCGACTCGGCCGACCGCGCCGGCATCGAGGCCGAGCTCGAGGCCGTCCGCTCGGTGAACCCGACGGCGCAGATCGTCATGGGCGCCTCGCCGGTCAGCGTCGACAAGCCCGAGATGATCAAGGGCAAGCGCGTCCTCGTGGTCGAGGACGGCCCGACGCTCACGCACGGCGAGATGAAGTACGGCGCCGGCACCGTGGCCGCCAGGCAGTTCGGCGCGGCCGAGTTCATCGATCCGCGTCCCTTCGCCGTCGGCGAGATCAAGGCGACCTTCGAGAAGTACCCGAACGTCGGCGTCCTGCTGCCGGCCATGGGCTACTCGGAGCAGCAGCTCAAGGACCTGGAGGAGACGATCAACGCCTCCGGCGCCGACGTCGTCGTCATCGGCACGCCGATGGACCTGCGCCGCATCATCGACATCAAGCTGCCGGCCGTGCAGGTCGGCTACGACCTGCAGGAGATCGGCAGCCCGACGCTCGCCGACGTCCTCAGCGAGCGCGGCTTCATCTGATAGCCTCTTCCGGCGTCAGGGCGTGACACGGCGGGGACCGCGCGCGGATGCGTCCGGTCCCCGCCGCGCCTTCACGCCCGGCGCCGCACCTGCAGCAGTCAACCGTCTCCACGAGGGGGTCCCATGACCGAAGCCATCAAGAACCGCCTCTCCGAGCTCGACCTCACCGGCCGCAGCTTCCTGACCATCCACGACTTCACGCCGGCCGAGGTCACGGCCCTGCTCGACCTCGCATCCGTGCTGAAGGCCGCGCAGAAGGCCCGCGAGCCGCACGCGGTGCTGGCCGGCCGCGCCGTCGCCATGATCTTCATGAAGACCTCGACGCGCACGCGCATGAGCTTCGAGGTCGGCATCGAGCAGCTCGGCGCCCAGCCGATGTTCCTCAACGCCAACGACATCCAGCTGCGCGTCGGCGAGACCATCAAGGACACCGCCAACGTGATGAGCCGCTACGTCGACTGCCATCATGATCCGCACCTTCGCCCAGCAGGACGTGGAGGACCTCGCCGCCTACGGCCAGATCCCCGTGATCAACGGCCTCACCGACGACCATCACCCCTGCCAGGGCATGGCCGACGCGCTCACGATCCGCGAGCACTGCGGCCGCCTCGAGGGCGTGAAGCTCGTCTACATCGGCGACGGCAACAACGTCACCCACTCGCTCGCCGAGGTCGGCGCCAAGACCGGCATGCACGTGGTCGCCTGCACGCCCGACGGCTACCGTCCCAACAGGGACATCATCGCCCGGGCGCAGGAGGACGCGAAGGCCACCGGCGCCGTCATCGAGCTGACCAGCGACGTCGCCGCCGCCGTGAGGGGCGCCGACGTGATCTACACGGACACCTTCACGAGCATGGGCCAGGAGGCGGAGCACGACGTCCGCCTGGCCGCGCTCAGGGACTACCAGGTGAATGCGGCGATGCTCGAGCTGGCCGGCCCGCAGGTCAAGGTCATGCACTGCCTGCCGGCGCACTGGGGCGAGGAGATCACCGAAGAGGTGCTGTACTCGCCCAACTCCGTGGTCTTCGACCAGGCCGAGAACCGGCTGCACGCGCAGAAGGCCGTCATGGCGGCGGTCATCGCGTAGCTCGCTCCGCCGCCGCGCGCTGCTCGGACTCTCTGAGGCCGGGCGTGGACTACGAGCGTCCGCGCCCGGCCTCAGTCGTCTCCAGGCTCGCCGGCCCGGCGAGGCGCCGGGCGAGCAAGGCGAGTGCGACGCCGCAGACGGCGGCCAGCCCGGCCACGGCGGCGAGCAGCAGCCAGACGTACTGCAGGCGGCTGCCGGCGGCGTCCGCGACCACGCCGCCGGCCCACGCCGCGAACGAGCCCACCCCGAACGAGAGCGCGAAGCTCGTCCCGTAGCCCAGGCCGCGGTGCCCGAGGGACGTGTAGCGGCCGGTGAAGACGTTGTCCATGGGCTGCGTGGTGAAGTGGATGAAGCTCGTCGCGGCCAGGAAGACGAGCAGCCACCACTGGACGGCGAAGAAGGTGGCGGCGAGCAGCAGCGCGGTGACGGCGAGCAGCACGGCGTACAGCGTCTCCGCGTGCCGGCGGCCGCCGAGGTGGCCGCCCCACCACTGGCCGAAGAAGCCGGCGAGGTACACGAGTGACGCGAGGATCCCGCCGCGAAGCACGGCGGTCGCGGGCAGGACCTCCGAGCGTGACGCCGCCAGCGCCGGCAGGAACGTCGCGAACCCGCGGTAGATGAAGCCGAGCGCGCACGTGATCGCGAAGACGAGGACCAGCGCCGTGAAGTTCGTGGACGGCGACCGCGCCGGCGTCTCGCCGGACGGGCCCGCGCCGGCATCGCGTGTGGACGCGTCGTCCACGTCCCAGCCCACGGCGCCCTCGCGCACCTCCGCCTGGTCGGCGGCGGCCGCGAGGCCCGGGTCCGCGACGCGCTCCATCCTGAGCGTCAGCCCGGCCACCACGAGGCCGATCGCTGCCGCCGCCGCGAACGGCAGTCGCCACGACACGCTCCAGGCGAGCACGGCGCCGAACGTGGGCGCCAGGGCGAGGCCGAGGTTGCCCACCATGCCGTGATGGCCCAGGCGCCGGGCGTCGTTGCCGCTCACCCGTGAGACCAGGGTGAGCCCGGCCGTGTGGTACGGCCCACAGGCGACTCCGAGGGCGACAAGGGCGACGGCGAAGGCGACCTCGTTGGGCGCCAGCGCGATGGCGAGGCAGGCCGCCGCTCCCGCGACGAGCACGAGGCGCACCACGAGGAGGGGCGAGACGCGGTTGACGAGGAAACCGGTGGGCAGCGACAGCAGCCCGTAGGCGAGCATCGCCGCCGTGAACACGGCGCCGAGCGTGCCGTAGCTCGCAGAGAAGGTCTGGCGCAGCATGAACAGCACGGCGGGGAAGAGGCCGATGTAGAGGTGCGTCGTGGCGTGGGCGAGGTAGACCGGCAGAAGGGAGGGGAGGGGCGAGCTCCCGCGGTGACTCAGATCCAGTTCGGGAACCACATGATGTGCCGGAAGTAGGTGGGCGAGATGGGCAGCCCGAGGACGATGGGCACGAAGGCCACGACGATGCCGATCACGAGGCCGGCGACGACCATCGCCATCCAGGGCCGGTGCGGCCGCATGCGCGGCGACAGCAGGAAGATGAGGGCCGCCAGCGCCAGGAGGATGCCGACGGTGACCCCGACCCAGCCGAGCGTGTCGCCGGCGCGTCTGGGGCAGCGTCCAGAACAGCCAGCCGGCGGCGATGCCGACGGGCTGCCAGAGGACGGCCGCGGCCAGTGCGGCGCCGGCGATGGCGACCCAGCCGCGGCGGGGCAGGACGCCGCCGGCGAACAGGCAGAGCGCCGTGGCCACCAGGATGGCCATGAACGGCGCCACCGGCGTCATGTAGTAGAGGAACGAGGTCCTCGTGGTGGCGAACCACGGCAGGTAGAGCACGACGATGATGGCGGCCGCCGGCAGCAGCGCGTAGGACCGGCGCAGCACGGCCAGCACGACTGCGCCGACCAGTGACAGCGGTCGCGAGCCACCACAGGAACGGGTTCCCGATGGCGATGACGCCGTGGTACGTCGTGGTGCCCTGGAAGTAGTACCAGACCGGGCGATAGTCGATGATCCAGGTCGGCGCGAGCGACGCGTAGGTGTGCGTCGCCTTGAGATGGAGGCTGAAGGTCACCATCTGCCGGTGCAACTCGATGAAGTCGGCCACCGTATGGCCGTGGAGGAAGTACTGCGTGTAGCTGAGCAGGTAGACGGCGATCGGCAGCGCGATCAGCGCAGCAAGGACGAGCGCGATGCGGCCGCCGGCCGATCCCTGCGGGGGCGCCGCCAGGACCGCCTCCGCGTCCGGCGTCAGGCCGGGTGGGCCGAGCCGCCGGGCGACGGCGGCACTTGCTTCGTCATCGTCGTCCGCCCCCACCATCGTCGTCGCCTTGCGCGCCGCACGCCGCTGCAGGAACCAGGCGACGAAGATGATGAGCAGTGCCGCGATGATGGCGAGGCCGCCGGACCACTTGGTGCCGACGGCCATGCCTCCCGCGGCGCCGCACAAGAGCAGCCAGCGGGTGCGCCAGCCGTCCTGGACGTAGCGCAGAGCCAGCAAGATGCAGAGCACCGACCATACGGCGACGAACACGTCCAGCGTGGCGATGCGGGACTGCGTGACCCCGAGCGGGTCGGCGGCGGCGAGCAGCAGGCCGATGATCGCCCAGGGAGGGGACAGGCCGAGCCGGCGTCCGAGCGGGTACACGCAGGCGAGGATGCCCAAGCCGGCGAGGACTGCCGGAAGACGCCAGCCGAACGGGCGGTCGCCGAACACGAGGATGCCGGCGGCGATGGCGAACTTGCCCATCTCCGGGTGCGGCCAGGACACTTCGTCTCCGGCCGCCCAGCGGTACGCGCCGTGCGTGCCGACGCGGCCGTCGACGATCGCCTTGGCGTCCTTGGCGTAGTAGATCTCGTCGAACATCATGTCCGTCGGAGTGCTGAGCTGCCACAGGCGGAGGGCGGTGGAGATGAGCAGGATGAGTGCCACCGCCAGGGCGTAGCCGTGGCGGCGTGCAGGATCCTGGATTCTGAGTGGGCTTGCCAGCATCTGCGTCCGAACCTCTTCAAGTATGCTGCGGATGCGCCGACAGTATAGTGAATCTGCGGGCGGCAGGAGGTCACTCGTGCGCAAGGCACTCATCGGGGCGCTCGCCCTCGGCATGTTCGCCGCGTGGCTCGGCCTGGTGGCCGGCCCGTCCGCGGCTGCGACCGCGGTCGCGTCGTGGAGCGAGCGGCAGACCATCCCCGGCCTCACCGAACGCACCATCTGGGGCCGGGACCAGGTGTACGTGTACCGGCTCCCGCGGAATGTGACCCACACGGGCGACTTGCACGTGGAGCTGACGTACACGCCGGCCGACGGTGACTGCTTCATCTACCTGCTCGGCCCGGTGGCCAAGGGGTCGCTGGAGTGGCAGGTCTGCCCCGGCACCTACGGCCAGGGCTTCCTCTCGCCGCGACCCGGCCGGGAGGTCGTCGACTACTTCGTCCCGGGCGTGCTCAATCAGGACGTCGTCGATGAGGGCGTGGTCGGCGACGCCTACTACGTGGTCGTGCAGGCGGCCAGCGCGGCGTCGCGCTTCCGCCTCTCCGGGTATCTGCCTCGCACGCGAGCGGGCTCCACGGACACGACGTCTGACGCCACGTTCACGCGATTCTCGTTCGCGACGCCGGCTTCAGCCGGCAAGTCGCTCTCCATCGCCGGGGCGCCGTACGGCGGCCCGTTCGACCTGACTCCCACCTCGCAGGGTCAGGTCGAGTGCCGCCTCGAGTACCCGGCGGACACCGCCAGGCGCACGGTGGACGCGGCGTCGGCGTCGCAGAAGGCGAGCTTCGAGCAGTACGTCTATCCGCCACTCTGGGAGCCGGACGGCGATGCGATCCCGGTCAGCCAGCCGACCGATCCCTCGCACTGGGACCTCTACGACCTGAACCGTCACGCGGCGGCGCCGCTGGCCGGCGACGACTGGTATGGCCTGCAGGGCGCTTTCGCCGTGCAGGCCGCCGGTCCGTGGCTCCCGCGCCAGACCTATCACTACGTGCCGGTCCTCTGGCTCGCTGCCGCCAAGCCCTACGCCGTGGCTCCCGCGCAGCCCGGGCCGCCTGCCGGCGGCCTCCGGACGGTCGGCTACAAGGCGACGCTGCTCATCCCGCAGAACCTGCGGCTGGCGTCCGCCACCCCCAGAGTCCGTCGGGGGAGGGCGGTCACGCTGAAGGGTTCGCTCGCCGTGCCATCCGCCGCCACACCGGGCGCCGCCGTCTCGTGGGCCCCGCCCGGAACGCCCGTCACCGTGCAAAGGAAGGCCGGCGCGAGGTGGGTCAAGGCGAAGATCGTGAAGACCGGAGTCAAGGGCTCCTGGCGCGCCGAGCATCCGCGTGCGCGGCACGACGCAGTGGCGCGCCTGGTGGCCGGGCGGCGCCGGTATCCCGGCCGAGTACTCGCTCATCAAGCGCACGGTCGTCATCGCGCGCTGACCTCACCGCTGCCACCGCGGCGTCCCGTATGGACCGACTTTGTGCACGGCGGCACTTGGTTTGTCGGCCGCTTCGTGATACAAATCCGCGGGTTTGCATGCGTCGATGGCGGTAGCCGGGGGCGACGCGCGCGGACTCAGCTATCCCTGACGATCTACCGAGAGTGGAGGCTTCGATAGATGAGTGACCAACCCAAGACGCCGTTCGCCAGCGCGACGGGCCCGATGGGTGAGCGTGGCACGATCACCGCCACGCTGCGCGACGCGACGGCCAACCCCGGCCCGCTCGGCCTCATGGCCTTCGGCATGACCACCATCCTGCTCAACGTGCACAACGCGGGGCTCATCCCGCTGAGCGGCATCATCCTCGCCATGGGCATCTTCTACGGCGGCCTCGCCCAGGTCATCGCCGGCATCATGGAGTGGAAGAAGAACAGTACGTTCGGCATGACCGCGTTCCTCTCCTACGGCTTCTTCTGGCTCACGTTCGTGGGCATCTTCGCGCTCCCCAAGTGGATCGGCACCGCCGACCTCGATCTCGGCGCCACCAGCACCGCGCTCGGGTACTACCTCATCGCATGGGGCATGTTCACGGGGCTCATGTTCGTGGGCACGCTGCGCATCAACCGCTCGCTGCAGACCGTGTTCCTCAGCCTGACGATCCTGTTCATCCTGCTCGCCGTGGGCGAGTGGACGGGCAACGCGACGATCACCAAGATCGCCGGCTGGGAGGGCATCTTCGTGGGCTTCTCCGCCGTCTACGGCTCGATCGCCCAGGTGTGGAACGAGCTGTACGGCCGCGTCGTGCTGCCGCTGGGTCCGTACAAGAAGTAGTCGCCGCCGACCACCGCGCCCGCGGGCGCGGCGTGAGAGTCGCGCCGAGGGGCGCCGCCACCCGCGGGTGGCGGCGCCCCTCGCGCGTTCACCAGTCGACCGCCTCCGGCGACCTGCGCGTTCTTCCGTCCGAGCCCCTGCCTATCATCCTCCTTGACACGAACACGGGTTCGCCCTAGGCTCCATACGAACATGTGTTCGCCACACGAGGAGGAACGGTGGAAGGTCTCACCCCGCGACAGGAACAGGTACTGGAGTTCATCCGCGAGAGCGTGCGCGTCAACGGCTACCCGCCGACGGTGCGCGAGATCTGCGCGGCGCTCGATCTGTCTTCGCCGTCGACCGTCCACGCGCACCTCGCCAACCTGGAGCGCCTGGGCCTCATCAGGCGCGACCCCACCAAGCCGCGCGCCCTCGACGTCGTCCAGGACCTGCGGCCGCCACGGCCGCTGCCGCTGATCGGCCGCGTCGCCGCCGGCGCGCCCATCCTCGCCGAGGACAACATCGAGGAGCTCGTCGACGTGCCGAGCTTCCTGCGCCGGGACGACGGTGACTTCGTGCTCCGCGTCCGCGGCGACTCCATGATCGAGGTCGGCATCTTCAGTGACGACCTCATCGTCGTCCACCCTGTGCCCGAGGCTCGCGACGGGGAGATCGTCGTCGCCCGGGTGACCGGCGTCGGCGACGACGAGGCGACTGCCAAGCGCTTCTACCGCGACGGGGCGAAGGTGCGCCTCGAAGCCGCGAACGAGAACTACGAGCCGATCATCGTCAACGCCGACCAGGTTGAACTCGTCGGCCGAGTCGTGGGGGTCCTTCGCCAACTATGAGTACCGTGCCTCTCGCCACAGTCGCCCAGCCGACGCTCGCCGACTCAGTCGACGAGTCCCTTGCCGCCGCCCTCGCCGGCCGTGACGCGGCCTGCCTGTGGTGCGGAGGCCACGTGGTCGTCCTGGCCGCGGACATCTGGAGCGGATCCGTCAAGGTCGCCTGCCCGGACTGCGGCAGCGAGCTGAGCGGCGTGGTCCCGCGCCACCTGCGTGAGGTGCCCCGGTGAGCGAGCGCGCCCGTCTGCACGCCGTCGCGGGCGCGCCGGGCGCGCGCCGGTCCGCGGCGCCTACCTCGCGCTCCCTGGGCAGGACGGCCCGACGTCATCGCCGCAGGCGCCGTCTTGCCGGCCTTCTGCGCTTCGGCGTGTTCCTGCTGCTCATCTTCATCGCCGTTTGGGCCGGCGTGCGCGTCGCCCACGCGGGCGAAGACGGCGCCATCTATACCGGCCAGCACTACACGGTGCAGGCAGGCGACGACCTCTGGACGATCGCCGCCACCGAATACGGCACGGGGATCGACCTGCGCGCAGCCGTGTTCGCCATCAAGACGGCGAACGGTCTCGACAGCTCGTCCCTCCAGCCCGGCGAGGGTCTCACGCTCCCGTATTTGGGGGAGTGACCCTGCTGGGCTCCAGCTCGGCTGGGGGCATGGGGTATACTGGCGCCGCGTCCGGGACGTGGCGCAGCCTGGTAGCGCACCTGCTTTGGGAGCAGGGGGTCGCGAGTTCAAATCTCGCCGTCCCGACCAGCCTCTCTCGAGCGGGAGTAGCTCAGTTGGTAGAGCATCAGCCTTCCAAGCTGAGGGTCGCGGGTTCGAGACCCGTCTCCCGCTCCATCTCTTCCTTCCGTATACTTGCCTTCCCGCGCGCCCGTAGCTCAGCTGGATAGAGCAGGAGACTTCTAATCTTCAGGTCGCAGGTTCGAATCCTGCCGGGCGCGCCACCTCTCCTCATCGGTGTCATCGTCCTGCTGGTCCTCCCTGACCGGGACAGGACCGCCTGAGCCGCCGTCGGGGGTCCCGTTAGGTCCGCTTTCTACCGGGGTAGAAGGCGGCCGATGAGCGAGCCCCCCGACAGCCTCGAGAACCACGCCGCTGAGCCTGCCGTGGACGCCGTCTACCGGGCTGTCGCGGCCGCCCTGGGCGAGCACGACAAGGCTACCGCCGTGCGGACCGCCGTCGAGGCGGTCACGACGGGCGCGGTGGCCATTCCCGTCCTGTACCGCGACGTCCTCACGCGCATCCTGGCCGACACCGGCGCCGCATGGCAGAGCGGCAAGGCGGCCATCTGGGAGGAGCACCTCGCGAGCGCGACGGTGCGGACGATCGTCGAGATCCTGTACCCGGGCGTGCTCAAGGCGAAGGCGGCTGCGACGCCCTCCGGACGTACGGTGCTGCTCGCGTGCCCGCCCGAAGAAGGGCACGACCTCGGACTTCGCATGGTCGCCGACCGCTTCGACATGGCCGGCTGGACGACGTACTTCCTCGGGCCGGACACACCGGTTGCTGAGATCGCCGATGCCGCCCGCCGTCTCGGTGCGGACGCGATCGTGATGAGCTCGTCGACGCACTACCACCGGCTGGCCGTCCGCCACGCCGTAGACGCCCTCAAAGGGGAACTGCCCGGCGCGGACATCTGGGTGGGCGGTCCCGCCTTCGCGGGTGCGGCCATCGGGTGGCTGCCGCAGGAGGTGGTGAACCTGGACGAGCTTCTCGGGGATCGCGACGACGACGGCGCTGAGGCGCCGGACCCCGGCGAGGGAGAGGCCTGAGCCGTGCTCAGCCTGTCCATCGCCGCCCGCTTCCTGCGCAAGAGTCCCGTGTTTCCAGGCATCGTGCAGCAGATCGATCGCATCCTCGAGATCAGCGACGGAGCCCTGTTGCAGGACGTGCGCGACGCCTGCGCGGCGCCGCGCGGCTGACGCTCCCCGCGGCGGGCCGGGCTCGTGTGACGGCCGCCCGCGCCCGTGGTATCCTTTTGCGTCGACCGGGTCGCCGGCGTCTCGATGCGTCGGGCGTCCGTGCGGCGCGGTGACCGGTGGTGAAGGTAGCTCAGCTGGCAGAGCTCCGGGTTGTGGTCCCGGCGGTCGCGGGTTCGAATCCCGTCCTTCACCCCAACCACTTGGGTGCACCGGCCGGCGCGGAGCGCCGGCCGTCGAGGTTAACGACAGATGCGGGTGTGGCGGAACTGGTAGACGCGCTAGACTTAGGATCTGGTGAGCTCTGCTCGTGGAGGTTCAAGTCCTCTCACCCGCACCAACAGCTCAGCCTCGACCCCCGCACGGACCACACGGCGGTCCGCAGCGCCGCGACGGCGACTGCGGGCCGTTCCAGCGACAGACGGAGAATCCACAGTGAAGACGAAGGTCAGCTCCACAGGCGAGAACGAGGTCGAACTCAGCGTCGAAGTCCCCGCTGAGTCCGTGAAGAAGGCGTACGACCGGGCCGTCTCCAAGGTCCGCGAAGAGATGGTGCTCCCCGGCTTCCGCAAGGGCCGTGTGCCGGTCGCTCTCGTCATCCAGAACGTCGGCGAGGACTTCATCCGGGGCGAGGCCCTCGAGGACGCCATCCCGGAGTGGGGCGACGAGGCCCTCAAGGAGGCCGGCCTCTACGACGACGCCGTCGGCACCTCCGACCTCCAGGTCGGGCCGCTCGACGAGACCCAGGACTACTCGTTCACGCTCAAGGTGCAGACCATGCCGGTCCCCACGCTCGGCGAGTACAAGGGCCTCGAGGTCCCCAGGCGCGAGGTGGAGATCACCGACGAGCAGATCTCGGCGCAGCTGGCGATGCTGCAGGAGCGGCTCGCCAGCCTGCAGCCGGTCGAGGATCGCGCCGTGCAGACCGGGGACTTCGTGCTCATGGACCTCTCCGGCAGCCGTGACGGCGAGGAGATCGAGGGCGCGCAGGGCAAGGACCAGATGTACGAGGTCGGCCGCGGCAACCTCATCCCCGGCTTCGAGGAAGAGCTCGTCGGCGTCAACGCCGGCGACGAGAAGAGCTTCGACGTCGTCTTCCCCGAGGACTATCACGCCGAGGACCTGGCCGGAAAGCCGGCCACCTTCACCGTGAACGTCAAGGAGATCAAGGAGAAGATCGTCCCCGAGCTCGACGACGCCTTCGCCGCGGACGTGAGCGAGTTCGAGACCATGGACGAGCTGCGCAACGACGTCCGCGAGCGCCTGCAGGCCGCCGCCGAGGCGGGCGCGCAGCGCGAGTTCCGCGCCGCCGCCGTCGAGAAGGCCGTCGAGCACGCCACCCTGGCCGTTCCCTCCACCATGGTCGACCGCGAGGCGCACCGGCTCTTCCACCAGCTCGAGGAGCGCGTGGGCGAGCAGGGCCTCACCATGGACGTGTACCTCGGCGTGCTCGAGAAGACCGAAGAGGACATCGAAGAAGAGATGCGGCCGCAGGCCGAGTTCATCATCAAGCGCCAGCTGGTGCTCGAGAAGATCGCCGAGGTCGAGGAGCTCGCCGTCACCGACGAGGACATCGCCGATGTGGTCAAGCACGACGCCGAGGCGCTCGGCCGCGACCATCTGCAGCTCCTCGCCGATCTCGAGAAGTCGGGCAGGCGTGAAGCTCTGCGCGACGAAATGCTAGTGGCCAAGGCCGCCGACCTCGTCGCCGACGCGTCGGTGGCGGTGCCGATGACTGAGGCCGAAGAGGCCGCAGCCGAGGAATCCGCGGAGGCTGTGGACCCTGAGGCCGAGTGAGAGTTTCGAAGCGGGGAAACCACAGTGGTAGAGAAACGCAAGAGAAGAGGGTGAGTACGTGACTCCACTTGTTCCGTTCGTGATCGAGCAGACGAGCCGCGGCGAGCGGTCGTTCGACATCTTCTCCCGGCTGCTCAACGAGCGTGTCGTCTTCCTTGGCACGCCGGTGGTCGACGAGATCGCCAACCTCATCGTGGCGCAGCTCATCCACCTCGAGAGCGACGACCCAGACAAGGACATCAGCCTGTACATCAACAGCCCGGGCGGCAGTGTGTACGCCGGGCTGGCGATCTACGACACGATGCAGTTCATCAAGCCGGATGTCAGCACCATCTGCGTGGGCAGCGCCATGAGCATGGGCGCGCTGCTGCTCGCCGGTGGGGCCAAGGGCAAGCGCTTCGCGCTGCCCAACGCCCGCGTCCTCATCCACCAGGTGGCCGGCGGCTACGAAGGCCAGGCCACCGACATCGAGATCCACGCCAGAGAAGTCCTCAACCTCCGCAAGCGCCTGGACGAGATCATCGCCGACCACACCGGTCAGGAGATCGCCAAGGTGCGTTCGGACACGGAGCGTGACTACTTCATGAGCGCGGCCGAAGCGAAAGACTACGGCATCATCGACGAAGTCATCGCCCACCGCTGATGGCGGCGACGACGACGGCCTCGCACTAGGAGGAGAGCACGGTGGCGGGAACGACCGAGGGCAACGACCAACTGCTCTGCAGCTTCTGCGGCAAGTCGCAGCGGCAGGTGAAGAAGCTCATCGCCGGCCCGGGCGTGTACATCTGCGACGAGTGCATCGACCTGTGCAACGAGATCATCGACGAAGAGCTCACGGCTCCGGCGACGCTCGACCTCGAGCAGCTGCCCAAGCCGCGTGACATCTACGGCATCCTGAACGACTACGTCGTCGGCCAGGACGAGGCCAAGCGTTCGCTGGCCGTCGCCGTCTACAACCACTACAAGCGCGTGCAGGCGGTCTCCAGCGGAGAGTCGGACGTCGAGCTGGCCAAGAGCAACATCCTGCTGCTCGGCCCTACGGGCTGCGGCAAGACCCTGCTCGCCCAGACGCTGGCGCGCATCCTCAACGTCCCGTTCGCCATCGCCGACGCGACGGCGCTCACGGAGGCCGGCTACGTCGGCGAAGACGTCGAGAACATCCTGCTCAAGCTGATCCAGGCCGCCGACTTCGACGTCAAGCGTGCCGAGACCGGCATCATCTACATCGACGAGATCGACAAGGTCGCCCGCAAGGCGGACAACCCGTCGATCACCCGTGACGTCTCCGGCGAGGGCGTGCAGCAGGCGCTGCTCAAGATCCTCGAGGGTACGGTCGCCAGCGTGCCGCCGCAGGGCGGCCGCAAGCATCCGCACCAGGAGTTCCTCACCATCGACACGACCAACGTGCTGTTCATCTGCGGCGGTGCGTTCTCCGGCCTCGAGAAGATCATCGAGCGCCGCATGGGCCGCCAGGGAGTCGGGTTCATGGCCGACGTCGTCAGCAAGGCCGACAAGGACCCGGGCACGATCTTCACGCACTCCCTGCCGGAGGACCTGCTCGACTTCGGGCTCATCCCCGAGTTCATCGGCAGGCTCCCGGTGGTCAGCGCCGTCCACAACCTGGACGAGAACGACCTCATGCGCATCCTCACCGAGCCCAAGAACGCGCTCACGCGGCAGTACCAGAAGTTCTTCCAGCTGGACGGCGTCGAGCTCGTGTTCGCGGAGGAGGCGCTCACCGCCATCGCCATCAAGGCCCTGGCGCGCGGCACCGGCGCCCGCGGCCTGCGCTCCATCATCGAGGAGTCGCTGCTCGGCGTCATGTTCGACCTGCCGAGCCGCACCGACGTGCGCAAGTGCGTCGTCACCAAAGAGACCATCGAGAAGGGCATCGACCCCACGCTTCTCACCGAGGCGGACAAGTCGCTGCCGGAGCGTGACGCCGAATCCGCCTGAAAAGCGTGTGACGACTCAAGAGGGGCAGGGCGCGCCCACGGCGGCCCTGCCCCTCTTGCCGACTCGCGAGCTGGTCCTGTTCCCCAAGATGGTGGCGCCGATCTTCGTCGGCCGCGGCAAGTCCATCTCGGCCATCGAGGCCGCGTTCAGCGGGCAGACCCCGCTCATCCTCTGCGCGCAGCGTGAGGCGGCCGTGGAGGACCCCTCCTTCGACGACCTGCGTCCGGTCGGGGTCCGCGCCAGGGTCCTGCAGCTCTTCAAGCTCCCGGACGGCAGCGTCAAGGCGCTGGTGGAGGGCGACGAGCGCGTCCGCGCCGAGCGCGTGGTGGCCAGCGAGCCGCACTTCCTCGTGGAGTACGCGCCTGTGGAGAGTACGGACGCCGGGTCGGCGCGCTCGCGCAGCCTCGCGCGCCGGGTCACGGACGAGTTCGTGCGCTACGTGCAGCTGCACCCGCAGCTCGCCGACGAGGCGCAGTTCGTGGTGCAGCAGGCCGAAGACCCGGACGAGCTGGCCGACATCGTCGCCGCCCACCTGCAGACGGAGGCCGGCGAGAAGCAGGCGCTGCTGGAGATCGTGAGCACGCCGCAGCGCCTCCTCGCTCTGCTCGAGAGCCTCGCCGAAGAGAACGCCGTGCTCGGCATCGAGCAGGAGATCGGGTTCAAGGTGCAGCAGCGCATCGAGGGCGCGCAGCGCCAGATGCTGCTGCACGAGAAGCTGCGCGTGCTGCGCGACGAGATCGAGGAGGCCGGCGAGGCCGCCGACGAGGACATGGCGAGCTACGTGCAGCGCGCCGCCGAGGCGGAGCTCTCGCCGGCGGCGCGCAAGCTGGTCACGCGCGAGCTCACCAAGCTCAGGCAGGCGCCGCCGATGAGCCCCGAGATCGGCGTCATCCGCGGCTTTCTCGACACGGTCCTGGAACTGCCCTGGGGCAGGCTCGCGCCGGCGGACGTCGACGTTCCCGGCGTGGCCCGTCACCTGGCGCGCACCCACTACGGGCTGCGGGACGTCAAGGACCGCATCCTCGAGTACCTCGCCGTCTGCAGGATGCGGACGGATGTGGCTCGCGCGGCCGGCCGGGCGGACGCCGCCGACCAGCCGGCCACCATCCTCTGCCTCGCCGGCCCGCCCGGCACGGGCAAGAGCAGCGTCGCGCAGAGCATCGCCGACGCGCTCGGGCGGCCCTTCGTGCGCGTGGCGCTCGGCGGCGTGCGCGACGAGGCCGAGATCCGCGGGCATCGCCGCACCTACATCGGGGCGATGCCCGGGCGCATCGTCGACGGGCTTGCCAAGGCCGGCGTCGACAATCCCGGTGATGCTGCTCGACGAGCTCGACAAGCTCGACAGCGACTGGCGGGGCAACCCCGCCGCGGCGCTGATGGAGGTGCTCGACCCCGCGCACAACCACGCCTTCCGCGACAACTACCTGGAGGCCGAGTACGACCTCAGCCGGGTCTTCTTCATCGCCACCGCGAACGACATCGACGCCATCCCGGCCACCCTGTACGACCGGCTCGAGCTCATCCACCTGAGCGGCTACACCATGCCCGAGAAGCTCGCCATCGCCAGACGGCACCTGCTGCCTCGCGTGGCCCGCGACACGGGGCTGGGCCGCGGGGACGTGCGCTTCGACCGCGGCGTCCTGCAGGCGATCGTCCAGGGCTACACGCGGGAGGCGGGCGTCCGCGAGCTCGAGCGCGCGCTGCGCCGCGTCGACCGCAAGGTCGCGCGCAAGCACCTGGAGGACGGCCTCGGTCTGCCGGTGTCCGTGGCCGCGGACGACCTGCGCGGCTATCTGGGCGAGGCGCACTGGCTGGAGGCCGAGCTGCCCCGATCGGGGCGCGTGGGGGAGAGCCTCGGCCTCGCCTACACGTCCGACGGCGGCGAGGTGCTCACCATCGAGGCGACCATCGCCCGCGGCCGCGGCGAGCTCGTGCTCACCGGCCAGCTCGGCGAGGTCATGCAGGAGTCGGGGTCGGCCGCCTGGGGATACCTGCTCTCGCACGTCGAGCGCGACGCCGCGCTGCGGCGCGTGATCGAGCGCTCGCCGTTCCTGACGCAGGAGGGACTCGACCTGGCCAACCAGGACGTGCGCGTGCACGTCCCGGAGGGCGCGGTGCCCAAGGATGGCCCGTCGGCGGGTCTCGCGCTCGCGGTGGCCATGCTGTCGGCCCTCGGAGGCGCGCCGGTCAAGCCGCGCGTGGCCATGACCGGCGAGATCACCCTCGGCGGCAGGATCCTCCGCGTCGGAGGCCTCAAGGAGAAGCTGCTCGCGGCCGGACGCATGGGCGTCCGCACCGTGGTGCTGCCGGCGGCCAACCGCGCCACGATCGCCGAACTGCCGGCCGATCTGACGGCGAAGCTCGACCTGGTGTATGTCGCGAGCTTCGAGGAGGCCCTGCCGCACGTCTTCGGTGCGCAGGTGTTTACCAAGCGGGCATCTAAGGGTCACAAGTAACCGTCAGGTACCTGGGGGAAGAGATGCACGACCACGATCACGAGCACGACCATCAGACGCCCGGCTCCACCGAGGAGCCCGGCGTGGACGCGGGGTCCGGCCAGCTCGAGCAGCACTGTTCGCAGTGCGGCTCGCTGATCGAGGGCTCCGACGAGTTCTGCCAGGTGTGCGCCATCGAGTCCAGCGGGGGAGAGGTCCCCGAGGACGACTGAGGCGCAGCCTCCAGACGCGGTCCGCGGGGCCGCCCTTCTTCGAGGGCGCGCCCCTTCTGCGCGGCGGGCGGCGCTCCGCCGTTCGGTATACTTGAGCCTCCCGCGACCAACGAGGCTTGATGAACGACTACCTGCAGCAGACCACGCGCTTCGAGCCGGCCGCCGTCGAGGCGCGCTGGATGAAGCACTGGCTCGACGAGCATCTCTTCCACGCCGAGCCGGACCCGGAGCGGCAAGGCCTACTCGATCGTCATCCCGCCGCCGAACATCACCGGCGTGCTGCACATGGGTCACGCGCTCAACGACACCATCCAGGACGTGCTGACGCGCTACCACCGCATGCTGGGCGAGAACGCCTGCTGGCTGGTGGGCACCGACCACGCCGGCATCGCCACGCAGAACGTGGTCGAGAAGATGCTCCGCGCCGAGGGCCTCACCAAGGAGGACCTGGGGCGCGAGGAGTTCGTCAGTCGCGTGTGGGAGTGGCGCCGGCAGTACGGCGGCACCATCATCGAGCAGCTCAAGCGCATCGGCTGCGCCTGCGACTTCGAGCGCGAGCGCTTCACCTTCGACGAGGGCTACGCGCGCGCCGTCACCCACGTCTTCGTGGCCCTCTACGAGAAGGGCTACATCCACAAGGACAGCTACCTCGTGAACTGGTGCCCGCGCTGCGGCACGGCCATCAGCGACCTCGAGGTGGCGTACCGCGACATGCCCGGCACGCTCAACTACATCCGCTACGACGTGGTCGGCGGCGGCAGCGTGACCATCGCGACGACGCGGCCGGAGACGATGCTCGGCGACACGGCCGTGGCCGTGCACCCCGACGACGAGCGGTACAAGGACGTCGTCGGCAAGACGGCCATCCTGCCGCTGCTGGGGCGCGAGCTCAAGATCGTGGCCGACGAGCGCGTCGACCCGGCCTTCGGCACCGGCGCCCTCAAGATCACGCCGGCGCACGACCTCACCGACTTCGACATCGGCCGCACGCACGGGCTGGAGTCCGTCCAGGCCATCGGCCAGGACGGCCGCATCACCGCGGCCGGCGGCCCGTACGCCGGGCTCGAGGTCGAGGAGGCGGCCGAGCGCGTGGTCGCGGACCTGCGCGCGCTCGGCGCCCTCGAGAAGGTCGAGGACTACCCGCACAGCGTCGCCACCTGCGACCGCTGCGGCACGCCCATCGAGCCGCTCATCAGCGAGCAGTGGTTCATGGCCATGGACGAGCTCAAGAAGCCGGCCACCGACGTCGTGCGCGACGGCAGGGTCAAGTTCACGCCCGAGCGCTGGGGCCGCGTCTACGTCGACTGGATGGACAACCTGCGGCCGTGGTGCATCAGCCGGCAGCTCTGGTGGGGCCACCAGCTGCCGGTGTGGTACTGCCCGGACGGCCACCTGACGGTGGCCGAGACCGAGCCGCAGGCCTGCGCCCAGTGCGGCTCCACCGAGCTCACCCGCGAGACCGACGTGCTCGACACCTGGTTCAGCTCGGCGCTCTGGCCGTTCGCCACGTTCGGCTGGCCCGAGCAGACCGCCGACCTCGCCTACTTCTATCCGACGAACGTGCTCAGCACGGGGCGCGACATCATCTTCCTGTGGGTCGCGCGCATGATCATGATGGGCCTCGAGTTCATGGACGACATCCCCTTCGACGACGTCTACATCCACTCGGTGATCCAGGCCGCCGACGGCCGGCGCATGAGCAAGAGCCTCGGCACCGGCATCGACCCGCTCGAGATGATCGACGAGCACGGCGCCGACGCCACCCGCTTCGGCCTGCTCCTCATGAGCAGCACGCAGGACGTGCGCTTCAGCGAGGAGAAGATCGCCATGGGCCGCGGCTTCGCCAACAAGCTGTGGAACGCGGCCCGCTTCGTCCTGCTCGGCAGCGAGGGATACGCGGCCGAGCGCAGCGAGGCCGCCCAGGTGGACCGCTGGATCGCGAGCCGGTTCCAGCGCTGCCTCGCGACGGTCGAGGAGGCGGTGAGCGTCTACGACTTCACCGCCGCGGTGGACGCGCTCTACCACTTCGTGTGGGACGAGTTCTGCGACTGGTACCTGGAGCTCGTCAAGGTCCCGCTCTACGGGGAGGACGAGGCGAAGAAGGCGCAGGCCGCCGGTCACGCGCGCTGGATGCTCGACCAGATCGTGCGCCTGCTGCACCCGTTCATGCCGTTCGTCACCGAGGAGATCGCCGAGCAGTACGGCGCGGCGCCGCTGCTCAAGCAGCAGCATCCGCGCCAGGACGAGGCGCAGCTGGCCCCGGACGACGAGAAGGCCATCGGCCAGCTGCAGGCGGCGGTCGACGCGCTGCGGCGCTTCCGCGCCGAGGCGGAGATCCCGCCGGGCAAGGTGCTGGCGGCGGTGTTCGTCGAGGACGTCGCCGGCGTGGCGGCGCACTACGCGCACTACGCCGGCGTCTTCCGCGCTCTGGCGCGCACGGACGTCGCCTTCGACGGTCAGCCCGAGGCCGACGCCACCGTCGTCATCGTCCCCGGCGGCCGGCTCGAGGTGGCGGCCGCCGTCGACAAGGCGGAGGAGATCGCCCGCCTCGAGCAGCAGCTGGCCAAGGCTGAGGCAGAGGTCCAGCGCGGCGAGGCCAAGCTCGGCAACGAGAAGTTCGTCGGCCGCGCGCCGGAGGCCGTCGTGGCCAAGGAGCGCGAGAAGCTCGCCGGCCACGTCGCCGAGCGCGACAGTCTCGCGGCGAGGCTCGCGCAGCTGCGCGAGGCGTGAGCGCGGCGCGTGAGCGGGGCGCCGGACCACCTCGGCTGGGAGGCGTACCTCGAGTCGCTGGCGGCGTTCGGCATGCGGCCGGGACTCGAGCGCGTGAGCGAACTGCTCGCGCGCCTCGGACGGCCGCAGGACGCCTATCGCGTCATCCACATCGTCGGCACCAACGGCAAGTCGTCGACGACGCGCTACTGCGAGGCTCTGCTGCGCGCTCACGGCCTGCGCTCGGGCGCGTACCTCTCGCCGCACATCTCCGGCTGGACGGAGCGCGTGATCGTCGACGGCCGTCCGATCGGTGAGCCGCTGTTCGCGGCCGCGGCCTTGCGGGTGCGCGCCGAGGTGGCCGGCCTGCCGGCAGAGCTCGGCGAGACGACGCAGTTCGAGGTGCTGACCGTCGCGGCCCTGCTCGCGTTCGCCGAGAGCGGGGTGGAGGCCGTCGCGCTCGAGGCGGGGCTGGGCGGGCGCCTGGACGCCACCAACGTGGTCGAGGCGCCGGTCGTGGTGCTCACCAACATCGCCCTGGAGCACACGGAGGTCCTCGGCGACACGCGAGAGCTGATCTTCGCCGAGAAGGCCGCCGTCATCAAAGGCGGCGACGCCGTGTTCGGCGAGCTCGACGGGCTCGAGGACGCGGCGCGCCGGGTCTGCGCCGCCGCCGGCGCGACGCCCCACTTCCTGCGCGACTCCGCCGGGCCGGGCGATCTCGCCGCGAGCGGCTCGCCCGACGACTTCGCGGTGCTGTTCACGCCGGCGACCGGGGAACTGGAGCGTTGGGCCGGCCTGCAGCGTGCCGACGCCGGCCCTGTACCAGGTCAAGAACGCCGCGCTGGCGGTCGCCGCCGTGCGCCTGCTCCTCGGCGGCCTCGACGAGGCCGCCGCCCGGCAGGCGCTGGCCGCCACGGCCGTGCCCGGCCGCCTGCAGGTGGTCGCGGAGCGGCCGCTGGTGCTGGCCGACGGCGCCCACAACCCGGACGGCGTCCGCGTGCTCGCGCAGAGCCTCGCGGCCGTCCGCGTCCCGCACCCGGCCGTGGGCGTCCTCGCGATCATGCGCGACAAGGACTACCCGGCCATGATCGCCGGCTTCCTGCCGCTGCTGGACCGCGTCGTCTGCACGCAGGCGAGCGAGCCCCGCAGCCTCACGGCCGATGAACTGGCCGCGGCCGTCGGCGCCGCTGCGGCGTCGGGTGCGGCCGCGGCGGCGCCGGCCGAGGTGGAGGCCGTCGCCGACCCGCACGCGGCGCTCGCCCGCGCGCGCGAGCTCGCCGGCCCCGGTGGCAGCGTCCTCGTCTGCGGCTCGCTGTACCTGCTGGAGGACCTGCGCGACGTCCTGGCAGGGGCCTCCTGAGCCCGGCTTGCCCGGCTGCGGGTTCGGATATACTGGCGCAAATCCGTGGAGAGGTGAATGGCACAGCAGAAGGCTCATCCCGTCGTGCGTTTCCTGGTCGCGTTCCTCATCGTGATCGCCGTGGCCGCCGTCGCCTTCTTCGTGGGCTACCTCATCGGCGGGCAACTGGCCTGACCGCGCCACCGCCCGGGTAAGCTCCGGGCACTTCTTCCAGGCACAGCGACTCCGGCGGGGAGGAACCCCTGACCCATCCGGCACCGCACGACTCACTCATCCTCGTCACCGGCGCGACAGGCTACGTCGGCGGCAGGCTCGTGCCCCGACTTCTCCAGACCGGCAGGCGGGTGCGCGTGCTCGTGCGCGACCCGCGCCGCCTCGAGGGCCGCGACTGGGCGGACCGCGTCGAGATCGTCGCCGGCGACGTGCTCCGTCCCGAGACCCTCGGCCCGGCGCTGGCCGGCGTGGGCGTCGCCTACTACCTGGTGCACTCGATGGCCAAGGGAGAGGGCTACCGCGAGCGCGACCTGGCCGCGGCGAGGGCCTTCGGCGCCGCCGCCTCAGAGGCCGGCGTGGGCCGCCTCGTCTATCTCGGCGGACTGGGGGATCCGGCCGCCGACCTCTCGCAGCACCTGCGCTCGCGACAGGAGACCGGCGAGGCCCTGCGCGAGGCCGGCGTGCCGGTCACCGAGTTCCGCGCCGCGGTGGTCGTCGGCTCCGGCAGCATCTCGTTCGAGATGATCCGCTACCTCACCGAGCGTCTGCCGGTCATGGTCTGCCCGCAGTGGGTGTACACGCGCGTCCAGCCGATCGCCGTGGACGACCTGCTGCGCTATCTCGTCGCCGCGCTCGACGTGCCCGGCAGCGCGGGCCGCATCGTCGAGGTCGGTGGCATCGACGTGCTCACCTACGGGGAGATGATGCTCGGCTACGCCGAGGCGCGCGGCCTGTGGCGTCGCCTGCAGCCGGTGCCCGTGCTCACGCCGAAGCTGTCGTCCTACTGGGTGCACCTCGTGACGCCCATCCCGTCGCAGATCGCGCGGCCGCTGATCGAAGGGCTGCGCAACGAGACCGTGGTGCGCGACCACTCGGCGCACGACCTGTTCCCGGCCATCCACCCCGTCGGGTACGCGACGGCGGTGCGCGCGGCGGTCGCGAGCCTCGACACGGGAGAGGTCGAGACGAGCTGGGCGGACGCGCTGGTGACGAGCGGCGGCGACGTGCAGCCGCGGGTGCTCACCACGCAGGAGGGCAAGCTCATCGAGCGCCGGCAGGCGCTGGTGACGGCGACGCCGGAAGAGGTGTTCGCCGTCCTGTGCACCATCGGCGGCCGGCGCGGCTACCGCGCCTGGGACTGGGCCTGGGAGCTCCGCGGCGCCGCCGACCGGCTGGTCGGCGGCGTGGGGCTGCGCCGCGGCCGCCGCGACCCCGACGACCTGCGCGTCGGCGACGCGCTCGACTTCTGGCGCGTCGAGGCGGTCGAGCCCGGCCGTCTGCTGCGCCTCCGGGCGGAGATGAAGGTGCCGGGGGCGGCGTGGCTCCAGTTCGAGACGCTCCCGCGCGAGGACGGCACCCTGCTGGTCCAGACCGCCTACTTCGCGCCGCGCGGCGTGCCCGGACTCGCCTACTGGTACGGGCTGCTCCCTGTCCACAGCAGGATATTCTCGGGTATGATTGCGGCGCTGGCCGCCGAGGCCAGCCGGCCGGCTGCGCCGGCGGGGGGCTGCTAGTCTCCGCCTGCCTGTACGGCCGCCATCGCGTGGAGGCGCCCTCGGCGCCCTCGACGGAGCTCTCCTGAGGAGGAAGGGTGCCTCACTGGATCATCGCTGCGGCGGCGAAGACCACCACGACGACGACTGAGTCCACCAGCAGCAACCCGTTCCAGTCGGTGCTGGACTTCTTCAAGTCGCCGACCTGGCATTTCATCACGCTCATGTTCATCTTCTTCCTGGTGGTGCTGTGGATCGCCTGCGCCTACTGGGTGTTCAAGGACGCGCGCCGGCGCATCGACGACAAGATCGTGCTCGCGGTCGCGGTGCTCACCGGCCTCGTGTTCGGGCCCCTCGGGCTCATCGTGTACGCCATCGTGCGCCCGCCCGTCACCCTGGCCGAGCGCCAGGAGCACGAGCTCGAGGTCGCGATGATGGAGGCCCGCATCGGCGACGACGAGCGCTGCTCGTTCTGCAAGACGCCGGTGCGTGAGGACTACCTCGTGTGCCCCACCTGCGGCCGGCGCCTCAAGAGCAGCTGCCCGTCGTGCCGCAAGCCGATCGACCCGCAGTGGCGGGTGTGCCCGTTCTGCGAGGCCGACGTCCACGCGATGCCGCCGGTCTTCGACCGCGTCTGACACCGATCTGTCGGGGCGGCGCGGCCGTCGGCCGGCGCCGCCCCATGACCTCACTCGTTCAGCCCTCCGGAGGATCCTCATGGAACGCACGTTCATCATGGTCAAGCCCAACGGCGTCGCCCGCGGTCTCGTCGGCGAGGTCGTCGCCCGCTTCGAGCGCCGCGGCTTCGTGCTGCGCGGCATGAAGGCGCTGCGCATCGACCGCGCCCTCGCCGAGCGGCACTACGCCGAGCACATCGGCAAGCCGTTCTTCGAGAGCCTCGCCGAGTTCATCACCTCCGGACCCGTCGTGGCCATGGTCTGGGAAGGGCGCGAGGCCATCACCGTCGCGCGCACGATGATGGGCGTCACCGACTCCGCACAGGCGGCGCCGGGCACCATCCGCGGCGACTTCTCCCTGAGCAAGGAAGAGAACGTCGTGCACGGTTCGGACGGCCCCGAGAGCGCCGCCCGCGAGATCGCCCTGTTCTTCGACGAGGCCGAGCTTGTCTGATCCCGTCCCGCGGCACTTCTGGGAGCGCGCGCTCCCGGACCTCGCGGACGGGGCGGTCGGCTTCTCCGGCCTGGTCCTCGCGTCGCGTTCGCCGCAGCGCAAGATGCTGCTCGAGCAGCTCGGCATCCCGTTCCGCATCGTCGTCAGCGAGCACGACGAGGGCGTCAGCGACGGGAACCCCGCACACACCGTGCAGCAGAACGCGCGCGGCAAGGCCGAGGAGGTGCTCGCCCGCGAGGAACTGCGGCCGGGCGAGCTGGTCCTCGGCGTCGACACCGTCGTCGTCAGCGAGGGCGAGATCCTCGGCAAGGCGCGGGACGCGGAAGAGGCGGCGAGCTACGTGCGCCGGCTCGCCGGCCGCCGCCACGAGGTGTACAGCGGCCTCTACCTGACCTCGAGGAAGCTGGCCCTGGCGGCGCACGCCGTCACCGGCGTCACCTTCCGCAGCCTCACCGACGCCGAGCTCGACGCCTACATCCGCTCCGGCGAGTGGCGCGACAGGGCCGGCGCCTACGCCATCCAGGGCATCGGCTCGGCGCTCGTGAAGCGCGTCGACGGCGACTACTTCAACGTCGTCGGCCTGCCGGTCGCCGAGCTGCAGCGGCTTCTCGCCGGCTTCGGCATCGCGCTCTTCTCCTGGCTGCACACGTAGCCGTCGCAGCTTCTCGTCCGCAGGCGCGAGGGTACGTCCTCCGCGCGGCGAACTAGCCAGCGCAGCCGGGCAAGGCGCGCGCACGAGCCGGGGACCGACTCGGATGTCGAAGACCAGGCGCAGCTCAGTCCCCTCTGCGCTGCCTTCGCGGCGCCACCGCCGGGCCTGCCCTCCGGTGGCCATGCCCAGAGGCACCGTATACAATCGTCGTTCGAGATTCGCCTCGAAAGGAGCTCGCCATCAGCTTCCTCGGTTTCGTAACGGGCTTTGGCGCCCGTGACATGGCGGTCGACCTTGGCACCGCCAACACGCTCGTCTATCTCCGCGGCAAGGGCATCGTGCTCAGTGAGCCGTCGGTCGTCGCCATCGATCACCGCTCCGGCGAAGTGCACGCCGTCGGCGCGGAAGCCAAGCGCATGCTGGGCCGCACGCCCGCCACGATCAGTGCCGTGCGGCCCCTCAAAGACGGCGTCATCGCCGACTTCGACGTCACGGAGCAGATGCTCCGCCACTTCATCCGCAAGGTCATGCAGAACCGCTGGGCGCATCCCCGCGTGGTCATCTGCGTGCCCAGCGGCGTCACCGGCGTCGAGAAGCGCGCCGTCGAGGAGGCCACCTACTCCGCCGGCGCGCGCTGGGCGACCCTCATCGAGGAGCCCATGGCGGCCGCCATCGGCGCGGGCCTGCCCGTGGCCGAGCCGACCGGCAGCATGATCGTCGACATCGGCGGCGGCACCTCCGAGGTCGCCGTCATCTCGCTCGGCGGCATCGTCGTCAGCCAGTCCATCCGGGTCGGCGGCGACGAGCTCGACGAGGCCGTCATCAGCTACGTCAAGAAGGAGTACAAGCTCCTCATCGGCAGCCAGACCGCGGAAGAGATCAAGCTCGAGATCGGCTCGGCCTACCCGCTCCCGCAGGAGGAGCAGGCCGAGATCCGCGGGCGCGACCTCGTCACCGGCCTCCCCAAGACGGTCGTGCTCTCCTCCGAGGAGGTCCGCACCGCTCTCGAGGAGCCCACGCAGGCGATCGTCGACGCCATCAAGGCGACCCTCGACAAGACGCCGCCGGAGCTCGCCAGCGACATCATGGACCGCGGCATCATGCTCGCCGGCGGCGGTTCGCTGCTGCAGGGCCTCGCCGAGCGCCTGCGCGACGAGACGCAGATGCCGGTGCATCTGGCCGAATCGCCGCTCACCTGCGTGGCCGTGGGCTCGGGCAAGTACCTCGAGGAGTTCGATGTCCTGGTCAAGAGCAAGCGCAACTCCCGGCCGCGAGGCCGGTAGTCCCGCCCTTCGCTGATCTGTGAATCGCCGGCGCGTACTCCGGCGGCGCATCGTCGTGGCAGTCCTGCTGCTGCTGTCCGTCGCGCTGCTCACCGCGTACTTCCGCGAGTCTGACAGCGGCGTCGCCCACAGTGTGCAGGGCGCCGTGCTCACCGTCGTCTCGCCGCTCCAGAGCGGCACTGCGACCGCCACCAAGCCCTTCCGCGACGCCTGGAACTGGGTCGGCGACCTCTTCAGCGCCAAGTCCGAGAACAAGTCGCTCAAGAAGGAAGTCCAGCAACTGCGCGCCGGACTCGCGAACGAGCTCACGACGCAGAGCGAGAACGACCAGCTGCGCGCGATGCTCCAGTTCCAGAAGGACCACGTGTTCCCCAAGGACGTGACGCTGGTCACGGCGCGCGTCGTGGCGCGCTCCACCAGCGCCTGGTACTCCACCGCGACCATCAACGCGGGGAGCAGCGCCGGCGTCAAGGTCTATGACGCGGTGGTCAACGGCCAGGGGCTCGTGGGCCGCGTCATCAAGGTCTACGCGAACTCCGCAAGCGTCATGCTCGTCACTGACCAGCAGAGCTTCGTCGACGCGATGATCGAACCGGGCGACGCCACCGGCAACGCCCAGGGCATCGTCAGCGGCAGCGTGACCGGCGACGTCACACTCGAGTACGTGGACAAGAGCGAGAAGGTGAAGGAGGGCCAGTACGTGGTGACGTCAGGCCGCAACGGCTCGGTGTTCGTGCGCGGCATCCCCATCGGGGTGGTCGAGAGCGTCGCCACGCAGGAGGTGGAGCTGTACCAGTCCATCGCCGTCAAGCCCTTCGTCGACTTCCGCAAGCTCGACCTCGTCCAGGTGGTCACGCGATGAGCATCGTCCGGCCCATGAAGGACACGTCCGAACGCTCCTGGCCGAGCGGGGCCGAGATCGCGCGGCTCGTCGTCGTGCTGCTGGTCGCGGTGCTGCTGCAGACGGCCGTGGCGCCGCACCTGCGCCTGCTGGGCGCCTATCCAGACTTCGCCCTCATCGCCGTGGTCTGCGTGGCGCTCCTGAAGGGCTCGGAGACCGGCGCCGTGTTCGGCTTCCTCACGGGCATGCTCACGGCGATCGCGCTCATGGAGCCCTTCGGCCTGAGCGCGTTCGTCTTCGTGCTCGTCGGCTACTTCGCCGGCCGCTACGCCGAGACCGCGGACCTGCCGGCCGGCCTCGCGCCGCTCCTCACCGTCTTCGTCGCGACCCTGGTCGCGAACGTGCTCTTCGCCATGGCCCAGTTCCTCCTCGCCCGCGAGGTGCCGCTGGGCTTCTTCCTCGGACGTGTGCTCTTCCCGTCACTCGTCTTCAACACGCTGCTCGCCGCGCCGATCTACCTGCTGGTGCGCCTGTGGCTGAGAGGGGCAGGTGATCTGCGTGCCGCTGCTCGGACATGACCCGGCGCGCCGCGACCGGCCGATCCGCACCGGCCGCCGCGACAGGCCCATCATCCAGTTGCCTTCCATCGCCCTGCGCGTCGCCGTCATCGTCGGCATCGCCGCCGTCATGTTCGGCATCGTCTTCTTCCGCCTGTGGTTCCTGCAGATCCTGAGCGGCCAGGAGTTCGTCGCGCAGGCCAACGACAACCGGCTCAGTTCGGTGAAGGTCGTCGCGCCGCGCGGCTACATCGTCGACCGCAAGGGCGAGACCATCGTCGGCAACCGCGCCGGCGAGGCCGTCGGCATCCGCTTGATGGACGTGCCCAAGGGGACGCTCGACCAGGAACTTGCGACGCTCGTCCCCATCCTCCACATGAAGACGGGGGAGCTCCGCAAGCGGATCAAGGACTACCTGTATCCGAGCACGCTGCAGCAGAACGCCGACGGCTCCTGGAGCAGCTTCCTCACCTGGCAGAAGGTGACGGACGGGGAGATCACCGGCCTCGACCTGATCGTGCTCAAGCACGACGTCAGCCGCAAGGTGGTGACCTATCTCAAGGAACGCACCCTGCAGTTCCCGGGGGTAGAGATCCAGGACGAGTCGCTGCGCTCGTACCCGCAGGGCGACATGGCGGCGCAGGTGCTCGGCCACCTCGGCGAGATCTCGGCCGAGCAGCTCAAGCTGCAGCACTTCAAGGGCTACTCGCCGGGCGACGTCGTCGGCTACGACGGCCTGGAGTTCACCTACGACAAGTGGCTGCGCGGGCGTGACGGCGTGGCGCGGATCGAGGTCGACGCGTTCGGGCGGCCCAAGCAGACCGCCCCGGTCGGCGGCCGCATGCCCGACGCCGGCGACACGCTGGTGACGACCATCGACAGCAAGGTCCAGGCGGCGGCCGAAGAGGCCCTGCGCACCGGCATCAGCCTCGCCCACGCGAACCACCAGTACGAAGCCAACGGCGCCGCCGCCGTCGTGATGGACGTCAAGAACGGCGACGTGCTCGGCATGGCCAGCTATCCGACCTTCGACCCCAACGTCTGGGTCGGCGGCATGAAGCAGAAGACCTACAAGCAGCTCACCAGGAAGGCGTCGAACTACCCGCTGCTGAACCGCGCGACCCAGGAGACCAAGGCGGTGGGCTCGACGTTCAAGGCGATCACCTCGGTGGCGGCGCTCGAGGAGGGCATCATCACGCCGGGCACCGGCTTCTTCTGCCCCGGCTACTACATCTCGCCCGAGGACCTCGGCAAGACCAAGTTCAAGTGCTGGGCGCTGAACGGCCACGGCACGCTCGACCTGGTCGGCGCGATCACGCAGTCGTGCGACGTGTACTTCTACAACGTCGGCGACGGTTTCTACCGCGCCAAGGGAACGGCGCTCGAGGATTGGGCGGTCCGCCTCGGCATGGGCAAGCCGACCGGCATCGACATCCCCTTCGAGGCCGCCGGGCGCGTCCCGACCCCGGCGTGGAAGAAGCGGCTACTTCAAGACCGAGATCGACAAGCTCTGGAAGCCGAGCGACTCCATCTACCTCGCGGTCGGCCAGGGCAACCTCGAGGCCACGCCGCTGCAGCTCGCCACCTCCTACGCCGCGATCGCCAACGGCGGCAAGGTCGTCACGCCGCACCTCGGCCTCAAGATCACCGACGCCGCCGGCCAGACCGTCCGCGATCTCGAGCCGACGACGACGCGCAAGGTCGACATCGCCCAGACGACGCTGGACGTGGTCAAGCAGGGGCTCTACGACGCGGCGAACTCGCCCGTCAGGCACGTCCGCCCCCGTCTTCGCCGGGTACAAGATCCCGGTGGCCGGCAAGACCGGCACGGCCGAGGTCTTCGACAACGGTCGCATCGTCAACTACGCCTGGTATGCCAGCTACGCGCCGGCGAACGACCCGAAGTACGTGGTCGTCGTCATGATCGAGAAGGGCGGCCACGGCGCCACCACGGCCGCCCCCGCCGCCCGCATCATCTACGACGCCCTGTTCCACCTCGACAGCGGCAAGTTCACGGGGAACGTCCGGGGCGACTGAGTGATCGACTGGCGCGGCTACCTCCGGCACCTGGACTACCTGCTGCTCCTGGCGACCGCCGGGCTGATCGTCTACGGCGTCACGATGATCTACTTCGCCACCCACCACGACATCGACGGCGCGCCGTTCTACTACGTACGCCAGCAGCTCATCGCCGTGGCGGTCGGGCTGCTGGTGGCGCTCGTGGTCTCGGTGCTCGACTACGAGCTCTACCGCCGCTTCCAGTGGCTCCTCTACGCGGCCGCCGTGCTCATCGTCGTCGCGGTGCTGCCGCTCGGCGAGAACGTCAACGGCGCGACGCGCTGGATCAACCTCGGCGTCACGCGCTTCCAGCCGTCGTCGGCGGCGATCCTGCTGCTGGCGCTCAGCATCGCCGCCTTCCTCTCCGACAGGATGGAGTTGCTGGGGTCCAAGCGCATCACGCTGATCGTGCTCGCGCTGGCCGCGGTCCCCGCCTTCTTCGTCTACAAGGAGCCCGACTTCGGGTCGGCCATGGTGATCGTGGTGCTGGCGCTGGCGATGCTGTACTTCTACGGCACGCCGTGGACCCATTTCGCGGTCCTCGGCGCGACGAGCATCACGGCGTTCGTCGTCGCGCTCAAGGTGCTGCCCATGGCCGGCGTCCACCTCATCCAGCAGTACCAGGTCGACCGGCTCTTCGTCTTCATCAACCCGGGTCACAACGCGCAGGGCACGGGGTACAACGTCATACAGTCCATGATCGCCGTCGGGTCAGGCGCGCTCACCGGGCGCGGCAACATGGCGACGCAGACCACGCTGGACTTCCTGCCCGAGCACCACACCGACTTCATCTTCGCCGTGATCAGCGAACGCAACGGGTTCCTGGGAGCTACCGTGCTCCTGGTGCTCTATGCTCTCTTTATCTGGCGCGCGCTCAGGATCGCCGTCCTGGCGCGCGACATGTACGGGAGCATCCTCGCCGGCGGCATCGGCGTGATGGTCCTGTTCCAGGTGTTCGTGAACATCGGGATGACGATTGGTATCATGCCGGTGACCGGCATCCCGCTGCCGTTCATCAGCTACGGCGGCACCGCGATGATCGCGTTCCTGATCCTCGTCGGCCTGCTGCAGGCGATCCACCTGCGGGCGACGATCACTCCACAAACGAGGGGGCGGCTTGGCCAGTAGCCTTAGCATCTCCAAGATCCTCAAGGCCGTCACCGAGGCGCGCTCCGCGTCTCCGGCGCCGCACCTGTGCGTCGTCGGCGCCGGCGACGACCTCGCCCGCGTCGTCGCGCGTGCTCTCCGCCGGCGCCAGGGACGAGTCCGCGGGCGTGTCCGCTCTCGTCGACGCGCTCACCCCGGCCGACTTCCCGCGCGACCAGCGTCTCGCCGGCCGCTGGGACATCGTCGTCCTGGTCGCCGCCGGCGCGCCTGCCGCCGAGATGGTGCCGGTGGTGCACGCGGCGCGGCGCGCGGGATGCAAGGTCATCGGCCTCGCCGAGATCGCCGACAAGGACTCGTGGGTGCGCGAGGCCGGGCTCTTCGGCGACGAGGTCGCGCACGGCCTCGGCCACGACCCGGCCGGCAAGCCCACACTCGAGAACCGCCTCATCGACGTCGCCGGCGACGGCGCAGCCGCCCTCGCCGCGTCGCTGCCGTCGCTGCGCCGCACGTACTGCGACCATGTCGTGCTCACCAATGCCGCCCAGAACGGCGTCATCGGCGTGGTGGTCATCATCCCCGGCGCGGACATGCCGGCGATGACCGCCAACCAGATCCGCATGGTCCTCAAGATCGCCCACGCCTACGGGGAAGAGCTCGGTCTCGACCGGGCCGTCGAGATCCTCTCGATCGTGGGTACAGGGTTCGTCCTCCGCACGCTGGCGCGTCAGGCGCTCGACTTCGTGCCGGGATTCGGCTGGGCCGTCAAGGGCGCCATCGGATTCTCGGGCACGATCGCGCTCGGCCAGGCCGCCATCGCGTACTTCGAGGCCGGGGCGCCGCTCCGTGTCTCGCGGATGCAAAGGATCAACACACAAGTTGAAAAGCTCACGTCCCGGCTTCCCGGGCCTCTCCGGAGATTGGCCTCCGGATGAGATAGCGAGGCTTCTGGCGCGCGTCACGCGGCCCGGGCGCTACGCGGGTGGAGAGTTCAACACCCGCGTCAAGCCCGGGGCACGTCCCCGCATCGTCCTGTCCTATCCGGACGTGTACGAGATCGGGGTCTCCAACCCCGCGCTGCAGATCCTCTACAGTCAGCTGAACGACGCCACGCCGGCCTCCGCCGAGCGGGCCTACTGCCCGTGGCCGGACATGGCCGACCTCATGCGCGCCGGCGACGTGCCGCTGTGGACGCTCGAGACGTTCTCGCCGGTCGGCGAGTGCGACCTGTGGGGCTTCACCCTGCCGCACGAGCTCTGCTACGCCAACGTCCTCGAGATGCTGGACCTCGCCGGCGTGCCGCTGCACGCCGCCGAGCGGGATGGGGAAGACCCCATCGTCCTCGGCGGCGGCCCCGCGGTCGCCAATCCGTGGCCGCTCGCGCCGTTCTTCGACGCGTTCTTCGTCGGCGAGGTCGAAGACCACCTGGAGGCGATCGTCGCCGCCATGCAGCAGGACGGCCGCGAGGAGCGCCTGCAGGCGCTCGCGGCCGTGCCCGGCGTGTGGGTGCCCGGGCGGAGCGCGGGACCGGCCCAGCGGCAGATCTTCACCGGGTTCGCGGACAGCGACCCGGTCCTGCGGCCCGTCGTCCCGGTGCTCGAGGCCGTCCACGACCGCGTCGTCATCGAGGTCATGCGCGGCTGCACCGCCGGCTGCCGCTTCTGCCAGGCGGGCATGTGGTACCGCCCCGTGCGGGAGCGGCCGGTCGACCGCGTCGTCGCGGCCGCCGACCGGCTGCTCGACGAGACCGGCTGCGACGAGGTCTCGCTCCTCTCGCTGAGTTCGTGCGACTACGGCGGCGTCGCGGAGGCGCTCACGCGCATCCGCGAGCTGCGCCCCGGCCTGCGCGTGTCGCTGCCGTCGCTGCGCATCGACTCGGCGGCGGAGAGCCTCGCCGGCTTCGCCGCCGACCAGCGCGGCTCGCTCACGCTCGCGCCTGAGGCCGGCACGCAGAGGCTGCGCGACGCCATCAACAAGGGCGTGGACGAGGATCAGTTCGACGAGGCCGTGCGGGCGACGTTCGAGGGCGGGTTCACCGGCCTGAAGCTGTACTTCATGATCGGTCTCCCCGGGGAGACCGACGACGACGTGCGCGGCATCGCCAGGATGGCCGGCTCGGCGGCCCGGCTCGCCAGGGAGATCGGCCGCGGCCGCGCGCGCCTGTCGGTCTCGGTGTCGTCCTACGTGCCCAAGGCGCACACGCCGTTCGAGCTGGAGCCGTTCGCCGGGGCGGAGACGCTGCGCCGCCGGCAGCAGCTCGTGCGCGACGCCGCTCCGAGGGGCGTGCGCGTCAACTTCCACGACGTCGCGGCGTCCGTCGTGGAGGCCACCCTGGCGCGGGGCGGGCCCGGCACCGACCGCCTCGTCGAAGAGGCCTGGAGGCTCGGCGCGCGCTTCGACGGCTGGAGCGAGCACTTCGACATGCGCCGCTGGGAGGACGCCGCGGCGGCCACCGGGATCGCCCTCGGTGAGCCGACCGTGTCGGGCCCGGCGTGGCGAGACGCCGTGGACGCGCGCCTCGACGAGGACTTCTTCGCCGACGAGCTCGCTCGCAGCCGCGCCGGCGAGCTCACGGAGGACTGCCGCGACGGCGCCTGCGCCGCCTGCGGCGTCTGCGGGGGAGAGATAGGCATGGAGCTGCTCGCATGACCTTCTGGCTCGTCAGCTTCGCGCGCCGCGGTCCCGCCCGCTACCTGTCGCACCTGGACACGTCGCGCGTGGTGCAGCGGACGTTCGCGCGCGCCGGCGTGCCCATCGCGCTGTCGCAGGGGATGCGCCCCAAGCCGCGCCTCTCGCTGCCGCTGCCGCTGCCGGTCGGCGCGGCGGGCGCCGACGAACTGGCGGTGGTCGAAGTGCCCGAGGGCGTCGCGATGACCACCGACGCGCTCAAGGCGCTGCGTGCGGCGAGCCCGCCCGGCTTCGAACCGCTGGGCATCGCCGAGGTCCGTGAGGGCCATCCGCGCCCGCAGCCGCTGGCCGCCGAGTACGCCTGCGTGCTCGACGGAGACGCAGGCGCGATCGTCGCGGCCGTCGAACGCTACAACGAAACAGAGAATGCGATCCGAGAGCGCGTGTCACCCAAGGGCACGCGCCGTCTGGATCTGAAGGACTACGCCGGGGACGTCGTCGCGACGCCGGTGGAAGGCGGGGCCCGTCTGGGCTTCACCATCCGCTACCGCAGCGACGGAGCCGCCCGGCCACAGGAACTGATCGACCTGATCGCCGAGTGGGCGGAGGTCGAGCCGGCGATGCGAGGGCTCGAACGCCTCAGCATCGTCTGGGACCATGGGCTGCCTTCGCCTCCGGCGGGGCAGCGGAAGGAGTTGACCACGTGAGCACACCCAAGAACGGCGCGCCCGGCGAAGAGCCGGCGGCGGCGCCGGGCGCCCAGGACGGCGCTCCAGACGTGAACGAGACGACCGGCTCGGCCGGCGAAGGCGCGCCGCGCCGCCGCCGGGGCAACCGCGGCGGCCGCCGGCACAAGCGGCCGGCGGCGACGCCCGAGACCGGGCAGGCTCAGGCGGAGTCGCCGGCACAGCCGTTCGCGCCCCGAGGCCAGGGCCGAGGCGGCCCCACCGCCGGCTTCCACGCCGCGGGCGGGGTACACGTCGTCGGCGGCGACGTTCGAGCTTCCCACGGCGCCGCTGGTGCCTGTGGCGGCGGGATCGCCGGGGCCGCGCGGCGGCCGTGAGCCGGTAGCCGAGAAGACGCCGCCGGCTCGCACCGCCAGGCAGTCTGGCGCCGGAGGGAGGTCCCGCGGCGCAGCGCGACCGCGAAGGAGCCCGCCGCCGCGGAGACGCCCGCGACGCGCGCAGCAGAAGAGACCGGCGCCGCCGGCAAGACCGGCGGCGCGAGCCGCAGCGGCCGCGGCCGCCGGAAGCCTCGGGCGGCCGCGCCGAAGCAGCCGCGGCGCCGGCAGCGGCCGAGTCCGCCAAGCCTGCGGCAGCGGCCGAGGCGGTGGCCGAGACCGCACCGGCGGAGGCGCCGCCGGCGGAGGGCGCCGGCCATGACGGCGACGGCGAGGAGACTCCCGCCAAGCGCCGCCGTCGCGGCAGCCGCGGCGGCCGTCGTCGTCGCAAGAGCTCGGACATCGAGCACGAAGAGGCGGCGCGCGAGGCCGAAGAGGCCGCCGGCGAACCGGCGAGCGGCGAGGCCCAGGCGGAAGCGCCTGAGGCCGCCGCCGTCCGGGCTCCGGCGCCGAAGGCCGCCGCAGAGCCCGAGGACGCGTCCGAGGGCGGCGCGACCGGAGAGAGCTGGAGAAGGGGAACCCGGCGAGAACGGCGCCAAGCGGCGCCGGTCTCGGGGCGGGCGCGGGCGCCGCACGCGCGGCAAGCGCGAAGGCGCTCCCGAGGACACGGCTGCGGCTCTTGAGTCCGGCGAGACCCAGCCGCCGGACGCCGGCGGCGAGGCCACGCCCGAGACCAAGGCCGGCGAGGCGCCGGTCCGCGAGACCAAGACCAAGGGCCGGCCGCGCGACCGCCGGCGTCCCCGGGCCATCGTCCGTCAGGACGAGGGCAGCGGCCTCGGCACCATGGCGCCGATCGAGCTCGGGCAGCGACGGACCACCGTCGTCGCCGAGCGCCCGGAGCGCAAGATCATCCTCGTCACCGACGACGGCGAAGAGCTGCGCGTGGCGCTCGTCGAAGACGGGCGCCTGGCCGAGATCTACATCGAGCGGCCGGACCGCAAGTCCTACCTGGGCGACATCTACCAGGGCAAGGTCGAGAACGTCATGAACGGCATCGACGCGGCGTTCGTCGATTTCGGCCTCGAGAAGAACGGCTTCCTGTACGTGGACGAGGTGACGACGCCGGACGGCGAGAAGCGCGCCCGGCGCATCACCGACGCGCTCAAGAACGGCCAGCAGGTGCTGGTGCAGGTCACCAAGGACCCGATGGGGCACAAGGGCGCGCGGCTGAGCACCAAGATCTCGCTCGCCGGGCGCTACCTGGTGTACGTGCCCGGCGGGAGCGGCGTCGGTGTCTCCCGCCGTCTCAAGCAGGGCGAACGAGAGCGCTTGCGCGACATCTCCAAGGAGCTGAAGCCCAAGGACGCCGGGCTCATCGTGCGCACCATCGCCGAAGGGCACGGCCTCGAGGACCTCAAGCGCGACATGCGCTATCTCGCGAGGCTCTGGGCCAGGCTCAAGAAGAAGTCCGAGACGGTCAAGGCGCCGGGTCTCGTGCACAAGGAGGTCGACATCTCGCTCGAGGTGACGCGCGACCTCTTCAACGACACCTGCGAGAGCCTGATCGTCGACGATCCCAAGCGGCACAAGGCGATCGTCTCGTTCCTCGACAAGGAGGCGCCCGAGCTCCTCCCCAAGGTGCACCTGCACACGGGCGAGGAGCCGCTCTTCACCGCCTACGCCATCGAGGAGCAGATCGCGAAGGCGCTCGAGCGTCGCGTGCCGCTGCCGAGCGGCGGCAACCTCATGATCGACCACGCCGAGGCTCTCACGGTCATCGACGTCAACACCGGCCGGTTCACCCGCGGCAAGGGCCTCGAGGACACCATCACCAAGACCAACCTCGAGGCGGCGCGCGAGGTCGTGCGCCAGCTGCGCCTGCGCGACATCGGCGGCATCATCATCATCGACGCCATCGACATGGCGCACGCCAAGAACCGCGAGATGGTCCTGGCGACGCTCGAGGCCGAGCTGGAGACCGACCGCACCAAGACGTACGTGGTCGAGCTCTCACCTCTCGGGCTCATCGAGATGACGCGGCAGAACACGACCGACGGCGCGCGAGGCATCCTGACGCGCGCCTGTCCGACCTGCCAGGGCAAGGCGCGCGTGCTCAGCGAGGAGACCATGGCGCTGAGCGTGGAGCGCCGCGTGCGCGCCCTGGCGCGCAAGTCGCAGGCCAAGGCGTGGCTCATCGAGGTCAACGGCGCCGTCGCCGAGCGCCTCAACGGCCCGCGGCTCAAGCGGCTGGAGAAGCAGATCGGCCGCCGCGTGTTCCTCGAGGGCGGCTCGGCGCTCCCCGTGGACTCGTTCCGCGTGATCTCCGAGGGCAGCCTCGCGCACGTGGAGGAGCAGCGGGTGCCGGTCCGCGAAGGCCAGGAGGTCACGGTCGAGCTCGAGTTCAGCCTCACCTACAGCCCGCGCGACGCGGTGGGCTACGTGGACGGCTACATGATCATCGTCGAGGGCGGCCGCCAGCACCTGGGCAAGCGCCGCAAGGTGCGCGTCACCGAGATCGCACGGACAGGGGCGCGGGCGACCGTGCTCAAGAAGGACACGAATTGACCCGGGCACGCGGTTTGGCTATCATTTCCTGCCGTTGTCTTGAGGGAGAAACCAATGACGAAGCCTAACGACACCTACGCGGTAATCCGCTGCGGTGGCCAGCAGTTCAAAGTGAGCGCCGGCGACATCATCGTCGTCGACCGCGTCGACGCCGAAGAGGGCAAGAGCATCACGCTCGACGCACTCGCGGTGCGCGACGCCAAGGGTACCTACGACGCCGATGCGGCCAAGCACGCGAAGGTCAAGGCGACGGTCAGCGAGCACCTCCTCGGCGAGAAGATCAAGGTCTTCACGTACAAGCCGAAGAGCACGTTCAAGAAGACGAAGGGTCATCGCAGTCGTCTCACCAAGTTGACGATCGACTCGATCACTCTCAAGAGCACCAAGGAGTAAGGGTATGGCCCACAAGAAGGGCGCCGGCACCAGCCGCAACGGTCGCGACTCCGAGAGCAAGCGCCTCGGCGTCAAGGCCTTCGCCGGCCAGGTCGTACCGGCAGGATCGATCATCGTCCGCCAGCGCGGCACGCGCTTCCGTCCCGGCGAGAACGCCGGCATCGGCGTCGACCACACCATCTTCGCGAAGGTGACGGGCAAGCTCGTGTTCACCGAGAAGGGCGCCGGCCGCTTCATCTCGGTCGTCCCCGAGGCCTGAGCAGAGGCCGGCGCTCGCCGGCTTCGTCTTCATCATGCTCGACAGGGCAAGCATCTGCGTGCGCGGAGGCCACGGCGGCAACGGCTCCATGAGCTTCCGCCGTGAGAAGTACATCCCCAAGGGCGGGCCCGACGGAGGGGACGGCGCGCCCGGCGGCGACGTCGTGCTCGTCGCGACGCGCCAGCTGCACGACCTCTCGCACTTCCGCCACAAGCACCACTTCCGGGCCACCAACGGTGGCCACGGGCGCGGCGCCAACAAGCGCGGCGCCGACGGTCCGGAACTGCTCGTCCAGGTGCCGGTCGGCACCGAGGTCCGCGACGCCGACGGCGGCCTGCTCGGCGACCTCGTGCGCGAGGGCCAGCGCCTGGTGGTCGCCCGCGGCGGCGAGGGGGGCCGGGGCAACGTCTGCTTCAAGAGCTCCACGCGCCAGGCGCCCAAGTTCGCGGAGAAGGGCCTCGAGGGCGAGGAGCTCTGGCTCACGCTGTCGCTCAAGTTGCTCGCCGACATCGGGCTGGTGGGACTTCCCAACGCCGGCAAGTCGTCCCTCCTCGCGGCGCTGACCCGGGCGCACCCCAAGATCGCCTCGTATCCCTTCACGACCATCGACCCCAACCTCGGCGTGCTCTATCTCGGCGAGGGGACGGCCGTCATCGCCGACATCCCCGGCCTCATCGAGGGCGCCAGCGAAGGCGCCGGGCTGGGTCACCGCTTCCTGGCCCATGTGGAGCGCACGGCGCTCCTCATGTACGTGCTCGACGGGGGAGAGGGTCCCGAGGCGTGGCCGGTCGCGCTGGACACCCTCAGGGGCGAGCTGGGCGCCTTCCGCGCCGAGCTGCTCGAGCGGCCGGCGGTCGTGGTCGTCAACAAGACGGACCTCCTCGACGACGCCGGGCGCGACGCCGCGGAGGAGTTCCTCGCCGGGCTCGACTGGCCCTCGGCGACTGCCGCCGTCTCCGCGCAGACCGGCGACGGCCTCAAAGACCTCGTGAGAGTGCTCACGGAGGCCATGGATCGGGCGCGCGCGGCCCAGGCGGAGGCCGAAGCCGCGGCCGAGGCCGAGACTG
>CAVUBA010000019.1:0-27706 GCA_963739595.1 uncultured Thermoleophilia bacterium
CTGCTCAGGGCGGGACCCATCAGGCCCTGAGGCGGCTCGCTCAGGGCCGGCCCCGGTCAGACCCCGTGGGACAGGCCCGCGCGACCTGGGGCATCAACTGGGGTCTGGCAACCGAGCCGAGGTTCAGGCGAAGGAGCGAGGCAGAGCAGCTCAGGCCCCGTGGCACTTCTTGTACTTCTTCCCGCTCCCGCACGGGCACGGGTCGTTGCGCCCGACCTTGTCGTAGACGACCCGCTGCTGCACCTGCACCGTCGCGGTGCTCGTGGTCGTCGCGCCGCGCCCGCCGCCACCGGCCGCCACGTTGGGCAGCGGCCGGTCGGCGAGCCGTCGTCGGCCGGGAACTCGCCGGCGGCCATGGCGGCGCCGGTGAACGACGTCTGGTTGATCAGGTCGTCGCCGCTCGTGTAGTTGAGCGCCACCACGGGCTCGTCGAGGGTGATGGCGGTGAACATCGCCAGGTCCTCGGGACTGTTCTTCATCAGCGTCGTGACCGTGCTCGTCTTGACGCTCTCGAGCATGTCGTTGAACAGGTCGAAGCCCTCGGCCTTGTACTCGACCAGCGGGTCGACGCTGGCCGAGCGCCCGCAGGTGGATGCCCTCCTGCAGGTAGTCCATGTCGAGGAGGTGGTCCTTCCAGCGGCCGTCGATGACCTGGAGCATGACGGCGCGCTCCACGCTGCGCATCTGCTCCGCGCCGATGACGCGCTCGCGCTCGTCGTACTGCTCGAGCGCGTCGTCGACGGCGAGGTCGACGATCTCGTCGACCGTGGCGCCGTCGACGTCGATGTCGGACTTCTTGAGCTCCGGTGAGTAGATCTGCTTGAGGCCGATGAACAGGGAGTCGAGGTCCCAGTCCTCCGAGTACTGCTCGCCCTCGAGCGCGCCGCGCACGCTCGCCTCGACCAGCTCGGCCACCATCTCGCGCACCTGCTCGCCGAAGTCCTCGCCCATGAGGATGCGCTGCCGCTGGTCGTAGATGACGCGGCGCTGCTCGTTCATGACCTCGTCGTACTTGAGCACGTTCTTGCGGCGCATGAAGTTGAGTTCCTCGACCTTGACCTGGGCCTTCTCGACCACGTTGCTCAGCATCTTGGCCTCGATGGGCTGGCCCTCCTGCGGGCCGAGCCGGCTGAGGATGCGGAACATGCGGTCGCCGGCGAACAGGCGGATGAGCTCGTCCTCGGCGCGAGAGGTAGAAGCGGCTCTCGCCGGGGTCGCCCTGGCGGCCGGCGCGGCCGCGAAGCTGGTTGTCGATGCGGCGGCTCTCGTGGCGCTCGGTGCCGAGCACGTAGAGGCCGCCGGCGTCGATCACGCCCTCGCCGAGCTTGATGTCGACGCCGCGGCCGGCCATGTTGGTGGCGATCGTGATCGCGCCCTTCTGGCCGGCGTTCTCGATGACGTGGGCCTCGCGCTCGTGCTGCTTGGCGTTCAGGACGTTGTGCTCGACGCCCGTGCCGCTCCAGCAGGCGCGAGAGCATCTCGCTGACCTCGACGGACACGGTGCCGACCAGCACCGGCTGGCCCTTGTCGTACCGCTCGACGACGTCCTCGACGACCGCGGCGTACTTCTCCTTGGCGGTCGTGAAGATGTAGTCGTTCTCGTCCAGGCGGACCAGGGGCGCGTTGGGCGGGATCTGCACGACCTCGAGCTGGTAGATCTGGCGGAACTCGTCCTCCTCGGTCTTGGCGGTACCGGTCATGCCGGCCAGGACCTCGTACATGCGGAAGTAGTTCTGCAGGGTGATCGTCGCGAGCGTCTGGTTCTCCTCGCGGATCGGCACCTTCTCCTTGGCCTCGATGGCCTGGTGCAGGCCCTCGGAGTAGCGCCTGCCGTCCAGGATGCGGCCGGTGAACTCGTCGACGATCAGGACCTCGCCGTTCTGGACGACGTACTCGACGTCCTTGGCGTACAGGGCCTCGGCCCGCAGCGCCTGGATGAAGTGGTTGACCAGGCCGCCGTTGGAGTCCTTGTAGAGGTTGTCGATGTCGAGCGCCTTCTCGACCTTGGCGACGCCCTCCTCGGTGACCGCCACGGTGCGCTGCTTCTCGTCGACCTCGTAGTCCTCGCCGGGGATGAGGCGGGGCACGACGCGCGCGAACTGGCGGTACGTGTCGGCGGCCGTCTCCGGCGCGCCGCTGATGATGAGCGGCGTGCGCGCCTCGTCGATGAGGATCGAGTCGACCTCGTCCACGATGCAGAAGGCGTGTCCGCGCTGCACCATGTGCTCGCGGCGCATGGTCATGTTGTCGCGCAGGTAGTCGAAGCCGAACTCGGAGTTGGTGCCGTAGGTGACGTCGGCGTTGTACTGCGCGCGACGCTCCTCGGGAGTCATGTTGGCCTGGATGACGCCGACCTCGAGGCCGAGGAAGCGGTACACCTGGCCCATCCACTCGGCGTCGCGCTTGGCCAGGTAGTCGTTCACGGTGACGAGGTGGGCGCCGTGGCCGGCGAGCCCGTTGAGGTACATCGGCATGGTGGCGACGAGCGTCTTGCCCTCGCCGGTCTTCATCTCGGCGATGTCGCCGTCGTGAAGGACGATGCCGCCCAGCACCTGGACGTCGAAGGGCCGCATGCCGAGGGAGCGCTTGGCGGCCTCGCGGGCGACGGCGAACGTCTCGTACAGGAGGTCGTCGAGCAGCTCGCCGTTCTCGTGGCGCTGGCGGAACTCGGCGGTCTTGGCGCGCAACTGGTCGTCGGTCAGGCGAGCGACGTCCGGCTCCAGGTCGGTGACCCGCTGGGTCTGCTCCTGGAGTGTCTTGAGGCGCCGGCCTTCACCGGCGTGCAGCAGCTTGTCGACGATCTTGATCACGTGGGCACTACTCCCGGAATCGCGGAGATGAGGTCTACGCCCATTGTCGCACAGCCTGCCACCCGCGTCGCACGGCGCGCGCCCGGCGCTCGCGGCGGCCGCCGGGCGCGCGCTCGGATCGGGTCAGTCGCTCAGCGAGCGGTGCCCCTCGCGGCGCACCGCTCGATCAGCCCTCGGCCGTCGCCAACCGAGCGGTGCCGCTGCGGCGCACCCCTCGATTGATCCGCTTCCGTCCCTCAATTCTCCGCCGGCTCGATGAGGCCGTAGTGCCCGTCGTTACGGCGGTACACCACGTTCGTGCGGTTGGACTCGGCGTTCGTGAACACGAAGAAGTCGTGGCCCACGAGCTCCATCTGGAGCGTCGCCTCGTGGATCGACATGGGCTTGAGCGCGAACTGCTTGGTCTTGACGACGCGGCCGTTGTCGCCGGCGTGGATCGCCTCGGCGGACGTCTCGTCGGCGAGCGCGGCAGTGGCGGCCACCGGCGCCAGCTCGAGCGTCGCCTCGATCGGCGCGACGATCTTCTCGTGGCCGTGCTTCGTCTTGCCGTGGATCTTGTCGTGGTACTTCTTGACGCGGCGCACGAGCTTGTCGCTCACCAGGTCGATGGCGGCGTACATATCGGTGGAGGACTCGCGCGCCCGGATCACAGGGCCGCGTGTGAACACCGTCGCCTCGGCGATGCACGGTTCGGGGATGCTCGGGTTCTTCTCCACGCTGAGCTCGAGCTCTACCCTCGTGACCTCGTCGACCTTGCGCTGCTGCAGGAGCTTGTGGACATGCTCGATCTTCTCGTTGGCATAGTCCTGCAGGGCGGGCGTGACAGTGACATTGCGGCCCTTGATCTGAGTTTTCATCGACATCGCTCCTTCGGGACGGCGTGGTCTCGCGATGCTGCGGAAGGCGTCGCACGTACGGTACGTGCGAACGTGAAGACGTGGGGGTCGAGAGCTGCGTGAGCGAGCGCTTCTGCACACTGGTTCAACGTTTCACCTGTGGTGTAGACGTCGTCAACAATGATCACTCGCTTGAGTCTATTACCTACCCTGAAAGCGCCCTCGCGCAACGCAAACGCGTGATGGACGTTGGCCGCGCGCGAGGCCCTGTCGAGCCCGCTCTGGCGGGCGCCGTGGCGCACGCGGCGGAGCAGCGGAGCATAGGTGAGCCCGGCGTCCCGCGCAAGCCGCCGGGCGAGCGATTCGGCGAGGTCGAAGCCGCGGTCCGACTGGTGGTCGCGATGCGCCGGGACCGAGGTGACGACGGCGCCGGCGCCGGCCCGCGCGGCGGCGGCTGCGAACGCCGGGGCGGCGCGCTCCGCGAGGTCGTCGGTGAGCGAGCGGAGCGCCCGGAACTTGCAGGCCGTGACCAGGGCGCGCGCCGGACCTTCGTAGCAGAACGCCGCCGAGGCGGCGGAGAACGCGAGGTCGCGTCCGGCGCACTCGCGGCAGGCCGGCATGCGGCGCACGCCGGGGCCGGAACGCGCCGGCCGGCCTGCGCGCCGGAGCGGCGCGCCGCAGCGCCGGCAGCGGTCGTCCGGCAATGGGTGCAACGCGGCGGTGCACGCGGCGCACAGCCAGGCTCCCGGCTCACGGCACGCGACGCAGCGCCGGGGGAAGACGAGGTCCAGCAAGCCGTCGAGTGCGCCCCCCGCGTGCACTCGCGGCATCGCCGTCACTCCTTGCCGCCGCCGGCGTCGTACCCCTCGGGACCGGCGCAGGTCCGCGGCTCGAGTCGCGCGCCGGCCTCGACAAGGGTGTGCGGCGCGACCTCCGAACGGTCGCCGATCACCGCGTCCTCGTGCACCACGGCCTCGTGGTGCACGACGACGTTGCGGCCGAGGATGCTGCCGGCGAGGCGTGAGTCGCGCCCGGCCTTGGCGCCGTCCCAGTGGATGACGCCCTCGAGCACGGCGCCGTGCTCGACGACGCAGCCGTCGCCGATGATCAGCGGGCCGATGAGCTCGGCGCCGGACTCGATGAGGCAGCCGGCGCCCAGCAGGATCGGCGCCTCCAGGCGCACGCCCGCCTCGATCTCCGTGCCCTGACCGACCCACACCCGCGGCGAGATCTCGCGGCCGGGCACCTCGAGCGCGACCCGCCCGAGCAGGGCGTCGAAGTTGCTCAGCCGGTACTGCTCGATGTTGCCGACGTCGTTCCAGTAGCTCTCCAGCTCCCAGCAGTGGAACGGCACCCCGTCGTCCAGCAGCGCCGGGAACACGTCCTTGGCCCAGTCGACGAAGGCCCCAGGCTCGATGTAGTCGAAGATCTGCGGCTCGAACGCGTAGATGCCGCAGTTGCAGAGCGTGGAGAGCGCCTCCTCGCGAGGCGGCTTCTCCTGGAAGCCGACCACGCGCATGTCGTCGTCGTGCACCACCACGCCGTACAGCGACGGGTCGTCGACCTCCTTGACGGCCAGCGTCGCGATGCCGCCGGACGCGCGGTGGGCGGCCAGGAACGCGCTCAGGTCGATGTCGGTGAGCCCGTCGCCGCTCATGACGAGGAAGGTGGAGCCGGAGAGGAACTCGCGGAACGCGTCGGCGCCGCCGGCGGTGCCGAGCAGGCGCTCCTCCAGGTTGTAGCGCAACTGGACCCCGAACTGGGCGCCGTCGTCGAAGTAGGAGCGGATCTTGTCCGGATGGTAGTGCAGGTTGGCGGCGATCTCGGTGACGCCGTGGCGGCGGAGCAGGAGCAGCAGGTGCTCCATGACCGGGCGGTTGAGGATCGGCACCATGGGCTTGGACGTGAGCCCCGTGAGCGGGTAGAGGCGCGTGCCGAGCCCCGCCGCCATGAGGTACGCGCGGACGGTGGGCGGCTGGGCGCTCACGGCTTGCACTCCCCGCCGCTGCAGGCCGCGGCCAGAGCCGGGCCGAACGGCGCCCGCAGCACGCCGGCCTCGGTGATGATGGCGGCGATGTTGGCGGCCGGCGTGACGTCGAACGCGGGGTGCCGCGCCTCCGCGCCCTCAGGCGCGACCTGCTCGCCGCGGAAGCACGTGACCTCGGCGTGGTCGCGCTCCTCGATGGGGATGGCGTCGCCACCCTCGATGGTGAGGTCGACGGTGGAGAGCGGCGCGGCCACGTAGAACGGGATGCCGTGCTCCTTGGCCAGCACGCTGACGCTGTAGGTGCCGATCTTGTTGGCCGTGTCGCCGTTGGCGGCGATGCGGTCGGCGCCGACGACGACGCCGTCGACCTCGCCACGGCGCATGAAGTAGCCGGCCATGTTGTCGGCGATGAGCCGGTACGGGATGCCCTCGACCTGGAGCTCCCAGGCGGTGAGGCGGGCGCCCTGGAGCCACGGCCGCGTCTCGTCGACCCACACGGAGACGTCCGGGTACCGGGCCGCGGCCGAGCGGATCACGCCGAGCGCCGTGCCGTAGCCGGCCGTCGCGAGGGCGCCGGCGTTGCAGTGCGTGAGGATGCGGTCGCCGGCCTTGAACAGCGCGGCGCCGTGCTCGCCGATGCGCAGGCAGCGGTCGACGTCGTCGTCGTGGATGGCCTGCGCCTTCTGCAGCAGCATCGCTGGCCACCGCCGGCGGTGCAGCGTCCGGCCCGCCGGCGGCGAGCGCCGTCTCCCAGGCTCGCCGCATCTCGTCCAGCGCCCAGCGCAGGTTCACGGCGGTGGGCCGCGTGGCCAGCAGGCCGCTCGCGGCCTGCTCGAGCGCGGCCCGGAAGGCGGCCGGATCGTCCGCGCCGGCGGCGGCCGCCTGGGCGGCCGCGAGCGCGATGCCGCCGGCCGCCGTGACGCCGATCGCCGGCGCGCCGCGGACCGTCATGTCGGTGATGCGGTCCGCGACCTCCCGCCAGGTGCGGCAGGTGACGTAGCGCTCGTGCTGCGGCAGCGCGAGCTGGTCGATGAGGACCACCTCGCCGGGCAGGATGTCGACGGTGCGCACGCGGAGGCGCGAACCGCCGGGCCCGCTGCGCTCGCCGGCGGCCACGGGCTCCTCGCCTGCTGCCCGCACGTCGCTCACCGTCGCTCCGGGCTCAGGTGCCCTGGTCCCAGGAGGCGAGGTACTTGGCCTGCTCCTCGGTGAGGGTGTCGCAGTCGACGCTCATGCTCTCGAGCTTGAGCCGGGCGATCTCGTCGTCGATGTCCTTGGGGACCACGTAGACCTTGTTCTCGAGGCTCGCGTGGTTCTTGACCATGAACTCGGCGGAGAGCGACTGGTTGGCGAAGCTCATGTCCATGACCGCCGCCGGGTGACCCTCGGCCGCCGCCAGGTTGACCAGCCGGCCTTCGGCCAGCAGGTAGATGCGGCGGCCGTCCGCCATGGTGTACTCCTCGACGAACTCGCGGACCTGGCGCGCTTCTTGACCGAGAGCTTCTCGAGCGCCGGGATGTCGATCTCGACGTTGAAGTGGCCGGTGTTGGCGATGATCGTGCCGTCCTGCATGGCCTCGAAGTGCTCGCCGCGCAGCACGTGGATGTCGCCGGTGGCGGTGACGAAGAGCTTGGCGATCTTGGCGGCCTCGGCGACCGGCATGACGCGGAAGCCGTCCATGACGGCCTCGAGGGCGCGCAGCGGGTCTACCTCGAGCACGATGACGTCGGCGCCGTGGCCCTTCATGCGCATCGCGAGGCCGCGGCCGCACCAGCCGTAGCCGGCGACGCAGACGGTGCTGCCGGCGATGAGGATGTTGGTGGCGCGGATGACGCCGTCGAGCGTGCTCTGGCCGGTGCCGTAGCGGTTGTCGAACATGTGCTTGGTGTTGGCCTCGTTGACGGCCACGATCGGGAACATCAGGCGGCCTTCGGCCTCGAGGGCCTTGAGGCGGATGACGCCGGTGGTGGTCTCTTCGGTGCCGCCGATGATGTCGGCGGCCATGTCGGGACGCTCGCCGTGGAGCACGCCGATGACGTCGGCGCCGTCGTCCATGGTGATGTTGGGACGGTGGTCGACGCAGGTGTTGATGTGCGAGTAGTACGTGGCGTCGTCCTCGCCCTTGATGGCGTACACGCGCACGCCGTAGTCGTTGACGAGCGCGGCGGCCACGTCGTCCTGCGTGCTCAGCGGGTTGCTGGCGCAGAGGACCACGTCGGCGCCGCCGGCGACCAGCGTGCGCATGAGGCCGGCGGTCTCGGTGGTGACGTGCAGGCAGGCGCCGATGCGCACGCCCTTGAGCGGCTTCTCCTTCTCGAAGCGCTCGCGGATGGCCTTGAGCACGGGCATGTGCATGTCGGCCCACTCGATGCGCAGCACGCCCTCGGGGGCGAGCCCAATGTCCTTGATGTCGTAGTCGTTGCCCAACGCGAGCCTCACTCTCTGTAGGATCGGGGCGCCTGCACGAGTCCACAGGCGGCCAGTCTCAAGCCGTAGTACGCGGCGACGATGGCGGCGGGGACCAGGGAGTCTGACACGATGCTGCAGCCCCCCTCCCGGACCGCCCGCGCCTCGAAGCGCGAGAGGCGGCGGAGGTCGGCGACGCCCGCCGCCACGATGCCGGACGAGTATACCCGAGCCCCTCGGCGCGAACGAACGCCGGCCGGTTGATATATGCCGGTCATGCTCGGGAAGTCGCGCGGCACGCCGGCCGGCCAGCGGCCGGTGAGCGGGCCGCGTCCCTCGAGGCCGATGTGGTCACGGACCGGGACGAGGTCCCCGGCGGCCGGCCTCTCCCCCGCGTCGCCGGTCCAGACCGCCGGGACGACGAGCCCGATGGTCCGGCCGCGCGCTCTCCGTCCCCGAGGAGCGCGAACAGCGGCCCCTCGAAGGGCGCAGCGGGCCGCAGCTCCTCGCGCGAGAGACTCACGAGCGGCGCGCCGGGAAACAGGGCGGCGCCGGCGGCGCGGCACGCCGCGTCGTCCGCCGTCAGGACGAGCGCGATGGCCTCGGCGGCCACGCGGCGTCAGCCGGCGTCGCCGGCGAGGGTCGCCTTGAACGCCTGGATGGCGTCGACCGGCGTCGGGTCGACGCCGTAGAGCACCGCGAGGTAGCAGCTCGCGTAGTCACCCAGCTGCACGAGCGAGAACAGCCGCGCGAGAGGCGAGTCCCCGCGCGCGGCCACCAGCTCGGTGGCCACGCCCAGCGCCTCGTACTCGCGCGCGGTGAGCTCGGCGCGGCGCGCCAGACGCTCGTCGCCGGACGCGTCGTGCAGGAACAGCGCGACGCGTGGACGAGGTGACGTGCGGCAGGCTCGTCCACCCCATGAGCTCGTTGTGGTCGAGCTCCGGCAGCTCGTTGAAGAAGGCCGGAGCCTTCGCGTTCTCGTTGATCTGTCCCTTCCAGCGCCGGGCGACCGGAGCGGTGGGCCCGGCGCCGTAGACGACGGCCAGCCGCTTCTCGAGGCGACGGGCCAGCGACTTGGCGGGGTTCTCCTCGTCCGGCGAGCCGGGACCGAGGATGGCGTTGTCGGCCTCGAGCTGGATCGCCGCCGCCTCGACGTCGCTCGCGTGCTCGTGGCACAGGCCCGACGCCTCCAGCGTGGCCAGCAGCGGCATCGACAGCAGGCCGACGGCCGCGCGCGGCTGGCCGCCGCCGGGCACGACGACCAGCGGCAGGCCCTCGGCCTCCGCAAGAGCCGCCAGGCCGCCACCGGAGGACACGCACACGGGGACGCAGCCACGCGAGCGCGCCTGCGCGGCGCAGGCGAGCGCCTCCTCGGTCTGCCCCGAGTAGCTCACGACGACGACCAGCGTCTCAGGTCCCACCCACTCGGGGAGCGCGTACCCGCGCACCACGGCGGCAGGGACGCTCAGGCCGGGCAGGCAGGCGAGGACGAGGTCGGCGCCGATGGCCGAGCCGCCCATCCCGCAGACGGCGACGCCGCTCGGCTCGGCCGGCGGGATCGCGGGGAAGGTCCCGAAGAACGCCCCGGCGAGCCGGATGCGCGCGGCCTGGTAGCCCTCGCGCAGCTGCTGCGGCAGGCCGGCGACCTCGGCGAACATGCCGGCGCGGTCGATGTCGGCGACGCGCGCGGGACCGAGGTCGGTCGAGCGTCTCCACGTCAGCCCTCGCGGATGATGGAGAGGACGAGGTCGCGCTTCTCCTCCATGAGCGCCTGCGAGTCGGCGCCGAGGTTGAGGCGCAGGAGCGGCTCGGTGTTGGACGCGCGCACGTTGAAGTGCCAGTCGTCGTAGTCGACCGAGATGCCGTCCAGATGGCCCTGCTCGCCGTCGGAGAACCGCTCCTCGATCCGCGCCAGCGCGGCCGGGACGTCGTCGACGACCGAGTTGATCTCGCCGCTGATGAAGTACTTCGTGCGCAGCGGCTCCAGCAGCTCTGCCATCGTCGCCTTCTTCTGGGAGAGGAGCTCGAGGATGAGCAGCGCCGGGATGAAGCCGGAGTCGGCGTTGTAGTTGTCGGCGAAGTAGTAGTGGCCGGACACCTCGCCGCCGAACAGCCCGCCCTCACGGCGCATGCGCTGCTTGAAGAAGGCGTGCCCGACGCGGTTGAGCAGGGGCACGCCGCCGTTGGCCGTGATCACGTCCGGCACCGCGCGGCTGGCGCGCAGGTCGTAGAGGATCTTCGCGCCGGGGTTCTTGAGCAGCAGCGCCTCGGCGAGCAGCGCGGTGACGAAGTCGCCGGGCACGAACTCGCCGTCCTCGTCGATGAAGAAGCAGCGGTCGGCGTCGCCGTCCCAGGCGATGCCGAGGTCGGCCTTCTCGGCGACGACGCGCGCGCGGATCTCGCGGCTGTTCTCCTCGAGCAGCGGGTTGGGCTCGTGGTTGGGGAACGTGCCGTCCACCTCGAAGTACATCTCGACGCAGTCCAGCGGCGTGTCGTCGAAGACGAGCGGCGCGAGCTTGCCGCCCACCCCGTTGGCCGCGTCCATGACGACCTTGTACGGGCGGAACGCGGAGACGTCGACCAGGTCGTACAGATGCTTGACGTAGCCGGGGTAGAGGTCGACGCGCTCGATGTCCGTGCCGGCGACCTTCGCCGGCAGCGAGGCGAGCGCCTGGCTGCGCTCCTTGAGCTCGGGGATCCCGGAGTCGCCGCTCAGGGGGAGCGCCCCCTCTTCCACCAGCTTCATGCCGTTGTACTGCGGCGGGTTGTGCGAGGCGGTGACCATGACGCCGCCGTCCAGCCCCCGCGAGGCCACGCCGAAGTAGAGCATCTCCGTGGGGACGAGTCCGAAGTCCACGGTGGAGGCGCCGCCCGCGGCCGCGCCGGCGGCGAACGCCTCGAGAAGCCCGGTGGACGACGGACGGGGGTCCATGCCCGCGCCGAGCCGCGACGCGCCCAGCTGCTGCGCGAGGGCGCAGCCGATGCGCTCGGCGGCCGCCTCGTCCAGCTCCTGCGGATAGAGCCCGCGGATGTCATAGGCCTTGAAGATGCCGTCGGGGATCGTCATTTGCCCTCCCTGCCGCGCAGCTGCTCGTAGAACTGGATGGAATTGTCGGGCAGCTCCGTGTCGGGGTAGACGCAGATGCCGCCGGCCAGCCTGTTGCCGGCGCCCACGATGCAGCCCTCGCCGAGGACGGCGCCGTTGAGCTGCGTGCCGGCGCCGACGCTCGAGCCCCGCGACGAGGATGCTGCCCTCGACCTGGGCGTGGGCGCCGATGACCGCGCCGGCCTGGACGACGGCCTCGATGACCGTGGCGCCGTCGCCGACCACCGCGCCCGCCCCGAGGACGGTCAGCGGGCCGACGCGCGCGCCGGCGCCGATGCGCACGCCGTCCGCGACGTAGCACGGCGGCACGATGCGGGCGCCGGGCGTGACCTCGGCGGACTGCGAGATGTACAGGTACTGCTCGCCGAGCACGTCGGCCACCGACGTGTCGACCTGCCGCTCGAGGATGTCGAAGTGCGCCTGCAGGTAGCTGTCCGGGGTGCCGATGTCGCGCCAGTAGCCGTGGTCGACGTAGCCGTACAGCGACCCGGACGACGCGAGCTTGGGGAACACGCCGCGCTCGATGGAGAACAGGCGCCCGCGGGGGATCATCTCCAGTACCTCGGGCTCGAGGACGTAGACCCCGGCGTTGATGAGCGCGGTGCCCTCCCACTCCCCGGGCTTCTCGAGGAAGCTCGCCACTGAGCCGTCTTCGCGCAGCTCGACCAGGCCGTAGCGGCGCGGGTCCTCGACGGGCGTGAGGAAGATCGTACCCATGCCGCCCTTGGCCACGTGCGTCGCCGCCAGGGCGCTCAGGTCGACGTCGCTCAGCACGTCGCCGTTGAAGACGTAGAAGCTGCCGTCGTGCAGCACCGGCTCGCAGTTGGCGATGGCGCCGGCGGTGCCGAGCGGCTCGGTCTCGACCGCATACGTGACCTCGATCCCGTAGCCCGAACCGTCGCCGATGACCGCCTCGATCGCCTCGGCGAGGAAGCCGGTGGAGAAGATCGCCCGCTCCACGCCGTGCCGCGCGAGATTGTCCAGGATGTAGGCGACGAACGGGCGCTCGACCACCGGCGCGACGGGCTTGGGCACCCGGGACGTCACCGGACGCAGGCGGGTGCCCTCACCACCGACGAGGATGACGGCCTGCTTGGGGATGCCGCGCGCCGGGCTCATCGGAGGCTCAGGAGACGACGGGCGCCGGGACCTCGTCGCCCAGGCCGACGCCCTCGTACTCGAGCCCGGCCTCCGCCGCCACGGCGGGGTCGACGAAGTTGCGTCCGTCGATGAGGAGCGGCCGCGCCATGGAGGCGGCGGCGGCCTTCCAGTCGAGGCGCGCGAACTCCTGCCACTCCGTGACCAGCACGGCGGCGTCGGCGCCCGCGAGCGCGTCGAGCGGCTCCTCGCAGATCACGACGCCGGGGAACAGCGGGTGTTCGCCGGCGTCGAGCATGGGGTCGTAGGCCTTGACGTGGGCGCCCTCGTGGATGAGGCGGCCGGCCAGCACGATGGAGGCCGCCTCGCGCAGGTCGTCGGTGTTGGGCTTGAAGGTGAGTCCGAGCAGCGCGACGGTGGCGCCGCGAAGGCTGCCGAGCCGGTCCTTGAGCTTGCCGACCACGCGGCGCTTCTGGAGGGCGTTGACCTCGATGACGGCGTTGAGCAGCTGGAAGTGGTAGCCGCTGTTGCCCGCCAGCTGCTTGAGCGCCTGGACGTCCTTGGGGAAGCACGACCCCCCGTAGCCGATGCCGGCCTGGAGGAAGTGCGGTCCGATGCGATGGTCGAGGCCCATGCCGTGCGCGACCGTGCGCACGTCCGCGCCGACCTGCTCGCACACGTTGGCGATCTCGTTGATGAACGAGATCTTGGTGGCGAGGAAGGCGTTGGAGGCGTACTTGACCATCTCGGCGGTGGGGACGCTGGTGCGCACGACGTCGGTGTCGATGCCTCGGTACAGGGCTTCGACCGCCGTGCCGTCCTCCTCGCGGAAGCTGCCGATGACGATGCGGTCCGGCTCCAGGAAGTCCTGGATGGCGGCGCCCTCGCGCAGGAACTCGGGGTTGGAGGCGTAGGTGATGCCGGTGACGCCCATCGCCTCGACGTCCGCCATGACCTTCTCGCCGGTGCCCACCGGCACGGTGCTCTTCATGACGAGCAGGCGCTGCCCGCCGCGCGCCGCGATCTCCCGGACGGCGAACTGCACGCGCGAGAGGTCGGCGTCGCCCGACGGCGACGGCGGGGTGTCGACGGCGATGAAGAGGACGTGGCAGCGCTCGAGCAGGACGTCGTAGGACGTCGTGAACGACAGGCGGGAAGCGTTGTCGGCGACGAGCTTCTCGAGACCGGGCTCGTAGATGGGCACCTCACCCCGCTCGAGCCTGGCGATCTTGGCCTCGTCGACGTCCATGCACACGACGTCGTGCCCGAGGTGGGCGAAGCACACGGCCGAGACGAGGCCGACGTACCCGGTCCCGACGACCCCGATCGGAGCGGAATCCATGTGGAACAGAACCTCCGTGAAAGGTGAGAAAGAGCCCCCGTTTACGGGCGGAAGTCTACCACAGGCGAGGCTGGCGCCCGGTCGGGGCGGCCGTCGCCGGCCGGCCTCACCGGGCGAGCAGGTCGAGCTCGTACCGGCTGGCCGTATCGCTGGGATTCAGGGCGAGGGCGCGTGTGAACGCGGCCTTGGCCGCCTTGTCGCGCCCGAGCGCCCCGTGCAGGAGCACGCCGAGCTCGTACCAGACCTGGTAGTTCTGCGGCTGGAGCTTCGCCGCGGCCTGCAGCCGCGCCAGCGCCTCCTGGTTGCGGCCCAGCTGCTGCAGCAGCATGGCCTCGGTGAGCAGCGGGCTCACCGCGAGCGGGTCGAGTGTGGCCGCCCGCCTGGCGTTCTCGAGGGCGGCGCTCACCTTCCCGTCGCTCGCCGCGGCCAGCGCCGCGTTCTCGGCGCGCAGGGCGAGGTACGGCGGCAGCCAGCTGACGGCCAGCAACAGCAGCGCACTGCTGGCCGCCACCCGGAGCGGCCAGCCCACGCGGTGGAAGCGGCGTCGCGAACGGCCCGCATGCCGTTCGAACTCCGAGGCGGCCCCGCGCGCTCCGTCGGCGACGGGGCGCTCCGGCCGCTCGCCCGCGAGCCGCTCGTCGGCGCTCGATCCGCCGGCCACGGGCGCCTCCACCGTGGCCTGCGCGTGTGCGCCCGTCTCGGCCGTCGCCGCCGGTGCGCCGTCCGGCACATCCTCCGCCGGCGTTCCCTCGATGGAGCCTTCGGCGGCCTCCGCCGCCGGCAGTCCGCCGGCCGGCTCTCCGGCCGACGCATCGTCCACCGACGCGTGCCTTCTCCGCCGCCCGTCCGCCGCTCTCGTCGCGCGATACGAGGCACAGACGGCGACGAAGACGAACACCACGGTCCCGATCGCGGCCATGTCCCAGTCCCAGTCCCAGGAGATGTGCACGAAGAAGGCGATCACGCCCGCCTGCAGCGCCACGAGCAGCGGGTGGAGCGGGTCGCGGCGGCGCGAGAAGGGATTCCCGACGGCCGCCGCCACGAACAGCACCATCGCGGCGACGAACAGGACCAGACCCACCACGCCGAGCTCGCTCAGCACGTTGAACCACTGGCTGTGCGCGTGCTTGACCACGCCGCCGTTGGTGCGGAAGCGGTAGTGCGTGAAGGGGAACGTGCCCGCGCCGGTGCCTGCCAGGCGGTGATAGCGCGACTGGCGCGCGGCTTCGCGCCAGAGCTCGACGCGGCCGTTGTTGCTCACGATGGTCAGCCGTCCGGCGCCGTTCCCCCCGCCGTCGGCACTGGAGTCGCTGAGCAGCGCGTGGAGCTTGTCCTTGACCCACGGGACGCCGCCATGGGTCTGGACGTAGCGCCCGGGGCCGCCGACGGCGACCACCACGACGACCGCCAGCACCACGGCGCCGGCGGCGATCGCCGACCACCGCGGCCAGCGCACCCCCCTGTGGAGCAGGGCCACGGCCAGCTGCAGGCCGGCGGTCACGAGCAGCGCCGCTATCGCCCAGCGCAGCAGCACGCCGCCCTGCGACGTGCGCAGCGCATCGTCGGTCGTCTCCGTGAAGAGGGTGCCGAGGCCGCGCAGCCGCCAGAGCACGAGCGCGACCGGCGCGACCACCGCAGCCAACGTGAAGAGGCTGGCCAGGCGAGTCGTCGTGAAGGCGAAGTAGAGGACGAGCGCGACGATGAGGGCGAGCCAGCCGCCGCGCGACAGGGTGAAGAAGAACGTGAAGCTCATCGGCACGGCGGCCGCGGCGGCGACCGTGCGCAGCGCTGCTCCGGTCCGGCGATCGCCGGCGATCGCCAGCGCCACGAGGAGCCCCAGGACCATCATGAGCGCGAGCACGTTCCAGTAGCCGACCGGGCTGTCCAGGCGCGCATAGGTGTGCGCGTGGGTCACCACGGCCGGCAGCCCCTTGCCCAGGAACGCGTACACGCCCACGGCCGTCGCCACGGCCAGGTACCCATAGGCGACGGTCCAGAGCTGCAGCGCACGCGCGGACGTGAGCCCGAGCACGGCGACGACGGCCAGATAGAAGGCCGTCAGATTGAACGAGACCCAGGTGAGATCGGGGCCGAACGACCAGAGGACCGAGAGCCCCGCCCAGACGGTGAACGCCGCGAAGACGCCCAGCGCGAGGAGGAACAGGATCGGCGGCCGGCTGCTGCGGCGCAGGAACCAGACCCACACGGCGACGCCACAGAGCAGGGCCACGGCGACCGGAGTGTTGCGCCCGAGCACGTACCCGCCTGAGAGGAACGAGAACGCCGCGACCGCCGCCAGCGACAGTGCGAAGGGGACCGTGTTCCGTGCCCTGAACGTCGCCCTTGCAACGCGGACGGTGTTTGCGGGCGTCTCCATCGACGGGATTATACTGTCATCCTCTGCGCAGGGCGTGAACGGTGGGAAACCCGCACCTGCGCAGTTTCAGGTATGGTCATCTACGCGGGCTAGTGGTACAAGTGAGAGATACGCTGTGCTGACGAGACGTGATTGAGGGGGGGTGAAGACATGAGGGTCAAGTTCTTGGGCGCCATCGCCATCGCTCTCCTGCTCATCCTGATGTTCGCTGTCGTCGCGCAGGCTGCCGTTCCGCAGTCTGTCATCGACGCGATCATCAAGGACGCACAGGACGGGACGATCGACGGTCATTGGACGGCCGCGGAGATCCGCGCCACTCTGGCGTACATCCAGAACAACCCCATCTACCAGCAGTATTCGGACCTTGAAGGAGTCCTTCAGGACTACTTGGCGAGTCTGCAGGCCCCGGGAGAACAGGGCGGTCAGCTTTCGTTCACCGGTGGTGAGGTGTTCCTGATCATGGCAGCCGGCGCCGCGCTCATCGGAGGCGGTGCGCTGCTTCGTCGCAGTCAGGCCTAGCCGGACGCGACACGGTTCGCGCAGAAGGCGCCCCACTCGACGAGTGGGGCGCCTTCTGCGTTTCCGGTGTCAATCCCCGAGTGAGACCACGGTCTCTCGCGGGCTGTCGTCTGACTTGACGACACTTCTTGGCGCCAGCCCGAGGTCTCCGGCAAGCGCCAGCGCGGCATCCTTCGCCCCCGGCCGGTAGAAGACCGCGGGACCCGTCAGCGGCGGCTGCCAGCCGCCGCTCTCCAGCGTGAGGCGCCCGCCGGAGAAGCCCCACAGGCGCAGACTCGCAAGGACGCCCGCGACCGCAGTCTCCGACGCGCCCAGCACGCCGACGCCGGTGTGCCGCGCGGCGATGAAGGCGAAGCCGAGGCGCGTCGAGCTGAGGTCCGGCGCCAGCGTGCCGGGCCAGCAGGCGCGGACGAGCGTCTCGACGTTGGCCCTCGCCGCCGCGACGAGCGCTCGGCGTCCGGCGCCGGCCGTCGAGGCGCTCGTGCCGGCGGCCGGGAGCCAGGAGATCGGCAGGCGGCCGGCGACGACGGCGGCCTCCAGCGCGTCGCTCGTCACCGTTCCCGTCGACCCGCTCGCGCCGGGAGGCATGGGCCCGGAGACGACGGCCTCCTGCCCGCGGTCGCGCAGCATGGCGCACACCTTGGCGACGGCCTCGGGGGCGGCGGCATCACCCGGCTCGGCCGGCGCGACCAAGACGCCCAGCGCCGGCCGGCGGTCGAGCTCGCGAGCGGCACGGAACGCCAGCCGGTCGTCGGCCCCGGTCACAAGGGTCACCTCGATCGCGCCTTCCGGCCGACTGGGCAAGCCGGCGGCGTACTTCGGCGGCGTAGCGGCCGGCGCGCGCGCGAGAGAGCGGCGCGACCACGAGGACGCGCGCCGCTCGCGTACGCACCGTCACCAGCTTGTCGGTCTCCGGGGGCCGCATCCCCATGGCCAGCGACTGGCGCAGCGGTTCCACGCGGCTCGCGTCGGCGTGCCACACCTCCCCGCCCCGGCTGCGCTCGACGACGACCGGAGCGGCGCGGACGTCCACGAGGCCCGGGTCGACGTCACGCAGAGCCTCCGCCAGCGACGTCGCTCCCTGCAGCGTGAGGTCGCTGCGCACGAACCCGAAGCCGAGCACGTAGTTCGAGAACGCGACGACGCCTAGTTCGTCGAAGGCCACCTGGGGCAGGGCGACGCGCAGGCTGGCGTACTGCGTCGCCCAAGCGGTCGCGTCGCCGCCGCGGCCGCGCCAGGCTGAGCGCGCCTCGCGATAGCGCGTGCGCGCGGCGCGCGGCGCGCTGGCGGGGAACATCGCCTGGATCGCCAGGTCCGATGCCGCGCGGTCGAGGGCCACCCAGGCGTCCATGCTCACGCCGAGCGCGCCGCCCAGGGCCTGCGCCGCCGCGCCCGGTCCGGCGCTGTCGGCGATCGCCGCGAGCGGAGCGTAGCCGTCGGTGGGAGAGAACCCGGAGACGCGCGGCGCCACGACGACGGCCGTGAGCGCCTTCCTGGCGGCGTCGACGTGCAGCCACAGGACGCCGCTGCAGCTGCCGCCCCGGCCGCCCATCACGAACACGGCCACATCGTCGGGGGCGGGAGCCTCGAGCCTCACGGGAGGCTGGGTGTGAACGACCTTCTGCCACGGCCCCGGGGTGGCGAGAAGGATGACGACGCCCATGGCGAGGAGGCCCCCGAGCACGATGGCCGCCCACGGGTCGAGCCGGCGCATCACTGCGCGCAGCCAGCTCACTTCACGGGTTCACACGACGCCGCGAGACCCAGCATGAGATCGTTCGAGAGCTGGTTGTCGAGGGTGTTGAGCACCCAGTAGAGCGTCCCGTGCTCCTTCCAGGCCACCATGTGCAGCTGGTCGCCCTGGTAGAAGAGCATGAACTTGCGGCCGTCGATGGTCTGCGTGCTGTTGGGGTTCTGGATGGCGGGCGGGTCCTGCCAGCGCATGGCCTGGATGCTCCAGTACCCGTACTGCGACGTCTGGACGACGGCGACCGATGCGGCGGTGTGCTTGCCGTCGGTCGTCTCGATGGAGTAGTTGCGCCACTCGTCGTAGGTGAACCCCGACGACCACGCCGTGGGAGCCTCCAGCTTGAGCGGCGTCTTCTTGTCGTACTGCTGCCACGTGGCCCAGTCGACCTTCTGGTTCTTCTCCAGCGTCTGCTGCTGCTGCATGACGGCCTGCGGGATCTCGATGGTGCCGTCGAACGAAGAAGCCACGAACACGCTGATGCCGTCGCTCGTGCCCGGCGTGCGCTTGACGATGCGCACGTCCGACGGCCACATCATCGCGCCGATGGCGTTGGCCTGTGACTGGAGGCTCTTGGGCGCGTAGACCGCGGTGACCTTGTCCGGGTACTCGAGGGCGTCGGCGACGGCGGTGGTGTTGTAGCCCTGCGCAGCCAGCTGCGAAGCCGCCGTGGTCGCGAGTCCGGGCACGCCGCTGCCGTTGTACACCCGCACCTGGAACAGCTTCTTGCCGATCTTGGTCCCGGTCGTCTTGACGGGTGCCTGGGTCGGATTGGTGAACTGATGGACGACGTCGGCGATCTCGGTCGGCGTCGCCGTCACGTACGATACGCCGTTGATCATCGGCGTCGCTCCCTCGAGATGCGCCTGAAACACCTTCGACGTGTTCACCTCGAAGGCCAGCTGCACCAGCGGCGCGATCTTCTTGAGCGAGCTCAGGCTCGACTTCGTCTCCCCGGTGATCGCCTTGATGAGCTTGAGGACCTTGGTCGGATCGCTGCTCCAGCGGCCCGACTGCTGCTGCACCGCCCTGAGGAACAGTTGCTGGCGCTGCATGCGCGTGAAGTCGCCCCTCTGGTCGTGGCGGAAGCGCACGTAGTTGAGGGCCTGCTTGCCGCGGACGAGCTGGTACCCGGCGTCGAGGTCGATCGACTTGTAGTCGGCGCTCTCCGGGACGAAGTACTTGTGATCCACCGGCAGGTAGATGCCGCCGAGGATGTTGACGACGTGCCAGAACCCACCGAAGTTGACCTCGATCCAGCCGTTGATCGGCAGGCCGGTGAGCTGCTTGAAGGTCTCGATCACGAGCGCCGGCCCGCCGTAGGAGTAGGCCGCGTTCATCTTGTTGACGCCCACCCCCGGGATGTCGACCTGCAGGTCGCGCGGCAGCGAGAGCATCGAGATGCTCTTGGTCTCCGGGTCGAGGCGCACGAGCAGCTGCGTGTCGGAACGCCCGGGGTCGCCGGGGACCGCGCTCTTGTCCGAGCCGATGAGCAGGATGTTCATCGGCTTGTGGGGGATCGGGGCGTCGACCTGCGAGTCGGCGGCCGAGATGGCGGCCCGGTCACCCGCGGTCCGCGCCGCCGTGCCCGTCCCGCCGACCGCCGAGACGAGGCCGTTGGCGTAGCCGACGGCAAGGCCGGGGGTGGCCAGCACGACGACGACCGCGGCGACGCCGATGAGTTTGACCGCGAGGTGACGGCCGAAGGCCAGGTAGACGGTGACGAGGGCGATGGCGGCGACCATGACGACCGGCGCCGCGAGCACCGCCCAGTCCGGCACCTTGCCCGAGAGCTTCGCGATGTCGAACGCGGCCTTGGAGTTGCCTACGGCGTCGCGGCCGTAGAACCAGTACACCGCAGCCGCGGCGATGAACGCCGCGGCGACGAGCGCCCAGAGCCACCAGCGTCGCGGCACGGCAGCGCCGGCGCGGCCACGCCCCGCAAGCCCGCCGCCCTCAAGGGGCGTCGGCGCGTCAGCGCCTGCCTCGCGGACGTGCTCGTCCTCTCCGACCTTGTAGACCCGGTAGCTGCCCATGCTCCTCCGCCGCGGCGCGCTCAGGCGCTGCGCACGGCCTCGTCTTCGCATGTCTTGAGAGACGCGCTCGTCTCGGGCTCGGTTCGTGGCCCCTCGCCGGCGCGCGCCACATCCGCCCCCAGGATGCTCAGCTTGCCCGCGAGATCCTCGTACCCCCGGTCGATATGGTACACGCTGCGCACCTCCGTGAGCCCGTCGGCGACGAGGCCGGCCGTGACGAGCGCGGCGCCGCCGCGCAGGTCCGGCGCCTCGACGACCGTGCCGCTCAGCGGCCGCGGCCCGGCGATCACGGCGTGGTGGCCGCTGGTCTCGATGCCGGCGCCGAGGCGGTTGAGCTCGTCGACCACCACGAAGCGGTTCTCGAAGACGTTCTCCGTGATGATCGACGTCCCTTCGGCGAGGGACAGCAGGACCATCGTCTGCGCCTGCAGGTCGGTGGCGAAGCCCGGGTGCGGCAAGGTGGAGATGTCGACCGGGGCGAGCGGACCGTCACGGCTCACCGTGATGCGCTCCTCGCCCTCTTCCACCTGCGCGCCCATGGCGCGCAGCTTGGCCAGGAAGAGCTCGAGGTGGACGGGGTCGAGACCGACGGTGGTCACCCTGCCGCCGGTCGCGGCGCCCATGATCAGATACGTGCCGGCCTCGATGCGGTCGGCGATCACGGCGTGGTCCACGCCGTGCAGCCGCCGCCCGCCGGCGATATGGATGGTGCTGGTGCCGGCGCCCTCGATCTCGGCGCCCATGCCGGAGAGGAAGGCGCACAGGTCCATGATCTCCGGCTCCCGGGCGGCGTTCTCGATGACCGTCTCGCCCTCGGCGGCCGTGGCCGCCATGACCAGGTTCTCGGTGGCGCCCACGCTCGGGTAGTCGAGCGGCACCACGGCGCCCTTGAGGCCGTCGCTGTGCACGCGGATGAAGCCGTGGTCGATGTCGATGTGCGCCCCGAGCTTCTCGAGGCCGCGGATGTGGAAGTCGATCCTCCGCGGCCCGATGTTGCAGCCGCCGGGCATCGCGATGGTCGCCTCGCCGAGGCGCGCCACCAGCGGGCCCATGACGATGATGCTCGCGCGCATGGTGCGCACGAGCTCGTAGGGCGCGCAGCCGCTCAGGCCGCCACCGGCGTGCACGCGGAGGACATCGTCCTCCCCCTCGGCGCCGGCGCCGAGCGCGCGCAGCATCGTCACCATCGTGGCCACGTCGGTGATCCGCGGTACGCGGCGGATGACGCAGGGTTCGGTGGTGAGCAGGCTGGCGGCGAGCAGCTTGAGGGCGGAGTTCTTCGCCCCCGAGAGGACTACCTCTCCGTCCAGCCGCCGGCCACCGCGCACCTCGAGGCGCGCGTCGTGTTCGCTCGAGCCGTCCATCAGACGCTCAGTAGTATAGCGGTCCGCGACGGGCGCGGTCGTCAGCGGGTGCGTCTGGAGACGTTCAGACGGTTCTCGGCGCGCTTGAGCGCCTGCTCGGCCCGGAAGTAGTCGACCTCGGCCTGCGCGCCCAGGTCGCCGCTCTCCTTCATGCGGTCGCGGGCGCGATCCTGCGCTTCCTGCGCCCTGGAGACGTCGATCGCTCCGGCCAGCTCGCCGTGGTCGACCACGACCAGGACCTTGTCGAAGAGCACCTGCGCGTAGCCGATACCGGTGGCGATGTAGTCCCAGTCGTCGGTGACGGTGCGGATGCGCGTCTCGCCGATGGCCAGGAGCGTCACCAGCGGCTGGTGGCGCGGCAGGACGCCCAGTTCGCCGTCCACGCCGGGGAGCACGACCATGGCCACTTCGCCGGCGAACACCTGACCGTCGGGCGTGACGACCTCGACCTGGAGTGTGCGCTCGTCGCTCACGAGGATCCTCTCACGCGTCGGCGCCGGAGAGCATCTTGGCCTTCTCCGCCGCCTCCTCGATGCCGCCGACCATGAAGAAGGCCTGCTCCGGGAGGTCGTCGCACTTGCCCTCGACGAGGTCCTTGAAGCCGCGGACGGTGTCGGCGAGCGGCACGTACTTGCCCGGGGTGCCGGTGAACGCCTCGGCGACCGTGAACGGCTGGCTGAGGAAGCGCTCGACCTTGCGGGCCCGCTGCACGATGACCTTGTCCTCGTCGGAGAGCTCGTCCATGCCGAGGATGGCGATGATGTCCTGCAGTTCCTTGTAGCGCTGGAGGATCTCCTGCACGCGAAGGGCGACTTCGTAGTGCTCGTTGCCGACCGCGTCGCGCGTGAGGATGCGCGAGTTGGAGTCGAGCGGGTCGACGGCCGGGTAGATGCCCTTCTCCGAGATGGCGCGGGAGAGGGTGGTCGTGGCGTCGAGGTGGGTGAAGGTCGCGGCCGGAGCGGGGTCGGTGAGGTCGTCGGCAGGCACGTAGATGGCCTGCACGGAGGTCACCGAGCCGCGCTTGGTGGACGTGATGCGCTCCTGCAGCTCGCCCATCTCGTTGGCCAGCGTGGGCTGGTAGCCCACGGCGCTCGGCATACGGCCGAGCAGCGCCGAGACCTCGGAGCCCGCCTGGACGAAGCGGAAGATGTTGTCGATGAAGAGCAGCACGTCCTGGCCGCCGGCCTCGCGGAAGTACTCCGCCACGGTGAGGCCGGCGAGGCCGACGCGCAGGCGCGCGCCCGGCGGCTCGTTCATCTGGCCGAAGATGAGCGCGGTCTTGGCGAGGACGCCCGACTCCTGCATCTCGGTCCAGAGGTCGTTGCCCTCGCGGGTGCGCTCGCCGACGCCGCAGAAGACCGAGTAGCCGCCGTGCTGCGTGGCGATGTTGTTGATGAGCTCCTGCACGATGACGGTCTTGCCGACGCCGGCGCCGCCGAAGAGGCCGATCTTGCCGCCCTTGACGTAGGGAGCGAGGAGGTCGACGACCTTGATGCCGGTCTCGAACAGCTCGTCGGTCGGGTCGAGCTCTTCGAACTTGGGGGCCGGCCGGTGGATCGGCCAGTGCGGGGCATCGGTGAGCGGCTCGCCCTTGTCGATGGTGTTGCCGTTGACGTCGATGAGGCGGCCCAGGGTGGCCTCGCCCACCGGCACCGTCATCGGCTGCGCCGGTGTCGATCACCTCGACGCCGCGCGCGAGGCCGTCGGTGGCTTCCATGGCGACGGCGCGGACCTTGTCGTCGCCGAGATGCTGCTGCACCTCGCAGATCACTTCGTTGCCGTCGCCCTCGCCGATGCGGACCTTGAGGGCGTTGTAGATCGCCGGGATCTCGTCCGGGAACCGGACGTCGATGACCGCCCCGATCACCTGGACGACTGTGCCTTTGTTCATCGCGTCAACTCCGCTTCACGTGTCTGGTAGGGGGAACGCCCGTCGCTGAGCGGTGCACCTTCGGCGCCCCGCTCGATACGTTGCCTGCGGCGCGTATTCATCCCAGCGCCTCGGCGCCGCCGACGACTTCGAGGATCTCCTGCGTGATCGCCGCCTGGCGGGCGCGGTTGAGCGCCAGCGTGAGGCCGTCGATCATCTCCTCGGCGCTGTCACTGGCGTTGCGCATCGCCGACATGCGGGCGCCCTGTTCGCTGGCGCTCGACTCGAGGAGCGCCCGGTACACGGCGATCTCGACGTAGGCGGGCAGCAGGCCCTCGAGGATGTCCTCCGGCGCAGGCTCGTAGATGTACGAGACCGGCGGGCGCTCCTCGCTACCGTCGGTGACGGCTTCCTTGGGCACGGGCAGGATCACGTCGTCCTTGAGCGTCTGCTCGATCGGCGACGTGAAGTGGTTGTAGACGAGCCGGACGCGGTCGACCTGGCCGCTCAGGTACATCTCGATGAGCTCGGCGGCCATCGACTTGGCGTCGCTGTACTGTGGCCGGTCGCTGAGGCCCTGCCAGCTCTTCTCGAGGCGGCAGCCGCGGAACTTGAGCGTGCCGATGCCCTTGCGGCCGACGGCCAATACCCGCGTCTCGACGCCCTGCTCGCGCAGATCGTGCTCGATGGCGAGCGCCTTGCGCACGACGTTGGCGTTGAAGGCGCCGGCGAGGCCGCGGTCGCCGGTCATGGCGACGACGGCGACCGTCTTGACCTCGCGCTCCTGGAGCAGCGCGTACTGGCGTGCGTCCTCCGAGTAGGTGGCGAGGTCGGTCATCATCTCGATCATGTCGGCGGCGTAGGGACGCAGCGCCTCGATGCGCGCCTGGTTGCGGCGCAGCTTGGCCGCCGCGACCATCTCCATGGCCTTGGTGATCTTGCGCGTGTTCTGGACCGACGAGATACGCCGGCGGATGTCGCGCAGACTTGCCACGTCAGGCCTCCGCCTCCGCCGTCTCGACCTCCGCCTCGATCTCGGCCTCCTGGGGCGACATCGTCGGGTCGGCGGCGAACGAGTTGTGGTAGGCGGTGATGGCTCCGCGGAGCTTGGCCTCGGTCTCTTCCGTGACCTCACCCCTGTCGCGGATGTCGGCGAGCACGTCGGCGGACTGGCTGCGGAGGTACTCGCGCAGGCCCTCGGCGAACGGCCGCACGCGATGCGTGTCGAGGTCGTCGAGGAAGCCCTGGTTGCCGGCGAAGATGACGGCGACCTGCTCCTCGACCGGCATCGGGTCGAAGCGGCCCTGGTTGAGCAGCTGGACCATGCGCTCGCCGCGCGCCAGCGTCCGCTTGGTGACCTCGTCGAGGTCGGAGCCGAACTGGGCGAAGGCCTGCAGCTCGCGGTACTGGGCCAGGTCGAGCTTGAGGCGGCCGGCGACCTGGCGCATGGCCTTGACCTGCGCCTTGCCGCCGACGCGGCTCACGGAGATGCCGACGTTGATGGCCGGCCGGATGCCCGAGTAGAAGAGCTCGCTCGTGAGGAAGATCTGGCCGTCGGTGATGGAGATCACGTTGGTCGGGATGTAGGCGGACACGTCGCCGGCCTGCGTCTCGATGACGGGCAGCGCCGTGAGGGAGCCTCCGCCGAGCTCGTCGTTGAGCTTGACCGCGCGCTCGAGCAGGCGGGAGTGCAGGTAGAACACGTCGCCGGGGAACGCTTCGCGGCCCGGCGGGCGGCGCAGCAGCAGCGACATCTGGCGGTAGGCGTCGGCCTGCTTGGAGAGGTCGTCGTAGAAGCACACCGCGTGCCGGCCGCTGTAGAGGAAGAACTCGCCCATCGCGCACCCCGCGTAGGGGGCGAGGTACTTGAGCGGCGCGGACGCCGACGCGGTGGCGGCGACGATGATCGTGTACTCCATCGCGCCGTACTCTTCGAGCTTCTGCACGACCTGCATCACCGTGGAGGCCTTCTGGCCGATGGCGACGTACACGCAGATCTCGTCGAGGCCCTTCTGGTTGATGATCGTGTCGACGATCAGCGAGGTCTTGCCGGTCTGGCGGTCGCCGATGATGAGCTCGCGCTGGCCGCGGCCGATCGGGATCATGGAGTCGATGGCCTTGATGCCGGTCTGGAGCGGCTCCTTGACCCCCTGGCGCTCGACGACGCCCGGCGCCTTGAACTCGACGGGCCGGAACTGGTCGGTCTCGATGGGGCCCTTGTCGTCGAGCGGACGCCCGAGCGGGTCGACGACGCGCCCGATCATGGCCTCGCCGACGGGGACTCGCAGCACGCGGCCGGTGCGCTTGACGAGGTCGCCCTCCTTGATGAGGGTGTCCTCACCGAGGAGCACGGCGCCGACATTGTCTTCTTCGAGGTTGAGGGCCAGGCCGATGACGTCGTGAGGGAGCTCGAGCATCTCCATGGCCAGGCAGTTGCGCAGGCCGTAGATACGAGCGATCCCGTCGCCGACCTCGAGGACGGTCCCGACCTCTTCGACCTCGACCTCAGCCTTGTAGTCCTGGATCTGGGCTTTGAGGACCGAGGCGATCTCTTCGGGTCGCAGCTTCACTAGACGTCACCTCTCACTTCTGCGGTAGCCAGCCGGCGGCGCAGCTGGCGGATCCGTGCTTTGACGCTGCCGTCGACGATGACGTCGCCGATGCGCAGGACGAGGCCGCCGAGGATGGAGGGGTCGACGCGGCGGGCCAGTTCGACCCGGCGCCCCGTCGCCTCCTGGACACGGGCGGCGATCTTCTTCTCGGTCTCGGGCGACAGCTCCGTCGCCGAGACGACCTCGACCTCGACGATGCCCTCCTCGACGATGGCGAGGGCGTCGTAGGCCTGCAGCAGCTCGGGGAGAGCGGCCCAGCGGCCGCGCGCCAGTACGAGCTGCAGCACGTTGGCCACGAGCGGCTGGCCGCCGCGCGTGATCTCGGCGAGCACGCGGGTCTTCGCGCTCGTGTCCACGTGCGGGTCGGCGAGCACGTTGCGCAGCGAAGCCGACCCCGCGAGGGCGGTGACGAACTCGCCCAGGTCGCGGCGCACGGGCTCGACCGCATCGGCCTCCTTGGCGGCGTCGAACAGGGCCTGGGCGTAGACCCGAGCTACCTGTTCTTCGCTCACGCCTTGCCCTCCGCGCCGAGCTGCTCGACGTTGAGCTCGGCAAGCGCCTCGTCGATGAGGCGCTGCTGGTCGGCCGCGGTGAGACTGCTGGCCGCGACCTTCTCGGTGGCGAGCGCCGTGAGCTCCGCGATCTGGCCCTTGATCTCGCGCAGCGCGGCACGCGTGTCGCGCTCGATCTGCTCGTGCGCCTTCACGAGCACGCGCTCCGACTGCGCCTTCGCGTCGGCCATGATCTCGGCCTTGGCGTGCTCGGCGGTCGTGCGCGAGCGCTCGAGGATCTCCTCGGACTCGCCGCGCACCTTGGCGAGCGTGGCCTTGTATTCCTCGAGCAGGCGCAGCGCCTCGGCGCGCGTCTCCTCGGCCACGTCCATGCTCTCCTGGATGCCGTCACGCCGCTGGTCGATGATCTTCTGCAGCGGGCCGAAGGCGTACTTCCAGAGGATGAACACGGCGATGCCGAACGTGATCAGCGTCCAGATCATCAGGCCTGGGTCGATATTCAGCATGCTCTTCCTCTCCTGCCTGCCTCGCGAACGTCGGTCCGGCTGATCAGGCGACGAAGATGAGGATCAGGGCGACGACGAAGGCGTACAGCGCGACGGCCTCGGTGACGCCGATGCCGATGAACATGTTCGTGCGCACGTCGCCGGCGACTTCCGGCTGGCGGGCGATCGACTCCAGCGCCTTGCCGATCATGATGCCGAGACCGACGCCCGGGCCGATGGCGCCGAGGCCCATCGAAAGGCCGGCGCCGAGCAACTTGCCGAGTTCCTTGGCGGCTGCAGCGTCCATGTGTTCGTCCTCCTACAGAAGTTGTCGTCTGGTGATGGTCAGTGGTCCTGGTCGAGAGCGCCGCCGATGTACACGGCGGAGAGAATGGCGAAGATGAAGGCCTGGATGAAGGCCACGAAGATCTCGAACATGTAGATGAGCACCGAGGCGCCCTTGCAGGGCGAGGCCGACCAGGTAGCTCTGGAAGATGAGCGCCATGGCGAAGAACACGGCGAGGATGGCGTGCCCGGCCACCATGTTGGCGAAGAGACGGACGGAGAGCGAGATGAGCCGGAAGAACTCGCTGACCACG
>CAVUBA010000020.1:0-11099 GCA_963739595.1 uncultured Thermoleophilia bacterium
CGCGGGGCGCCGAGGGGCGTTCATCAGCTACAGCCCCGAGGGCGAAGAGGAGGCGGCGGCGCTCGCCGAGGACTACGGCGTCGAGGTCACCTTCGTGCCCCTGTACAAGGGTGACTACAGCCTTCCCGAGGGCGTGCGCGTGCTGGCCGGAGAGCGACCGTCACGGCTCAGCCGCGAGGACGGCGCCATGCGTGTGTCGCTGCCGGACGAGGAGCTGGAGGTCGACGGCGTGTTCATCTACAAGAACAGCGTCTCTCCGCGCACCCTGCTCGAAGGTCTGGCCTCCGACGGACGTCACATCACCGTCGGCAGGCACATGGAGACCGATGTGCCGGGGGTCTTCGCGGCGGGCGACTGCACGGGCGAGCCATACCAGACGGCCAAGGCAGTGGGCGAGGGTCAGGTCGCGGCGCTCGAGGCCGTGCGCTTCCTCCGGGAGCGGGCGACGTCGGAGCGGCCTCCCCGAACCGACTCCAGCCCGACCTAGCCCCAGGGGGAACCCCTCGGGTATCCCCGATCATCGCAGGAGTTGGTGCTCCATGCCTTCTGTAGAGCAAGCCGTCGATGTGAACGTCAGCGTGAGCGCAGCCTACGACCAGTGGGCCCGGTTCGAGAGCTTCCCCCGGTGGATGGAGGGAGTCGCGTCCGTCGAGCGGATCGACGATGTGCGGCTCCACTGGATCGCCCTGGTGAGGAACGAGTTCGCCACGGTCGAGGGCGAGACTCGCGAGTGGGACGCCCGGATCACCGCACAGGACCGCGACCGGCGCATCTCCTGGGAGAGCGTCGCCGGCCCCGGCGAGAAGCCGAACACCGGCGCGGTGAGCTTCGAGCCGCTCGGCGAGTCGTCGTGCCGGGTCACGTTCAGCATCGGCTGGGAGCCGGAGACCGGCGCGGAGACGCCGGACGAGTTGCTGAGCGCGATGCACCAGGTGATGGCAGCGGACCTCGGCCGGTTCAGGGACCTCATCGAGGCGGCGGAGTAGGCTCGGCCCGGCGCTGCGGCGGCTGCGACCCTCACAGGAGACGCCAAGACGGCGCTCAGCTGGTTCACAGCTCTACCGGGTATCGTTTCCCCATGCACATCTCGAAGAGATCCCTCGTCGCCGTCGCGATCCTGGTCCTCGCCTTCTTCTCCGGCTTTGCCGTCGCCAAGGGCCTGGACCGTGCCACCGCGACCGCCACTGCCCGCGGTCAGGCCGACAGATACAGCCAGGTCCTCACGGACCTCCAGCGCAAGTACTACAAGCCGCTCGACGTGGCGAAGCTCGGCCAGAAGGGCATCACCGCGCTGCTCGCCTCGCTGCACGACCCGTACACCGTCTACTTCTCACCACGGCAGGCCCGGCAGTTCAGCCAGGAGCTGAGCGGCTCGTACACCGGGATCGGCGTCGCCGTCGACGTCAAGGCGGGGCGGCTCACGGTGACCCGGGTCTTCCCCGGCTCCCCCGCGGCCGGCGCCGGCATCACCCCCGGCAACGTGATCGTGAGCGTCGACGGGACGCCGACCGCCGGCAAGCCCGCAAGCCAGGACGTCTCGCGCATCACCGGCCCGTCCGGCACGACCGTCCGCCTGCAGGTGCAACGGACCGTGAAGCCGCGGCGCGTGACGCTCACGCTCACGCGGCGTCCCATCTCCCTGCCGCTCACGACCTCGCGCATGCTGAACGACCACGGCACCAAGGTCGGCTACGTCTCCCTGAGCACCTTCGCCAAGGGCGCCGGGACGAAGGTCCACGACGCGATCGCCACACTGCAGAAGCAGGGCGCGCAGCGCATCGTGTTCGACCTGCGCGACAACGGCGGCGGGCTCGTCAGCGAGGCGCAGAGCGTCGCGAGCGACTTCCTGCCGGCCGGCAAGGTGGTCGTGACCACGCAGGGGGCGCACTCCCCCAAAGAGGTGCTCAAGACCGGAGGCGCGTCGCCGACCAGCCTGCCGCTCGTCGTCCTGGTCAACGGCAACACGGCGAGCGCCTCCGAGATCGTGACGGGAGCTCTCCAGGATTACCAGCGCGCCACCATCATCGGCTCGAAGACGTTCGGCAAGGGCGTCGTGCAGACCGTGCTCCCGCTGTCCGGCGGCGCCCAGCTCAAGATCACGATCGCCTCGTACCGCACGCCGCTCGGGCGCGACATCAACCACAAGGGCATCGCGCCGACCATCGTGGTCGCCGGTCAGGCGACGAAGGGCACGGACCCGGCGCTCGCCCGCGCGCTGCGCTTCATCGCCACCGGCCACTGAGCGACCACAGCGCGGGACCAGACGCGGCCGGGGCCGGGGCGCATCGCGCCCCGGCCCCGGCCGGACAGATCCAGAACGGCCCGCTCGCGCGGGCCGGTTACCTCTTACTTGCTCTTGCCGATCTTGAACATCTTGGTGCCGCACTCCGGGCACACGCCCTGCGTCGCCGGCTTGCCGTTCTTCATCGTGACGGCCTTCTCGTCCTTCATGCGTGCGCTTCGTGCGGCACTTGACGCAGTAAGCCTCGGTCGCCATGCGGTCTCCTTTCGGGACACTTGCGGGCCCCACGCCCGCCCCCCTGATTTCGCCGGGAGCATACTCCCTCGTTTGAGCGTATGCAACGAGCGTGTGTTGAGCCTGCGTTACGCTCGCGCCACGCTCGGGGCACCAGATGGCGACCGGAGCGCCGCGGAACGGCTCAGGCCGCCCGTAGGGCGGACCCGGACGAAACGGCTCGCGAGCGCCTCCGGCCGGGCCAGAAGAGCGGCCGCCGCCTCGCTGCCGGTGAGAGCCACCTGGTCTTCGAGAAGAGCCGCGAGCTCGGCGACGGCGGCCGCGTCCATGCCGGCGTCGGCGACGGTCTCGTGACCGGCCAGCCAGGCCGGCGGCGCGTCGGCGAGGAAGTAGGCCGTGCCGCCGGTCATGCCGGCGCAGGCGTTGCGGCCGACGCTGCCGAGGACGGCGACGACACCGCCGGTCATGTACTCGCAGCAGTGGTCGCCGGCGCCCTCGACGACCGCCGTGGCCGCCGAGTTGCGCACGGCGAAGCGCTCGCCGGCGCGGCCGGCCGCGAAGAAGCGGCCGCCGGTCGCGCCATACAGGCACGTGTTGCCGGCGATGACGTTGGCGGAGCCGCCGAGGCGGGGCTCCGCGGGCCGGAGCACGATCTCACCGCCGGCCATGCCCTTGCCCACGTAGTCGTTGGCCTCACCGGTCAGCTCGATGACGAGGCCGTCGGTAAGGAACGCGCCGAGGCTCTGGCCGGCGGAGCCGGTCAGCTCGAGGCGCAGCCCACCGCAGAAGCCGTGGTCGCCGTGCTGCGCGGCGATCTCGCCGGCCAGGCGCGCACCCACGGCGCGGTCGCGCGTGACCACGGCCTCGCGCCGCGTGACGCGGCCGTGCCCGGCGATCGCGGCGGCGACCTCCGAATCCGCGAACAAGCGGTCGTCGAGCGTGTCGCAGGGACGTCCGGGCGAGACCGGCGGAGCGCAGCCGCGCACGCCGCCGACGGCCGGCGCCGGCTGCTGCCGCCCCCGGGCGGCCCTTCCCGGCCCCTCAGCCGGGGCTTCGAACCAGTAGCGGTCGAGGCCGTCGGTCTTGAGGCCGTCCGCCTCGGCCAGCTCGAGCAGGTCGGCGCGCCCGACGAGCTCCCCCAGCGAGTGCAGGCCCAGGCCGGCAAGCAACTCACGGACCTCGGCGGCCACGAACGTGAAGTAGTTGACGATGTGCTCCGGCCGGCCGCCGAACTTCTTGCGCAGCTCCGGGTCCTGGGTGGCGACGCCCACCGGGCACTTGTTCTGGTGGCACACGCGCGCCATCACGCAGCCCTCGGCGAGCAGCACCGCGGTGCCGAACGCGAACTCGTCGGCGCCCAGCGCGGCCGCCACGACGACGTCGTGGCCGGTGCGCAGGTCGCCGTCCACGCGCAGGCGGACGTGCTCGCGGAAGCCCGCCGCCACGAGCGAGCGATGCACCTCGGCGAGGCCGAGCTCCCACGGCATGCCGGCGTGCTTGATCGAGTTCAGGGAGGCCGCCGCCGTGCCGCCGCCGTGGCCGGACACGTGGATCACGTCGGCGCCGGCCTTGGCCACGCCGGCGGCGATGGTGCCGATGCCGGTGCCGGCCACGAGCTTCACGGAGATGCCGGCGCGCGGGTTGACCATGCGCAGGTCGTAGATGAGCTCGGCGAGGTCCTCGATCGAGTAGATGTCGTGGTGCGGCGGCGGGGAGATGAGCGTGACGCCGGGGGCGGCGCGGCGCAGCCCGGCGATGTACGCAGTGACCTTGTCGCCGGGCAGCTCGCCGCCCTCTCCCGGCTTGGCGCCCTGGGCGATCTTGATCTCGAGCTGCTCGGCGCGGGCCAGGTAGGCCGTGGTGACGCCGAAACGGCCGGAGGCGACCTGGCGGATCTGCGACGCCGCCCGGTCGCCGTTCTCCAGTCCCTGCAGGTGCGGGAACCGCGCCGAACGGCCGGCCGCGTCGACGTCCTCGATGACGGCGTCCCGCGCCGCGTCCTCCCCGCCCTCACCCGAGTTGGCGCGACCGTGGATGCGCGCCATGGCGACGGCGATGGTCTCGTGCGCCTCGCGTGACAGCGCACCCAGAGACATGCCACCGGTGCAGAACCGCGGCAGGATGGCGGCGACCGGCTCGACACCCTCCAGTTGAGAGGCGCCGTCCGTGGCCACGCCACCGTCCGGCGCTCCGGCCACACCGTCGCCGACCAGCCGCAGCAGGTCGCGCAGCACCGTCGGCGGCCGCTGGGCGAGCTTCTGGCTGTAGGCCCGGTACAGGTCCGGCAGCCCCTCCACACAGGCGCGGCGCAGCGTCTTGGCCGCCTCAGGGTTGTTGAGGTGGTACTCGCCGCGCGGCCGGTAGCGCACGAAGCCGTAGTTCTGGAGCTTCTCGACGCTGAGCTCGGGGAACGCCTGCTGGTGGATCCACACCGTCTCCTGGGCGAGTTCCTCCACGCTGAGGCCGCCGATGCGCGACGGCGTGCCGAGGAACCCCAGCTCGATGAGGTCCGGGCCCAGTCCCACCGCCTCGAACAGCTGCGCGCCGTGGTAGCTGGCCAGCAGCGAGATGCCCATCTTGGAGAGGATCTTGAGCAGGCCCTGCTCGGCGGAGATGCGGTAGTGACGCAGGGCCTCCTCGAGGTCGGCCGGGCCGGCGGGCGCAGCGTCTCCGGCGCCTTCTCCCGCGGCCGGCGCGACGTCGCTGAGCCGGCCGCGCTCCCAGAGGTCGCGCACCGTCTCGAAGGCGAGGTACGGGTGCACGGCCGAGGCGCCGTAGCCGATGAGGCAGGCGAAGTGGTGGACGCTCCAGCACTGCGCCGTCTCGGCGACGAGCGAGGCGCGGCTGCGCAGGCCTCGCCGGATCAGGTCGTGGTGCACGGCGCCGACGGCCAGCAGCGGCGGCACGTGGCTCGCGCCGGGGACCGGCGACGCGATGCGGTCGCTCAGGACGACGACCTCGGCGCCGCCCCGCACCGCGGCGGCCGCCTCGCGGCAGACGCGCTCGACGGCCTCTCGCAGGCCCCACGGCCCGCTCGCGACCTCGTAGGAGGTCGAGACCCGGGCCGCGTGCAGCCCGAGATTCGCCAGCGCGGCCATCTCCGCCTCGTTGACGACCGGCGAGGGCAGCTCGACCTGACGGGCGTGTTCGGGCTCGGCGGTGAGCAGGTCGCCGCGGGGGCCCAGCTTGACGGCGAGCGACATGACGAGCCGCTCGCGCAGCGGGTCGATCGCGGGGTTGGTCACCTGGGCAAAGCGCTCGGTGAAGTAGTCGTAGAGCACGTGCGGCTTGCCCGAGAGGATCGGCAGCGGCGCGTCGTTGCCCATGGAGAAGCGCGGCTCTTTGGCCTGGCGAGCCATGGGCCGGACGATGAGCTCGACGTCCTCGGCGGTGAAGCCCGCCGCCGCCTGGCGACGGAGCAGGTCGCCGGGGTCGCAGGGGCCGGCGAACGGCGAAGTGTCGGCGGCCGGGACGGCCGGAGCGGCGCCCGGGACAGCGCCGGCGGCGCCTGCCTCGCCGGCGACGTCGAACGGCTGCGGCGCCAGGCTGCGGCGCTGCGCGAGCAGCCAGGCGCCGTACGGGCGGCGGGACGCGACGGAGGTCTTGACGACGTCGTCGCGCAGCAGCCGCCCGTGCTCGAGGTCGACGGCGATCATCTGGCCCGGCCCGAGCCGGCCCTTCTCGACGATCTCCTCGCCCGGCAGGTCCACGGCGCCGGCCTCTGAGGCGAGTGCGAGCAGGCCGGAGCGGGTGCGCGCGTAGCGCGCCGGGCGCAGGCCGTTGCGGTCGACGCAGGCGCCGAGGTGGCGGCCGTCGGCGAAGGCGACGAGCGCCGGCCCGTCCCATGCCTCCTGCACGCCGGCGTAGTAGTCGTAGAAGTCGGTGACCCGCGCGTCGGCGCCGGCCGCCTCGTGCTCGTACGCGGCCGGCATGGTCATCATCAGCGCCTCGAGCGGGCTGCGGCCGCTGCGCACCAGCAGTTCGACCAGCTTGTCGAGCGCGCCGGAGTCGCTGCTGTCGCCGTGCACGGCGGGCAGAAGCTCGGCGATGCGCGCGCCCCACACGGGAGCGGCCAGCTCCGGCTCCCGGGCGCGCATCCACGCCAGGTTGCCCAGCAGCGTGTTGATCTCGCCGTTGTGGGCGAGCAGCCGCATCGGCTGCGCCAGGCTCCACTTGGGCGCCGTGTTGGTGCTGAAGCGGCGGTGCAGGACGGCATACGGGCTGACGAACGCCGGGTCCTGCAGGTCTGGATAGAACTCGGGCAGCACCTGGGACGTGACCATGCCCTTGTAGACGATGGTCCGCGACGAGAGCGAGCAGATGTAGAGGTCGTCGAGGCGCCGGATGATCGGCTGGCGGATGAGCGCCCTGCCGACGGCCCTGCGGGCCAGGAGCAGGGCGCGCTCCAGCTCGTCGCCGGCGAGCACCGGTGAGGTGGCGACGACCTGCTCCACGTGCGGGTGGCGCTCGCGCACGCTCGGCGGCAGCGCCTCCGGGCGCAGCGGCACGGGGCGCCAGCCGACGACGACGAGGCCTTCTTCGCGGAGCGCCTTGGCGACCAGCTCGCGGGCGAGGTTGCGCTTGCCCGGCTCCCGCGGCAGGAAGACCATGCCCACCGCGGTCGAGAACGGCCGCGGCTCGGCGACGCGCTGCTCGGCGAGCCACGGCTCGAGCACGCGCCAGGGGATCGCGGTGAGGACGCCGGCGCCGTCGGAGGCTTCGCCGTCGGCGCCGACCCCGCCGCGATGCTCCATCGCGGCCAGAGCGCCGAGGGCGAGCTCGACCACCTCACGGCTGGGCTCGCCCGAGACCTGCGCGACGAGGCCCACGCCACAGGCGCTGTGGTCGCGCCCGGCCGCGGCGCGCGCCGACGCGTCCACCGGTGTGCGTGGGAGGTGAGTGCGGCGGGCCCCGTTGACCGCCGCACCCGGGAGGTTCTTCGCATAGGGTTTATACAAGTGGTCCTACCCGGCGGGAATGCGGAGGACATGATAGCCCATCGGCTGCTCGCGGCACTCGCCAGCCACTCGCCGACCGCTCGCGACCGCTCGCCGGCGCCGGGGTTCCACGCGGCGCCGGGCTCCGCCGGCCGCCGGTCGGGCGCAGGTCGCGTGCGTGCGCCTCAGAGCCGCTCGCGGTATCGGCTGCGGCACCACGGATCCGCCGGCGGCACTGCCGACGGTGCCGACACGGACCCGCACCGCCTGCCGAGGCGCCCGCGACCGCCGGGCCGCAGCCGCCCCCGAACTCCGCCGGAGTCGCTCACGGCCGCCGCCGCAGGCCCGTCTTGTCATGGCGCCCCGGACCCGTCAGAATCGACGCGTCCATACGGCGCAACCCGCCGCCATAAACCCGATTGGCCTGAAAGGATGACTATGACTGATCAGCGCCAGGCCGCAATCGAGAAGCTCGTCAAAGACGAGAACGTGAAGCACATCCAACTGTGGTTCACGGACATTCTGGGGAACCTCAAGATGGTCGAGGTCCCCGACCGGCAGCTCCCCAACGTGATCGAGAGCGGCGCTGCCTTCGACGGCTCTTCCATCAGCGGCTACGCCGAGATCGAGGAGAGCGACATCGTCGCGATGCCCGACTGGGACACCTTCAAGGTCCTCCCGTGGGCACAGGGCAGCGAGCGGACCGCGTTCGTCTTCTGCGACGTCCTCGACCGCAACTACAAGCCGTTCGAGGGCGACCCCCGCTGGGTGCTCCGCCGCCAGCTGGAGCGCGCCAAGAAGCTCGGCCTCGACTTCTACGTCGGCCCCGAGCTCGAGTACTTCTACTTCACGAACTCCGACAAGCCCGAGCTCACGGACGAGGGCGGCTACTTCGACGTCCTGCCCGCCGACCTCGGCAACGACCTGCGCAAGCAGACCATGCGCACGCTCGACAGACTCGACATCCCGATGGAGGCGAGCCACCACGAGGTCGCCCCGTCGCAGCACGAGATCGACCCGCACTACGACAAGGCCCTCCTCATGGCCGACCGGGTCATGATCATCCGCCTGATCGTGAAGGAGGTCGCGGCCCACAACGGCGTGCACGCGACCTTCATGCCCAAGCCGATGCACGGCCAGAACGGCAGCGGCATGCACGTCCACCAGAGCCTCTTCCGCGAGAAGCAGAACGCGATGTTCAGCGACACCGACCCGGACCACCTGAGCGACATCGCCAAGGGCTTCATCGCCGGGCAGCTCAAGCACATGCGCGAGTTCACCTCGGTGCTCAACCAGTACGTGAACAGCTACAAGCGTCTGGTCCCCGGCTACGAGGCCCCGGTCTACATCAGCTGGGCGCACCGCAACCGCACCGCCCTCATCCGCGTGCCGCTGTACGTGGAGGGCAAGGAGAGCACCGTCCGCGCCGAGATCCGCAACCCCGACCCCGGCGCGAACCCGTACCTCGCGTTCGCGGTCATGCTCGCCGCCGGCCTCGAGGGCATCGAGAACGAGTACGAGCTGCCGCCGAGCGTCGAGCCGAACATCTACAAGATGACGTCCGACGAGCGCGACGACCATCGGCCTCGGCGCCCTGCCGAACAACCTGTACGAGGCGATCCAGTACACGCAGGAGAGCGAGCTGGTGCGCCGCACGCTGGGCGACCACGTGTTCGAGCGCTTCGTGACCAACAAGCTCAACGAGTGGTACGAGTACCGCGAACAGGTCACGGATTGGGAGATCCGCAAGTACTACTCCAAGATCTGAGCGGTACGCGCAGAGCGCGACCCGGACGGGGCCGGAGCCTGACGGCTCCGGCCCCGTCCGTCTCTCTGAGGTCCGGCGGGGCGCCCGCGGGCGGCGCAGGACCACCGGCCCCTCAACTCGAACGGAATCTCGCCGATACGATGAGTGCAGTCGACGCCGAGGAGCACCCATGAACCGCAGGACCTTCCATCAGCCACTGCGGCCGGAACCGCCGAGGACCCGTGCCGCCACGCCCCGGCCGGGCCGCCTCGCGTCGACCGGCCTGGCCGTCATCACCCTGACCGCCGCCCTGCTGCTCGTCTGGACGGCGGCGGCGCAGGCGCACGTCTGGGTGATCCCGGCGATGCAACGCGCCTATCCGGCCAGCATGCCGACGACGACGCAGACGATCGTCCTGGACGCGGCGAAGAACGAGTATCAGGGCGTGCAGGTGTGCCTGCGCGGCAGCCAGCGCAGCGTCAGGTTCACCTGGGGCGCCGGCAGCGACCCGCTCATCGTCGACAACGCCAAGCTCTTCCGCGTCTTCTACGTCAAGGTGACCAGACCCACGAGCAACCTCGGTTCTCGCGCGGGCTGGTACCCCGGACCCGCTGGTGCCCACGCGCCTTCGGCGCGAGCGAGACGGTCCCCGGCCGGGTGAATCCCGGTCCGACGACGCCGTTCTACATCCTCGTACATGTGCCGCTCGACACGCCGGCGCGCCTCGAGCCCTACACCGCGACGCTGCACGTCGACAACGGCGGCGGCGAGGTGGTGGACATCCCGGTCGAGCCTGCGCGTCTGGAACTTCGGCTGGGCCGAGATCAGCACGCGCTCGGCCTTCGCCGCCAGCTTCAGGTTCCTTGAGCGGAGCGTCGCCGGGCACCTGACCATGAACGCCGACAACAAGGTCCGGCTGCTCTCCGCCTTCTACGGCATGATGCACGAGCACGGCATCGCGCCGAGCATGCTGGGCGTCGTGCCCAGCGTCTCGTCGAGCGGCCACGTCGCCGCCGGCGACTTCGCCAACAAGGTCTCTCCGTTCCTCGACGCCAAGGGCGTCGGCCTCGGAGACACCCAGCTTCCCTGGGTGAACTGGTTCCCCTGGAGCCGCAGCTCGTACGGCCCCGACGCCGGCAAGCTCGCGACGTATCTCACCGAGATGGCCCGCATGTACAAGAGTCGCGGCTGGGAGGACAAGGCCTACACGTACATCCTCGACGAGACGACCAGCAGGCCCGCCCAGGAGCGCCTCGCCGAGAGGTACGCGAGGACCGTGCATGCCGCGTCGGCGAAGTCCGGCTACCGGCTCAAGTTCCTGCTTACCGACGACCCGCGGCCCAAGAGCCTCGGCGGCTCCAAGTACGCCAACACGTTCCTCAACGACGACGTCGACATCTGGGCGCTCCGCTACTACTACTTCTTCGGGCGCATCCCGGCGGTGCGCGACCGCCAGGCCGCGGGCCAGAAGATCTGGTGGTACACGTACACCAACGCCTCGGTGAGGCGCATCCCCGCGTTCGTGATCGACAAGCCCCACATCGACCAGCGCGCGTGGGGCTGGCTCATGGAGCGGTGGGGCGTCGAGGGCATCCTCAACTGGGGCTTCAACCGCTGGGGCGACGCCCGCACCGGCAAGGGCTGGCGCGACCCGTACCGCTACCCCCTGTCGTTCGTACGCGGCGATGTCCACTCGAACGGCTGCACCTGCCTCGTGTACCCGGGCTTCTATCCCCGCTACGGCCTGAACGATCCCTTGGCGGCGCCCGTCTCGTCGCTGCGGCTCGAGGCCCTGCGCGACGGGCTCGAGGATCGCGAGTACCTGCGCATCGCCAAGACGTTCCCGGGCGGACCCGCCCTGGCGAACGATGCGCTGAGCAAGATCACGCAGTTCCCCTTCAGGATCGTGAACGCCAACGTCTTCCACTTCCCGACCTAC